>NZ_FSRA01000002.1:0-723897 GCF_900129465.1 Chitinophaga niabensis | reverse complement strand
GGACCTGCTCAATACATTGGTGTTCAAATACCGGCCCATGGTATACCTGGTAACCATATTAATGGTAGGGGCTGCTATCCTGGGTATGATGCGCCTGAAGTCTGTAGGGTTTATTGTAGACGACATTCCGAAATCAGATAAGCTCTATACAGACCTGAAGTTCTTTGAGAAGAATTTCAAAGGAGTGATGCCGCTGGAAATAGTGGTAGATACCAAAAAGAAGAACGGGGTAGTAAACCTGCAAACCCTCAGTAAGCTCGATGAAGTAAGTAAGTTAATAGCAGAGCAACCGGTATGTGCCCGTCCGCTTTCTGTGGCAGAAGGTATCAAGTTTGCGAAACAGGCTTATTATGGAGGGGATAGTTTGAACTATGCTGTGCCAAACCAGTTTGATATTGGCTTCCTGGCTCCCTATCTGCGGATGAAAGGTGCATCCGGAGAGGCTTCCACCTTCACCAAACTGGTTTCTTCCTTTATGGATAGTACCCGCCAGGTAGCGCGTGTAAGTGTGAACATGGCTGATATCGGCTCCGTGGAATTGCCAAGGCTGATAGATTCGTTACGCCCGCAGGTAAATGCCATCTTTGATACGGCACAGTATAAAGTGACCTTCACCGGTACCAGCATCATCTTCCTCGAAGGAAGCCGTTTCATTATCAACGGTTTGATGGAAAGTATCCTGCTGGCATTTGTGCTGATCATCTTCTGTATGTTATACCTCTTCCGTTCCTGGAGGATGTTGCTGATCTCATTGATCCCTAACATCATACCACTGGTTGTTACAGCCGGAGTGATGGGCTGGATGGGCATTGCCATTAAACCATCTACCGTATTGGTGTTCAGTATTGCTTTGGGTATAGCCATAGACGTTACTATCCGTTTCCTCGTGAATTTCAAACAGGAATTGCCACAGAATAACCTGGATATATCCGCTACCGTTAGGCAGACAATTAATGAAACCGGGCTGAGCATCATCTATACTTCGCTGATCCTTTTTGCCGGGTTTATGATCTTTGCCTTCTCTGAATTCCAGGGAACAAAAGCGCTGGGCTGGTTAACCTCCCTGACCCTGGTAATGGCCATGATCACCAACCTCACCATTCTGCCGGCCATGCTGTTATGGATGGAAAAGGCCCTTCAAAAGAGGGCAAAGAAGAAGGATTGGACGCCGCTGGACGAAGAGCCTGATCTTGAGCTGGGTCAGATAGGCCTGGATGAGAAAAATGACTAGAACGTTCATCCTGCAATTTTACCGTTCAAACAAATTAATATAAAAGGGGCATGATAATTTTTTTGGATGTGTTCCCCATAAAACCTTAGTCCGTGGCTCAATGCCACGGATTTTTTTTGATCCCTCTCCTAAAATAATCTAGTGGGGTACGTTCATCATCTGCTAATCGCCGTTTATAATAAAGCATTATATATACAGAAGAAAAAGTAAGAGGTTTATAATGCCATTCTAACCTCTTAGTCCATGAAAAATAAGTTCCTAAAAGGCGCTCATTTGTCCGAGCGCAAGTTTAAGGAGATACTTAAGTTATTCTCCGAAGACTTGACCGCCACGCAGATTGCAAATATCAGCGGGGTTAGCAGAGTAACTATCAACAGTTACCTGAAGAAGATAAGATTGCAGATCGTAAAATATTGCGAGTCGCTGCAACCTGAATCTACACCCAATGCAGCTACATGGCTGCAGAGGAGCCACTCTCACACAGACGCTCATGAAACGGCCATTGCTGTTAAGGCAGACGTGGACCGTATTATCAAGCCCGTCATCTTTGGAATCTACAAGCAGGACAACAAAGTATTCACCGAGATCCTTCCCGATGTAAGCAGGTCTATGATCCAGGCCATTGCGCGTGGGCGCAGTGTGTTGGAAACCGTAGGCAGTACGGAACGTATCCGTCGCTTTCAGGGAGTAGTGGACCTTGGGCAGTACCGCTTGTACCATCTGGGGAACGGGCATCATGATGCGGATGCCGGTAAGGCATTGCTGGATGACGTAGATGGATTCTGGGGGCTCACCAAACACCGGTTGGCCAAATTCAAGGGCCTGAACCGCAACACAGCTTATCTGCACCTCAAAGAATGCGAATTCCGCTACAACTACCGGAATGATGACCTGTACAATGTTCTGATGAATCTCTTGAAAACATTCCCTTTGAACTTATCGTGACCGGGTAATTTCCTGAATAAGCAGTGATGGTTTTTCAATCCTGAAAACTTAGATTGGAGTAACCAAGATCTCACCGCTTATGAAAAAGACATTATCATTTCACCTGATATGGCCAAATAATGCTATATCATCCTGCGGCCGTGTAACCCAATTGTACATGTTCGTAGACCCTTTGCTGTTAGCCATTACAGCCAATAGAAGACATATAGCCGAACCTTGGTCCGGCAATGAAAATATCATAAAGAATCTCGATTTAGATTTTGGTTGATGATAAGCGGGTGATAATCTTGTCGCCTGCTTTTTCTTTTTTAAGAACCCCCTAAAGCCTCCCCGGCTTTGGAAGCAGGCACTCCTTCCATATAAAGAACTTATCTAGTATTTATTCATTACTTAAAAAAAAATCTATGGCTCCTCCAAAAAAATTACAAACTCATTGCGTTAAAAAACCGTTAAGTAATTTATATTTGAGTGTTAAAATTTCGTTAAACAACTAAATTATGCTTATGAGGAAAGGTCTAACCGCACTTTTCCTGATCCTGATATCCCTATCAGGACAGGTCTTGGCGCAGAGTCGAACCATCAAAGGAAAGGTTACGGCTGCTGAGGACGGTACGCCCATTATCGGCGCTACTATTTTAGCTAAAGGAACAAATGTTGGAACTGTCACAAATGCTGATGGCGTTTATTCCCTGAACGTACCAGACGGCGTAACTGCGCTTGTAGTTAAGTTTATCGGCATGAAAGATGTCGAAGCAAAGATCAACGGCACACAAGTGGACGTTGTATTAAGTCAGGATGTTAGAACACTGACTGAAACTGTTGTTACCGCAAACGCTATCCGCAGGGATAAACGTTCGCTGGGTTATGCAGCACCTACTGTAAAGAGCGATGAACTTACTAAAGGCCAAAGCACCAGTGCTTTGAATGGCCTGGCCGGTAAAGTTGCCGGTGTAAATATCTCCAGTACAGCTTCTGCACCGGGTAGTTCTTCCCGCATCGTATTACGTGGTGGTTCCTCTATTTCTGGTAACAACCAGGCCCTGATGGTAGTAGATGGTGTGCCCATCGACAATACCAACATCATGGGTGGTGGCGCTTCTGCTACCCTGGCACAGGACAGCCGTTCTTCTGTTGACTTCGGTAACAGGGGAAATGATATCAACCCGGACGATATTGAATCTATCTCTATCCTGAAAGGTCCTGCTGCTGCGGCACTCTATGGTTCCCGCGCTTCTAACGGTGCCTTGATCATCACTACCAAAAGCGGTAAAAAAGGTGCTAAACAACAGATCACTTTCAACAATGCCACCACTTTCTCCAGGATCCTGAAACTGCCTGACTTCCAAAATGAATTCGGACAAGGTTATCCTCAGGCTGGTTATCCCGATGGTTATCACAACGATCCAAAAGAAAACTGGAGCTGGGGTAAACCATTTGATGGCAAGAGCCAGGAATGGGGCCAGGAGATCAATGGCGTAAGGCAATCAAAACCTTACTCTGCTATCCCTGATAACGTGAAGGATTTCTTCGAAACAGGTAAGGCAATGAATAACAACCTTTCCCTGTCCGGTTCCGGTGATAAAACTACCTACTTCCTGTCACTGAACGCATTGAACTCAGATGGAGTAATGCCTGGTAACTACGACAAGTTCAACAAATATGGTATCCGCTTTAACGGTACCGCCGAACTGAACAACAAGTTCTCTACCAGTGTGAACGTTAACTACACCAAGATCAATGGAGACATGGTGCAGGGTGGACAAGGTCCCGGTTCTGTTTATGCCAATGTACTCGGAACTCCCCGTGATATTCCGCTGAGCTCACTGAAAAACCTCGATAATCCATACGCCAGTTATGGTAATACCACAAACGCAGCAGGTAACCCAACATATGGTTACTATGGCGCTTATACAGATAATCCTTACTGGGTATTAAGGGAATACAGGAACCTGCAGAATGTTGACCGTATGAACGGTAACTTCGCTATCACTTACAAACCAACGCCATGGTTGGATGTAGTGGAAAGATTGGGTGCTGATATTTATTCTGACCGTCGTAAGTTCAAATATCCTAAGTTTAGGTTTGAACCTGCTGACCTTACTTCCGGTGAATACACTTTAGCACAGAACATTAAAACCAATAACGGTAAGTACGAAGAAGATAACTACACCCTGAATGAGATCACACACGACCTCATGATCACTGCCAGGAAAGACTTCAGTAAAGATTTCAAGGCAAGTCTGATGGTGGGTAATAACATCCGTCAGCGTCAGTTCTCTATATCAGAAGTACAAACCAACACATCAGGTGGCCTGGTAGTTCCAGGATGGTATAACCTGGGTAACAGTAATGGTCCTGTTCAGGCAGTGAACGATTACAATATCCGCCGCCTCGTTGGTGTGTATGCTGACCTGAACCTCGCTTATAAGAGCATGTTGTTCTTAGGTGCTACTGCACGTAACGACTGGTCTTCTACTTTGCCTAAAGGCAACAACTCCTTCTTCTATCCAAGTGTGAATGGTTCATTCGTATTCACAGAACTGATGAAGGATTCCAAAATTGCACAGGTCCTGGATTATGGTAAGATCCGCGCCAGCTGGGCACAGGTAGGTAACGATGCTCCTCCTTATCAGTTGAACACTTATTATGAGCGTACCAGCATCAATACCGGTGGTTTTGGAGTAACCCTTTTCCCTTTCAATGGTATACCAGGGTTAATGCAGTCTAACAACATCGGTAACCCTAATCTGAAACCAGAGATCACTACGGCATTTGAAGTAGGTACTGAACTTGGCTTCTTTGATAACAGGTTAACTGTTGACTTCTCTTACTACGAGAACAGATCAAAGAACCAGATCCTCAATATCCCGATCCCTGTAGTAACAGGTTTCTCCTTCAAAAGCATCAACGCTGGTTCTATTCAGAATAAAGGTATTGAGTTAGGTTTACGCGGAACGCCAATAAGAACATCTTATGGCCTTACTGTTGAACTCTTCGGTACATATACCCGCAACAGAAGTGAAGTAAAAGAATTGCTTCCAGGTGTTAACCAGGTTGTGATCGGAGGATTTGGTGGTATGAGCATCGTTGCTGCTGTAGGAAAACCTTACGGTACATTCTATGCACAAACGCTGCAAACAACACCAGGTGGCCAGGTAATAGTTGATGAAGACACCGGTTTGCCTTTGCTCACTACTTTACCACAGTACCTGGGCTCTTACAATCCTGACTACCAGGCTTCCCTTGGAACTAACATCAGTTACAAGAACTGGAGCTTCAGCGCATTGTTCGATACAAAACAAGGTGGCGTATTCTTCTCTAAAGTAAAAGATGACCTGGCTTTCTTTGGTGCTTCCGCAGAAACTGCTGAAGGCCATCGCCTTGATCATCCATTCCCGAACTCTGTTATTGAAGATCCAGTTGGTTCCGGTAAATATAAAACCAACACAGTAAATTATGGCATGATCGACTACTGGACAGATCTGATCCCTTCTGGTCAACATATTGTAGACGCTTCGTACGTTAAATTGAGAGAAGCAAGCCTTTCTTATCGTTTGCCAAAATCACTGCTGAACAAAGGTCCTTTTGGAGATGTATCCATCGGTCTCTTCGGAAACAACCTGTTCCTCTGGACACCGAAATCTAACAAATACGTAGATCCGGAAGTGAACTCAGGTGGTGCATCTAACGAACAAGGCCTTGACTTTACAGCTCAGCCATCCTTAAGGAACTTTGGCTTTAACCTGAAGGTTTCATTTTAATAGTTCAAAGCAAATTATCTGAAAATGACAAAATTGAAAATCAAAATAGCAACAGTAGCGCTTTCATTGGCGATAATGGGCACCGGGTGTAGCAAATTCCTGGATGTGAATGAGAATCCCAACAAGCCTACTACAGCAGACGTTAAATTGCTGCTGCCTTCGGCTGCTGCCTCCACCAGCCATGTTTTAAGCAACCAGCTCGGTATCAACTCTGGTTTATGGGCACAATACTGGACGCAAAGCCCGTATTCTTCCCAATACAAAACCAATGACCGTTACCTGAACACCAGTACTTCTCAGGACAGGCCCTGGCTTATTGTCTGGAGGAATGCATTGCAGAACTATGAGAATGTGATCCAGAATTATGGCCAATTCTCTCAACACGGCGCTATCGCATATCTGCTGAAAGCATATACTTTCCAGATGGCCACAGATGCCTGGGGTGATATTCCATTAAAAGAAGCACTGAAGGGCGGAGACAGCCTGGCCGTTGGATATGATACGCAGGAAGCGGTGTACGATAGTGTATTCTCCTGGATCAGTAAAGGTCAGGCACTGATCGATCCCGCTAACCAGTTCAAACCTGGTGCGGAAGATCTGTTCTTCAACGGAGATATGGACCAGTGGAGAAGATTTGCAAACACTATGAAACTGAGAGCATACCTGCGTATTGTTAAAGCAGCCCCTGGTAAAGCGGAAGCCGGTATCAGAGCATTGCAGACTGCTAATGCTACTTTCCTGGAGAAAGATGCAAAGATCACTTACTCTTCATCAGGAGGTAACGAAAACCCAATGTTCGCTGAGATCCTTGGTTTAGGCAGAACGCAGAACCTGGTAGCCAGTTCCACGGCAATAGATGCCATGACTGCTAATAAGGATCCCCGTTTGAAAGTATTGTACACCACTGTTACAAACGAATACAATGGTGTTGATATAGACACGATCGTTGGTATTCCGCAAGGTTCATACGGAACTATTCCTCCTTTCCAGGTTTCTTTCCCAAGTGCTGCCACTGGTGGTTTAGGTGATGATAACAACTCTGCGCTGGCTCCTGTAATATTCATTTCTGCAGCAGAAAGTTATTTCCTGCAGGCAGAAGCAGCAGTACGCGGATGGTTAGCAGGTACACCTGCAACACTCTTCCGTAGTGGTATCACAGCCAGCTTTACTGCTAATAACCTCACAGCAGCAGCACCTGCATACATTGCAGCTGCACCTGATGCACAATGGCCTGCTACTAATGCGAACGATGCGCAGATCAAAGCCATCATCACGCAGAAATATTATGCCATGAATGGTAAACAAACTTTCGAAGCCTGGACAGAATGGCGCCGTACCGGTTTCCCATCCTTCTTTGTTGTCTCTAAAGTAGGGGCACTGGGAGCTGGTAAATTCCCTTTACGTTTGCCTTATCCTAACACAGAGCTCACTACAAACGCTAAATTCCCCGGCGCCATAAAATTGGATGTTCCGGTTTGGTGGGATAAATAAGATTAGATTTTTCACTAGATAATATTAAGGGGTTGCAATAAGCGTAAAATGCTTATTGCAACCCCTTAATATTTAAGTAAAAAATAAGCAAATGCCCCGCCAGCCGGGCTTTTTTTTGCATAATAAAACCATAACATCTTTGTGTAGTACTCTATCAATTGAAAATCAGTATCTTGTACGCTTGGGGGTTAAACACATTCATTTTCTGGAACGAGGCATAAAGCAAATCATATGAAACAAGCGCTACTCTTATGGCTCGCCATAGCTATAAGCATTCCCGGCGTTTCACAACAGTATAAGGGAAAAACCGACACGTTAAAGAAGATCCTGGAAGAAGTAGTGATCACGGGATACAATACTGCAACACGTAAAGAGTACACAGGAGCTGTATCTACTATACAGGGAAGCAAGCTCAACAAGATCCCTATGGCTTCTTTCGACCAGATGCTGCAGGGCCGTGCCCCCGGATTGTATGTTGCATCCGGTAGCGGTCAGCCGGGAGCTGCCGCAAAAGTGGTCATCAGGGGCCAGGCTACTATCTCAGGTGCTGTTTCACCATTATATGTGGTAGATGGAATTGCAGTGGAGAGTGGTGTTTTCATGACCATGAATCCCGGAGATTTTGAATCCGTCAGCGTGCTTAAAGATGCAAATGCTACAGCGCTATATGGTTCCCGTGGTGCAAATGGTGTGATACTGATCACTACTAAAAGAGGTAAAGCAGGCGATCTCTCTTTTACATTTAACACGCAGCATGGCATCTCCCAGCCAACACGTTCCCGCTTCAATGTAATGAACACCGAAGAGCGCCTGCAATTTGAAGAAGAAGTAGGTTTGGAAACAGCCAGGATCACTGGCGCCGGCTGGATCTTTTCGGACAAGAACCCCGCCAACGCAGCATTACCACCGGCACAAAAACAGCGTTACGCGAGGATCCTGGACAGCCTTGGGAATATTCATACCAACTGGAGAGATATTTTTTTACGTAACGCAGCACCATTTCATGAATATGAATTGAGTGCCTCCGGCGGAACAGAAGGCATCCGCTTTTACTCAGCCGCAAACTATTATAAACAGGAAGGTATTGCTCTTCGCTCCGGTATAGAACGTTACAGCTTCCGTACAAACCTGGATGTTACTTCCAAACGTTTTACAGCAGCTATTAATACTGCCGTAGGATATACGAATAATAAACTCATAGAAAGCGAAGGCGCTCCCGGTACCACCAATACAATGGCGGCAGTTTATTATGCCCTGCCCTATGAACAACCTTATGTGAACGGGCAACTGGTACATAGCGGTAACAAAGCTCGTTTCGGAGGAACGTATGATACAAGGGAAGGCTCAGATGCACTGGAAAGATTACAGAGTTCCACCTATAACGTCAATCAATTAAAAGGCACACTCACTACAGCACTGAAATATAATTTTACAGACTACCTCTATGCCAGCAGCAACATGGGTTTTGATTACAGGGAGAATGTAGAGGTACGTACCATCAAACCCGGAACATACAGCGGAGGGCAGTCTTCCATTCCGGGACGGCAGGGAATGCATGCGGAAGGAATGGCCCGTTATTTCCAGTTCACCGCAGTGAGCGGATTAACTTATTCCAGGACACTGAAGGATGTACACCAGGTTACCGTAGCAGGATTCTACGAGTTTAACAGGATGAAATATTCCAGCATGCAGCTCACCGGTTATGGTATCACACCCGGCCTGGCAGGAACTATTTCAGGCATCACACCCGGTTCTGCATTGAATGGTTTTATCCCTAAAGTGGAAGGAGGCAGAACAGGTTCTGCATTAGCTTCCTGGATTGCATTGGCCAGGTATCTTTATAAAGACAAATACACCCTGAATGTTACCTTCCGCAGAGACGGTTCTTCCACTGTACCGGAGAGCAACCGCTGGCATAATTTCTATTCAGTGGGAGCAGGATATGATCTGAAAAAAGAAGCCTTCCTCACTTCAGCTAAATGGGTCAACACCCTTCGTTTCCGCAGCAGTTATGGAACATCTGCTTCTCCCTTCTCTTCCAACTTTGCCTATGCTTCAGGTTATGGCGCCAGCCGTTATGATGGCTCGCCCGCAATCATACCCAGCGCTGTAGGCAATGATGATTATGATTGGGAGTATATGAAGATATTTAATGCCGGAGTAGATCTGGCTATCCTGGATAACAGGCTGCGCCTGATCGCAGATTGGTATAATAAACGCACGGAAGGGATCTTTTTAGATCAGCAGATTTCTCAAACGAGTGGGTTCAGTAGCCGCAAGATCAATGCGGGTGCTATCCGTAACAGGGGAATTGAAATAGACCTGAATGGAGATATTATCAGGAATGCAAACCTTACCTGGTCTGCAGGATTTAATGTAGCCTACAACCAGAATAAAGTACTCAGCCTTGGCGGTGTAAATGAATTTACGCAGGGCGCCAGTATAGTACGTGTAGGCTTACCCGTGAATACCCATTATATTGTAAAATGGGGAGGTGTAGATCCGCAAACAGGAAAGGCGCTGTATTATAACAGGGATGGATCACTGACCACTAACTACAATGTGGTATCACAAAGTGTGGCAACATTTGGAACAATAGATCCGCTGTATACAGGTGGTATTACCAGCAGGCTGAACTGGAAGGATTTTTCTGCAGAAGTATTTTTCTCTTTTGCACAGAACGTTTACAGGTATAATTCAGAAGAGTATTACCTGCTTAACAGTAATCAGTTTGCATCCAGCAATCAATCCCGGAAATGGCTGGACCGTTGGCGCAAACCAGGTGATATTACCGATCAGCCTTCGTTTTCTGAACCACGTAATTTCACTTCCCGTGATATCCAGGATGCTTCTTACGTAAGGTTGAGGAATGCACAGCTGGCTTACCGCATACCCGCTGAGATCGTAAAACGTACACACCTGCTGCGTAGCGCCATGATCTATGTACAGGGCCAGAATTTATTGACGTTCACCAGCTGGACGGGTTTTGATCCGGAAGATAATAACAGTACCGCCTTTTTTGAATATCCTGCTGCGCGCACCATCACGGCAGGGCTGAGTATACAATTCTAAGGAAATGAAAATATTAAATAAACAGTGGCCGATCCTGTTCCTGGTATTTGCATCCTCCTGCCTTGCAGACCTGGATGTTAAACCTACGGAAATAATAGATCAAACACTGGCCTTCCAATCTATAGACGATGTGAATGCCGGTGTATTGGGAGTGTACGCAGGTTTATCCACGCACACCATCAGCACCAATACATTGATCGCAGATGAAGCCATGTGGTCTTTGGAAAATAATACAGGCCGCGGTACATTGATGTACAGCTGGCGGCAGGATCCTGTAAATCCTGAAGCTATTGCACCCTGGCAAAGTTTTTACCAGGTACTGGACCGTGCTAACCGTATCCTGGATGTAATTGATGAAGTGTATACCACACCACAGGGAGAGACCTTGCGCAATCAATACAAAGGAGAACTGCTGGCGTTGCGTGCTTATTGTCATTTTGAATTATTGCGGTTATATGCGGTGGACTATGAACCTGCCTCTCCCGGTGTGCCCTTAATGAAAACAGCTGCGATAGGAAAACCTGGAAGGGAAACAGTAGCTAAGGTATTTGAACAGATCAATGCAGACCTGGAACTGGCAAAAGGTATGATCCCCGCTACATTTACGAACCGTAGCCGTATTACAAAACAGGCCGTATCTGCTATCCAGGCAAGGGCCGCTTTATGGCAAAAGAATTGGGATGCAGCGATCACCTATGCAAGTGAAGTGATCAATGCGATGCCATTGGCTACCATAGCACAATTCCCGGACATCTGGCTGGATAAGAACAATGTGGAAGTAGTATGGGAATTGAAGCGGGAAGCACAGGATGCCAAGTTCGGAGACTTCTATCGCGATGGTTCAGATAAGATCTTGTTCGCCCCATCTGCTGAATTAAGAAATACAATGGATGCAGTGAATGATGTACGTTTCAATACTTACATGAGAGAACTTTCACCGGCAAGATGGGCTGTGGTAAAGTATGTTGGCGGGCAACCTGCACTGGCCAACCTCGTGGATATTAAACTTTTCCGTGTAGCTGAAATGTACCTGATCCGTGCAGAAGCCTATGCAGCAAAAGGTGTTGCAGGATTAAATGCCGGTACTGCAGACCTCAATGTATTACGCACACAACGCATCAATGGATACACGCCACAGACCTTTGCAGATCCCGCCAGCCTGATGGATGCCATACTGCTCGAAAGATTTAAAGAACTCGCTTTTGAAGGACATCGCTATTTAGACCTCCGCAGAAAGAACATGGATATTACCCGTTTACCCGAAGATGCTATACAGGCACCCGCTGCAACCAAACTAACGGCTGCGGATAAAGCATATTACCTGCCTATTCCGCTCAGGGAAATTCAGGCAAATGAAAATATCTCCCAACACCCCAAATACAATTAATCTTATCTAGTGTCAAATAAATATTTAAAAAGCTGATCTGTCTGAAGATCAGCTTTTTCTGCTTGCAGGGAAAATCCGCGCTATCATGATAACTATAGCATGTTCCAGGCAGATTCACAGATACATAAATAATCAGATATATCAAATATTATTTATTTAAATCATGCTGTTTTCACTGATCAAGATAGCTTTTTGATAAATGTTTCGTAAATTACTATTATAGAGCATTTCAACGACCCAAAGCAACATCAGTAAGGAATTGTATTTAACCCGGCTATTTCCACCAAAAGAACCCAGATTTCAACAGCGCCAGGCCTTTCTTGACAAGATAAGTTTACAACCAAAATCTAATCGATTATGAAAAGAATGATACTCCTCATTTTCTTTTCGGTTATGCTTTGTGGGCAACTCCTCGCCCAATCCCGCATTATCACAGGGAAAGTAACCGACGCAAAAGATGGTGCCCCGCTGCCTGGGGTAACTGTTTCCATTAGAGGCACATCCAAAGGAACTATCACCAACGCAAATGGTGAGTACCGGATTGAAATTACCAGACCCAACGATGTATTGGTTTACTCGTTCATTGGTTACGGTAATGTAGAATTTCCTGCTCCTGCAGGCAACAGCAGGGACGTTCAGTTGAATACTGACGATAAAACGCTGCAGGAAGTGATCGTAACAGGGTATGTGGACATTAAACGGAAAGATGCCACAGTGGCTGCCACTACTATTGGCGGAGACAAGATCAACGACAAACCGGTACAAAGTTTCGACCAGGCCCTGGATGGTTTGGCTGCCGGCGTAAACGTGAATGTTACTTCCGGTATTGTTGGTGATGCTGTTACTATCCGTATCCGCGGTGTGAACTCTATCAGCAACGCAACCGCTCCATTGATCGTACTGGACGGTATTCCATTGATCAGCGGTACCAACCTGAACGTGTTCAACAGTGGTAATGGTACCCGCTTTAATCCCCTCGCAGATATCAACCCAAATGATATCGAATCCATTAACGTATTGAAAGATGCTGCAGCCGCTGCGCTGTATGGTTCACGTGCAGCCAACGGCGTGATAGTGATCACTACCAAGAGAGGTAAAAAAGGCACTGTTGCCGTAACCTATAATGGTGATTTCAACTGGGCAAAAGCCGCACGG
Source organism: Chitinophaga niabensis (assembly GCF_900129465.1). NCBI lineage: Bacteria > Pseudomonadati > Bacteroidota > Chitinophagia > Chitinophagales > Chitinophagaceae > Chitinophaga > Chitinophaga niabensis. Next base: position 710,855 of record NZ_FSRA01000002.1, on the reverse strand, counting down.
CTGCCTAAAGTACTGAACGGGGAAGATTTTACCGCCATTCAGAATGAAAAGGCTGCCAACTTAGGCCTGGCACCCATTGCCGTTGATATTGATGTGAATAACGATGGCAAGCCGGATCGTACAGACTGGATAAAAGAAGTATTTAAAACTGGCTTTGCACAAAATCATGGTGTATCCGTTTCCGGTGGTAATGAAAAAGCACAGTATTATGGTGCTTTTGATTATGCTGACCTGAATGGCATTGTGATCACTAACAGGCTGCGCCGCGGTTCCGTACGCATCAACCTGGATGTTACACCTAAAACCTGGCTGAAAGTGGGGGTAAGCCTCTACTCTTCAAAAGGTGTGAACAATGGTGTGCTGTCTGATGGGTTACTTGCAGGTGCCACCTTTGCCGGTTACAATGCTCCGCCCAATGTGCCGATCTATAATAACACTGGTCTTTATGGCGGATATTACCTCTCTGCAGCTAACCGCGATCTTGCCGACGGTAATAACGTGAACGTAGCTACGAACCGTTTGAACCGTTTCTTCCATCCGCTCACCACTGTGTACATGGGCCGGAACGATAATATCTCTAACCGTACCATGGGTAACATCTATGGAGAACTTTCTCCCATTAAAGGTTTAAAGATCACTTCCCGTTTTGGTGTGGACTTCATTCAGAACTTTGAAGACCAGTATAGTGGACCTGATCAGGCCGGTAATGGTTTTGGTCTTAACGGACTTGTACAGGAAAACCTGTTGCGCATCAACCAATGGAACTGGTCCAACTTCGCTACCTATACCCGTACATTCAATCAGGCACATACAGTTGCTTTAACAGCGGGGATGGAATACCAGTATAGTAAACGTACAGAATTATATACCGGCCAGGGTAACCTGGCAGACGGATATTTTACCAGTATTTATGATGGCCTCTATGCTGGCACCACCAATACTTTCTCGGGTGGTGTGGCAAGGGCAGATGCTTTTGACTCTTACTTTGCAAGGCTGACCTATAATTACCTGAGCAAGTATTACATTGAAGGCGTATTCAGGGCTGATGCTTATTCCGGCTTCGGTATCAATAACCGGCGTGGTTATTTCCCCGGCGTATCCGCAGGATGGCGTATCTCCGAAGAATCTTTCTTCAGGGATAATATCAAAGCCATCAACGATTTCAAGGTCCGTGCAAGCTATGGGCTTGTTGGTAGCTCTGAAGTAGGTGCATATGCATGGAGAACTTTGTATGGCGGCGGTCAGTATGCTGATGTGAATGGTTTATCCGTATCACAGATCGGAGACCCTAACCTTAAATGGGAAACATCCAAGAAGCTGGATATCGGTTTTGATATGTCCCTGTTGAATAACAGGTTAGGCATCACGTTCGATTACTTTAATAATGATGTGGACAATCTGATCCTCGCCGCCCCGGTATTACGTACCGTTGGTGTTCCGGGCTCTTCTGTAACCACCAATATCGGCGCTATGTATAACAGGGGATTTGAATTGACTGTTATAGCAAACCCCATCTCAAAGAAGGATTTCAACTGGACCACTTCCACCAACTTCACTATCCTGAAGAACAGGGTCACTAAGCTCGCGGATGAGAACGATATCGTGAGCGGGTCCAGCAGGGCCAGTGTTGGTAAACCTTTAGGCGTGTTCTATATGATCCGCTGGGCAGGTGTAAACCCCACCACAGGTTACGGACAATTCCTGGCGAAAGACGGTACCGTTAAAATGTACAATCCAAGCCCCGGCCTTGCTACAGCAGACCGTTGGACAACTCCTGACGGATCGGCCAAAGTGACCGCTATCACAGGAGCAGATGCTGTTTACCTGGATGATAAAACAGGTTATCCAACCTGGTATGGCGGATGGACCAACACCTTCTCTTACAAAGGAATTGAATTAGGTATTACGTTGCAATACAGCGGAGGTAACTACGTGATCAATGCCACCAGGCAGGGGATGATGACCAACTTCTTCCAGAATAATATTGAAGAGATCAAAGGCCGTTGGACACCTACCAACACCAATACCATCACACCCAAATTATTCCTGAGGGATAATATCACCACGCAAACATCCACACGCTGGCTTGAATCAGCAGACTACCTGCGTGTACAGGAGATCATGCTGGCCTATCTCTTCCCGAATGTGAAGCAGAAATTAAACATGACGGCCTTGCGGGTGTTTGCATCTGTAAACAATGCTGCCATCATCACAGGCTATTCAGGTGCAGATCCTGAGATCAATACCAACCGCCAGGCCAACGTTGCCTTTGGTGTGGATAGCCGCGGTGTACCATTGCCACGCACATTTACACTGGGTCTCAGAGCAGGATTCTAATGTTTAAGCTAAAACTTACAATTATGACAACGTTTTCTAAATATATACTTGTACTGGGCCTGTTGCTGGGCAGCGCCTGTTCAAAAGTAGATGAACAGAAGCCCTTTAGTGCCATTGATCCGGCACAGATCTTCAGCGATCCTTCCCGTGTGGAAAAAGCAGCATTGGGTATGTACAATGCTTTGCAGAATGCAGAGTTCTTTGGTGGCCGGATCCTCATTTATGCAGACCAGCGCGGCAACGATGTGAACGTAGCTTCCTTCTTTGGTAATGTGGGTTCTTTCAATATGATCTCCGCAGATGCTATTGCACTGAATGCATGGACAGGTGGTTACCGTACCATTTATGAAGCCAACCTCTTCATGAAAAAACTACAGCAGAATGAAGCCGTAGTAGGTACACCCAAAGCAACCCAGTATTACGGGGAAGCAAAATTCATCAGGGCATTGTGTTATTTCTACCTGGTGAGTTTATATGCGCAGCCTTATAACTTCCAGGGAGATGCGGGGCACCCCGGTGTTCCATTGATCCTGGATGCTGCAGAAGATGGGGCACAGGCACTCAGCGCCGTCAACAGGGTAAAAAGGAATACCGTAAAAGAAGTCTACGATCAGATGATCAAAGATCTTACAGAAGCTTCCGCCGCATTGCCACCGAACTGGAATGATGCATACTTTAATCGTGCACGTGCTACAAAGGCAGCTGCGGATGGTTTGTTATCCAGGGTATATCTCAACAAAGGAGACTGGCCTAATGCTAATACCAGCGCAGATGCCGTGATCGCTTCTCCGCTTGCATTTAAACTGGCAACAGAACCGATAGATAACTGGACCTTCGCTAATATGAATGCCACAGTAGAAAGGATCTTTTCTGTAGCCATGAACAGTGCGGACAATCCCAACACCAATAATGCCATTGGTCAGCACTACAGCCCATTGGGCAGGGGGGATATTTCCGTTAATACTGCAGGTTACTTTGGCATTCCTAATTTCGCTGCAACAGATAAACGCAGGAATGCAGCCATGATCCGCACTTCCGGAGCATCCACCTATACCGGTAAATATTATCTCAATCCAAGGGAGCAATGGGTTCCGGTACTCCGGCTGGCAGAAATAAAATTAAACAAAGCAGAAGCCATGGCCAGGCTGGACCCATTGGTAAGTGCAGGCGCACTCACCCAGTTAATGGATATCCGTACCATACGTGGCGCATCTGTAATTGTTCCACCGGTAACACAGGCAGAACTGATTACGCTGATCCTGAATGAAAGAAGGATGGAGTTGGCGTTTGAAGGTTTTGGGATGATGGATTTCCTTCGTACCGGCAGAGCTATTCCGGCTCGTCCGCAACACCTGGCACAGGCTGCGGGAACAGATTATGTGATCTTTCCCATCCCATTGCTGGAAACACAATCAAATAAACAGTTAGCACAGAATAAAGGGTACTAACAAAAAAAAGGAGCATCGTAGAGATGCTCCTTTTTTTATTATTGCAATACTTCGCTTAGTTTTTGTTCGAGTGCTTTACCTCTCAGGTTAGCCGCAACAATTTTGCCTTGCGGGTCTACGAGGATATTGGTAGGGATACCCGTAATACCATATAAAGGAACAACGGAAGATTCCCAGAACTTCAGATCGCTTACATGGTTCCACATCAAACCATCATCAGCGATAGCTTTTAACCAGGGTTCCTTTGCTTTATCAAGAGAAACACCCAGGATGGTGAAATTCTTATCCTTGTATTTCATGTAAGCATTCACCACATTTGGATTTTCCTGGCGGCAGGGCCCGCACCAGCTTGCCCAGAAATCAACCAGTACAAACTTTCCTTTGAAAGAGCTTAAGCTAACCTGTTTGCCATTGGGATCAGGTAATACAAAGTCCGGTGCTAACTGGCCAACCTTTGATTCCGGCCCGCTGGCTGCTCCCTGTTTGGATTCTTTCTCTGCTTCTTCAACAGACTTCATCATTTCCTTCACCATAGCGTTATCAGGGAAACGTTTCGCAATGTTTTCAAAGATCCCTTTATTTTCCAGGAATTCTGTGATATCATCAAAGCGCACCAGTTGCATGGCAAATACGGCGGCTACGGGTTGTTTTGTTTTTTGTGCGGCATCTATAAAGAACTGGCGGGAGTTTTTTGCTTCCTGTTCAAATGCATTCCGTCTTGCTGTGAGCAGGCTGTCTGACGTTTTAGCCATGCGGAGGCTGTCTATCGCCTGGATCTCTTTACTCATCACCTGTGCTTTTTCACTGTAGTGATTGAGTAATTGCTGGATCTCTGAAGTGGCTTCAGAGCCTTTCACGTCTATCTTTTCCAGTTCATTGTAATCTCCGTGGATACTCATGTCTCCCGCATCCAGTCCCAGCACAATGTATTTTCCATTTTCAAAACGGATGCGGTATAAACCTTGCTCGGTAACCATGCCATCCAGCTCAAACTTGCCACTGGCATCTTTTACAGCCGTGGTATCAACTATTTTAGGGCCTTGCATGGCCATTTCTTCCAGGTAAACTTTTTCTAACGGGGCATTGGCCAGTTGTACATCAATCTTGAATCCGCCTTTTTCCGGGTGGCTGCTACATCCGGCCAGCAAAGCTGCGCCGGCACACCATATGGCTAATTTTTTCATGGGCTTTTCTTTTTTCTATATGATGGACTAAAATTAGGGTTAATTAATCGGATGCTCCCCAGCGGTTTTGTTAAATTATGTAGCCGGTTCGGGCATGTTACTATGGGAATATATCCATTTCCGGGTTAATGCTTTGTAACTTATAGCAATAGACGGCAATGCCATTGCAGTAGCAATATTCCCATTCACGCCAATTTGGATGAACGGCTTATTTAGCTGTTCAACCGTTTCATTAAGAGTTCGTTAGTGAGTTTCGGATCTGCTTTCCCTGCGCTCAGCTTCATCACTTCTCCTACAAAAAGCCCGATGAGGCCTTTCTTTCCGGCTTTAAACTCGGCTACTTTGCCCGGGTATTTTGCCAGTACTTCTTCAATCACGGGCAGAATGTTCCCGGCATCATTGTCCTGCAGGAGGTTCAAATCCGTGGCAATCGCCAGTGGATCTTTATCCGGTGCTGTGATCATAGCCGGCAGGATGCGGGAGGAAGCAATAGAAAAGTTCACTTTCCCGTCTGCGATCAATGCAATAAGAGCTGCCAGGGATGCGGGTGTAAGCGGAAATGCTTCCATGCCGGCATTTTGTTCATTCAGCCATGATTTAACTGGTCCCAGCATCCAGTTGGCCGCAGCCTTGTGATGGGGGGTAGCATTGATCAGTGCTTCAAAATAAACGGCAGTGGCTTTATCATCACAGATCACACGGGCATCATATTCAGGAAGCCCCAGTTGCTGTGTATAGCGGGCCAGCATTTCTTCCGGCAGTTCAGGTAAAGTAGCGCGTACCTCATCCAGGTAAGCTTCTGTAATGCGGAATGGTGCCAGGTCCGGCTCCGGGAAATAACGGTAGTCGTTGGCTTCTTCTTTGGAACGGAGTGGGAAAGAACTGCCATTGGACGCATCAAAACTGCGTGTTTCCTGCACAATGCGTTCTCCGCCTTCCACCAGTTCTATCTGGCGTTTGATCTCATTATCTATGGCACGTTTAACGTTGCGGATAGAGTTCATATTTTTTACTTCCACCTTGGTTCCCAGGCTGGTATCACCTTTCAGGCGGATAGAAATGTTCGCGTCGCATCGCATACTGCCTTCTTCCATATTACCATCGCAGACATCCAGCCAACGTACCAGGCGGCGCATTTCTGTCAGGTAAGCATATGCTTCATCGCTGGTATGAAGGTCCGGCTCTGTTACAATTTCCACCAGGGGTACTCCTGCACGGTTGTAATCCACCATGGTATTCTGAGGGTCCAGGTCGTGTATGGATTTTCCGGCATCTTCTTCCAGGTGAATACGGTTCAGCCGGATATTGCGGCTGTTACCCTCTGCAAAAATGGGCACATGGCCTCCAATGCAGATAGGTGCAGTATGCTGGCTGATCTGGTAGCCTTTCGGAAGATCAGGGTAGAAATAATTCTTACGGGCAAAGAAGTTTTCCCGCTCAATCTCACAATGGCAGGCAAATCCAAGACGGACCGCCAGTTCCACCGCTTTCTTGTTCAGAAAGGGTAGCGTTCCCGGGTGCCCAAGGGTGATCGGGCTGATATGCGTATTGGGCAAACCGCCAAATGCCGCACTGTCACTGGTGAAAAGCTTGCTTTGCGTCAATAGCTGGGCATGTACCTCCAGGCCTATCACTGCTTCATATTTGTTATAATCGATGCTCGCGCTCATACTATTAATCCGTACTGATTCGCACAAAGATATTCAAACTGCAAAAAAGCAGGGAATTTTCGCGAAATTGTAACATATCATTTCTATAATTCTATCGTTATGGCCTCTATTTCCGATGTATATGCCGCCCAGCGCAGCTTTTTTGATTCCGGTGCCACCCGTTCCTATGCATTCCGCAAAGCACAGCTGAAAAAGCTGAAAACCACGCTGAAAAAACACGAAACAGCTATCCTGGAAGCTTTACAGGCCGATCTGGCCAAACATCCGCTGGAGGCGTTTTCGAGTGAAGTGGGGTTATTATTCGATGAAATAGACCATACCCTCACCAATTTAAGGGAATGGATGCGCCCCCAGGCTGTCAGTTCCCCGCTCATGCATTATCCCTCTGCCAGCAAGATCTACCGGGAGCCAAAGGGGCTTACGCTGCTGATAGGCCCCTGGAACTATCCTTTCCAGTTACTCATCAATCCCCTGATAGGAGCCATAGCAGCAGGGAATTGCGCCATCCTCAAACCATCGGAACTGGCTCCGCAGACGGAGGCCATTATCCAAAAAGTGATCAAAGATGCTTTCGATCCTGCGTTTGTGGCTGTTGTTACCGGGGAAGGCCATATTGTGATCCCTGAGATCATGCAGTTCCGTTTCGATCATATCTTCTTCACCGGCAGCATCCCCGTTGGGCGGAAGATCCTGGAAATGGCTGCTCCGCATTTAACACCGGTAACATTGGAGTTGGGTGGAAAAAGCCCCTGCATTGTAGATAAAGGGGCAGACATTAAAACCGCCGCTAAAAGGATCATATGGGGTAAATGCTGGAATGCAGGCCAAACCTGTATTGCGCCGGATTATATATTAGTGCATGAAAGTGTAATGAGCAACCTCATAGAAGAAATGAAAGCAGCCATTACCCGTTTCTTTGGAGAAGATGTTTCGCTCAGCAAAGATTATCCCCGCATCATCAATGAAAAAAGATTTGATCAGCTGACCTCATACCTGCAGCAGGGAACCATTGTAGCAGGAGGGCAAACAGACAGATCGAATAAATACATTGCACCCACCATCCTCACCAATGTTTCATTTGATGCGGCTATAATGAAGGACGAGATCTTCGGACCGATCCTGCCCGTTATCCCCTACAACGCGGCAGAGGAAGCCATAAAGATGATCGCGAAGAACCCATATCCCTTATCGTTATACATCTTTTCAAACAGCCGCCGCACGGAGAAAACCTTTATAGATAAAGTGGCTTTTGGTGGCGGATGCATCAATAATACGCTGGTGCATTTTACCAATGCAGATCTGCCTTTCGGAGGCATCGGTTATAGTGGCATGGGCCGTTATCACGGACGTTCCAGTTTTGATGAATTCACGCATTTTAAAGGCGTGATGAAAACAGCTACCTGGCTGGATGTGCCGGTGAAATATCCGCCGTTTAAGAATAAACTGAAACTGGCGAAACTGCTGATGCGGTAAATGGATTAATATAGTATTGAGCAGATATTTTCCACAACAAAAAGTATTGCTACCTGCCAAAAGAGCGCGGGCAAGGTTTCTGCCTGGCTTTAACAAAAAACGGCCCGCATTACGCGAGCCGCTTCTTTTTGCTTTACACTAAACTAAACTATAAATTTTCACCTTTCATTACTATATGTAACTACAGGTTCTCTGTATTTAATTTCTTCGGAACTTTAATCGTAAGCGTTTGTGTACTTCCATTCCTTTTCACTTTTGCCGTAATACTTTTCGCTTCTTTACTATCTCTATATAACTGCACTACATCCTTTGCGTCCTTAACAGGTTTGCCTGCTAACTCCGTGATCACATCTTTCTCTTTGAACCCTGCTTTATCAGCAGCAGTACCGTCCGCTACATCCAATACAACAGCACCATTCGCTTCTTCTGTATCCTGCACGGAAAGCCCCAGCCTTGTGGAATTCCTGTCTTTAAAAAACTCCGCAAAAGGATATTCCCGTCCATCAGGCGTGTTGCCAAAAGGGCTCCTGCCATCCGGCATCCTGAATTGATATTGATTACCACCACCGGGCCCTGAACGTAAAGAACGGGGAGCATCCTGCCTTTTCTCAAGCGTTGCGGTGGCCTTTTGCTCTTTACCATTGCGCAGGTAAGAAACAGTGATCTTATCACCTGGTTTCAGTTCTCCGATCGCTTCATACAATTCCTGTGGCTCGAGTATCTTTTTATCATTAATGCCCGTGATCACATCCCCATCTTTCAATCCTGCTTTTTCTGCGGCACTGCCTTCTGCTACTTCAGTGATCGTAGCACCTCTGGCATCTTCCTTCCTGGTGATAACACCCAGTACTGCCGGGTTTGGTGAGATAGAAAGCTCCTGCTCTTCAAAAGGAGAACCCGGCGGCAGGTTGCCATTCCTTGGAATGATCACCCGGCGGCGGACAATGATATCATTATCCTTGAATTCATCTAATTTCTTCCCGTCTGCAAACACCTCTCCGTCTTTGATCTCAATGGTCACTTTTGCATTCTTGTCAGCGCCTTTTCGTTTGATGATGATCTCATCATATTCACCCAGTTTACCAGAAGACCTTTCCTGGGAAAAAGCCGGCAGAGCCATTGTAATAGCCCCTAGGCTGAATACGAATAATAGTTTACGCATACAATATCCGGTTTTATGTACAGCAAATTTAGGGGGTAATCGGGGTAATAAAATGTTAAAAAAAGGACAGGCGGGCAAAGGTATCTTATACCCGGCCCGCCTGTCTGTTATGGATAATTATACTAATTAAAGAATACTTTTCACCTGCTCTATCACCTGCTGCAACTGACTCACATCCTGTCCCCCCGCTGTGGCCTGAGCAGGTTGTCCGCCACCGCCACCTTTGATCAACGGCGCCACCTGTTCTTTAATGATCTTCTGTGCATTCAGCCCTTTATCTTTCACCAGGTCCTCCGATAAGATAACAGCTACCTGTGCTTTCCCGGCTATGTTCGCAGCCAGTACAATCACATAAGGTGCCGTAAGAAGGTCTTTAACGTTGGATGCACATTGTCTTACCATGTCTGCACTACCCACCTCCACAACTGCTCCCAGGAAATGCACCCCATTCACAGCCACTGCCTGCTGCGGCAAGGTAGCAGCCAATTGCTGTGCCTGCTTGGCTTCCATGGATGCCAGCTGTTTCTCTAAGGCCGTTTTATCATTCGCCAGGTTCTCAATGGCTTTTACAATATCCTTCGGATTTTTCAGTTGCGCTTTTACTTCTTTCAGTTGCTGCAATTGCTCATTTACAAACGCTTCCGCTTTTGCACCCGTCACTGCTTCAACACGGCGAACACCAGCAGCCACAGCACTTTCAGCAATGAACTTGAACAATCCTAATTCACCTGTATTCCCAACATGTGTACCGCCACAAAGTTCAATTGAGTAGGATGGATCGATGGTCACCACCCGGACAGTTTCACCGTATTTCTCCCCGAAAAGCGCCATAGCACCCAGTTTCAGGGCTTCTTCACGAGGCAGTTCTTTTATCACCACAGGAATATTCTCCCGGATCTTTTCATTAACGATCGCTTCAATCGCAGCCAGTTCTTCATCTGTTACCTTCGCAAAATGAGAGAAGTCGAAACGCAGGTAATCCGCATTTACCAGGGAACCTTTCTGTGCAACATGTGTTCCCAGCACAGCTCTTAAAGCAGCATGCAATAAGTGGGTGGCAGAGTGATGGCGTTCTGTGTTCTTCCTTTTGGATGCATCCACCGTTGCCTGCACAGTACCGGTAAGAACAGCCGGTAAAGTGTCAACAAAATGAACGATCAGGTCATTCTCTTTTTTGGTATCCGTAACGGTAATGAGTTCTCCATTAAAATCCAGTGTACCGGTATCTCCCACTTGTCCGCCACTCTCTGCATAAAAAGGAGTTCTGTCCAACACTATTTGGTATTGCTCTTTCCCTTTGGCTTTGATCTTGCGGTGTTTCAGCACTTTGGCGGGAGACTGCAACTCAGTATATCCCACAAAAACACCGGAAGGCTGGTCCTGCAGAATATTCCAGTCTCCCATATCCAGTTCTGTAGCTGCGCGGGAACGGTCTTTCTGTTTTTTCATTTCGGCATCAAAGCCTGGCTCATCTACTTTAAATCCGTTCTCATTGGCTATCAGCATGGTAAGGTCCAGCGGGAAGCCAAAAGTATCATAGAGTTCAAAGGCCGTTTTACCATCTACATTTTTGGAAGGAGCGCCACCCATAAAATCTTCCATTCTGCGGATGCCGCTATCCAGTGTACGGAGGAAACTGCTTTCCTCTTCAAACACTACCTTCTTTACAAAATCCTCCTGTTGCAGCAATTCCGGGAACACCTTTGCAAACTGGCCCGCCAGTACCGGCAGCAGTTCATGCAACAAAGGTTTCTTAACATCCAGGAAAGAGAAGTAATACCGTACGGCTCTTCTCAGGATGCGGCGGATCACATATCCTGCCCCCGTATTGCTGGGAAGTTGACCATCTGCGATGGTGAAACAGATGGCACGGATATGGTCTGCGATCACCCGGAATGCGATATCTATCTTTTCCGTGCGTCCATATTCCTTACCGCAGAGTTTTTCTGTAGCATGGATCACCGGCATGAACACATCCGTATCATAATTACTCTGTTTTTGCTGTAACACCCTCACCAGCCGCTCAAACCCCATCCCGGTATCCACATGTTTAGCCGGAAGTGGCTCCAGGCTGCCATCTTTCAGACGGTTGAACTGCATGAATACATTGTTCCAGATCTCAATTACCTGGGGATGGTCATTATTCACCAGGTCTTTTCCCGGAACCTGTACCCTTTCTTCATCCGTTCTGCAATCCACATGAATTTCAGAACAGGGGCCGCATGGACCGGTATCTCCCATTTCCCAGAAGTTATCCTTCTTATTACCCATCAGGATCCTGTCTTCCGCAATATATTTCTTCCAGTGTTCCATGGCTTCTGTGTCAGACGCCAGGTTTTCTTTCGTATCTCCTTCAAAAACAGTTACATACAAACGGTCTTTGGGCAGTTTGTATACCTCCGTCAGCAATTCCCAGCTCCAGGCAATGGCTTCCGCCTTAAAATAGTCCCCAAAGCTCCAGTTCCCCAGCATTTCAAACATAGTATGATGATAAGTGTCAATACCCACCTCTTCCAGGTCATTGTGCTTGCCGCTTACCCGGAGGCATTTTTGAGTATCTACCACCCTTTTATAGGCCGCAGGCTTGTTTCCCAGGAAAATATCCTTGAACTGGTTCATCCCCGCATTGGTAAAAAGCAGGGTGGGGTCGTTTTTTACCACTATTGGGGCTGAAGGCACGATCTGGTGGCCTTTGGAAGCAAAAAAATCCAGGAACTGTTGTCTGATCTCGGCTGCGGTCATAAAATATTACTACGTATTAATATCTAATTTTAACTTTATAATTGCGTCAGTTCTAAATTTGACTTTAATTTGTAATTAATGAAAAATTGGTCTGTTCTTAAAATTGACATTCAAAAGGTTGCCGTTTTAGCCTATTTCGCTTAGGTTTGTGCACCCCGTTTTTAAATTGTGCAATGCAAAGGGACAAAATGAACGCGGTGCAAAAATATCGAAATAATCAAAAACAAGCGATAATCGCAGTTTTCCTTAAAAAAAAGCAGCGATAATAATATTGACCGCGCTACGTTAAACGGTCGCGTACCATATCAACCCAAACAGGTTCATGAAGAAGATCAAATATTTTTATAATACACAAACACTAAAATACGAAAAGCTCGTAGTGTCCCTGCGGGTTAAAATATTAAGGGTGCTGGGTTTTATCTCGGCAGCCATCGTTACAGGTATCCTCTTCCTCTCTGTTGCCTACAGATTCCTGGATTCTCCTAAAGAAAAGCTCCTGCGCGCGGATATCGATAATATGAAAGAAGAATACGATGCCCTCCAGGGAAGGATGAATGAACTGAAAGGCCATATGGACGAATTGCAGCACCGGGACAATGAAATCTACCGCGTGATCTTCGAAGCCGCTCCCATCCCGGACAGCGTAAGGGCAGGAAAACCGGAAAAAACGGAACAGGAAATGGAGCAGCTGCAGTCCAAAGACAACCACGAAGTGATAAGGGCAACCGCTAAAATACTGCAGGAACTGATCAACCGGGTGAAGGTACAGGAGAAATCCTATGTGCAGATAGAAGACCTGATCAAGAACAAACAAAAAATGCTGGCCTCTATTCCCGCCATCCAGCCGGTATCCAATAAAGACCTCGACAGGATAGCCTCCGGTTTTGGTTACCGGATCGATCCTATTTATAAGACCATGAAATTTCACGGCGGACTCGATTTTGCCGCTCCATCCGGCACACCCATTTATTCCACAGGAGATGGCGTGATCGAAGAAGCCAGCCTGAGTGATGTGGGGTACGGTAATCACGTGGTTGTAAATCACGGTTATGGTTACAAATCGCTCTACGGCCACATGGTTAGGATGAAAGTAAAACGCGGGCAGACAGTAAAAAGAGGAGATGTGGTTGGCTGGGTAGGAAGCACCGGAAAATCAACCGGCCCGCACTGCCATTACGAAGTGAGCAAGAACGGAACCAGGGTAGATCCTGTGTACTTTTTTTATAACGACCTTACGCCCGAACAGTTCGACCGCATGCTGAAGATCGCCCGCTCCGGCAACCAGTCCTTCGATTAATGGAATGATTATTGGAGGAAATGCCCGTGTGCATAAAATTAGATAGCTGTGCAGGATAGGATGCGTAGGTGATTCCGTAATATTGTATCCATATTCTCTTTCAATTAATTGATATCGGTTATGATGCAGCAACTGGACTTATTTGGAGCCGAGCCGCAACAGCCCGCACCCGGCAAGCCTGCACCTAAAAAGGAGTTGGAAAAAACGAACGTGGCCGATAGCGGAGAAGAACAACCTGCGCAACCCATCGATCACCTGCCTTTAAAGGGAAAGAAGCGTGGACGCAAAAGCCTGAAAGAACTGGCCAGTGATCCGCATGTGATCCAGGAACTGGAAAAACTCACACTGGATAAGCAATATTATTCCATCAGCGAAGTGGCCGGTATGTTTAGGGTAAATACTTCCCTGATCAGGTATTGGGAAAATGAATTCGATATTCTGCAACCCAAAAAGAACCGTAAGGGAGACCGCCTTTTCCGGCAGGAAGATATCCAGAACCTGAAGCTGATCTATCATTTACTGCGCGAACGCAAATACACCATCGAAGGAGCTAAACAAAAACTGAGGGAAGATAAACGCTCCGCCTCCCGTAATTTTGAAATGGTGAAATCACTGCAAAAAGTGAGAGCATTTTTAACAGAGTTAAAAGATCAATTATAAAATACAAATTATGCGTTTACACACAGTATTATTAGGATGTGGATTGCTGTTGTCTTCCGTGACGATGGCGCAATCCGTTAAAGGGCAGTTGAAAGGAAAGATAGAAATGAAACAGCTGACCAGCGATTCCGCTTTTGCATGGTTCTATACCGGTGTGAACAGGTATGATGCGAACACCAATATGGTAAACTATATCAAAACAAATAAAGACAAGATCCAGTTGGTAGCCCTCGTGAACACTACAGACGATGCCAGCAAAAAATTATTGCCTGCATTCTATAAAGTGATGATCCTGGCCAGTGTGCCCGAAGAAAGCATTCACCTCTACGGCGCAGATAACAGTGGCAATACAGGAAACGCCGTGGCAGATGGATACAAAGTGAAAAGAGTACCCGTGATCCTCGTAATGCGCGACGGTAAAGAAGAAGGACGGATCTCCGGAAGTCCCAAACAAACCGTTGAAGACGACCTGGCTCAGATCATTATGAAAATGAATAATAAGAAAGATTAGTTCGATATGGACCCAATTAAAAAGCCTCGCTGAAATTATTTCAGCGAGGCTTTTGTTTAGTGCCGGTAAACCCTTCACATAGGGTACTTGTTCGTCATTCCATTACTACTCCTATACCCTGGGATCTTTTAGTATTACTGAACGGGTGGTGTATCTGTTTTCATGGCCAGCTTTACTCCATTCTCCTGGAGTATCCGTATCGCAGCAAAGTTCACATCTTCCCGCAGTTTCACATAAGCTGCATTCTCCAGGATATTGGTCATATAAATGACCTGCAATACAAAGGAATCTTTTGTGAAATCAAACAGGCTCACAGAATAACCGGGCTCCACATCTTCATGTTTGGAGAGATAATCCTGGATCCCTCTTACCACTTTAGCAGCACCGTCTGAAGGTGTATCTGCAGCCAGTTCCAGTTTCACCGCTACCCTTTGCTGGGTACGCAGCGATAGATTATCCAGCACACTGTCCACCATCTTTTTATTCGGCACCGTTACAAACGTTTTTTCCAATGTACGGATGCGTGTACTGCGGAGTCCTATCTTTTCCACCGTTCCCTGGAAGGCATCCACTTTTACACTGTCGCCCACGCGGAAAGGTTTATCCGAAAATATGATGAAAGAACCGATAAGGTTTTCAATGCTTTCTTTAGCAGCTAATGCCAGCGCAGCCGCACCAATTCCAAGACCGGCCACCAGTTTCTCTACAATGTGCTGTCCGAATAATATATTGATCAATACCATCCCCCCGATAATGATCATGATGGCTTTGAAAAAATCCCGGAAGAAAACAATGAACTGGTTATCCGTTTTGTCTTCCGTGAGGTCTGCCTTCTTTTCAAGGATCAATGCCACAAAATCCATCAGGCGGAGTAAGATCCATATCACGGTAAGGCTGAAAGTGATCTGCAGCAAGGTTTGCAGCAGCATGTGTAAAGTATACGGATCATTGCTGCGGTTATAGATAGTGATGTTTAATTCCGGTGGAAATACCAGGTGATTACTGCCCATGATAAAAGCAGTGAGCAGCAGGAAGTATTCTAAGGGGCGTAATAAAAGTTCAACAAATTCATGTTGCTGAATGGTGGGCGACCAATGTTTGATCAGCTTGAAAAGCCCTGATGCCAGGCTTTTAGATAACACACGCCGGATAAAGAATACAAACAATACAATGCCCAGCACAATCAGGTAATTGCGGATAGGATTGCTAAAGATGATACTGTTTAAGAAGTCTTCCATACTTTGCAAATGTAGTAAATAGCCTAAAACCGGAAAACCCTTCCGCTTACGCCATTCGGAAAACCCTTGCTTCATCATTCACGATCTGCACCAGCCCGGGCTTTTTCCCTTTATCAAAACTTCCATACAGATCTGCAATATCCAATGCCTGCGCACCATTGATGGTAGCCCATTGCATAATATTTGTCAGCGGGATATGCGGATATTGTTCCCGTATGGTTTTGATCTCTGCCCAGATAGATAACTGGTGATTAGAGGCAAGGCTATCCGTACCTAACGTCATCCTGGCACCCAGTTGCAGAAATGCAGGAATGTCCGGCAAACGGTTTTCAATATACATGTTCGCATTAGGGCAGAGGCACCAGAATATTTCCTGTGGCCTTGAATTAGCAAAGCGTATATCCATTTCTGTTGTATACGTATTATGCACCAGTAACATCTTGGGCGTATGGGAGAAATAGGGGAGATAACTTTGCAGGCTGCTGGTACCCGTAGCAGAGAACTTAGCGATATCAATTCCAAAATGCTGATAGAAACCCAGGAAATCTCCTGTTTTGTGCTTGTACAATTCATCTTCCGCAGGGCATTCCTGGTTATGAATGCTCACCGGTGCATTCCCTTCCATACTACCCAATAATTTGAATAAAGTAGCAGATACGGAATAAGGGGCATGTGGTACCAGCGAAACAGGTTGTTCTTTTGCGGCAAATTGTGAAAACACGGTAGCAGAATGTTCCAGCCGCTGATGGGCTACGGCGTCGATAAAACCCATGCATTCCACAAAGCTGTGCCAGTAGAGCGGAGATCTTAACTTATGTTCCAGGGTGGCAGGGGTATTACAGATATCCCCCACGGCTACGATCCCTTCTTCTTCCATCTCTTTCCCGGCGGCAGCAATAGCCGCCTCCAATGTTTCCGCAGTGGGAGGTTGCCTTTGTTCCATCACCGTCCGAAGGAAAACAGGTAGTCCTGTATGCTCCGGTACTTTGCCTTTCATATGCGAAAGCTCCAGGTGGCAATGGGTGTTAATGAATCCCGGGGAAAGCCATCCCTCAACCTGTTGAATATCTTCGCCTGCCCAGGACCTTGGAACGAGGGCAGATACTTTTCCCGTATCGTCCAGGATCAATACCCTGTCTGGCCCATGGAACCGTTGGCCATCAAAAATGTCGTCTGCTGCCAGCTTTATCATCTTTGTCTTTTTTTAGGGGCAAAAATGTAATTTTGCAACCCGAAGTAATTGCGAAATAAGCTCTTTTAGTTCGTAATTGTTAATTCGTCACTGATTATGATAGATAAATTAGACGCCATCAAGGGCCGGTACGAACAGGTATCCCTGGCTCTCACCAACCCCGAAGTGGTAAAGGATAATAAGCAATTCAGCAAGCTGAGCAAAGAATACCGCCAGCTGGAGAAGATCGTGAAGGCTTACGATAATTATCGTAAGTTGCTGGATGCCATTGCTTTTAACAGAGAGGTGCTGGAAAGCGGAGACGATGAAATGAGAGAACTGGCCAAGGAAGAAACCGAAAGCCTGAACGAACAGAAAGAGCAGGCCGAAGCGGAGATCCGCAACCTCCTGATCCCGAAAGACCCGCAGGACGAAAGGAATGCCATCCTTGAGATCCGGGGTGGTACTGGTGGGGACGAAGCCAGTCTTTTTGCAGGAGACCTCCTGCGGATGTACCTCCGTTATTGTGAGAACAAAGGTTGGAAAACCACCATCATGAACGAAAACCCAGGTGCAGTGGGTGGTTATAAAGAAGTAGTAGTGGAAGTGACCGGTGATGATGTATACGGGACCCTCAAATTCGAATCCGGCGTACATCGTGTGCAAAGGGTGCCGGCAACAGAAGGTTCAGGAAGGGTACATACCTCTGCCGCTACCGTGGCTATTTTGCCGGAGGCAGATGAAGTGGATGTGGATGTTCGTGATGCGGATATCAAAATGGATACCTTCCGTGCATCAGGAGCTGGAGGACAGCACGTAAACAAAACGGAATCTGCCGTAAGGCTTACCCACATTCCAACCGGGGTGATCGTGGAATGCCAGGAGGGCCGTAGCCAGCACTCCAACAGAGACATTGCCATGAAGATGTTGCGTACACGCATCTACGAAGCAGCCGTACGCAAACATGAAGATGCCATTGCCTCCAAACGTAAAAGTCTTGTTTCCACCGGGGACCGTTCTGCCAAGATCCGCACCTATAACTATCCCCAGGGCCGGATCACAGATCACCGTATTGGAATGACCGCCTATAATATGGATGCTTTCATGAATGGAGACATCCAGGACATGATCGACGCCCTCCAGTTTGCCGAGAATGCCGAGAAAATGAAGATGGGAGACCAGGTCTGATTTCAGCAAACAATTTGCGGCGGGGAATGTTATTATGTTCTACAGTTAAGTATCTTTCCACCCTAAACCATATCAAAATGCTTGATCAATTAGTTCAACTGGTGCGTGATAGCGCACAGGAAACAGTGGTAGCCAATCCAGCTATACCTAATGAGCAAAACGATGCAGTGATCGGAGAGGCTTCTCACTCCATCGCTTCCGGTTTACAGGAAGCGCTCGCCAGTGGAAATGTAAAGGACGTAATGGGCCTTTTCAATTCCAATGGCCAGGTAGATAACAGTAACCCCGTGGTCAACAACATTTCCGGTAACCTTATCAGCAGCCTTACGGAGAAATTTAACCTCAATGGCAGCACAGCAGCAGCTATCGCGGGATCTCTCATCCCCAGCGTATTGGGTTCCCTGGTGAAAAAGACCAACGACCCAAGCGACAATGGTTTTTCACTGGACGGCATTTTCAGTTCCCTCACCGGAGGTTCTACCCAGGGCCTCAATTTGGGCAGCCTGCTTGGCAAATTTGCCGGCGGCCTCGATAAAGACGGTGATGGCGATGTGGATCTGCAGGATATGGTGGGAATGATCAGCAATGGCGCAAAACAACAACAGGGCAGCGGAGGATTAGGCGGCCTTTTAGGCGGTATCTTTGGAAAATAACTACCTTAAACGGACAGGTGAGCATCGTCTCCTGTCCGTTTTTAAAATACTGCTCCTCAATTATTTATAGGGGAAACCGCTTTCTTGGCAAACTATTTGTTTAGGGCTATGGTATAAACTATATGCAGGCAGCAAAACCTGGCAAAAATCTCACTATGTTAAAATTAATTATGATGAAACGAATGAATGCATTTGTAGCAATAGCTTTAGCCGGTACACTGTTACTCGGGAGCTGTAGTACATGGCAGGGCATGGATAACACAAAAAAAGGAGCAGTGATCGGAACCGGGGGTGGAGCAGCAGCAGGTGCTGTTATTGGTAAAGCTGCCGGTAATACAGCCCTTGGTGCTATTATCGGAGCAGCCGTTGGCGGAACTGCCGGTGTACTGATCGGTAAGAAAATGGACAAACAGGCACAGGAGATCAAAAACGAAGTGCCTAATGCTACCGTGGAAAGAGTAGGGGAAGGTATCAACGTTACCTTTAACTCCGGTGTACTGTTCGGTTTTGATAAATCAGACCTTACCGCTACTGCACAATCCAATATCCAGGAACTGGCACAGGTATTAAATAAATATCCTGATACGCACGTACGTGTTGAAGGACATACGGATGATACCGGTGCAGATGCTTACAACTACAGTTTGTCTGAACGCCGCGCAAAAGCAGTAGCAGCTTATCTCAGCTCACAAGGTGTGGCCGCTAACCGTATCCAGACCTTCTGGTATGGTGAAACCCAACCTAAAGTACCAAACGATTCAGAATCTAACCGTGCACAGAACCGCCGTGTGGAATTCTCCATCTTTGCGAACGATAAAATGAAGCAGGATGCAAAGAAAGAAGCAGGTCAACAATAAAAGTATTTAGTTGAATTTTCTCATAAGCATTTGAAATCTTCCTCCCGGTTTTCCGGGAGGATTTTTCTTTTACAGGGTGTCAAGCCCCGACAGTATGATCTTACAGGCAGTGCGGATCTCTTCTTCCTTAATAATTAATGGCGGTACCAGCCGGATGCATTGTGGTGCAAACAGGAACCAGTCTGTGATCACACCGTTTTTTATACAATGATCGATCACTTTTTTATTCGCAGGAAAGTCTTCCAGTTCAACAGCCAACATCAAACCTCTTGAGCGCACTGCTTTAATGCGCGGATGTTGTAACAGCTCCAGGAATAACTTTTCTTTCGCCGCTACTTCCTTCATCATATTCTCTTCTATCAATGCCTTCATTCCTGCAAGGCCGGCGGCACAGGCAACAGGATGTCCGCCAAATGTAGTGATATGGCCCAATACCGGTTGATTGGTGAGGCTCCACATCACATCCCGGTTGGCAATGAAAGCACCTAAAGGCATGCCGCCCCCCAATGCTTTTCCCAGTAAAAGGATATCAGGTACCACATCATATTGCTCAAATGCCCATAAGGTACCGTTCCGGCCAAAGCCGCATTGTATCTCATCCAGTATGAGGAGAGCGCCGGTTTCTGTACACTTTTTACGCAAAGCCTGCAACCATTCCACCGCAGGTGCCAGCACACCGGCTTCGCCCTGTATGGTTTCTGCGATCACACATGCCGTACGTTCTGTAATGCTGTCCAGCATTTCCATGGAGTTATGCAAAAGATGCTGCACATCCGGTAATAATGGCCGGTAAGCGTTCCGCCAGTATTCATCTCCCATGATACTCAGCGAACCCTGTGTTGAGCCGTGATAGCTATTCTTAAAGGCAATGATCTCTGTACGTCCGGTATGGCGTTTCGCTAATTTCATAGCACCTTCCGTGGCTTCACTGCCGGAATTGGTGAAATACACGCTGTTCAGGGAAGATGGCAAATGCCGTGTGAGATAAGTGGCATAAGCTACCTGGGGAGATTGCACAAATTCCCCATACACCAGCAGATGCATATAGGTCTGTGCCTGTTCCTGGATGGCCTTTACCACCGCAGGATGGCAATGCCCTATGTTGCAAACGCTGATCCCTGCTATCATGTCGAGGTATTGTTTGCCATCCGCATCCCACATATACATGCCCTCTGCTTTTACAATCTCCAATGCCAGCGGGGCATCCGAGGTTTGAGCCACATGTTGTAAAAAAAGCTGCCTGTTATTCATTGCCGCGAAGTTAGTGAAGTTCTATATTTGTAACATGCCAGTAATATTACCAGTAAAAGGAGTATACCCTAAAATGGGTGAAAATAGTTTTATAGCCCCCAATGCTACCATCGTAGGAGATGTGGTAATGGGCAATGATTGCAGCGTTTGGTTCAATGCCGTTGTACGGGGAGACGTGAACAGCATTCGTATGGGCAATAAGGTGAATATCCAGGACGGTGCCGTGATCCACGCTACTTACGAGAAAACCAAAACCACCATCGGCAATAATGTGTCCATTGGCCACAATGCTATTGTACATGGCTGTACCGTAGAAGATAATGTACTGATCGGCATGGGCGCGATTGTGATGGACAATGCCCATATCGGCAGCAATACCATTATTGCCGCCGGTGCTGTAGTATTGGAAGGAACGCAGGTAGAGGCCGGGACCATTTATGCAGGCGTACCCGCTAAAAAGGTGAAAACCATCAGCCAGGAACTGATCCATGGGGAGATTGACAGGATAGCAAACAACTATATCATGTATGCAGACTGGTTCCGGGACCAGGTATGATCACTTGAGAAAAAAATGCTATATTGCATAAGATAAAATACCCTGTCCCTATGAAAAGAAAATGGTTATTCCTGCTTTGGGCAGTTTTTCTACTGACCAGTTGCGCATCTCAGAAATATGGCTGCCCCGGCAGTACCTATTACAACAAGGGAAATGCCAAGCAAAATTCAAAGGCCGGTAAACAAATGAAATTATTCTAAACTGGATCTTATTATGCGCAGGTTTTGCTTTTTACTGATGCTGGCAGCAGGTATCCTGGCGATAGGATGCCGCACGCAAAAAACAGGTTGTAAAGTTTCCAAACGTAATATGGGTGCTGAAAAGGTGATGGACGAAATGAACGCACCCAGGAAGAAAGGGTTGTTCAACAGGGGTGGTTAATAAGATTTGTCTTCTATCGTGTGCCAGATAGCTACATAGCTCAGGTACCTTTCCATATCCAGTATCCCCGCTTCCACCGCATCTTTCACAGCACAATCAGGTTCATCCAGGTGCTGGCAGTTATTGAACTGGCAGTTAGGAAGAAAAGGCCGCATATCCAGGAAATACTGGGATAATTCTGTTTTGGGAATGTCAACGATCCCAAATTCCCGCACCCCCGGCGTATCTATTAATCTTCCGCCATCCGGCAGATCAAACATCTCTGCGAAAGTAGTGGTATGTAAACCCTTCCCGCTCCAACCGCTCACATTTTTTGTTTTCAGTTTAAGGTCTGGCAATAACCGGTTGATGATAGTGGATTTGCCCACACCGGAATGCCCTGAAATAAGGCTTGTTTTATGATGCAGCATGGCCTGGACCTCTTCCATACCCGCACCGGCTCCTGCAGCCGTTAGTAATACCTGATAGCCCATGGATTCGTATACCGTTTTCCAGTGTTCGAATTTTTCCATTTCCTTATCCTTATACACATCCATTTTATTGAAGATGAGTACGGCAGGGATATGATAGGCAGCAGCGGTTACAAGAAAACGGTCTATAAACCCCTGGGAAGTACGGGGTTCTTTCACAGTACAAACCAATACCGCCTGATCAAGATTAGCGGCAACAATATGTTTTTTATGCTTGCCATGCGGAGAGGCCCGCACGATATAATTCTTCCGGTCACTGATGCCCGTGATCATAGCAGCCGCTTCTTCATCCTGTTCCAGGCTGAGCGTTACTTCATCACCTACCGCAATGGGATTGGTGGAAGTGATATCATCATCCTTCTTAAAGATGCCCTTGATGCGGGCCTGAAGAAAGTCACCTGCTTCAGTTTTGGCAGCATACCAGCTGCCTGTTGATTTGTAGATCGTTGCTTGCACGGCGTAAAGATAAGCCAATTAAGGGAGTCTCCTGAAGAGTGTGTACCGCAGCACCACTTCCAGTAAAAGACAAGCCAGGGCAATCATGGCCAGCGGGAAGAAATATTCTTTGTAACGTTTGTAGGAAGTGATCTCCACTTTTGTACGTTCCAGTTTGTCAATCTCTCCGTAGATGTTTTTGAGGGAAGTATTATCTGTAGCCCTGAAGTAACGGCCACCGGTTTCAGAAGCAATCTTCTTCATCAGCGGCTCATCTATCTGCACATCCACCATTTGCATTTGCACAGTACCGTCGGGCATTGTAGCAGGAGAGGGGGCTTTACCGATCGTTCCAACACCTACGGTATATACTTTGATCTTATAAGCTTTGGCAATCTCCAGTGCAGTGAGCGGATCTACAAGGCCGGTATTGTTCACACCATCCGTTAGCAGGATGATCACTTTGCTTTTTACTTTGCTGTTGTGCAAACGGTCTACCGCAGTAGCTAATCCCATTCCTATAGCAGTACCGTCCTGCAACAAACCGCTGCGGATGGTCATGATCTGTTGTTTCAATACCGCATGGTCCATTGTAATGGGGCATTGCGTAAAGCTTTCACCGGAAAAGATAACCAGCCCGATGCGGTCGCTGATACGGCTGTCCACAAAATCCATCGCGGTTTTTTTGGCCGCTTCCATTCTGTTGGGCAGCAGGTCCTCTGCCAGCATACTACCGGAAATGTCTATACTTAATACAATGTCTATCCCTTCACTGTCTATATTCTCTGAAGTATTGGATGTTTGAGGGCGTGCCAGCGCAGTTACCAATGCCGCAAAAGCAAGAACGCGCAATACCAGCAATAATGGGCGGAAGCGTACTTTCCAGGATACAGGTAAACCTTTCAGGCCTTGCAGGGAAGATACCTGGATAGATCCCTGGAACTTGCGGCCAGCGCTGAATTGCCACCATACCATTACGGGAATGAGTAGCAGCAGCCAGAAGAAGGCCGGGTAAGCAAATTCAATATGTTTCCAGATGTCCGGGTTCATGCGTCAGTTACTAATTTGTGCTGTTAGATGCAGGTTGTTCAGCAGCAACAGCAGATGGTTTTGTCCATTCTACCACAGCTATCGCTTTACGGAGGCAATCCTCATGTTCTTGCGGAGAGGGCTGCAGCTTGGCAAACTTAGCCAGGTCAGCCAACGTAAGGATGCTCTGCAATTTATCCCGTTGCTGGTTCAGCACCGTTACAGGTTTAATGTTTTGCATCAACTCTGCACTGGTTTGTTCCAGTGCAGCAATATGGAACTGCTGTTCAAAATATTGCCGGAGGATATCCGTGAGTTGTGTGTAATATAATTTCACATCGCTGTTCCATGGCTTTTCCTTTTCCAGTAATTCCAGTTGCTCCATGGCCAGTTGGTAAGGAGCTTTGGCTGGCCTGGCGGGAGGTGCCACCACAGCAGGTTTACGTTTCTTATGCCAGAATACGAAATACAGCACGATGGCCGCGCTCAAAGCTAAACAGGCCAGCAGGTAAGGCCAGTAGTCAAGTATGTTCCAACCCACCGAGCGCAATGCTTTGATAGGTTTGAATGCTTTGGTTGTATCTACCGGTACTGTATTTACATCAATGAAAAAGGGCTCTGTAAAAACGGAATCATAAGAACCATCCGTTACAGAGAACACTTCAAATTTCATAGGGGGCATTTCCCAACGGCCGGAATCAAAGCTCGTGAGCGTAATGATCTGCTTGAATAACTTCTGCTGTTCATTGGAACCGGAAGTATCCAGCTGCGTACGGTCTGTGATCTCTATATGATTGAGGGAATCCGGCAGATTGGGGAACACTACTTTCAAATTAGCACCTTTCAGGGCATAGATCATCACCTTGGCAGTGATCTCTAATCTGATAGGTTCACCAATTCGGATCTGCGTAGTATCGGGGATCGCTTTCACCTTAAAATAATCCTGGTATTGCTCCTGCGCAAACAATTGAGTTGTTGCAAGCAGGCATCCCAGCAAGGTATACACGAATATGTTCTTTTTAACTTTCATCCGGTGTGGCAGTGCTCAGTTTATGCTTTAACCCTTTTCAGGAAAAATGATTGTAGTGCTTTTACATAATCTTCATCCGTGCGTATACTGACCAGGTCTGCCCCGCTCTTCATAAATGCGTTACGGCAATACTGCGCATGCTGCTGGAATTGATGGGTATAATATTTCCGCACATTCTTATCGCTGGAATCCACCCATTGTGTGGCGCCCGTTTCACTATCCGTCATCTTCATTATACCCACGGAAGGCAATTCCTTATCCCGTGGATCATATACCTGCACACCCACCACATCATGCCTTTTAGCAGCAATGTTCAGTGCATCCTGGTAATTACCGGAAAAGAAATCGCTTAGCAGGAACATAATACTGCGCTTCTTGTTTGCATTGTTAAAGAAACGCAGCGTTTCCGCGATATTAGTCCCTTTCTTTTTAGGTGTAAAGGATAACAGTTCGCGGATGATGAAGAGGATATGTGATTTACCCTTTTTAGCCGGAATGTATTTCTCCACCCCGTCACTAAAAAAGATCACACCAACCTTATCGTTATTTTTGATGGCAGAAAATGCCAGTACTGCACAGAGTTCTGTTACGAGGCTGCGTTTGGTATGCTGGGCGGTACCAAATGCTTCACTTTCGCTCACATCTACCAGCAGCATTACCGTCAGCTCCCGTTCTTCTTCAAAGACCTTTACAAAAGGATGATTGAAACGGGCCGTTACGTTCCAGTCGATAGACCGCACGTCATCCCCGAAGTGATAGTCCCTCACTTCGCTGAAAGACATACCCCTGCCCTTGAAAGCGCTGTGGTATTCGCCTGCGAAGATATGATTCGTTAAGCCTTTGGTCTTTATCTCCAGCTGGCGGACCTTCTTGAGTATTTCTGAAGTCTCCATGTTTGTTGCAGGTTTAAATTCGGCTTATGGCACTTCAACTGCGTTGAGTATCTCGCTCAGGATGTTTTCGCTGGTTACGTTCTCTGCTTCCGCTTCGTAAGTAAGGCCAATACGATGGCGCATTACATCAAAACAGATGCTGCGTACATCTTCAGGGATCACATATCCTCTGCGTTTTGTAAAGGCATAAGCTTTGGAAGCAAGGGCCAGGTTAATGCTGGCACGTGGTGACCCCCCGTAGGAGATCAGTGGTTTCAGTTTGCCCAGTTTGTAATCTTCCGGATTACGGGTGGCGAACACGATATCGATGATGTATTGTTCGATCTTTTCATCCATATACACCTGGCGTACCAGTTTACGTGCTTCCAGGATGTCTTCAGGGCTTACCACGGGATTGATCTTTACCTGGCCTTCCGGTTGCAGGTTCTGACGGATGATGTGGCGTTCTTCGTCTTTGGTAGGATACCCGATCACCACCTTTAACATAAAACGGTCTACCTGGGCTTCCGGTAAGGTATAGGTACCTTCCTGCTCTATCGGGTTCTGGGTGGCCAGTACCAGGAAAGGCTCATCCAGTTTAAAAGTAGTATCACCTATGGTCACCTGCCTTTCCTGCATGGCTTCCAGCAGGGCACTTTGTACTTTCGCCGGGGCACGGTTGATCTCATCCGCCAGGATAAAGTTGGCGAAGATGGGACCCCTGCGTACCACAAACTCATTCTTTTGCTGATTGTAGATCATGGTACCTACAACGTCTGCCGGTAAAAGGTCCGGCGTGAACTGTATCCGTGAAAAACGTGCATTGATGGCAGAAGACAAAGATTTGATGGATAAGGTCTTAGCCAAACCGGGTACCCCTTCCAGGAGCACATGCCCCTGAGCCAGTAAGCCGATCATCAGACGTTCAACCATATACTTCTGCCCTACGATCACTTTGTTGATCTCCAGATTGAGGATATCAACAAAAGAGCTGGCCTGGTGGATCTTTTCGTTGAGTTGACGAATATCGTACGATGTATTTTCCATGTATTTACATTTCGAGGGTGCTAAAATACTGATTCCCTTCCTTAAACATACTGCCATGGCGGGCATCCGCAGTTAAAGTGCTGTTAAATAACGACCCTGAACAGCTTCCCCGGTAGACAGATATGGTTTAAAAAAAAATCCAATTTAATAAAGGGCAGCGATATTTACATCAATTTTTTATGTAAACCGTACATTTGCTGTTCGTTACCGGTCTGCAATCTATATGCCATATGCTTGATTAGCAGCAGGAACCATTAAAAAAATAAAGAAATGGATCAGGATGATTTCAAAATAAGATGGAAAAGGGTGGAAGATATGCTCACAGAACGATTCGGTAAAACACCGAACATGGAGGCCACACTTTTGTTGATAGGTATACAGGAATTAAATAGCCCAAAAACGAAGTTCACCAAAGAACAGAAGCAGGACCTCATGCACATTGCTGTTTGTTCCCTGCTGAGCCAAAGCGGATATTTTGAACCGGAGGGGCGCGACAGGGATGGCTGGCCTCACTTTAAAGAAGTACAGCCGGTACCCAAAATGGGGATGGAAGAACAGGAAAGGTTCCTGAAGGAGCATATAATCGCCTATTTTGAAGAATAAACCATCCATATGCATAGAGCACTACTGCTGTCTTTTTCCTTATTGTTCTGTATCTCTGTGAATGCCCAGCGTAACCGTAAAGTGAAAGTAACTACGGAATACGGTACCATGGTGATCAGGTTGTATGACCAAACGCCGCTGCACCGTAACAATTTCATCAAACTCGTAAAAAAGCATTTTTACGATAGCCTGTTGTTCCACCGCGTGATCCACAACTTTATGATCCAGGGAGGCGACCCCGATTCTAAGAATGCCAAACCCGGCACGGAATTAGGGAATGGAGGCGTGGGATACACCGTACCGGCAGAATTTCAACTGGACCTCTTTCACAAAAAGGGTGTATTAGCAGCTGCCCGGGATAATAATCCTACAAAAGCATCCGATGGCTGCCAGTTTTACATTGTACAAGGCAAGAAATTCACAGACGGGCAACTGGATACGCTGGAACAAACCCGCCTGGGCGGCCGGAAATTACCGGTAGACCAACGGGAGATCTATAAAAAGATAGGCGGAACACCGCATCTGGACCAGAATTACACCATCTTCGGAGAAGTGATCAAAGGGCTGAATGTGGTAGACAGTATTGCCATGGTGAAGACAGACAGGAACAATCGCCCCTTACAGGATGTACGGATGAAGATCAGGCTGAAAAGGAAGTTCTTCTTCTTTTAATCATTGAATTTTAACATATTCGGGGGGAAGAAGTTTTTATAATTCACCCCACAATCTTTATTTTTACGGCTCAAAATCAAACTTGACATGAATTTTCCGTCACAACTGCGTTACACAAAAGACCACGAATGGGTTTTGTTAGAAGGAAACACTGCTAAAGTGGGTATTACTGAATTTGCTCAGCGTGAACTGGGTGATATCGTGTTTGTGGACATCACCACAACCGGTAAAACACTGAATGCTGAAGAGATCTTTGGTACCGTGGAAGCGGTAAAAACAGTGTCTGATCTGTTCCTGCCTGTTGCCGGTACCGTAGGTGCCGTAAACCCAAGACTGGAAAACAGCCCTGAACTGGTGAACACAGACCCATATGGCGAAGGCTGGATGGTAACCATTGAAGTAAGTAATGCTGCTGATGTGGATGGATTGTTAACCGCAGATGCTTACAAAGCACTGATCGGAGAATAAGTATGAACGAATTGAATACGAATAATAAATTTAGCATGAGAACGATCCTTTATTACTTACCAGCAATGGGTTGGATCGTTCTCATTCTTTTTTTATGCACCCTGCCCGGCTCAGAGATCCCCAAGATCTCGATCCTGGATAAACTACATGTAGATAAAGTGGTGCACTTTGTGCTGTTTGGCGGAACCGTGATCTTACTGGCTTATGGTTACTATAAACAGAATAATGGTCTTAGTGGCCTTGGGCTTTTAAGTATTGTACTCGTTGTTACTTTGTATGGCCTGGCAATAGAATTCATTCAAAAATACCTCGTGGTCAACAGGAGCTTTGATATGATGGATGTTTTGGCTGATGGTACAGGCGCAGCGGTGGGCGCTTTGATCTTCCGCTGGATCGGTAAAAGGTTCCTCAAATAACTACTGTTGCTCCCCTGTAATGATTCTGATGCACTCAAAATGAGTGCATTTTTGTTATAATGAGGTGCTGAATATCGGAATGAGAAAACTTTTGTGAACTGAAACAAACACTTTCTCCGAATGAGGCCATATCATTTGGCAGCGACTTTCCTTTCCCCTAATTTTATTTTCAAGAAATGATTGTTAACCCATGAATGCTGGATCTATCATCAGAAGATTAAGGGAAGAAAGAAATGTTACGCAGGAATACATGGCTTCAAAACTGAACATCGGCGTAACGGCATATGGAAATATAGAGCGCAATGATGTGAAGCGGCTCACCATCGACCGGTTAAAGGAAATAGCGGACATCCTCAAGGTACATGTATTTGAATTATTTGGTTATTCAGAAAGAGACGTCTTCCTGGCCAATAAGAAGAAACAAAGCGATGCGTTCAGTGATATCAACCTGCTCGCAGTATTACATTACTTCAGAAAAGATAAAGAGATCTTACATGCGGCGTTAAGCATCCTGAAAGAAATAAGTGATGCCCTCAGGCAGCAGGTGCAGGAGAATACGGCAGCCATTCACCGCCTGATGGAAATGCAGCTGGAGATGCATCAGCAACGTTTAAGTTCAGCATAACCCATGCATCCATTGTTTGTTAAAAGATCCGTCAAAGTTTAGGCATATAACAATGCGTTCGTCCATTGCAGTTAACCTTTAATTCCTTTGCTACCCAAGCTAGAACTGAAGCCGGAAACTACCGAAGATGCCAAACCTTTTTTCATAAGGTTCATCCGGTAGTGGCTTCGGTGCTAGGCGCCACACGAAATCTATCCGGATGAATTTGAGGATATTCTCCACGCCGGTACCTACTTCAACATAAGGATGGCTTTGAAGTGTTTTAAAAGGATAACCCGCGTTAAGGTTCAGGTTTTTATTAGACTCAGAGAGTTTGCCGATAATACCTTTGGCCGTCCAGAACTGGCGCAGCTTTAATCTGCGCACAAGTGGAATGTAGTTGAATAAACCACTGCCAAGCGTATGTTCCAGGTTGAAACCGGCGTATTGGTCACTGATGAATTCAAAGCGGTTCATCATGTTGAAGGCGTACTTGTTATAGTAGTAGATCTCGTTACCCGGATGTATTTCCAGCAATGGATAAGGCATGGCCGAGCCAAAGATCTTACCGCCAAAGAAGTTATAATACAGGCTGCCAAAAGGAGGAAGCTTTACATAGTCTGATATGGTAATGGATGTTTTGTGGTAGTTATAATTGCTCTTTAAAATGCCTTTAACACCCATGGCATATTTAAATTCCACAATAGGGTATTTACTGCCAAGACTGTAACGGTAATAATTCCCTTCGAGGAATTCCTCCCGGAAAGCATAACGCAGTTTAACCGCTACTTCCATATTGGTTAAAGGGTCAAGTCCTTCTCCATTGCTGTGGAAGAAGCTGCCGGAAGGCAAGGGTGCATAGGGGATGAACTGTTTATGCACAATGGAAAAATGATGAGAAAAGCCGGAGTAATATTCTTTAAAGAACTCTGCGCGCTTTTCATCTATCAGCATGAACTTCTGTGGTACATTGGGTTTGCGGATAGCCAGCGTAAAGATGTTATCCGTTCCCACTTCATCATAATAAGTAGCGCCATTATCAATATCGCGCACAAAGGAACCGTACACATACATGCGGGGATGGCGTTGCAGTAACCAGAGTGCGGAAAGTTTGCCTTTGAACCTGTCGTCTCCGAAGCCATAGGCCAGGTAACCATTCAGGTAAAGGTCCTTATTGAATTTAGGCGTGGTACCAAGGTCCAGCCGGAGGCGGAAACCTTCCTGTCTGTTCTGGGAGAACAGGTAGAAGTAAGGTCCCCATTCCAAAGGCCCGAAAGGTTTATAACCCGTAGCCAGGAAACGGATGGTGTTGGAATATTTCTGGAACAGGGGCATCTTCTGCAAGGTATCCACCATGTTGTAGATAGCCTGTTCATTTTTGCTGAGACGGTCGTGCCGGTTATTGTGCCAGAAAGAATCCGGGCGCTGGTTGGCACTGTCCGTTACCACAATGTTCTGCGGGTAACGTTTCTCCGTGAAGATATTCGTAGCCGCTGTATCATTCACAATCACATTGTTATAAGAAGTGGTCTTGCGGCCAATGAAATCAAGGGTTTTGGTAGGTTTAGGGCTGGGCGTCCAGAAGTCTACAATGAATTTATCTTTAGCCAGGAACCATCCGCTGCTATCCGGGAATTGTTTGTATTCCTGCACCAGGCTGATCTTTCTGACGAAGTTGATATTTGCATCGCCGGGAACAGATAAACTCATTTTCTGTACCGCGTACGTCGAATCCTGCACCCATACTTCCCCGATAAAAACATTCTCTCCTTTACGGCGGGGCTCAAAATTTAGCTTGATGAAACGATGATTACTGATGTATTGTGTATCCGTAATGCGGTAGTTGTAGAATAAAGTGCCGTTATTGGCAATAGGGCTTACAAAGTTCTTATCAAATACAGGAATATAGTTATCATACACATTGATGTTCTGGTACATGCCACCCAGGAACTTCGTTACACTTTCATTATCAATACCGGATGTACGGCTGCCCTTGATCACTTCTTTCGTTCGCTTGGGGCTTTTCTGGTAATAGTAATCGGATATGCTTTCCGTTAGAAAAACGGGCAGGAAGGGCTGGTTTTCCGTAGTACTGTCTATATTCTTGAGAATAAATGAGAACGGTTTGGTAAAGCGGTTCCTGGAAAGTTTTACCGTGTTCAGGTTTTTAAGGTCCAGTTCCAGTTTATTGTAGATCTCATATTTATAGCTCTCCAGTCGGTCATAGTTGTTTTCCGGTTTTCTTCGGATAATATGACGCAGCAACACCAACGCAAAATTCACATTGGCTTTTATCTCGTATGTTTTAAGGGAAACGTCTGAACGGCTGATCTCAAAATTGAGCGTTTGGTCCTTTAAATTTTTATCTACAAAAAGTACCGTTCTGCGATAACCCATTACCCTCACCAGTAATGAGTCAGAAGGAATAACGGGGAGTTCGAATACGAAATGACCTTCCGCATCAGTCACCATGCCGGTATTGGTGCCAACAAACTGCAAGGTTGCAAAGGGGATCAGTTCCTCGGTATGCGCGTCCTTAACGATGCCACTAATCTTGAATTGAGCGCTAAGGGGTAAGAAGCTGATGATGCAAATAACTAAAGCTATGGTTCGTTTCCAGCCGGTCATACAGGCAGCAAATTAGATAAAATTCACAGTAATTACGTTAAGGCACGGGTAAAAGCGACACTTTTATAACAAATATTTATGATAAAAGAGCACATCTAATTAGACGGCCCTTCCTTCCTGTTACCCCTATACCATTAATAACATAACAAACTTTAAACGTAAAATCTCCGATATTCGTTTAACTTTATTGGACAAAGTGCTTTTCTTATGAACGAGCAACAACATCTCGAAACACTCACAGACATTAAACGTATCATGGAGCGATCCACCCGCTTCATGTCCCTCAGCGGCCTTGGAGGTATAGGGGCTGGTATCAGTGCCCTGGTGGGAGCATATTTTGCCTGGAATATCCTGGAAGCACGTGGCAGCAGTAGCTACGATGGCGTGGCCAGGGGAGGTGAATCTTTATTGGTGATACGCCTGCTCATGATTGCCGCGGCTGTATTAGTAGCCGCATTAGGTGCAGGATTTTATTTCACCTGGAGAAAAGCGCAACGGGCAGGCCTTCCCGTTTGGGACGTTGTGGCCCGGAAAGTATTTATTAACCTCATGATCCCACTCGCTGCAGGGGGATTGTTTATATTTGGGTTGTTATATAATGATCAATTGGCACTGATAGCGCCCAGCTGTCTTGTGTTTTACGGCCTTGGGCTGGTAAATGCCAGCAAATACACGGTAACGGATATACGGTACCTGGGATATGCAGAGATCCTGCTTGGAATCCTGGCACTGTTCAATCTTTACCACGGGCTGTTATTCTGGGCGTTGGGTTTCGGAGTGATGCACATTATTTATGGTGCCCTGATGTGGTGGAAGTATGAACGTGTGACGGCAGAATAATGAACGCCTGATCCCTAAAAAGTATGGTCATGAATCCGATCGGTAACCTGAATAAAATATTTGAAAGCCGCATTCGCCTGGGGGTGATGAGCGTGCTTATGGTAAATGAAGAGGTCAGCTTTAATGACCTCAAACAAATGCTGGAAGTAACAGATGGTAATCTGGCTTCCCACCTGGCCACCTTAGAGGAAAATGTTTATATCAAAGTACACAAAGGATTCATCGGCAGAAAAACCAATACTACCTATTCCATTACCAAAGCAGGAGAAAAAGCCTTCAAAGGGCATCTTGCCGCACTGGAAGCAATGATCAAATTCAGTTCTTAGTTTATGTTTTCCAAACGCCTGCAAAGTTTCCGGCATGCCTTTAACGGCATCAGGTCATTCCTCCGCAGTGAACCCAACGGCCGTATCCATTTTGTGGCTACGATTGTGGTGATCATTGCAGGGGTGTGGTTTCGTTGCAGCATCACGGAATGGGCTATGCTGATCATTGTGATGGCCATGGTATGGTTAACAGAAATGCTCAACACTTCCATCGAAAAGATCATGGACCATATCACACCGGAACAACATCCCGGCGTGAAAAGGATCAAGGATATTGCAGCCGGGGCTGTGCTCATAGCTGCATTGTCAGCTGCTGTAGTTGGCGCATTGATCTTTATTCCCAGGATAATATAAAAAAGGCTGTCTCGATCTGAGACAGCCTTTTTTATATTATATCATTAAGTAAGCTTAGAAATCTACACCCATTGAAATATAAAGCAGGGGTTTGCCGCGGAAGAAACCAGTCATTGGCCAGCCCGCATCTGCTTTCACAAAATAACCCAGCAATGTAGTTCTCGCACCAAAACCATAACCACCTACAAATGGTCCCAGGAACCCTTCTTTGATCTTCACAATAAGACCATCATTACTGGTGTAGGTAGTGTAGTTCGCATCCTTGAAGCTCAGCTTCTGGTTCCAGGCAGTTCCGATATCTACGAAAGTGGTCAGCTGGAAGTTACGGAGGAATGCAGAGTTGATCGGCTTGTCAATGAAAGTGGTGAATACCGGTAAACGTAATTCTGTATTCAGCAACATCACATTGTTACCGTTTTTGATATTCTGTTTGTAACCACGCATGTTAACCGCAAGGGTTTGGTAGGCATAGTTATCATTCGTCATCGGTGTGTTTTTGTGAATGTCAGGCGTGAACGTCCAGTTATCTACCCCACCCAGGAAGTACACCAGTTTGCTGCTACCCCAGGAGAGGTCCGCAGAGAAACGGGTAGCCCAGATGAAATTACGCAGGATCTGCTCATAGTGCCTTGCATCGATGCCCATGTTATAGGTCAGTTTGCCTTTAGGTGTTACCTGTCCGAACAAAGTATTCCGGTTGCTGGACATCTGTGCCATCAGGTCTCCGTAGATCTTGTAACGGGTTCCTTTATAAATATTGATGGCAGGGTTCAGCGTATTATCATGCACATATTCCAAACGGCCCAGTGCGTAAGTTTGAACAAAGGATTTCTGGTTCAGGGAAGGGATATCGTTAGCCAATATCACCAACTCGTCTCTTCTGATGCCGGCTTGCAAACGAAGGCTGCGCACCACATCAAAAGGATATTTCACCTCGCCCTGGTAGATATTGGTCTTGTTCTTTACCGGGTAGGCTACTTCATCAGACACCAGGTCTCCCTTATCTACTTTACGGTAATAAGTGAACTTATAGTCGAACCGTTTTTTCAGGTAGGACATGGAGAACATATACTCCGTACCATCCAATCCCAGCGGGATACGGAAGGCACCACTGAATTTGTAATCTTCCATCAGATCACTCACCCCTATACGGATCAACCCGTTAATAGGATCTGTTAACCGGATAGGTGACATGGGTTTACCGCCGAATGCCTGGTATTTACTCATGAGCACGGAGTTATCTATCTGTGCCACCAGGTAATCCGATGCGAACTTGAGCTTGTAATTGCTCAGCCTGGCCAGTTTCAGTACAGGTGGTTCATCCCTGGCAGCCCGGGCATCAACGGTTTGCTGGCTGGTAGTATCTTTCGGCTCATTGCCAAATTCATTCTGGAAGAAATCGTTTTGCTTGGCAGCTGAAGTGTCCTTCTGATTATACACACTGGGCAATCCTAACTTGAGACTGTCCGCATGCATCTGGGCAGCACGGAAACGTGTAGGCCTTGCATTCACATTCCTTCTGCGCAAAGTGTTCGTATCCACTTTCAGTTTGTACAGGCGTTTGTAATCACCGATCTGCACTACTTCAGAAACCATTCCCTGGTCGCCTGCAATACGTGATTCCTTGATACCATGCTGATAGTTGGTAACCGGGAATACGTAGGTGGAATCATTGGTAATAGTAATGGCCTGAACAGAATCCGGAGCCGTAGAACCATATTCTGCCAATGCAGAATCCAGTTCTTCCTTATCAGGGTTATGCAGTATTTCCGCGCCCACAAAGAAGAGGGAATCCACACCTGCCCTTTCTGTTTTAAAAAAACCGGCATAACGGTTGTTGATACCATTCGCATCTGTTACGAAGGTGAAGTGGGTACCATTATATTGTACCGGAAGGCGTGCATTACCATAAGGCAGGTCTGTTAATTGAGACACCTGCTTTTCGGAAGACTTGTTCCAGTTGTCGATCAAAAAGATATTGTAACGGTTGTGTGGTAATACGGTATCTCCGCCACGGGCCTTTGGAGAAGGCCTGTTAGAGGAATAAATGATCCCGCTCTTGCCGGGGAAAGCTACAAATGAAGGGTCCAGGTCATCATACACATCGTTGGTGATCTGTTCTACCTTACCGTTAGAGATGCTGTAAGTGAAAATATCCGTATGCCCATTTTTCACCGCAGAAAGCAGCAGGGAGTTATCAAATTCAAAGAAATATTTGAAGTCTATTACCCGGTCAAACTGCGGAAGGTCCTGGTAGATCTTCAGTTTGGTGATCAGGTCATACACCATGAGTTTGGTTTTACCTTCATGCTCATAGATGATGGCCAGTCTGTTACCTTTCTGGTTCCAGGCCAGCAGAGGATAGTTCGGGTCCAGTTTGGAGGATAATTGCCTTACCCCGCTTTTCAGCAATACTTTGGAAGTATTATAACCCAGGTTGATCTCTACTTTGTACAGTCCTTTACGGTATTCGATCACCGCATACATGCTGTTCTTAGGGTTCGCCTGGTAACGATAGAAATTGGATTTGCCGATCTCATTGGAGATAACACCGGTCCCGCGGGTATATTGGCGGCGTTTGCGGTTATCTTCCTGGTAACGTTTGGTGGTGTACATCATGAAATCCTTCATGGCCTTTTTAGGGGTCATGTGCAGCACCTGCTCAAAACCTTTTTTCAGGCCACGGTTGATCCGGGTGATGTACATCAGGTAAGGCACCGCATCTTTTCCGTACTTGCTTTCCACATAATACCAGAAAGCCTGCCCCGCCAGCAGGGGCTTATCGTAAGCCAGTTTATTAAAAGAAGAGTATTTATTAGAGGCGAATATGCTTTTTAATTCTTCATCCAGCTGAGGGTTCCAGTTTTCTGCCGCATAGGCAATAAAACCATCCGTGAACCAGTTCGGGAAATCTATCAACACTGCATTTCCGGCAAACTCCCCGATATCCTCTCCAAAAAGCAAAGTTTCCAGCATCACCCGGGCAATACCCTGGCGGATCTGGCGACGCAGATTTTCGTGGTTCCCGTCAAAATATACCAGGAGCTTATTACCCACCAGTTTGGTGACCCCTCCCGTATTCTGCCATTCTATCCCTATCCCTATATTGGATTGCTTGAATTCCCCGAAGTTATTGTACACCACAATATTCACTTTCTGGCGGAAAGTATATTCCATAAATTCCTCCAGGCTCGGTAATTCCTTCTCAGCAGCCTGCGCTACATACTTTCCCAGTTCCAGCCCATTTTGTGAGAAATAGGTGTTAAAATGCCGGGTCGTATAGTACCGCCATTTGAAGTTCTTGAACTGAACCCGGTTCTGACCAAACTCCACCGTATTAGTCTGAGCCTTAACGTGAAACGTGCCAATCAATAGGATAGTGAAGAATAAGAATGACCTGGTAATAAATCGGTTCATACGGAAAGTATTGATAATATTGTGTTCTGAATTAAAATTAGCAAAAATCGGTCAACAATGTTTGAAATCAAATATTTCACGGTGAATCCTTTACAGGAAAACTCGTACGTTCTTATTAACGACAAAAAGGACTGTATCATTATAGACCCGGGCTATTATTATCAAAATGAACGCGATGAATTCCTTCAGTTTATACGGGATAATAGCCTGAACGTTGCCCGCCTGCTGAATACCCACTGCCATTTTGATCATATTTTCAGCAATCAGCTGGTGGCCAAAACCTTTAATGTAGGGCTGGAAATTCACCAGAAAGACCAGGTGGTGCTGGATCGCGCCAGCCAGTCGGGGTTGATGTATAACATTCCCTTTGAGCCATCCCCCATGCCGGCATCTTACCTGGAAGAGGGGGATAAAGTGGTGCTGGGAGAAGATGAACTGGAAGTGATCCTTACTCCCGGCCATTCCCCTGGCAGCATTTCTTTCTATTGCGCCAAACAGGGTTTTGTGATTGCCGGAGACGTGTTATTTAAACAGAGTATTGGCCGATCCGATTTTCCGGGAGGTAATTTAGAAGTATTAACCAGCAGTATCCGGGAAAAACTATACAAACTGCCGGACGAAACGGTTGTTTATCCGGGTCATGGCCCTTCCACCACCATAGGTTTTGAAAAGAAACACAACCCTTTTGTGCCGGAAGATCCCTCAACGCGTTTTGCGTAAGCGGGAAAGGAGACTGCCAAATTCTGCCCTTTCCATAAAGAGGATAACGGCCCCGTATATACCCAAACCCGCAAGGCCCGCTGCATGCAGTAAAAGCATGCCCGGATGCCGGGAACGGAGATAATGATGTGCCAGGAAAATAACCGTTGCCAGGCCAAGGTAAGAAAGGATCTTGCCTACCGGGTAAGGAACAGGATAATATTTCTGCCCGAAGAGGTAGGAAGTAACCATCATAAAAGCATAACAGATCAGGGTCGTCCAGGCAGCTCCCATGTAAACGAACCGGGGGATCAGCCAGATGTTGAGTACAATGGTGATCACAGCTCCGGCCACAGTAATATAGGCCCCGATCAGGTTCTGGTTCGTGAGCTTATACCAGATGGTGAGGTTGTAATAGATCCCGAGGAATACCGTGCCCATGGTAATAATAGGCACAATATCCAGGGCATCCGCATAGGAGGGGTCTTTGGTAGTGATCAGGAGTTTCCAGATATCCAGGAAAAGCGCAACCCCCAGGAACACCGCACCACAAACCATCACAAAGAATTTCATGATCCGCGCATAGGTAAACCGGGCGTCCTCATTTTTACTCATGTTAAAAAAGAAGGGTTCCGCCGCCATTTTAAAGGCCTGTATAAAAATAACGATCAGCAGGGCCAGCTTGTAATTCGCAGAAAAAATACCCTGCACGTCGAACTGCGCCCCGGGTAATAGATAAGTAAAAGAAAGCCGGCTCATCAGCTCATTGATCATCCCACCAAACCCAACGATCACCAGGGGAAGGCTGTAACGCATCACCTCCTTCCAAAGCGTTTGGTCAAAGGACCAGTGGATGACCTTTATCTCAGCCGATAAAAGTACCAGGGTGAGCAGGGAGGCCAGTAAATTGGCGATCAATATATAACCTACCCCGTAGAGCGGGTTGTACCAGCTCATCCAGTCCGGGTTGCCTTTTTGCAGCATGGGGCAGATCATCAGGAAGAACATGGAAAAAACGAGATTGGAAACCACGTTCATCAGTTTGATGAAAGCATATTTCCGGGGCCTGCCCTCCTGCCTTAAACGGGCAAAAGGCAAAGTGGAAAGGGTATCCAGGAAGATGATAATAGCCGTATAATAAATGAAATCAGCATGGCCAGGCAGCTTCAGCAATTCCGAAATAGGGGAGGCACTCACTAACAGGAAGAAGGTGAATACAGATGTACTCACCAGCATGGAAACGCAGAGGGTATTATACAGCTTTGATTTATCCGTAGTTTGGGCAAACCGGAAATAACTGGTCTCCAGGCCGTAAGTGAAAATAACATTCAGGAAAGGGATCACCTGGTATACCAGGGACATCTGCCCAAAATCATAGGGCACCAGGAAGCCGGTAAAAAGTATGGAGGTGAAGAAGCTGAGGAATCTGCTGGTGATAGTAGGTAAACCGTACCAAATCGTTTGTCCCGCCAGTTTTTTAATATTTCCCAATGCGCTGAATTTGATTCAAAAATAGATGTTGGCTTACTCGTTTCCAAAGTTATTCCGGCGGTTGTTCTTTTTATCGCTCAACCGCTTTTTCAATTGAATGCGCTTTTCTATCATGGCCTTAGTAGGTTTCACTTTGATGCGTTTCTTTGGAACAATAAGCGCCTGCTGCAAAAGATGGTTCATCTTTTTGATCACCTCTCCCTTATTACCCAGCTGGCTGCGTTCTGTTTGGCTCTTCACCTGTAAAAGCCCCTCTGCATTCAGTTTACTACCCAGTTTGGACAGGATCCGGGTTTTCTGCTCTTCGGTTAAAATGGCAGACTCCGCAACATTAAAATAGCCTTCCACCATGGTTTCCACCTTGTTCACATTCTGTCCGCCGCTGCCACCGCTGCGGGCTGTTTTAAATTTAATTTCCGATGCTACATCCAGCATAAAGCATTTCTTATCTTTAAACACAAAAGTAAACCGAATCCGGCGATATTATGAAAGCAGTGATCCAAAGAGTTACAAATGCCAGCGTTACCATCAATGGAGTAGTGAAGTCGGCCATAGAAGAGGGTTTGTTGGTGCTGGTAGGGATAGAGGATGCAGATGGGGAGGAAGATATCACCTGGCTCAGCAATAAGATCGTTAACCTGCGGATCTTTAATGACGATGCCGGGGTGATGAATAAAAGTGTATTGAAAACAGGGGGAGATCTGATCCTCGTGAGCCAGTTCACCCTCCATGCCTCCACCAAAAAAGGGAACCGCCCATCTTACCTGAAAGCCAGTAAGCCAGACATCGCCATTCCTTTATATGAAAAAATGAAGGCCCGGCTGGAACAGGACCTGGGAAAAAACATCGGTACCGGGGAATTTGGAGCAGATATGAAAGTAGCCCTCCTCAACGACGGACCCGTTACCATTATAATAGATACAAAAAACAGGGAATAATATGACCATCAAAGAAACCCAGGAACGTGTAGACCAGTGGATCAAAACCACCGGGGTACGGTATTTCTCTGAACTAACGAATATGGCTATACTCACGGAAGAAGTGGGAGAAGTAGCCCGCCTGATCTCCCGTAAATACGGGGACCAGTCCTTTAAGGAATCCGATAAAAATAAAGACCTGGGAGACGAACTCGCAGATGTTCTATGGGTACTGGTTTGCCTGGCCAATCAAACCGGGGTAGACCTTACCGCCGCCCTCGAAAAGAATTTCGAGAAAAAGAACATCCGGGATGCAACCCGGCATAAAGACAATGAAAAGCTCAAGTAATTAATAAATTACAGTTTCGATATTAATTCAATACGTTGTTTCAATTTTCAAATTTATCTTTGCGCGACTATGGCAACAGATCAGAACAAGTTCCAGGCGATCATTTCGCATTGTAAAGAATACGGTTTTATTTTTCAGTCCAGTGAAATATATGATGGGTTGAGTGCAGTATATGATTATGGCCAGTATGGTGCGGAACTCAAGAAGAACGTACGGGATTATTGGTGGAAGAGCATGACGCAAATGCACGAAAATATCGTGGGGATCGATTCTGCGATCTTCATGCACCCTACTATCTGGAAAGCCTCCGGCCACGTGGATAATTTCAGCGATCCCATGATCGATAACAAGGATAGCAAAAAACGTTATCGTGTAGATCACCTCATAGAAGGATATGCAGATACCCTGCCCGAAGCAGAAAAAACAGCGCTGATCCAGCAAATGGAAGAGCTGCTGAAAGGAAACGATTACCCCGGTTTGAAGAAACTGATAGAAGATAATAAGATCAAATGCGCCGTAAGCGGCACTGTTAACTGGACGGATGTAAGGGAGTTCAACTTGATGTTTTCCACGCAAATGGGTAGTGTTGCGGAAGATGCCAATGAGATCTACCTGCGCCCCGAAACAGCACAGGGTATTTTTGTGAACTTCCTCAACGTGCAGAAAACCGGCCGGATGAAAATTCCCTTTGGTATTGCACAAGTTGGTAAAGCTTTCCGTAATGAGATCGTAGCCCGCCAGTTCGTATTCCGCATGCGCGAATTCGAACAGATGGAAATGCAGTTCTTTATCCGCCCTGGCACTGAAGATGAATGGTATGCCTACTGGAAAGAAGAACGTATGAAGTGGCACAAGAGCCTTGGCCTCGATCCTGCAAGGCTCCAATACCACGATCACGCAAAACTGGCATTCTATGCAAAAGCAGCCGTGGATATTGAGTATGAATTCCCGATAGGATTTAAAGAAGTGGAAGGTATCCACTCCCGCACAGACCACGACCTGAAACAACATCAGCAATACTCTGGTAAGAAGATGCAATACTTCGATACAGAGATCAATCAGAATTACATTCCTTATGTAATTGAAACTTCTATCGGCTTAGACCGTTGCTGCCTGATGGTATTGAGTGAAGCTTATGAAGAGCAGGACCTCGGCACGCCGGAGAAACCGGATAGCCGTGTAGTATTAAAGTTCCCCGCTAAACTGGCACCTATCAAACTGGCTGTGTTCCCGCTCACCAAAAAAGATGGTTTACCAGAGTTGGCCAAGGAATTAATGGCAGACTGCAAAAAGAGCTTCTATTGCTATTACGAAGAAAAGGATAGCATCGGAAAACGCTACCGCCGCCAGGATGCGATCGGTACACCTTTCTGTGTAACCATTGATCACCAAACAAAAGAAGATGGTACCGTAACTGTGCGTTACAGGGATAGCATGGAACAGGAAAGGATTCCTCTTGCCAGCGTAAAAGAAATGGTAATGAAAAAGATCCTCGAATAAATTTCAAAAGGCCGGATGATCATCCGGCCTTTTTTATGCTCGTTTAAAACATATAATATAAGACTTTCACTTAAATGTATATTTTAGAGGGAGACAAACTTAAGACCCTAACAATGAACCTTAGACTCCTTTTAGCTTTAACAGCTGTTTTCAGCTGCGGACAACCTCAACCCCTTAATAACTATCCTTATCAGTATGTTGAAACCAAACAGGAAGAAAGTAATGAAATGCTCTTATTCGCTTACAACGATTCTATCAATCCAGCCACTTTACAGCAATTCTGCAAAGAGAAAAAGGATAGTTTCAAAAGCGGCTTTTTCCATTTCATTGTGATCTTTGATAAAAAGGAGAACGCAGTTTTCCCCAGGAATCCTTTAACGGCCATGTATGGCATGGATAAGGATGCATTGATGCACATCCGGGCCATCTATACATTCAACAAGCTGAATGGGTACAGTAAACTAACCATGTATGAAAAAAATGCTTACGAAAGCGCACCTGTGGTAACCGATATTCACTAGCCATATAATTCAAGATGGATATCATGCCGGTCGTACCCCATGGCTACGATCTTCTGTTTTGCCTCATCGATCATGGCCTTCCATCCGCAGAGGAAAAAATTCGCCGGTCTTTTATCTGCGAGCAGTTCTTCGTACACCGCGTGTACATATCCCTTTCTACCGCTCCAGTCTTCCCTGGATAAAGTGGGGATGTATTGAAACCCCGGCATCTCTGCATGCAGTTTCATCATTTCTTCCTTATACAAAAGATCTTTTTCGTAACGGGAGCCTGAAATGAGATAGATGTTTGGATGTGCGATGCCGTGATTATGCAAATGATGCGTCATAGAGCGGAAAGGAGCAATGCCTGTTCCTGTGCAGATGAAAAAGAGATCTTTCTCCAATACTTCCGGCAAGGTGAAAACGCCGAGAGGGCCACGCATGGTCAGTTCCGTGCCTTCCGTAACTTGTGTGCAAAGATAAGTGGAACCAGGCCCGCCTTCCAGCAGCACGATCACCAGTTCTATTTCATTCGTCCCGTTGGGATGGGAGGCAATGGAATAACTTCGCCAGCGCTTATTCATTTTTTCGTGGATCGGCAGATCGAGGGTTACAAACTGACCAGGTTTAAAATCAAAAGAACTTCTATCGGGAACGCGGATCCAGAACCTTTTTGTATTGTACGTCTCTTCCACAATCTTTGTTACCACGCCGGTGAACCATTTTTCGGGCATGTATATAGGATTTATGTAAAATGTTC
The DNA here is from genome assembly GCF_900129465.1 of Chitinophaga niabensis. NCBI lineage: Bacteria > Pseudomonadati > Bacteroidota > Chitinophagia > Chitinophagales > Chitinophagaceae > Chitinophaga > Chitinophaga niabensis. The sequence continues at coordinate 667,649 of NZ_FSRA01000002.1, read as the reverse complement.
GTTGCTTCCTTATCAGTTCAATCAATTTACATAAAAAACGACAATATATGAAATAAGCTACCCTGCCTCCCGGAAAGCAAAAAGCCTTATCTTTGCCATCTTCATGAATTTGCAGGGTGTTTTACAGTTGTACGAGCGAGATTCCCGCCTGAAATCACTGGCGGCCGGAATCCTATTGCCTGGTCCCGGATATTTTCACCTCACAGGCCTTTCGGGAAGTGCGCCTGCTTTTGTGGGAGCCACCATCTGGAACAGCGCAGACGTCAACCACCTGTTCATTCTCAACGACAAAGAAGAAGCTGCCTATTTCCATAACGACCTGGAACAACTCACACAGGCGCTGGACCTTTTCTACTTCCCCGATTCTTTCAAAAAAACCGGCCAGTTCCAGGAATTCAACAGCAGTCATAGTATGCTTCGTACAGAGGCGTTGATGAAACTAACCGGCAAACATGTACATAAAAAGATCCTCGTCACTTACCCGGAAGCACTCTTTGAGAAAGTAGCCGGTAATACTGCCTACAATGCCAACATGATCCATGTGAAAGTTGGCGAAACACTTAAGGTAGATGAACTCCTGCAGAAACTGGTAACCTGGGGATTTGAACATTCCGATTTTGTATACGGCCCCGGCCAGTATGCCGTAAGAGGAGGGATCCTGGATATCTATTCTTTCGGGAATGAAAAGCCTTACCGTTTTGAACTGTTTGGGGAAGAAGTGGATTCCATTCGCTTATTTGATCCCGAAACCCAGCTCAGTGAAAGAAAACTGAACCAGGTAACGCTGATCGCTAACATGGATACACGTGCAGTTACCCATAGCAAAATGGGCCTGCCGGAATTCCTGCCGGAAAACACCGTAGTATGGATCAAAGACCCTGCTTACGTACAGGGTGTGATCAACCAGATGGAACAACGTTTGGAGGATTGGTTGCAGACCGGCCAGAAAGTAAAAGTAGGAGAGGAAGAAGAATTGCTGTTAGGGGAAGAAGATTTTGTAAAAGGAAATGAGATCATGGAACAGTTGTTAAAACGTTCCTGCATCGTATTTGGCCCTCATTTTAGTTTTGAGAAAGTACCCGCAGCTGTTCAATCCATTGCTTTCAGCACCACAGAACAACCTGTATTTAACCGCCAGTTTGATCTGCTGATCAAAGACCTGGCTAAACATAATGCCGCTAAATCCGCCCTCTTCATCTTTGCTGAAAACCCACGCCAGCTGGAACGTTTGCGTAGTATCTTTGAAGACCTGAAAGCGGATTTCAGTTTCTATCCCATTCCCGCCGCAATCAGCAACGGCTTCATAGATAACGATCTGAAAATGGTGTGTTATACAGACCATCAGATCTTCCAGCGTTATCACAAGTACAAGGTGAAACAGGCTTACAACAAGAACAAAGCCATCACCCTCAAAACATTAAGGGAATTATCGTCCGGAGATTATGTAACACACATCGATCACGGCGTGGGCGTATACAGTGGATTACAGAAGATAGAAGTGAATGGAAAGATGCAGGAAGCCATTCGTATCATTTACAAGAATAACGACCTCTTGTATGTGAACATCAACTCTCTGCACAAGATCAGCAAATACACCGGCAAGGAAGGCGTTTCTCCGAAAGTGAATAAACTGGGCAGCGATGCCTGGGATAAGCTGAAAGAGAAAGCCAAAACGCAGGTAAAAGATATCGCGAAAGACCTCATTAAACTATACGCCGCGCGTAAAGCCCAACAGGGATTTTCGCATACGCCTGATACTTACCTGCAAACAGAACTGGAGTCCTCTTTCATATATGAGGATACACCGGATCAAAGCAAAGCCGTATCAGATGTTAAGCGGGATATGGAATCACCATCGCCGATGGACAGGCTGGTATGTGGAGACGTGGGCTTTGGTAAAACAGAGGTGGCTGTTCGTGCTGCTTTCAAAACAGTGGTAGATGGCAAACAGGCAGCTGTGTTAGTTCCCACCACCATCCTCGCTTTCCAGCACTACAAAACATTCTCTGAACGGTTAAAGGATTTCCCCTGTACCGTAGATTACATCAATCGTTTTAAATCCGCCAAAGAGAAAAAGGAAACACTGCAAAGGCTGGCAGAAGGTAAGATCGATATCATTATCGGTACACATGCGCTGCTTGGAAAAGAAGTGAAGTTCAAAGACCTCGGTGTAATGGTAGTGGATGAAGAACAGAAGTTTGGTGTAACAGCGAAAGAGAAGCTCAAAACCCTCAAAGTAAATGTAGATACACTCACACTCACCGCAACACCTATCCCGAGAACCTTACAGTTCTCCCTGATGGGTGCCCGTGATCTTTCTGTGATCAATACGCCGCCGCCTAACCGCCAGCCGATTGAAACAGAAGTGCATGTATTTGATAAAGACCTGATCCGCGATGCGATCTATTATGAAACAGAACGTGGCGGCCAGGTATATTTCATTCACAATCGTGTGAACGGTTTGCGTGAGATGGCAGGCCTGATCCAGGAACTGTGCCCGGATCTTTCCATTGCCACTGCGCATGGCCAGATGGAAGGCCATCAGCTGGAACAGGTGATCATGGATTTCATCGACCGTAAATACGATGTGCTGGTATGTACCAATATCGTAGAAAGCGGTGTGGACATTTCCAATGCCAACACCATCATCATCAACAGTGCGAACCACTTTGGCTTAAGTGACCTGCATCAGCTGCGCGGCCGAGTGGGAAGAAGTAACAAGAAAGCATTCTGTTACCTGCTGGCACCTCCCATGAGCACCTTGCCGTCCGATAGCCGCAAACGCCTGCAAACACTGGAACAACACAGTGAATTAGGCAGTGGTTTCCAGATTGCCATGCGCGACCTTGATATCAGAGGAGCCGGTAACCTCTTAGGCGGAGAGCAAAGCGGTTTTATCTCAGAGATCGGATTCGACATGTACACCAAGATCCTCGATGAGGCCATCCGCGAATTAAAACAAACCGACTTTAAGGACCTCTTCAAAGAGCAACTCGAAGAAAAGAAAGATTTCATCAGCGATTGTACGATAGATACAGACCTGGAGATCCTGATCCCCGATTCATATATAGAAAGTATACAGGAACGTTTGAACCTCTACCAGGAACTGGATAACATTACGTTGGAAAGTAAATTGGTAGAATTTGAGACGGGCCTGGTAGACCGTTTCGGCCCATATCCGGAACCTGTGAGAGACCTGTTCACCACCATCCGTTGCCGTTGGGAAGCGATCGCTTTAGGTTTTGAAAAGATGATCCTGAAAGAAGAAAAATTACGTTGTTATTTTATTAATAACCCGGATAGCCCGTATTTCGAATCCCCCACTTTCCAGCATATCCTGTCTTATATACAGACGCGGACCAACAATGCAAAACTGAAGCAGGTAGGAAAGAACTTTATGTTAGTAGTAGACCGGATCAAGACCATGGACGATCTGTACAGCTTCCTGAAAAAGATGAGCGACGCCCGTAATTAACCCGATTGGCATTATCATTGTAACAAATGCGTGAGTTGTACGTTACATGCACATTACCTAACTAAAAACAAAAAGAAAAGTTAAAGCCTGCAAGGGCATATGGAAACACACCAAAACCCTGCATCCTGTACTTGAATTTAAAACTGAAAGCAATGAAAAGATTAACCGTATTATTAATGGGACTCTTTATGACAGCAACATCCTTTGCACAAACAACGGACAACAAACCCCCGGTAAAGAAAATTGAAGTGACCGGAACAGCCGAGATGGAGATCACACCGGACGAGATCACCATCAACATCACCCTGCGTGAATATTATAAGAATAAAACCAACAAAGTAGGGATCACTACCCTCGAAGCGCAGTTGCAAAAAGCTGTACAGGACGCCGGTATCAGCAAAGAGAACTTCACCATCGGAAATGTATTTGGTTATAACTACGATCAGTGGTGGAAAAAGAAAAAGACTACAGAAGACTTCCTGGCACGTAAGCAATATGTGCTGAAAGTAAACCGCCTGGACAAGATCAATGGCATCCTTGCAGCGGTAGATGAAGAAGGTATCGAAAGTGTGAACATTGCTTCTTTCAACTCTTCCAAGATGGAAGAATACCGCAAGCAGGTAAAAACAAATGCACTGAAAGCGGCGAAAGCAAAAGCAGAATACCTGTTGTCTGCCATTGATGAAAAGATTGGTGGTGTGATAGAGATCCAGGAGTTCAACAACGATCAGTACAGTGATATCCGTCCTGAAGCTGCCAACATGAGAATGTTTGCTAAGGCGGATGCAGTAGGTGCTGGTGTTCCGGATTCAAACATTGATGTAAAGACCATCAAGATCCGCGCAGAGATCAGAGCCGTATTCGGAATTAAGTAATAATAACATTAAATATAAAAAAAAGGCTGCCAGTCGTCACTGGTAGCCTTTTTCTTGTCTGAAACATTTCGCCTGCGGCTGAAGACGCATGGCTTTGCGTTGTTCTACTGTCAATTAAACTTGTCTATTCACTTCTATTTTGCTATTTTCTTATAAACTGCGCCCGGCGGAGTTATAAGACTTAGTGCATCAGGTAATAGGTAACAGGGATAAATAGGGAATTATAGGATATGGTAATGAGTTTATTTCATGCGTAATACATTCACATCAAATTTGCCTTCCGTGATCATCTTCGACTGAGATATATCCACATCATTGATCAGTTTACCGGAGAAAGTGCCTTTGGCTTTAGTTTCGGAAATAGTTTCCAGCGTGATGGTAGCAATACCGCCATCGTTCACATCATCTGCAGAATAAGCCTCAGAGAATCCTGATTTATACCAGGCCAGGTAATTATAGGTGCTGTTGGACAAAACGTAGGTCCCTGGCTTCAGTTGGGTGTCCGGGAATACCACATTTATAGTAATACCCTGGTTATCAGCTCCTAATCCTGAAATGATCAGGTAAGAGTTAACACTGCCGGTATCATAATAGGTAGCGGTAAGTTGTTTATTAATAGTTACGAGAACGTCATCAATTTTCACCGAGCAGGTGCCCGCGGCGACATCTTTATCTTTTTCACATGCGCTCAGTGCAGCAGTAGCCAGGAGGCCCAGCGCCAGTAAGGATTGTTTCAATTTCATAGGATATAAGCGTTACAAAGACAAGTGCAATATAATACACATATATAGATTAAAAAAATATATTATGGATAATTTTTGTTAGCCGAGGGGGATTGTTGGGGATTCAGATGGTTGACATTCGGTATTCGTATATCTGAGATAGGCTTGACATAGGGTTGATATAGGTTTAAGGAATAGGAAGAATATGTTATTCCAATAGCTCTCCTTCAAAGGGTAGCTTATACACATTATGTTGATAATCAGTTAATTGAATGTGGCCCGGATAGAGTTTTAAATTTGAAAACAGGTTGCCATATCACATCTTACATGCCAGTTTAGATGTATTTGAGGAAGCGCTAAACAAAAGACGGTATCACAGCAACAAACTAAAAGTCGATCATTGCATAAAAGAGAGGAGTTTTCGTGAATGCCAGTTGCACCTGCGCTGGAGATTACTATACAACTGACAATTATCTCTTCTTCCTTATATACGTTGATGCCGTGTTTTAATATGGGGAAATCTTTTGCATGGTCACCAAAATAATGATGTAAATAGCTGTTTTTATTATCTGCGCTATCAAGTGTAAAAGTCTGATCATCAAACACTTCAATTCTGAAATCGTTGTATTGATAAGTATTCATAAGTTTTAACCTGCCATGTTATTATTGTCTGGGTTTATCATGCTGTGGGTCAAGATCAACAGGCACATCAGAGAACCGGAGCAATCTTTCTTCCAATAGCTGATTGATCTGATAAATGATCGTGTCATCTAAGGCTGCCGGGATCTTAGAGGTATATGTTGAAGCCATGTATTCAATATATTGTTGTACTGTCATTTTACCCTTTGCGGCTAAAAATACAATCTGGGGCCAGGGATCAAGTGTGATCACCCTGGGATTATTAGGGTCAAGGATAAGAATGTTTTCCTTATCCTTCCCTTGCCAGGATGCTACACGGTAAAAATATTTGTCTTTATACGGATAGGCGGCAAGGGACTCAAAGGGAGGAAGCACCCGTTCTTTTTTTCTGAAAAAATTGAACATCGATCAATTAAATTGTGAAAGCATAAGATACAAAAATATGTTTTGGGAAGAGAAAATAGACCTGATAGCAAAAAAGCACGGCCCGGATGGGTTTAAGAATCCATTTACTGCATGGCCTGAAATCCTTAAGAATATTGAGGATAAATTTATTATCAGAACCTATGATTCCAATTGGGAAGATAATGTAAAACAAAAAGAAGAACTGGCTATAATTGAAATAAAAGAATTGAATACGTTACTGTCATCATTACCTGATAAAAACTATTGGTTAGTGATGATGATGGGAGATTATCCTACAGCAAAACGTCTGATATATGACTGCAACATCGCAGCGCTTAAAGATCTGATCAGTTTGAGTAAGTATGATTTCTATATTGTAGATAAAAAATACAACTGGCTAACTTATTTTAAATGTGGTACGGAAAAGATAACGTTATATAAAAGCGGTATCACAAATTCTCCTTTTGATATAAGAGCGTCAGGCTAACTGTCTCCATTTTCTTCATCAAGCCGCTTTTGAGTCCGCTTCCCTTTAATAGTTCCCTTTAAGCAAAAACCACAGGGACAGGGCTTTGTTCCTTTACTCCCCGGCTTGTAGCGCCATCCGATATTCTGCGGAAGATGTTTGATACTGGTAATTTCTTTCGGTTCGATCTTTTTGTCTATAATAAGTTCATAGCCTAATGGATCTTCTAATTCCATGATCTCTTTTATGGCTTCACCCAAAGTAATATGCCGGTGTGGCTGATTGTATCTGCCAGCGTAAACTAATTCACCTGATGCAATACGGAAATAAATTCCTACATATGTTTTAGCACCATTGCGTTTAAGTTCTCTCAACCATTGATGGTTCACATAGAAATTCTGCAATACCGGCATGCAGTAAATGCCAGCACTGTACTTACCGCTTTTATTCCTACATGCATGATGCTGTTTGCATCTTTTTCATCTGCTAAATGTACAAGTGTAGGTATATGTTACTTATTAATACTTGCAAAGTCTTCCATCACCTCTTCAAAACTACGGACCTCCGTTGCAAGATGTTCCGGCAAGCCATGTTCCTTGCCATATGCCCATTTTGCCTTACCTGAAATCAACACGGGCTCAATCTCCTTACTCAATGCCCTGATATGCTGCCATGTTAGCCAGGAGTAATCCTCCTCATAGATCTCAAAGCTGAGGCAGGGAAAAGATCTTTCACCATCTAGATCATTAAAATACAGGAGATGATCCGGTTTGTACTCAATGATATACAGGTCTCCTTCGTCTTCATATTCTTTTGCATGGGCGATCCGTAAAGCATTAACCGGAATTACTTTTAACGCATTGCTCTCAAGAAAATCATCTATCCTTTTGAGCTTTTTCTTCGTTTCCCTGTTTAATTTATATATTTCATACGGTACAAAAATTACATAGCCATATGCGAATACGGCAATTGTCCCAAAAACAAATACTGCCAGATCATAAGCTTTTAAGTACATAGCAATGGACGTAGTAGCTATACCAATAAGAAGCGCTATCAGGTAATGTATGATCTTTTTACTTTTCAGCTTTTTAGTTGCTTCCTTCTTCAGTTTTTTCAGGGTAGCTATTTCATCTGTATGCAACGGCCTGATGATCGTATGTAATTCCATAGTGATTTAAGGTACAAAAAAATCCCGGCCGCTCACGCAACCGGGACTTCATATATTCTCAAAACATTCAATTAAGCGTCAATCCTCGCATACTTCGCATGCGATTCAATAAACTCCCTACGTGGAGGAACCTCATCACCCATCAGCATCGTAAACACGCGATCTGCTTCAAAAGCACTATCTATCGTTACCTGCTTCAGCGTACGCACTTCAGGGTTCATGGTAGTATCCCACAATTGCTCGGCGTTCATCTCTCCAAGACCTTTATAACGCTGGATGGTAACACTCTCTTCTTTACCACCACCTGCAAGTTTAGTAACAGCAGCTTTACGTTGTTCATCAGTCCATGCATAGATATGATCTTTACCTTTCTTCACCTGGTATAAAGGTGGTTGAGCGAGGTATACATATCCTTGTTCCACCATCGCCTTCATGTACCTGAAGATGAAAGTGAGGATCAGGGTGGCAATGTGACTTCCATCCACGTCCGCATCCGTCATGATGATCAGCTTGTGATAACGCAGCTTGCTGAGGTTCAATGCTTTTTCATCTTCCGGTGTACCAATGGTAACACCCAGAGCGGTGAATATATTCTTGATCTCTTCGTTCTCGTAGATCTTATGTTCCAATGCTTTTTCTACGTTCAGGATCTTACCACGGAGTGGGAGGATAGCCTGCGTATTCCTGTTACGGCCTTGTTTTGCCGTACCACCTGCCGAGTCCCCTTCCACCAGGTACAGTTCACATTTGGTAGGATCGTTATCAGAGCAGTCTGCCAGTTTACCTGGTAATCCGCTGCCGGTCATTACACTTTTCCTTTGCACCATCTGGCGGGCCTTACGTGCAGCTTCACGAGCCTGGGCGGCTAATACTACCTTATTGATAATGATCTTGGCTTCACGGGGATGTTCTTCCAGGAAGTGGTCCAGAACATTGGCCACTGCGCTGTCCACCACACCCATTACGTCTGAGTTACCTAATTTGGTTTTGGTCTGACCTTCAAACTGTGGCTCAGGAACTTTTACGCTCACGATACAGCTGAGGCCTTCGCGGAAGTCATCTCCTGTTACTTCTACCTTAGACTTTTCGAACATTTTGTTCTTATCGCCATAGGATTTGAAAACACGGGTGATGGCCCTGCGGAAACCAGCAACGTGGGTACCGCCTTCAATTGTATTGATATTATTTACGTACGAGAAGATGTTCTCGTGGAAAGAGTCATTATATAACAGCGCCACTTCTACTACTACATTAGAAACGGGATCGTGTGCTTCAATATAGATAGGTTCAGGCACGATGGAATTACGGCGGCCGTTTTGGTCCATCAGCTGTACGAACTCGATGATACCACCTTCACTGTAGAAAACTTCATTGAAAGAGTTGCCGTTTTCATCTTTTTCGCGCTCGTCAGTGAGGGTGATGCGGATCTTCCTGTTCAGGAAGGCCAGCTCGCGCAATCTGCCTGCTAAGGTTTCGCGGTTATAAGTGGTTTCTGTGAAAATGGTGGCGTCTGGTTTGAAATGGGTAGTTGTTCCGGTAGCATCGCTTTCGCCGATCTCACGAACAGGATATTGGGGAATTCCCATTTTGTATTCCTGTTCAAAGATCTTGCCTTCGCGGCGTACGGTAACATGTAAAGGATCGCTGAGGGCGTTCACGCAACTTACACCCACCCCATGGAGACCACCGGATACCTTGTAAGTATTCTTGTCGAATTTACCACCTGCGTGCAGAACGGTCATTACAACCTCCAGGGCGGAGCGTTTTTCTTTGGCGTGGATGCCGGTAGGAATACCCCGTCCGTCATCACTAACCCGGATGGAATTGTCCTCCAGGATCGTTACTTCAATGTTTTTGCAATATCCGGCCAGGGCTTCATCGATTGAGTTGTCGACTACTTCATATACAAGGTGGTGCAAACCTTTTACCCCAATATCGCCAATGTACATGGCGGGACGTTTACGTACGGCTTCCAACCCTTCCAATACCTGAATACTACCCGCATCATAGCTATTGCTAGAGGTAGTTGCTTGCGCTAGTTCTTCACTCATATTATTAGCTGAAAATCTTTTTTAAACAAATCAGTAGACAATCATGCAAATGTAAGCAAAATCGGCCTAATTCCCATGAATAATACGGCATATTTGAGGTAGGTGGATAGTATGTGAATAGCAAAAAACCAATATGGGGATGCATTATTTTTTTCTCTCATCCATACTGGCGAGCAAAGCGGTTCCAACCGTCTCTTTTACACCCGTAAAAATGGTCTTCCAAACCAGGTTGAAGAAGGACTTTTTAGGATCTCTCTGAAACCTTGGTTTTACAATTCTCACTGCCTCGCCGGGAGAGGGGTTTTCATTTTTGATGGCCATCAGGTTGGCCAGCAGGCTGGCAAGCCCTTTCCTTTGATTCCCGTTAGGGTCTTTTTCCTCCTTCAGCATGGAGATCTTTAGATTGGAATACAGGAATTTCAAGGTGCCGCTGGCACTTCTTTCATTACCCTGGAAGTTGAATTCCAGCTCTTTTATCTGGGCAGACCTGATCTCTACCATGCCCAAAGGTTTTGTAACGGGGTTAAATTCCTTCCCGTCCATATTATTCAACTGCCCTGAAACGCTAAAAGCCCCACTCTCATCTCCCAGGATAAAATCGAAGCTGGCCCTGAGCTTACCACTTTTCATCAGGATGGCATGAAGGTCCACGGTGCAATGTTTGTTCTGAGCAACCAGGGAATCAATATTCGTGATATGCCTGAAAGTGCCCCCGGCCCTTTGGAACTGGATCTTGCCGGTTTCGCCGTTTTTAGGGTTCAATTCTGTATAGCTCACATCCACCCCGCTGGCAGTCAGGGTATCTATTTGCAGCGGCAGCTTCAGTTTGGCCAGTAACTGGTTGGGGAACTGACCATATTTATCCCCTGGCGGCATGGGGAGTGCCCTGTTGCGGTAGACATTTAATTCTCCGCCATTGATACTGCCACTTTGTATATGGAGCCTTTGCCGTTGAAGGTCAAACCTGGACAGTCCTTTCAGGTTGATATTCCTGAAAACCAGCTGGAACATGTCTTTCTGTGTTTTGATCTGTTTGTCGAAATCCGCCCTGTTGTATCGCGGCTTCAGTTCTACTTCTCCTACATCCAGTATTTCATCAGTAGCATGGTAGGTGACCTTCTTCACATGCAGCCAGTACAAACTGTCCGGCGTGCGGTGGTCCCATTTTTCCAGGCTCACGTCAAAGGCCCGGGCATATAAAAAGCGGGTAGGGTCACTTTGGCTGAGGGAATCTATCTGCAGGCCGCGGATATTTACACCCACGTCTTCCAGTTTGCTGATCACTTTACTGCTATCCTTCCCGATCTGGGTAAAGGTTAGTTTGATCTTATCCATGTACACCCTGCCGATGCTGAAATGGCGGATGTTCTTATTCACGACTTCGTAAAAACTACGTTGCTGGGTAGTGGTATCCACACTCCGCTGATCTTCCGTGATAACCAGTTCAGGATCAACAAGTGAGAATGAGCTGGCGTCCACCTCTTTGTTCAGGAAATAGCGCCACAGCTTCATCCGGCTCACCTGTAACCGCTCCATTTTGGCATTGATCAGTACTTTTGGGGCCTTTTGCTGCGCCACAAGTCGTTGATAAACAGCGCTATCCGGAATGAGGGCTACATGATGTATGATAAGGCTGCCATTCAGCAGGTTGAGGTCCAGCCGGCCATAGGCAAGTGTATAAAGACTGTCAGATCCTTCCTGTACATACCGCCTTAGCTCTTTGTCCAGAATGCCCTTCCAGTGTACGCTCAGGTACCATGTTACGCCTGCCGCAGCAAATATTAGTACGACCGCTACCGTTATGATGATCTTCCAGGTTCTTTTCATTATTATAAGATGTTGCTAAATTTGTACCAATTCCCTTGGTTTGTAACCTGTTTGTCAAACTAATAATATTATAACAACGATTCGTTAGTTTTGTGCTGCAAACGATGAAGGAAGTACACGAGATATTATCACTGGCCATCCCGCAACCGGCACTGAGCGACCACCTTCAATTGGCGGAAGCTGATACTGTGGCGGTTCCTGACTGCCTGGACTATAACCTCCAGCGGTATGTATTTGATCGTCCGCTGCCCGTAGAGGATGTGGCGATGGTGGTTTATCAGCCTGCCAAACGTGGCCAGTCTGCCATGATCGAACTCCGGTATTGCGTAGCAGGCAGTAAGTATTGCAAAAACCCTTCGTGTACAGATCAGCTTTGTGCTGAAGGGAAAAAGAATGATGATTGTAAGGAGAAAATGCCTTCTGTAGACATGATCACCGTTCGCTTTCAACCAGCTTTCATCCAATCCCTGCAAAAAGGAAATACTTCCTTCTCCCTTTTTGAACTGCAATCCAAGAAACCTTTTGTAAAAACCATTCAGCCCTGTACCAAATCCAAAACGGTATTGGAGCAAATGGTACATCATAATTACGAAGGCATCCTTAAAAATATCTTCTTACAAAGTAAAGCCCTGGAGCTGTTGTTATTCAGCTCTGATCAGTTTATCCAGAATGATACGGATGAAAGATATGGCTGCCGCTTCCTCACACATATGGAAGACCGGGAGAAGATCGAAAAAGCCCGTAGTATATTATTGGATCAGTTGGATGCACCTATTACCATCCGCGACCTCGCACGCCGCGTGGCCATGAATGAATGTTACCTGAAGAAAGGTTTTAAAGCCATGTTCGGTACTACCATTTATGATTACTTCCAGAAAGAAAGAATGGAAAAGGCAAAGGGTTTACTTTATGAAAAAGGGCTCTCCGTTTCAGAAGTAGCCATCATGATGGGCTATTCCTGTATCTCTCATTTCTCCACTGCCTTCAAAAAACATACTGGTCTCAAGCCATGTGAGCTTTTGTTGCGCTAGCAGTAAATCTAAAGAAATTTTAAAGTAACTGTGAAACCCGCTATAGCGGCTGTTTACGTGAATGTAACGTGTAAGCGATCTCCCACTCTTTTCATTTTTCCCTTTATGATCATTTGTTTTCCCGATTTGAAAAGTGCTTTCGGAGAGATTGTTCTTTCTTTGTATCACGATCAATGAATATCTATTCACTGTTCCTCATAAGCTTCCTTATCAGATTTGACCTAAGGATCAGCTTGCAGACGATAGTAAAGCCATTATAAAGCAGGGCAGTATCAAACACCACAATGACCTAAAGAATTGCCCTGTGAGTCCGTAAGTTTTTCCTTGTAATTTGCATAAGCCGTTATCTTTCTGATGACGGCTTTTTTTTATGCTCAGCCATTCGGCATGTACTAAAAATGAAAAACCCCGCCCAAAAGAGCAGGGTCTGTCCTATTTATCCCTATACCTATGAAATACTTAATTAATTTCTTTATACGAATTTCTTTAATCAACAATAGTGCCAGCATCGTTCAAAAGTACGGTTTTGGCAGTCCCGTTATCGTCAATATTTATTTTGTAGTAAGATGCCACATCCGCTCTTTCGATCTTCCATCCTTCTTTAACAACTGCGGAAGGATATTTGTTCTTCAAAGTTCCTAAAACTGGTTCAGGTACATTTCCTGCGGGGAATTCGCTACGGGTAGCTATCCAGGTTCCTTCAGCATTATACTCAACGGCAGTCTTCACATTTTCTTTATTTACAGAAGCGATCCAGTTACCAGCAGATGTTTTTGCCCATACTGCATCTGTTGTTCCTGCAAATTGTTCATTTTGCTGAAATGCGTCTTTCACGTTTGCGGGAGCTTCTATTTTTTTTGTTGCTGCTGCTTTGGTTTTTTTTGCTGAAGTTTTTTGCTGCGCAAAAGCTAATCCAGAAGTGAGGATAGCAGCGCACATGAATACGGTTACTTTTTTCATAAAAAGATATGGTTTTTACTGCGTTATACTCTTCTAAATCTTAAACCAAAACAATGCCAAAAACGCAAAGTAACTATACTTTATTGTAAATTACTCAATTTCCGGGTCACTTTTTTCATAAAAACGTTATTTTTTATGAATGGTAGCAGGGCTCTGAATCCTCCCTGTATTTTCGTAACTTCGCAGAATTTTATAGCCACAATTAATAGCCCGAAAAGAGGGATTTTTATATGTCCAGTAAATATCGTGAATACAGTCAGCTGAATTTACCACAAATAGAACAGGATATACTGCAAGCATGGGATCAGCAGCAGATCTTCGAAAAAAGCGTCACCAATCGTGATGGGGCAGCGCCATTCGTGTTTTATGAAGGCCCGCCCAGTGCAAATGGATTACCTGGCATTCACCACGTGATCTCACGTGCCTTAAAAGATCTTGTATGCCGTTATAAAACCATGCAGGGTTTCCAGGTAAAACGCAAAAGCGGATGGGATACCCATGGCCTCCCTGTTGAATTAGGAGTAGAAAAGGCATTGGGTATCACGAAGGAAGATATTGGAAAAAAAATATCTATTGCCGAATACAATGATACCTGCCGTAAAGAGGTATTAAAATATAAAGGAGAATGGGAGAACCTTACCCGTAAAATGGGATATTGGGTAGACCTCCAGGACCCTTACATTACCTTCGATAATAATTATATAGAGAGCCTCTGGTGGTGTTTGCAACAGCTCTATAAAAAGGGCTTCCTTTATAAAAGTGTAAGCATCCAGCCATATTCTCCGGCTGCCGGCACTGGCCTTAGCTCTCACGAACTGAACCAGCCCGGTACTTATAAAGATGTGAAGGATACTACTGTGGTGGCCATGTTTAAGGCCATCGCCGGAGAGAAGTCCCAATTCTTATTTGATGCTGCCGGTTCTGAAGAAGTATTCTTCATGGCCTGGACCACCACCCCCTGGACGCTTCCATCTAACCTTGGTCTTACTGTAGGTGCCAATATTGAATATGTATTGGTGAAAACCTTTAACCCATATACCCATTTGCCGATCAATGTGGTCCTTGCAAAAGACCTGATGGGCAAATATTTCAAACCGGAAGGAGAGCATGGCGATTTTGCTGCCTATCAGCCGGATGACAAAATAATCCCCTGGACCGTACTGGCTTCCTTCAAAGGCAGTGAACTGGAAAATATCCGCTACGAACAGCTGTTGCCATATGTTCAGCCGGAAGAGGGAGACCCCTTCCGCGTACTGCTGGGAGATTTTGTGACCACAGAAGATGGTACCGGTATCGTTCATACCGCACCTGCTTTTGGTGCAGACGACAATCGCGTTGGTAAAAAATATGGTATCGGTATCCTCACACTGGTAGACAGGCAGGGGAAATTCCTGGATTCCGTGGGTGAATTCGGAGGCCGTTATGTAAAGGATTATAAAAATGAACCCGGATATAAAGATGTTGATGTAGACATCGCCGTGAAACTGAAAAAGGAGAACCGGGCCTTCAAAGTAGAAAAATACGAACACACCTACCCGCACTGCTGGCGTACAGATAAGCCAGTGCTGTATTATCCCCTGGATGCCTGGTTTATCAAAACCACCGCGGTGAAAGACAGGATGGTGGAACTGAACAAGACCATCAACTGGAAGCCCGCTGCCACCGGCACAGGCCGTTTTGGTAACTGGCTGGAGAATATGGTGGATTGGAACCTGAGCCGCAGCCGGTATTGGGGAACCCCGCTGCCGATATGGCGCACCGAGGATGGTACAGAAGAGATCTGCATTGGCAGTATAGCGGAACTGAATGCCGGTATCCGCCTCGCGAATGAAGTGCTGGGAGGAGATGTGAATAAACATTACCTGCATGAGGGCATCCTGGACCTTCATAAACCTTATGTGGATGATATCATCCTGGTAAGTTCCACCGGCAAACCCATGCGCCGTGAGCCAGACCTGGTGGATGTTTGGTTTGACAGTGGGGCCATGCCTGTAGCGCAATGGCACTATCCCTTCGAGAATAAAGACACCATAGATAAAGGCCAGGCTTTCCCTGCTGATTTTATTGCTGAAGGCGTGGATCAAACCCGTGGATGGTTTTACACACTTCACGCATTGGGTGTGATGTTGTTTGATAGTGTAGCTTATAAAACAGTAGTATCCAACGGCCTCGTATTAGATAAGAATGGCAACAAAATGAGTAAACGCCTCGGTAACGTGGTAAACCCTTTTGAAACCATCGATAAGTTCGGAGCAGACGCTACCCGCTGGTACCTGATCACCAATGCCTCTCCATGGGATAATATGAAGTTTGATGTGGAAGGTATTAAAGAGGTACAACGGAAGCTGTTCGGTACATTATATAATACGTACAACTTCTTCGCCATGTACGCCAACCTGGACAATTTCAGGTTCAAAGAAGCATACATCCCGCTGGAGCAACGTCCGGAAATTGACCGTTGGATCATTTCCTCGCTGAATACCCTGGTAAGACAGGTGAGCGCCAGCCTGGAAGAATATGAGCCAACGCAGGCCGGGCGTGCCGTTCAGGAGTTTGTGGACGAACATCTCAGTAACTGGTATGTACGTCTTTGCCGCCGCCGGTTCTGGAAAGGGGAGTATGAGCATGATAAGATCTGCGCATACCAGACCTTATATGAATGCCTCGAAAAAGTAGCCCGGCTGATGGCCCCGGTATCTCCTTTCTTCACAGACTGGCTGTACCGCAACCTAAATGAAGTGAGTGGAAGGTTGCCATCTGAGTCCGTTCACCTGACAGATTTCCCGGTAGCAGATAATGCTGCGATAGATACAGATCTGGAAGAAAGAATGCAACTGGCGCAGGATATTTCATCATTGGTATTATCCTTGCGTAAGAAAATGAATATTAAGGTCCGTCAGCCACTTCAGAAGATCCTGATACCTGTGCTGAACCCTCATATGCGGGATCAGTTGACTTTAGTGGAACATTTGGTGAAAAGCGAAGTGAATGTGAAAAGTATTGAGTACCTTACGGAAACGGAAGGTTTCATCAAGAAAAAGATCAAGCCAAACTTTAAAACCCTGGGCAGTAGGATGGGGGCTAAGATGAAAGCAGTAGCTAACGCCATCAATGCATTTGCTCAACATGACATTGCCACGTTGGAAAAAGATGGTGAATTTGGCTTAGTTATTGATTCTGAACGAATTCCAATACTATTATCCGATGTCGAGATCATCTCGGAAGATATTCCGGGATGGACGGTAGCTAACAAAGGTTCGCTTACCGTGGCCTTAGATATTACAATTACTCCTGAATTACTGGACGAGGGCAATGCCCGTGAACTGGTTAACCGGATCCAGAAGATACGGAAGGATAGCGGATTTGAGCTAACTGACCGGATTTCGGTAAAAGTGGCAGATGTGGCGACTTTGAAAACAGCGATAATAAACTTTAATGATTATATTTGCACGGAAATTTTGGCAGATAGTTTGGATGTAGTGCCGCAATTACAGGAGGGCATTGAGGTAGAGGTTAACGATCTTAAGTTCAACGTATTAGTTAACAAAAAAAGCTAATCCCCATGGCAACAAAGAAGAAAGTTGCTAGTAAGACTACTAAGAAGGCGGTTCCGGCCAAAAAAGCTGTAGCTAAAAAGGCGCCCGCTCCTGCTGCTAAAAAATCGGCTGCTAAACCGGCACCTGCTAAAAAAGCAGCTCCGGCGAAGGCGGCTCCTAAAAAAGCGGCATCAAAGGCAGCGGCAAAACCCGCTCCTAAGAAAGCCGTAGTAAATAAGGTAACGGCGAAAGCAGCGCCTGCAAAGGCTGCTCCGGCTAAAAAGCCGGCTGTAACTGCCGCTAAGAAGCCCGTTCCGGCTCCAAAAGCGCCCGTAAAGAAAGCAGCACCTGCTGCTCCGGCGCCTAAAGCCAAACCCGCTCCGGCAGCTACCACCAAGCCCGCAGCTAAATCATCAGCTGCTGCCCAACCGGTTATTTCTAAACCCGTAGAAAAAGTAGATATAATGCCAGCAAAGAATAAACAGGACAAACCAGAAAAGGAGACAGTTAAAAAATCCACTGTTGTGGAACCTGCTAAACGGCTTACGGAAAGACCGACTTCCAGAACTGCTTCTAAATCTTCAGGCAGCAGACCAGTGATGAAAACCGTCACTTATACGCCTGAGTTTACTAAATCCGTATTAGATCAGCCAGATGCACAGGTTGGTCCGATCTACCGCTACAGCGATAGCGAATTACAGGAGTTCAAAGAGATCATCCTGAAAAAGCTGGACGCTGCGAAAAAAGAACTCGTATATCTCCAGGGCCTGATCACCCGCAAGGATGAAGCAGGTACTGACGATACTGAAAATAAATACATGAGTATGGAAGATGGTGGCGGTTCCCAGGAGCGTGAGCAACTGAACCAAATGGCCAGCCGTCAGATCCAGTTCGTTGATCACCTGGAGAAAGCAATTGTGCGGATCGAGAATAAAACTTACGGTATCTGCCGTGTTACAGGTAAGCTGATCGATAAAGCGCGCCTGAAAGCTGTGCCACATGCTACCTTAAGCATCGAGGCAAAGCTGTCCAAAAGCAAATAGTGAACAACTATATAATTGTAAATGGCTGTCCGATAACCGGGCGGCCATTTTTTTATTCCCTCAATTCTATAAGGCCGGGAGACCCCGGCCCTTTTAAATGAAATGTAAAATTGATCATTCGTAAAGCAAAAAACCCCTCAACGAGATATAGGGAGATGATCAATCTACAATGGAAATCTTTGCTCAGGCAGATGCCCCTTCACTATTTTCATGCTTCTTTCTCAACAGCGCAAAAAAGGACCTGTGCGCATCTTTAAGCATATCCTCCAGATCTTCCGATGAAGAAGATCCACTGAATTCTTTCTCCGCATCCTTTATCAGCTCCCGTATTTCTGATAAGGACAAATGTTTACTCCTGCTGATCTCTAATGGAATAGATCTGAAGGTGGCAATGATCTTCTCGTCATTGGCCAGGTCAATTGCTTCATGCAATCGCTCCCGCATAGTCTTTACTTTCATGATTTTCATTTTTACGAATGTAGAAGTCTAAACGAGAAACGCCATGAAAACACGGCAACACTTTGTTAAGTGAAACCGATACTTTCTCAGGGTTTAAAACAAAAAAAAGTGCTTCCCGCAAAACGCGGCAAGCACTTAGGGTATTTCCGGATGATAATCTTTATGCAGGCTTTAATGCTTTCACATCTACATCATCACGATCCGCTTCAAAAGCCTTTTTAATTTGTTTCGCTGCTAAATAAATAAGTCCCGCTGTTGCTACTGCGGCCAGGCTTCCTATCCCGATATTCCGCATCACCTTTTTACTCGGCCAGCGGTTATTCTTCCGTACCGCGCTTCCGGCCTGTGCAATATCCAGCAAAGGGGCCATGCATATATCTTCTATGACCTTATCCGCCATGGTTTCCACTTCCACAAATTGTGGATGGTACGCCACACCAACACCCGCTTCCTGCAACATAACGCGGTCGCTTTCACCATTCCCCACATAGATCACATTCTGTGGGGAGATGTGGTATTTGTCTGAAATATATTTCAGGATATTGCTCTTATCGTAAGTAGCGGATGGATTATTCCCGTCCATGAAATATTCAGGGATGGTTAGTTCACCGGTAGATACGCTGTGGATGAGGTGCAGTCTGTTGGCAAATGCAAAATCAGCCCCCAGTTTATTCTTCATATGATTTGCCACACACTCAAAGCCATCTGTGATAAAACCGCACACATAACCACGTTTCTTTAATTCACGGATCACATGCCGGATGTCTGGCGTTACCGGAATACTGTCTGCCACTTCCAGCAGTTCAGCCAGGTTGCGGCCCTGGAAAAGGGCTGCAGAACGTTCCAGCCTGATAACAGGATCTGAATAATGCTCAAGGATCTGGTACAGCGCATCCTCTTTATCAAATGCCAATGCGGCGAGGTAGGTGTAGTTTTGCGTGAATACTGTTTCATCCAGGTTAAAGATCACCATCTTCTGCAACTTGTCTATGGACTCCAGGATGGAGAACTCCATCTGCTCACGGATGATATTGATATTACCCAGCGTTTCCAGGTTCTGCACCGGAATGCTTTCTGCTTTTCGTAAAATGGTACGGGAAACTTCCCGGCTCATTTTACTCAGCTGTTCCCATGTTTGCATCGCGTTTTCCAGCTTGCCGATATTCACTTCACGGATACGTGCCTGTAATAGATGCATGTCTATCAGCAGGCCTATATCCACACCATAATCATTTTCAAAATGCACCTGCTTCAGCAAAGATTTCCGCGCAGCGATCATGCCACTCAGCGGTTGCTCGAAATGTGCAAGATCGGGAAACAAGATGCTCAGCAGCGGTTTAGCCACTAACTGCGTTACCCTGCCTGCCTGCCGTTCAAAATACGACTTGGTAAAATCTGCTTCATCGTTGACGATCGCATCTGTAAGTAATTCCACCAGGTTTTCAGGATACGTGAGGATGTCCCCGTCCACATACATAATAATATCATGTTTGGCGGCCATCATGCCTTCCCGCATTGAAATGCCCTTACCGCGCTGACTGCTTGTGATCACACGCACTTTCTCTTTCAGCGCTTCCTCAACGGTATTATCTGTTGAATTATCATCCACTACAATGATCTCAATAACACGGGCGGTTTTTTTGATCACCTTGATCACCTGTCTGATAGTAGCCCCTTCGTTGAGTACTGGTATAATTACGGAAATCATAGGTCTCAATGATTTTTAATGAAGAAATAAGGTACCTCCTAGCTCCAAAAATGATACCATAAAAAAAGGCATTCCGCTCGCAACAGGAATGCCTTTTTAATGTTGTGTATTTTTTTATACTATTTAAATTCCTGCATTTCTACCAGCTTTTTGTAGATACCGTTGTTGGCCAGCAGTTGATCGTGCTGCCCTCTTTCCATGATCTCACCTTTATCCATAACAATTATTTCATGGGCATGCTGAATAGTGGAAAGCCGGTGTGCGATCACAATAGTGGTGCGGTTCTGCATCAGCTTGTCCAGCGCCTCCTGTACCAGCTTTTCAGATTCCGTATCCAATGCAGAGGTAGCTTCATCCAGGATCAGAATCGGAGGATTTTTAAAAATGGCACGCGCAATGGTGAGGCGTTGACGCTGTCCTCCACTGAGTTTGCTACCCCTGTCCCCGATAGGTGTATCATAACCATTTTCCAGTTGTGTAATGAATTCATGTGCATTGGCAATCTTCGCTGCTTCTATTACCTTAGCCGGATCTGCATCTGTTTGCCCGAATGCGATGTTGTTGAAAACACTGTCGTTGAACAATATGGCCTCCTGCGAAACAATACCCATCAATTGCCGCAGATCATGCAACTTCAGATCACGCACATCTTTTCCATCTATGGTGATCTTTCCTTCACTCGCATCATAGAAACGGGGGAGCAGATCAGCCATGGTGGATTTTCCTGCACCGCTTTTTCCTACCAATGCAATCATCTTTCCTTTTTCGATAATGAGATTGATATTCTTTAATACATATTGTTCTTCATATTTGAAAGAAAGGTCCTGGTAAAAGATCTTATCCTTAAAGGCAGACACAGCTATTGCATCAGGCTTTTCTTCGATCTCCACCGGTTCATCCAATATAGCAAAGATCCGTTCACCTGCAACCAGGCCTCTTTGCATGGAAGTGAATGCAGCGGATATGTTCTTTGCGGGTTGAAGGATGGTGAAGTAAAAGGTAAGGTATGTGATAAATGCGGCCGCTTCAAGTTCTTTGTTTTCACCCAATACCATATAGCCACCCACCATCACGAGGACTATCACTAAGATCACACCTAATGCCTCTGAAATAGGAGAAGACATTTCCCGCTGGTTGTAAATAGCTTTACTTAAACGGGTAAATGCACGGGTGATGGCACCAAATTTCTGCTGCATATACTTTTCCGCTGTAAAGCTCTGAATGATCCGTACGCCACCCAATGTTTCTTCAGATACGTTGAGCATTTTACCTAACATTTCCTGGCTGTAATAACCTTTCTTGCGGAGTTGTTTCGAAATATAAGAGACCAGCAGGCCGGACAAGGGAAAGAATATCAGTGTGAACAATGTAAGCTTCACAGATATATAAAACAATACGATGAAAGTAGAGATGATGATCAGCGGATCGCGTAGTAATACCTGGATAGAGTTAGCGATGATGTATTCTACTTCAGAAACATCATTCGTCATAACAGATAAAATATCTCCTTTGTGGCGCTTATTGAAAAATGAAAGGGACTGAGTGGTGGCCCGGTCGTATAATTTGTTCCTTATCCTTTCCAGTATATTCATCCGCAGCCGGATCATTACTCTCATACCGAGATAACGGGCAGCATTAGCAACTACTGTAGCCACTCCAATAATTATACATACAAATCCCAGGGCTTTTAACTCACCACTTGTTTCACTGATCCGCAGGAAGTGATATTGGAACAGATCTTTAAAATAGCTGATAGTAAAAGCAAATTCAGGCATAGTGGGCACTGCTGGCTTTTCCGCACCAAACAGCACATTCAGCAAAGGAATCAGCATAGCAAAATTCACCAGCCCAAATATGATCCCGATGATGGAATAGATGATGTATTCCGGGAAATAATGGTGCAAGGGCTTCACAAATGTCAGCAAACGCTTAAAAGTCTTCATTCCTGTAAATTGATGATCTGCAAAAGTACATTAAAAGCGGGGCGGATAACCATATAAAATGGTTAATTTTGGGCGGATTCCCATGGAGGGGAGTTCGGCTTAAATTAAGTAAAATGCAAGAAACTAAAAGGCAAAAGCAGGTAGGGCAACTTGTGCAGGAGGAATTGAGTGATATATTTATGCGTATGGGGTTCAACGTTACAGAAGGAGGCATGATCTCCATCTCTTCCGTGAAAATGACACCGGACCTGCTGGAAGCAAGGGTATATTTAAGCATGTTCCAGATCAAATCCCCCGAGGAGATGCTGGAAAAGATCAATGAGCGGATGGGCGAGATCAGGGGCGCACTGGGCAACAGGGTCGCCAAACAATTACGTCGTGTGCCTTACATCAACTTTTTCCTGGACGATACGCTGGACCATGTGTTCAAGATGGAGGAACTCTTTAAGAAGATCAACGAGGATAAAGACAAGAAGTAAATTACAACATGATCTGGCAGTTCGCACTTCGTTATTTCCGGGCCCGCAAATCCACCAGTGCCATCAATATCATTGCATGGGTTAGCGTGGGCGCAATCGCAGTAGGTACTGCCGCTTTGATCACCGTTTTGAGTGTTTTCAATGGATTTACCGGTCTTGTTAAATCACTGTATTCTTCCTTTTACCCCACCCTCAAAGTAGCGCCGGCTACCGGCAAAACCATTATACTAACTGCCAGCCAGCTCAAAGAGATAGCAGCTATCCCGGGCGTGGCGCATTATTCACAGTCCATCGAGGAAAAGGCCGTGCTGCGTTTTGGTAATGAGCAGACAATTGCCGTACTGAAAGGAGTAGACACTGCGTTCAGATCTGTAGCAGGTTTGCAGGACAAGATCGTACGGGGCCGGTTTGACCTTAGCCACGAAAATGGCTACCAGGCAATATTTGGAATGGGAATAGAAACTGCGCTGGGTGTGGATGTGGAACATAGCCTGGTGCCGGTGAACGTATACATGCCTAAAAGGGATGCGAATAGTAACCTGAATGCAGCGCTTCCGGAACAGGCCCTGAATACCGGGGTGATCTATCCTGTAGGCACTTTTGCCATCCAGCAGGAGTTTGACAGTAAATATATCCTCACAGATATCAGCTTCCTCCGGAACCTATTGAATATGAGCCCCGGGGAAATGTCTTCCCTGGAACTATCCGTGAAGCCGGGATATTCGGAAAAGAAGGTGAAACGGAAGGTGCAGGAACTACTGGGAGATACCGTGAAAGTGCTCACCCGGGTGGAACAGAATGCTACCATATATAATGTTATGCAAACTGAAAAGTGGGTGGTGTATGTGTTCCTGAGCTTTATCTTGGTAATTGCTGCTTTTAATATGATCGGCTCATTGTCTATGCTGGTGATAGAAAAGCAGAAAGACATCACCATCCTGAAAGCCATGGGCAGCCGCAATAGCCTTGTTCAGCGGATCTTTCTCACGGAAGGACTGATCATAGCAGGGACCGGGAGTGTCATAGGGTTCAGCCTGGCCATCACCATTTGTTTATTACAGCAGCATTTTGGCCTGGTAAAGCTGGGAGGCGGTTCTTTCCTGATAGATGCTTTCCCCGTGGAGATGCACTTAGATGACTTTATCCTGGTGAGTGTAACCATCCTCGTTATTGGGGTCCTGGCCAGTTGGTATCCCGCCAAAAGGGCCGCCAGCCAGGAAATAGCACTGAAAGCCACTTAAAATATAAAGGCGCCGTATCAATTGACACGGCGCCTTTTTTATACTTACTTTAAGTTTAGTAATCTCCCAGTGTTTCCGGCAATTGTGCCAGGGCCTTTGCTAATTGCTCATCATTAGGAGCAATGCCATGCCATTCATGGGAACCTTCCATGAAATCAACTCCCTTACCCATACCGGTCTTCATGATGATTACAATAGGTTGGCCTTTACCGGTAAGGCTTTTGGCCTTTTCCAGGGTGGCTACCACTTCATCCACATCATTACCTTTATCAAGATTCAGCACAACCCAGCCAAAAGAGGTGAATTTAGCACCAAGATCACCCAGGCTCATTACTTTATCTGTAGGGCCGTCGATCTGTTGACCATTATAATCCACTGTAGCGATCAGGTTGTCCACTTTATGATGCGCCGCAAACATAATGGCTTCCCAGTTCTGACCTTCTTCCAGTTCACCATCTCCGTGAAGGGAATATACCAGTTTGCTATCTTTATTGAGTTTTTTAGAGAGGGCCGCACCCAGTGCAACGCTCATACCCTGGCCGAGGGAGCCACTGGCAATACGAACACCGGGAAGATGCTCATGCGTAGTGGGGTGCCCCTGGAGGCGGGAATTGAGTTTCCGGAAAGTAGCCAGTTCCGCTTTGGGGAAATAGCCGGAATGCGCCAGTGCACTGTAATACACAGGGGAAATGTGACCATTGGAGAGGAAGAAAAGGTCCTGATCCTTACCGTCCATATCAAATGGTTCGGGGCGATGTTCCATCACCTTGAAGAACAAGGCCGTAAAATAATCCGTACAGCCCAGGGATCCTCCGGGATGTCCGCTTTGCACAGCATGTACCATCCGTACAATGTCCCGCCTGATCTGCGTGGCTATATCTTTCAGTTCTGGCATGATAATTGGCATTTTATAAGCCGCAAAAGTAATAAGAAATTGCCCAGATTCTCAGCGTATTCCGCCTTTTTTTAGAAGAATGGTTAAAAACCATAGTTTTTATAAAATGTTGATACGCATATCACTGAATTTAATATCTTTGCACCACAACCCCCCGTATGGAGAATGTAATTATCGCGACTGTCCTGAGTTTCGTTATAACCTATTTTGCCATACCCGTTTTGATCCGGGTGGCCAAATTGAAACATCTATATGACGAACCAGACGAGCGCAAATCGCATAAATCCCGTATCCCCACGCTCGGTGGATTGGGTTTCTTTGCCGGCTTTGTGCTGGCAACACTGGTTTGCGCCCCTTCGCAGCAAACTTTTCCTCTTCAATACCTTGTTGCGGCTTTCTTTGTCATATTCATCGTAGGTATGAAAGACGACATTACCGGCCTTTCCCCTGTTAAGAAACTGGTAGGACAGCTGGTAGCTGCTTTTGCTATTATTTACCTGGGTAATCTCCAGATCCGCAATATGTATGGAATGTTCGGCATCGAAACTTTGCCATACCATTTCAGCCTTTTACTTACTTACTTTACTTTCATAGTAGTGATCAACGCCTTCAACCTGATCGATGGTATCGACGGGCTGGCAGGTAGCATCGGTATGTTGGTTTCAGCAGTGCTGGGTGCTTACTTCCTTTATGTGAATGAAGTTACTTTTGCCGTAATGGGGTTCAGTCTTGCCGCAGGCCTTGCCGCATTTTTGATCTTTAATATCACCCCCGCTAAAATATTCATGGGAGATACCGGTTCACTTTTGGTAGGACTAGTGAACGCAACCCTGATCGTTAAATTCATTGAAGTAGCGGGTAACCCGATAGGCAAAATGCCGTTACAGGCAGTTCCTGCCATCGCATTTGCCATTCTGATCATTCCCTTGTTTGATACCTTAAGGGTATTTGCTATCCGGATGAGTCGCGGCAGGTCTCCTTTTACAGCAGACAGGCATCATATTCACCATTATATGCTGGCGCTGGGGCTTTCACACCGTCAGGCAACATTGGTGGCCGTGGCATTCAATGTAGGATTTATCACTTTAGCCTTTTCATTACAAAATATAGGTACAACTTACCTCATGGGCCTGATCGGCACCCTGGCCTTAGGATTCACCGCTATACTTTTCGTGTTGAAGAAACGGCAAGAAACGCCCAAACCGGCAGTGGCATTAGCGGAAGAAGTAGAAGTGGCGCCTGCCATTACCAAACCTAAGATCCTGCGTATCAATACGGAAGGAATGTTGCAGGATAAATAATATTGCAACCTGCACAAACTCCATTTACTTTTTCTATCCTGGCTCATCCTTTGATGATTAAAAGATTTCATGTAGGTTTGCATGCACTTTAAGTATTATTTCTTATGCAAGACGAACTTAATTTAATCCTGGAGGATGCAAAGGAAACCATGCAGCATTCAATTTCGCATCTGGAAACCGAGCTCACCAAAATAAGGGCAGGTAAAGCGAATACGCAGATCCTGGATGGTATTTATGTTGATTACTATGGTGCCCCCACTGCTTTGAACCAGGTTGCAAACGTAAGTGTGGCCGATGCCCGTACCCTCACTATCCAACCATGGGAAAAGAACATGCTTCAACCTATTGAACGTGCTATCATTGCTTCCAATATTGGTCTCAATCCACAGAACGATGGTATCATTATACGCCTCTTCCTGCCACCGCTTACAGAAGAACGCCGTAAAGAACTCGTGAAGAAAGTGAATGGTGAAGGAGAACATGGAAAAGTAGCTATCCGGAATATCCGTAGGGACGCTATCGAATCTATCAAGAAATTACAGAAAGACGGACTGAGTGAAGATACTGCGAAGGACGCAGAAGCTGATGTACAGGAGCTGACGGATAAATTCATCCAGATAATAGACAAGCATTGCGCAGCTAAAGACAAAGAGATTATGGCTATTTAAGCCCGGGGATAAAGATCTTCAGGAGGCTGTTCCGTTAAGGAACAGCCTCTTTTTATTTACGATTCACCAGGTAAACGCCTCCCATGATCCCAAACAAACACAATACCTGCAGCATATTGATAACCTCACCGGCTAATAAGCCCCAGCCAATGGCCACTATAGGTAAACCGTAAGTGACCATGGAAGCGAAAATAGTTCCGGCAGACCTGATCAGCTGATAGAAAAGTATAGAAGCAATACCTGTTCCCATCACACCTAATAATACACTTGCACCAAGGCTCATCCAGGGTTTATCATCTCCCTGGAATAAAGAGAAGAAATTGCCGGATAATAAGATAGGCAAGGCAAACACGGCCATAAAGAAAAGAGAGATGGCTACCAGGTGCATAGAAGCATGACCCTTCAGGTAATGATGTACAATGGTAATGTTCAACCCGTAACAGGCCGTAGCCAGCACTACAAAAAAGCCATAGTACCAGTACTCATTTGTATTGATCCCTTTGGCAAGGAACAAGCAGATCACGCCAACGAAACCTATCGCGAGGCCTATCAGTTGCCTTTTAGCTACAGGGGCGCGAAAGATCACCAGCCCAAAGAATAAAGCAAATACCGGCGTGAAAGAATTAAGCATACCTGCGAGCGAACTGTCTATCCTGGTTTCCGCAATGCAGAACAGGTAAGCGGGGATACCATTACCCAGCAGGCCGGAAACAATGATCAGGGGAAGTTTACTTTTAGGTACTTCACGTATCGCTTTCAGGAAAAAAGGGAGTAATGCCAGACCACCTGAAATAAGCCTCAGGCTAGCTACCTGGTAAGGGTTAAAGGACTCCAAACCCAGCTTCATCAGTATGAAAGAACTGCCCCAGGTAAGGGACAAGAGAAGGAAGATCCCCCAGTTTAATAAGCGTTGGTCCATAGGGCCGTAAAGATACCGAATCCCTGTATGCTAAATAAATTTGCTTAAATTTAATAAAGATCTTACGCGTATGCCTACTGTAAAACTGTCATCATTAGCCACTACGGCCCCACAGAAGTTCGGGAAGGAGCAAACCAAAGAGCAGTTCAGAAGGATCCAGGATGAACTGGACGATCTGCAAAATCTCCTCTATGCTGAACATAAACATAGTTTATTGGTTGTATTACAGGGAATGGATGCCAGCGGTAAAGACGGCGTGATCCGCAATGTGTTTGGTATGATGAACCCTATGGGTGTACAGGTGCAACCTTTTAAAGCACCTACGGAAGAACAGATGGACCATGATTTCCTGTGGCGGATCCATCAGCATGCGCCGGCTAAGGGAATGATCCAGGTATTCAACCGTTCTCATTACGAAGATGTGCTCGTACAACGCGTGCATAAATGGGTAGATGAGAAAACGATCAAAAGAAGATTTGATGCCATCAATGATTTTGAGAAACTGTTGACGGAGCATAATGACACCCACATCCTGAAATTCTATTTACACGTTTCACCGGAAGAACAAAAACAACGGCTGGAAGAACGTACGCAGGACCCCACGAAAATGTGGAAGTACAACGAAAAGGATTTTGCGGAGGCCAAGCTCTTTAAAACATACTGGAAAGCATATGAAGATGTATTTGAGAATTGTAACAAAGTGCCCTGGATCATAGTGCCTGCAGATCAGAACTGGTATAAGGAATATGTGATTGCTAAAACGGTAAGGGATACACTAAAATCATTGAAAATGAAGTTTCCTAAATTGCCGGCGCCAAAAAATAATGAGGATAACAAGTCGTAAATTCTTAATATAGCGGTCATTATAGACCATTCATTATTTCTTTAACACTAAAATTTCAGCGTATGTCTTTTCTCAGTGAATTTAAAGCCTTTGCCATGAAAGGCAATGTGATCGATCTCGCAGTAGGTGTTGTGATCGGCGCTGCTTTTGGAAAGATTGTAGGTTCTCTTGTAGATGCGATCATTATGCCATTGGTAGGAATCCTGATCGGTGGTTTTGACTTCAAAGACCTGATGATTAAAGTAGGGACCGCCGAAGTGAAGTACGGCATGTTTCTCCAGGCAACGGTAGAATTTATCATAGTAGCCTTCGCTATCTTCCTCCTGGTAAGGGCCATCAATCGTCTGAAAAAACCAGAAGCCCCCGTTGCCCCTGCAGGACCTACCACTGAAGAGAAGTTGCTGATGGAGATCCGTGATGCCATTAAACAAAAATAATTCAACCTTGTTTAAGATAGACGGTTGGCCGGGCAACGGCCAACCGTTCACTATTTAATCTATATAACCAATTTGAGAATGAAGAAGTTTTATGTAGCAGTCACTGTATGCCTGCTGACCTTTTTTACTGTGCAGGCGCAAGACAACAGCATGAAGAAGATAAGGGAAGAAGCGGCTGCCAAAATTAAGAATGCAGAGAAAGATACCACTGGCAGATTATGGAAGAAAGGAGGCAATTTTGGCCTTATGTTCAACCAGGGATCTTTAACGAACTGGGCTGCGGGTGGTGATAAATTATCACTTTCCCTCCTGGGTACCCTCAATGGTTTCGCGAATTACAAAAAGGGGAAACATTCCTGGGATAATAATATTGACCTCGCTTACGGTTATGTGAACACTACCAGCCTTGGCAGCCGTAAAAGCGACGACCGGATAGATATGACCTCCAAATATGGGTACGAAATAGGGAAAAGCTGGTACCTGGGTGCTTTATTCAACCTCCGTACCCAGTTTGCCAATGGTTACCTGTATCCTACTGACACTACCAAACAACTCACATCTAAATTCTTTGCTCCCGCATATATAGTATTATCTCCGGGTATTGATTATATGCCCAATAAGGAGTTTTCATTATTCATGTCTCCCATCACAGCCCGCTGGGTTGTAGTAATGGACGATACCTTATCTGCCCATGGAGCGTATGGAGTAGATACCGGGAAACATGTAAAAGGAGAATTCGGTGCTTACCTGGCCGCCACCTGGAACAAGGAAATAGTGAAGAACATCACATTCCGTTCAAAACTGGAGCTTTTTTCCAATTACAAGCATAATCCGCAGAATATAGACGTATTCTGGACCAATACCCTGGCCCTGAAAGTGAATAAATGGATCAGTGCCAATGTGAACGTAGATATGATCTATGACGACGATGTGAAGGAGTTTGAAAACACCAAAACCGGTGTTAAAGGCCCCCGGCTACAAATAAAACAGGTGCTGGGCATAGGTCTTACCGCTAAATTCTGATTCAGGGGATTTTCCTTATTTTTGATAAACCTGTCGGGCCTACCGGCAGGTTTTTATTATTTAATTATGGCTAACGACCAAGAGATATACAAGATCAAATTAGCCCAGTTCGAGGGGCCGTTCGATCTGTTGCTTTTCTTTATTGAAAGAGATGAGCTGGATATTTATAATATCCCCATCACCAGTATTACTAACGACTTCCTGGATTATATCCACCACCTTGAAACACTGAACATTGAGCTGGCCAGCGAATTCATCCTCTTCATCTCCACCCTCATGCGGATCAAGGCAAAAATGCTGATCCCCCGCAAAGAGCTGGACGAAGCAGGTAATGAAATTGACCCACGGATGGAACTGGTAGATAAGATCCTGGAATACAAGCGTTTCAAACAGGCAGCGGCAGAACTGGCGGAGAAAGAGGCAGACCGTATGTTGCAGATGAAACGGGGTAATATTGCCCGGGAATTGGCCATTATCGGAGAGGTGACCAGCGAAGGCACTGAGGTACAGACCCTTACGCTTTTCAAACTCACCAAAACCTTTGAAAAGATCATGCAGCGGGTCAAGGAACGCAACAATAAACCCCAGCACGTGGTATATAAATATGATTATACCATGGAAGGCTCCCGGGAATATATGCTGGACCTGGCGCGCACGGAAAGGACCATGGCCTTTGAAAAGATCTTCGATCATTGTAAGGACCGTGTGCATGCGATCTTCCTGTTCCTGGGTATGCTGGAACTGGTGCAGGCCAGGTTCCTCAGTATTATGGTAGGCGAAGGACGGAATAACTTTATCATCGATTATGTTGATCCTTCTGAAAGACCGGAAGGAGAACCAGTAGTATTCGAAGAATAAATAAAATGGCAGAAAAGAAAGAACATATAGAGATCGTTTCTCTACCGGAATATGCACAAAGTGCAGAAGAAGCTGCGGATTTCAGTGTATCCACCCTTTGCGGTATGGGACCTAATTTCTTTGAACACCAGGAAGCTCCCCACCGCCATAACTTTTATACCATTTACTGGATCAAAAACGGGCAGCTTACACATACCATCGATACTGTTACGCATGTGGTAAAGGACAATACCCTGTTTTTCCTGGCCCCTGGCCAGGTACACCAGATGAACTTCTCTGAGAAAGTGGATGGTTATATGATCGCTTTTCACGATTCCCTCATGTGCCCCAGCGATCAGTCGAAGATGTCCATAGTGAGGAACCGCCTTTTTGTAAACGATCATTTCAGCTCCGTGATCCATATCGCCAGCAAATCTGATGAATCAGAACTGGAATGGATGGTTGGGCGTATGATGCAGGAAGTGGAAAATAAACAACCTAACTACGAAGTGGCCTTCCAGAACCTGTTACAATACTTCCTGGTAGTGGCCTCCCGTAACGCACCACAACCTATTTCCGTAATTCCGGAATACCACGCTAAACATAACAGTGCCCTGTTCATCAGCTTCAAATCACTTATAGAGGAAAAATACCAGCAGTTGAAGAACGTATCTGACTATGCCGCACTGCTGCATATTAAGCCCGTACTGCTCAATGAGATCAGCAAACAACTGTCCGGCATCACAGCCGGAGAGCATATCCGCAACCGCGTGATCCTGGAAGCCCAGCGCCTGTTATATAATACAGACCTCACCGCTAAGGAGATCGCCTATAAACTGGGTTTTGACGATCCCCACTATTTCTCCCGGTTCTTTAAGAAATACACCAGCCAGTCGCCCTCAGAGTTTAAAGAGTTGGCAAAAGTTCCTGTAAATCAATAATTTAACATGAAGGGGTAAAAATGTCCACCTTTTAAAGTGTTCTATCCATTTCAGTTAGATGTTGCAACATGTAATTTTGTGTTGTCTTTAAAAGGAGAACACACAAATGACAACCTTCAAAAAAGTAGCACGTATTTACCAGGGCGCACAATCACATATGGTTGGCGACGGATTTAAAGTGCAGAACCTCTTTCCGAATGGCAATCGCAGCCTCGAAAAGCAGTTAAGCCCTTTCTTCCTGCTGGACTATGCAGCCCCTAACTACTTTCCTCCATCTGACAAACCCCGTGGTGTGGAAGAACATCCGCACCGTGGATTTGAAACAGTAACGATTGCCTATCAGGGCGCGCTGGAACATCGCGATTCCGGTGGAAATGCAGGTAAGATTGCGGCAGGAGATGTGCAATGGATGACTGCTGCTTCCGGTGTGGTGCATGAAGAAAAGCATGAAACGGAATTCACAAAGAACGGCGGTATCCTTGAAATGGTACAGCTCTGGGTGAACCTTCCCAAAGCACATAAAATGGACCCGCCCCGTTACCAGAACCTCGAGAAGAAAGATATTCCGGTAGTGGACCTTGGTGAAGGAAGTTACCTGCGCATTATTGCCGGAGATTATAATGGACAAAAGGGCGCGGCAAAAACTTTTAGCCCGGTGAATTTGTTCGATATACAATTAAAGGAGGGTAAAACCATCACACTGCATTTACCTGAGGGTTATACCACGGGCATTGTTGCCCTGAAAGGTGAAGCCCGGTTTAATGATACACATCATGCAAAGGGAGTGGAGATCGCTGTATTTGAAACAGCCGGCGAAACCATTACCATCACAGCACTCACAGATACCAGCCTGCTGGTGCTGAACGGCGAACCCTTGAACGAAGCCATCTTCGCATATGGGCCCTTTGTAATGAATACGAAAGAAGAGATCATACAGGCTGTTGAAGATTACAACAACGGCAAAATGGGCTCACTGAACTAAGACCAATAAACACTAATCATTCATAAAAAATTAAAACTGCAAACAAATGGCAACCTGGAAAATTGACGCTTTACATAGCGAAATAGAATTTAAAGTAAAACACCTGATGATCACTAACGTAACCGGTTACTTCGGAGAGTACGACGCTACCCTCAGTGGAGATAAAGAGGATTTCAGTGATGCAAAGATCACTTTCGAATCAAACGTAAGCAGCATCAGCACCAAGAATGCACAACGTGATGAACACCTGAAAAGCGAAGATTTCTTTGATGCGGCGAACCACCCTAAAATTACTTTTGCTTCTACCGAAGTAAAGAAGAAAGATGCTGAAAACTTTGTACTGAAAGGTGATCTGACGATCCGTGGCAATACCCGCCCTGTTGAGCTGAACGTAGAATATACCGGGCTGACTGTAGACCCTTATGGTCAAACTAAAGCCGGTTTTGAACTGACAGGCAAGATCAACCGTAAGGATTTCGGTTTAACCTGGACGGCTACTACAGAAGCCGGCGGATTAGTAGTGAGTGATGAAGTGCGCCTGATCGCTGCCGTGCAAATGATCAAACAAGCATAAGTAAACCAATCATAGATACTACCGACCAATACCCGGCATAGAAGGTTAACGGAAAATAGGCTGGAAGCATGTGAGAGGATAAGAACTGCAGATGAGATGCATGCCTGATGAAAGATTTTGTGGAATTAGTGCAGATGAATGTCTAGGGTTTTAGGTGAACCGGGCGATTTAATTCGCCCGGTTTTATTTATTAACAACGGGTTTACGATAATTCATTAATTTTAGACCTCTATCACTCACATTTCACCCATAAAAAATTTGAATCATGAAAAGATCCGCATCTGCCAATTGGAAAGGCACCGGTAAAGAAGGAAAAGGAACAGTTTCAACCCAAACAGGTGTATTGAGCAATACCCCCTATTCTTTCACCAGCCGTTTTGAAGATGGCGCAGGTACTAACCCTGAAGAACTGGTTGCTGCCGCACACGCAGGTTGCTTTACCATGAAACTGAGCTTTGTTATTTCTGCTGCAGGATTAACTCCCGGTAACATTGATACAAAAGCTACCATCACTTTTGAGAATGGCGCTATCACAAACAGCCACCTGGAAGTAACTGCCAGCGTACCTGGTTTGGATGCTGAAAAGTTTGCGGAGTATGCAAAAGATGCAGAAGAGAATTGCCCTATCTCCAAACTGCTCAACACAAAGATCACCATGGATGCAAAGCTGGTGTAAACACGCTCGCATACAAATATTTCAAAGGCCGGAAAGCAATGCTGCCGGCCTTTGTTCTTGTAAGGAATAGTGCATGCTTTTGTCGAATTCGTCCATTGATAAAAGCGCTTGTTTGAAGGATCTTTGCAATAGAAAAAC
The DNA here is from genome assembly GCF_900129465.1 of Chitinophaga niabensis. NCBI lineage: Bacteria > Pseudomonadati > Bacteroidota > Chitinophagia > Chitinophagales > Chitinophagaceae > Chitinophaga > Chitinophaga niabensis. The sequence continues at coordinate 633,386 of NZ_FSRA01000002.1, read as the reverse complement.
AAACAGGAGGATTTAAATATGAAAACAGTTATTCACCGCGGAAATACCCGCGGATTCGCAGATCACGGATGGTTGCAGTCGTATCACACCTTCAGCTTTGCAGGTTATTACAACCCCGAACGAATTCATTTCGGCGCATTACGCGTGCTGAACGATGATACTGTAAAAGGCGGCATGGGCTTCGGCGCACATCCCCACGATAATATGGAAATAGTAAGTATTCCTTTATCCGGTGCGTTAGAACATAAAGACAACACGGGCAGGCATAAGATCATCAATCAGCATGATGTGCAGATCATGAGCGCCGGTACTGGTATACAACACTCAGAGTTTAACGCTTCCAAAACAGAAACCGTTAAATTCCTGCAGATATGGTTGTTCCCTAAGGTAAAAGATATTCAACCACGCTACGATCAGAAAACATTTGATCCCGCTAACCGGCATAATAAACTGCAGGTAGTGGTAGCGCCGGAAGAGAGTGAAGAAACACTCCTGATCAACCAGGATGCATGGTTCTCTCTCGGGCAGTTCGATAAAGGTCAAACCCTTACTTATAGTCCTAAATTAAATGGCAATGGCGCTTATCTTTTAGTGCTCAGCGGGAAGCTGAAAGTTGGAGATGAAATACTGGACAGCCGCGATGCCATAGCAGTTTCAGATTATGATAAACTGGACATCAGTGTGCAGGAAGATGCTTCATTTTTGTTAATGGATGTACCCATGGTTGCCTGATAAAAACAACAAACATCCGGTGAATAAAATCCCCGGATGTTTGTGCTTTGAAAGGGAAAAGTGTCGTAAATTAGAAGTGAAAGGGAAATCGATATGTTTATTTCAATTAAATCAATATATCATGGAAGTACCAACACAGACATCAGACCTGCAGGCACAGCTCCTCACCTGGAGAGGAGAAGTTGATGAAGTCAGGAACAACATACGTTCCATGCGCAGCAGGTTGGAAGAAATAGTTCCACTCCAGGCAAACCCGGAAAGAATGGCGGGAATCGAGCACTTCCAAAACCAGTTTATCCGCCAGCTGGAAGTTGCAGACGAAATGTGTCACGATCTCAAACAATCGGCAAAAAGCATGGGTAACAACAATCCTGCCTTCATCCATCAGGACAGGCCGATTGAAGACTTCAATACCATGCAGGACCGTATGCAGGTTTTTCACAAACTACACAACGAATTAAAAGGGGAGTTCCATCAGTTTGAATCTTTCAAATAGGCTTAGTCATTTATCTTTTTCAGGTTATCCTGGATCTTGAACAACATAGCATCCAGCTCTTTTGTACTTTCCTGTAACATCTGTAATAAACGGCTGTTGAGGGCAGGTTCGTTCTTATCCAGGTCCATCACGGAAACAATGCCCAATATAGAAGCAACCGGCTTCCTGATATCATGTGAATTGATGCGGGCTATTTCCTGCAATAATTCATTTTGATGCTGTAGCTGGTTCACAAACTTTTTGCGTTCCGTAATATCCGTTTGGATAGATACGAATTTAAAAACATTCCCGTCTTCCTGAAGGATGGGGGTAACATCCATTTTTACCCAATAAGCTTCCCCATTCTTTTTATAGTTCACATATTCTTCAGAGAAAGGTTTTTTGCTGGCCATTTTTAAATCTATCTCCTGCAATGTATCTTCATTGGAAGCAGGGCCGCTCAGCAGCTCCCGGGGCCGTCTTCCGAGAGATTCTATTAAAGAGTATCCCGTTTGTGCAACAAACCCTTCATTCACCCATTCAATTTCACCGGCCGCATTAGTGATCAATACGGAATTGATGGTTTTACTGGCTACCATAGACAGTAGCTCTATCTCATGTTTCTGGCGGGTGTTGTCATCAATATCCTGTACCGCACCGATCATCCGTACCGGTTGTTTCTGATCATTATAGATAATGTAACCGCGGTCATTCACATACTTGTACTGGCCATTCGCACAACGGAAACGGTATTCCTCCTCCCAGTTGATATCGCCATTGCGCATGGCCTGTTCAACGGAAGTCATTACTTTACCGATATCATCCGGATGTACATTCTCCTTCCACCAGTCTCCGTTATTGAGGATATCTTCTTCCTTATATCCAAACAGGGAAGCCGGCCCGTGATTGCGTGTCACATGGTTGGTGGCGATGTCCCAGTAATAAATATAATCCTGGGTCACCTGGGCCAATAATTCATACCGTGTTCCAATGTCTTTGGCCATAATAGTTGATCTGATTTCGGCATCCACATCAATTGCCATAACAATACGTGCATCCCGTCCTCTATACTTTGTACTATGTGAATAGATCTCTACGGCAAATATTTCCCGGTTCTTTTTCCTATGCTGCCAGATGCCGCGGTAAGCAACATGTTGGATCGTTTTTTTTACATCTTCCAGGATCTGTGGAATGGTAGACGGATCGCGGATATCCAGGATGCTCATCCGCCGAAATTCTTCGCGGCTGTATCCATATTTCTGAATAGCAGCATTGTTCACTGCCAGGAATCGCAAGGTCTTCCACTCATAGATCCACATGGGCACCGGATGTTCATAGAACAACTGCCGGTACTGTTCTGAATGATTAATGTTCTTTCTGAAGTCCTTTCTAACGAGCACGTAAATAAAAATGGCCGAGCCGGCAATAAAGAACGCATGCAACAAATACTGGAGCAAAGCGGGGTTAACTACGGGGAACCGTGCTGCGAGAGAAAGCCAAATCCAGCTATAACAGCTTATCCACACCAATCCAAGGAGGAGATAAAGACTTGCTGCTTTTAAAGCAGTATAGCTCATCGCGTTAATTTGAAATCAATTTATGGAAATTTGGCGGACTGGCCAATTTCTACCATTCCAATGTTACCTGGTCGCTTTGTGCGTAACCTGTGCAGGTGAGGATTAAGCCCTGTGCCAGTTCTTTATCTGTAAGTACTTCATTCACAGACATCCATACCTTACCTCCGGTACATTTTGCAATGCAGGAGCCACAAACACCTCCCTTGCAACTATAAGGCAGATGCACATCCTGCCGTAAAGCAGCATGCAGTATGCTCTCATTTCCAGGCACTTCCAATATCTGTTCCTTCCCTTTCATGTTAAGTAACACCTGCTTGATACTGGTATCCTGGGGTATTTGAATACGGGCAATTTTTGCTTCTGTGTTCACCACAAAGTTCTCCTTATGAATGTGTGCTGGGTTAAAACCCAGGAACACCAGGGTGAACTGTACCATGCGCATATATTCTGCAGGGCCGCAAAGGAAGAACTGTGCCAGTTCGGGATCGTATTTCAGATGTTTGGGGGCTATCATTTCCAGCAGGCTGTTACTCATCCGGCGGAACATCCCGGTTGCCTCTTCAGGATCGCTGAACAGCCATAAAATGGTCAGGCGTTCCGGATACTGTTGTTGCAAGGCCAGGATCTGCTGATAGAAAATGGTATTGGCACTATTGCGGGTACTATAGATCAGGGTGATATGAGCAGCCGTCTCCGATTTCAGGGCATGTTTCAAAATGGAGAAAAGAGGGGTGATACCACTGCCGGCAGCTATGAGGAAGAGGTCGCGTTTGATGTCCGGCATACTTTCCAGGGTAAAACGGCCGGAAGGTAATAAGGAAGTTACGATATCGCCAACCTGCCAATGCCGGATGATATGACGGGATACCTCACCATTCGTGACCCTTTTAATGGTTACAGCGGGATGAGGATCAATGCCGGGTGTGGAGCTCAAAGAATAGGAACGGCGGATCTCCCTGCCATGCAGTGTGACCAGGAACGTGAGGAACTGGCCTGCCTGGTAAAGAACAGGTTTGCCATCAACTGCTTCAAACCGGTAAGTGAAAGTATCCGGGGTTTCCGGTATAATAGCGGTAATACGTAATTGTATATACAGGTCCTTCATGATGGAAAACGGCCACCGGTATTCCGATGGCCGCAGAGCCTTTATCAGCTGGCGTGAACAGTAATTTTACTTTTGAGCATTTCACGAACGGTGTTCGCAATGCCGATAGCATCATAACCACATTCCCTTTGCAATTCCACTGGTTTGCCATGCTCTACAAGACGGTCGGGAATACCCAAACGTTTTACTTCAGCTTTGTAATCGTTATCTACCATGAATTCAATTACGGCACTGCCGAACCCACCCTGCAGGCAACCATCTTCTACAGTGATCACCTTATCATAACGCTGGAAGATATCGTGCAGCATTGCTGTATCCAGTGGTTTTACAAAACGCATATCGTAATGTGCGGGCTGCAGTCCGTCCGTCATCAGTTCTTTCATGGCCTCTGTCACAAAATTACCGGGGTGGCCCAGAGAGAGGATCGCAACATCACGGCCATCCTGGATCTTACGGCCGGTACCGATACGGATCTCTGTGAAAGGTTTGCGCCAATCAGCCATTACACCTTCTCCACGCGGATAGCGGATCACAAAAGGTGATCTATTTGTAGGCAACTGAGCGGTATACATCAGGTTCCGTAACTCTTCTTCATTCATCGGCGCGCTCACGATCATATTGGGAATGGAGCGCATGTAGGAGATATCATATGCTCCATGATGGGTGGCGCCATCGTCACCAACAAGACCTGCACGGTCCAGGCAGAGTATTACGGGCAGGTTCTGGATGGCCACATCATGTACCACCTGGTCATATGCCCTTTGCATAAAGGAAGAATAGATATTGCAGAACACCGTCATTCCCTGTGTGGCAAGGCCTGCGGAGAGGGTTACGGCATGTTGTTCGCAAATTCCCACGTCAATGGCGCGGTCCGGCATCTTTTCCATCATCAGTTTGAGGGAAGATCCGGAAGGCATGGCGGGGGTGATGCCCATAATGGTATTATTGAGTTCGGCCAGTTCAATAATGGTATGGCCAAAAACATCCTGGTATTTGGGTGGTTGCGGCGTATCGATAGTTTTCTTAAAGATCTCGCCTGTGATCTTGTCGAACAAACCGGGTGCATGCCATTTGGTTTGGTCTTTTTCCGCCAGTGCATAACCTTTACCTTTTGTGGTAACAATATGCAGCAGTTTGGGACCGGGAATATCGCGCAGGTCCTGCAGGGTATCCACCAGTTTGGTGATATTATGTCCGTCTATTGCGCCAAAATAGCGCAGGTTCAGGCTTTCGAAGAGATTACTGGATTTGGACACCATGCCTTTAACGCTGGCTTCCAGTTTGGAGGCCATGTCCCGCGTGAATTTTTTGCCCACTGGCAATTTACCGAGCAGGTTCCATACATCATCCCGGAACTTGTTATAAGTATGTGAGGTGGTGATGTCTGTGAGATATTCTTTCAAAGCCCCTACGTTAGGGTCTATGGACATGCAGTTATCGTTCAGGATGATCAGCAGGTTTGCATTGGATACCCCTGCGTGGTTGAGGGCTTCAAAAGCCATCCCGGCAGTCATGGCACCATCACCAATTACGGCAATATGCTGGCGGTCCAGTTCTCCTTTGTTCTTGGAAGCAATGGCCATACCCAATGCCGCACCGATGGAAGTACTGGAGTGGCCTACCCCGAAAGTGTCATATTCACTCTCTCCACGGTTCGGAAAACCGCTGATGCCTTTGTATTTACGGTTAGTATGGAAAACGCTCTTTCTGCCTGTGAGGATCTTATGCCCGTATGCCTGGTGGCCTACGTCCCAAACCAGTTGGTCATAGGGGGTGTTAAAAATGTAGTGAAGGGCAACAGTTAACTCAACCACACCCAGGCTGGCACCAAAGTGTCCGCCATGTACGCTCACCACGTCAATAATGAACTGGCGCAGCTCGTCACACACCTGGTGAAGCTGCTCCTTGCTCAATTTTCGCAGATCAGAAGGGTATTCGATCTGGCTTAGTAATTGACCGGCCGTAATTTCCATATCAGCATTAGGGTTTAAGCCCCAAAAATACAAGTTTTTAAGTTATTTAAGGGTTCCCATTTAAATGCCTATTCCACCATTGATAAAAATTACTTTTAGACCCATGGGCGCAGGTACTACTTTTGGATGACACGCGAGGTTTTATTTAATCGAAAGACTTTGCTAACTTTTCAGGGATGTTTAAACGCTTGTCAAAATATTGGTGGTGTCAGATTCTGGGGTGGGGAGCTTATGCCTTTCTTTACTTTTTCTTCGGTTACTTCTTCGACTTCCTGGGTACCTCCATGTTAATCCACGTTTTAGAGGTGGTGGTACTGGGTATTCTTATCACACACGCTTTTCGGGCAATTATCGTCAAATTTAAATGGATAGAAAAACCATTTGAGAACGTAGCCATCTACTTTTTCTTTGGTATCCTGGTATGTGCTGCGCTGGACTCCTTTTTACTGACCTGCCTGGCCTGGCTGATCAATCCCAGCCACCTGGAGTTCGATTTTAATAATTACTGGCTGAAGGTGATCTTTCAGCAAACGGTTTTCCTGGCACTGTGGGCTGTGATCTATTTCATGTGGCATTATGTGGAGGAGAGCCGGAATTCCCAACTGGGGCAATTAAAGCTGGAGGCCACTGTGCGAACCCTGGAGCTTAAGACCATCAAATCGCAGCTGAACCCGCATTTTATCTTCAATGCCCTCAACAGTATCAGGGCACTGGTAGATGAAAACCCCCGCCGGGCACGTACTGCCATCACGGAATTAAGCAATATCCTGCGCAATTCCATGCAGGCGGATAAAGCAGAAACTGTGAGCATGGAAAACGAATTGAGCATCGTAAAAGATTATCTTGCATTAGAAAATATCCGTTTTGAGGAAAGACTTAAAGTGCAATATGATATAGACCCGGAAACGTTGGAGTTACCCATACCGCCGCTGATGCTGCAAACCCTTGTAGAAAACGCCATCAAACATGGAATTTCCCGGGAAGTGAACGGCGGCCTGATCCTGATAGGTTCCCATGTGCACGATATGCAGCATGAGATCACCATCCGGAATACCGGGCAGATCATAGAAAACCTGAACGGCAACGGATTTGGCCTGGCCAGCACCCGCCAACGGCTGGGTTTGCTGTTCGGCAGACGTGCCTCATTTGAAATCTATAACCTTGATAAAGCAACTGTTGAAGCAAAAGTGCTGATGCCGTTGTTATAAAAAGATGCGTCCTGTATGTCATGGACGCAGGATCATCAACCAAAAATGCAAACAGTAGTATGAAAAAAGCATTGATCATAGACGATGAAAGGCTGGCCCGGAGCGAACTAAAGAAACTCCTGGCGGATCACCCGGAAATAGTGGTAGTAGGAGAGGCGGTGAATGCAAAAGACGGGATGGAAAAGATAGAAACGCTGAGGCCTGACCTTTTATTCCTGGACATCCAGATGCCGGATAAAACCGGATTTGACCTCCTGGCGGAGCTGGAAAGAACGCCCCAGGTAATATTTACCACGGCATATGACGAATATGCCCTCAAGGCATTCGAATACAATGCCCTGGACTATTTGCTGAAGCCCATAGAACCTAAGCGGCTGGCAGATGCCATTCACAAACTGCACCAGGTGGATGAAAAGGAAAGACTGGCGGCCGCTTCCGGTATCCGGAATATCCTGGGAGAAAGTGACCAGGTATTTGTAAAGGATGGAGACCGTTGCTGGTTTGTAAAGCTCCAGGAGATCCGCCTCTTTGAGAGCGTGGGTAACTATGCGAGGGTATATTTTGAAACGAATAAACCCCTCATCCTCAAATCACTCAACGCACTCGAAGAAAGGCTGGACGAAAGGGTGTTCTTCCGGGCTAACCGCAAACACATCGTGAACCTGCGAATGATAGAAAGGATCGATACATACTTCAACGGAGGCCTGCTGCTGGAAATGCGCGGAGGGGAAAAAATAGAAGTGAGCCGCCGCCAGGCAGTGAAGTTTAAAGAAATGATGAGCTTATAAGAACATCGTTCAATAATAAAGAAGCAGTATGCCCCCGCATACTGCTTTTCTTTTTATAAAGAAGGGCTGTCCTGGAAAGAACAGCCCGCTAAATTATGCTTATGAAAAAAGGCCATTTCGGGCCAGATTTACGAATGTTGTTTCGCTGTTACCTATGGTAACAGACATGGAGACATAGTCACCATCCAGGCAGCAATACAAGGGAATGAAACGGAACCATAAAACACACGGACTTACTTCACGGTATATCGAGGGATTCTTCCTGGTTGGTTTAAATACTTAAAATAAAAATAGATAGCTCTATAATTCAGATGCTAAGATATACAACCTCGTTGAAGATTTTATACATTTTTGCATTTCCCGTAAATAATTTTTGATGTGCGGATTTTTATCCCGCAGAATGGAACCCACAGGATAAGAGCTACTTAGCGATTAACATTCACCGGAGCCTGATGTACGGCATCAGCAATTTCCTTGATAAGGGAAAAGTCTTTTTCAATGGCATTACCAACAACAATAATATCTGCACCGGCCTTACAATTGCGGTAGGCTTTTTCCGCATCGCGGATACCGCCACCAACAATAACCGGAATGTCCACCTGGCTGGCAACTCTGTGGATCATGCTTTCCGTAATAGGTTTACGGGCGCCGCTGCCGGCATCCATATAGATCACCTTCATGCCCAGCATGTCGCCGGCCATGGCAGTAACCATAGCGATATCATCTTTATCCGCAGGAATGGGGGTAGTATTACTAATGTAGGAAACGGTGGTAGGGGCACCTCCGTCAATGACCAGGTAACCGGTAGAGATCACTTCCAGGGCACTTTTTTTCACTGCCGCAGCGGAAACCACGTGCTGGCCAATGAGTAATTCGGGATTACGGCCGGAGATCACGGAAAGGTAAAGCAATGCGTCTGCATATCGTGAAACCTGCGAAGGGCTACCCGGGAACAGGATAACCGGAATAGAGCAGGTAGCCTTGATCTGCTGCACCACCTCATCGAGATGGTTAGTGATCACAAGACTTCCGCCTAAAAATATATAATCAACCTTCGCCTCAGTGCATTTGGCAGTCAGATCAGCAATACCGGCAGGGGTTACCTTATCGGGATCAATCAGAACTGCGAATGACTTTGTACCTTTTGCCTTTCTTTCAATAAAGGAATTGTATATTTTTTTATACATTAATATTGCATTGTTCCGGTTGTGGCAAATGTATAAATTATTTTCTAATAAGGCACATAGTTAAATAAGTATGCATAGTATTGATTTTACAACTGAAATAGCACCAAAAGAGTGCCAAGTTCCCCGTTTTGCCCCCTGATTGTTAATCGGCCCGGTCTTTTTGCTTATGCACAGCCTGTGGATAAGAATAATAAGCGTAGAAAGGTTTTAAAAATTATTTTAGTAATCCCGCGTAGATAGAGAGTTATAAACCGATTTGCTTAATCCTGTAAATATTCTAGGGCATATGAAAAATCAAGATAATAAGGCTGGTGGCCTTAGATTCACCCGTCACTTTACCCAGCAGGGTATTAGCCCCTATGATCAGTTCGAGTATGAATATCGCTCCTCTGTAATCCGCAACCCCGGCGGGGATGTGGTTTTTGAAATGAATAATGTGGAAGTTCCCAAAGGATGGTCGCAGATAGCTACTGATATCCTTGCGCAGAAATATTTCCGGAAAGCAGGTGTTCCCCAGCCCGATGGTTCCCTTGGCCGGGAAACCTCTGTGAAACAGGTGGTACACAGAATGACCAATTGCTGGCGTGCATGGGGTGAAAGGTATGGCTATTTTGCTTCCCCGCAGGATGCCTCCGTCTTTTATGAAGAACTGGCCTACTGCATGCTTAACCAGGCCTGTGTACCTAATTCCCCGCAGTGGTTTAATACCGGGCTGCATGAAAGCTATGGGATCAAAGGCAAGCCCCAGGGACATTATTTTGTGGACCCCCGTACCAATAAACTGGAAAGATCTACCTCAGCATATGAAAGACCCCAGCCCCATGCATGTTTCATCCTCAGTGTAAGTGATGATCTTGTAAATGACGGGGGGATCATGGACCTCTGGGTAAGGGAAGCCCGCATTTTTAAATATGGCTCCGGGGTGGGTACCAATTTCTCCCATGTACGTGGCGACGGAGAAAAACTGAGCGGTGGTGGTACCTCCAGCGGATTGATGAGTTTCCTCAAGATAGGAGACAGAGCGGCAGGCGCCATTAAATCTGGTGGCACCACCCGCCGGGCAGCAAAAATGGTCTGCCTGGACCTGGATCATCCCGAGATCCTGGAATTCGTGAACTGGAAGGTGGAAGAAGAAAAGAAAGTGGCCGCACTCATTGCCGCAGGGTATTCCTCTGATTATGAAGGAGATGCATATAAAACAGTTTCCGGCCAGAACTCCAATAACTCCGTGCGGATCCCCAACAGCTTTTTCCATGCGCTGGAAGCAGATGCGGATTGGGAATTAAAGGCCCGCATGAATGGCAAAACCATTAAAACAGTAAAAGCGGCGGACCTCTGGAACCAGATCGCTTATGCGGCCTGGCGTTGTGCAGATCCGGGAACACAATATGATACCACTATCAATGAATGGCATACCTGTCCGGAAGGTGGTCGCATTAATGCTTCCAATCCCTGCTCTGAATACATGTTCCTGGACAATACAGCCTGTAACCTGGCCTCCGTGAACCTGCGCCGTTTCTTTGATGAGGCCAGTAACCAGTTTGATGTACAGGGCTTTGAATACACCGTTCGGTTGTGGACTGTAGTACTGGAGATCTCCGTACTGATGGCACAATTCCCTTCCAAAGAAGTGGCCCAGCTCAGCTACGAGTACAGAACACTCGGGCTGGGATATGCCAACCTGGGTTCCATGCTCATGGTAAGCGGTATTGCATACGACAGCGAAGAGGCGCGCGGAATTGCCGGTGCCATTACAGCTATCATGACCGGCGTATCTTATAAAACTTCAGCGGAAATGGCCAGTCACCTGGGTGCTTTCCCTAAATACGAAGAGAACAAAACAGAGATGCTGCGCGTGATGCGTAACCACCGGGCAGCAGCCTATGATGCGGCGGATGCTTACGAAGGGCTGGAGATCAAACCATTAGGGATCAATGCTAAATATTGCCCTGATAATTTACTGAAGGCAGCTACAAAAGCCTGGGATGATGCAGTGCAGTTAGGTGAAAAATATGGGTACCGCAATGCACAATCCACCGTGATTGCACCAACCGGAACAATAGGGCTGGTAATGGATTGCGACACAACCGGCGTAGAACCTGATTTTGCGCTCGTTAAGTTTAAAAAATTATCCGGCGGCGGGTACTTCAAGATCATTAATCAATCTATTCCAACCGCATTACGCAATCTCCGGTATAAAGAGCATGAGATCAAGGCCATTGTGGATTATGCGAAGGGCACAGGCAGTTTTGCGGGGGCGCCTTACATCAATCCGCAAACACTGAGCGAGAAAGGATTTATTGCAGAAGAGATCCGGAAGCTGGACGCGGCTGTGGCTTCCTCATTTGATGTAGCCTTTGTGTTCAATGTATATACGCTGGGTGAGGAATGCCTGCAAAGACTTGGTTTCACACCGGAGCAATTCTATAACATGGAATTCAGCCTGTTACATGAACTGGGATTCACAGATGAGCAAATTGAAGCTGCCAATGATTATGTATGTGGCACCATGACTGTAGAAGGGGCGCCCTATCTGAAAGAGGCAGATCTTCCTGTTTTTGACTGCGCTAATAAATGTGGCAAAAAAGGAGAGCGTTATATACATCCACATGGCCACATCCGTATGATGGCGGCTACGCAACCGTTCATTTCCGGTGCCATTTCCAAAACCATCAACCTGCCCAACGAGGCAACGGTAGAAGAGATCGCAGATGCCTATAAGCTCAGCTGGGAATTAGGGCTTAAGGCCTGTGCTTTATACAGGGATGGCTCTAAACTGAGCCAGCCACTCAATACAAAAGGAGATAAGAGGAAGAAATCAGCAGAAGCAACAGAAACCACAGCAGAAGGTGGCGGGCAGATCATAGATATGGATCAGCTCACGATCGATGAATTGCTGGAGGAATTGAATAAGCGCATGATCGCTAGTTCGGATACCTCACTGAAACGGGCATTGTCCAGGATCGTAGAAAGAAAAACATTACCTGCCAAACGCCGCGGATTTACGCAGAAAGCAAAGGTAGGAGGCCAACCTATTTTCCTGCGCACAGGCGAATACAACGACGGAACATTGGGAGAGATCTTCATTGATCTGGCAAAAGAAGGATCCACTTTACGCAGCCTGATGAACTGCTTTGCCATTGCGGTATCCGTTGGTTTGCAATATGGTGTGCCACTGGAAGAGTTTGTAGATAAGTTCGTATTTACCCGCTTTGAGCCTGCCGGTATGGTTGATCATCCAAACATCCGCTCTTCCACTTCATTGATCGATTATATTTTCAGGGTGCTGGGTTATGAATACCTTGGCCGAACTGATCTTGTACACATACTCGATGCACCAGGCAATACAGGAGAAGATGATTGGGATGAACCCGTTGTGAAACCTGAATTATCCAATATGAGAATTGTTGGTGCAGCAAGTAATACCTCAGGGCAAAAATCTCCGAAACCTCAGCCTGTAGCCGCTGCGAGCGGAGAGAGCAGCACACAGGAATACATGCGCAGTATGCAAAGTGATGCACCTGCCTGCAGCACATGCGGGCACATCACTGTGCGTTCAGGCACTTGTTACAAATGCCTGAATTGCGGGAACAGCATGGGTTGTAGCTGATCTGACCTTACAATTGTTTAGGCAATTGTTTAGGAATGTTTAACAAGTAAAGCAAAAAAAGTATTTTGATAGTACCCTTCGAAAGTGGCTTTGGTGTTGAGTTTGTGTGGATCGTACGCAGCAAATGGTTTGTTAATTATTTGTTATTCGAAGGTAAAAATTTCAAATAAAGTTAACATAGATATACCTTTGTATACAAATAGGGTTTTCATAGGATAGTAACAAATTGAGGGCACTTTTCTAAGTGCCCTTTTTCTTTTCCCCCCTTTCCCACAAAGGGTTTCAGCCGAAGCCTCTCTCAATGATCTTTACGAAGGATTTGCAAAAAACAATACATTAACTGCAAAAAAGATGCACTGATCAGAATGTACTACAGATCAATTGTGAAGCAGATAATAAATGTATACTTAAATGGAGGATAAAATAAGGTGCGCTGAAACGTATACCAGGAAAGGGATTGCGCCTTAGAGGGTAGCTTATCAATACTGCGCTGAAAGCAATATGAAATGATTTAAACAAACCTGCATCTTCATAATTGAAATGAGATGAAAGATGCAATTGATAACATCTTGTAGTAGTAAAGTAGAATGCGTTTTGAAAATTCTACCGGCAACAAAAGAAATTATCCCGATAATACTACATGACCATGTAGCATCTTTTGCAAAGATAGGATCATCCCAATGGCTGAAATGTTAACAGTAGTTTTCCCATTTGTTAAATATGCCATATAAAGGCGCTTGTTTTGGCAAAAAGCCCCCTTTTTTGTTAACAAATCCTTCCTCCCGTATTGAACCTTGCAAAACCGATTTTGCCCCCGGGGTAAATTTTTATTCGATTTCCTTCAAAAAAGCGCCTTTTATTTTGTTTATTTTCATTTTGCGGCGCTTATTTTGACGATTTTGAATATTAGAAAAGAGTTTTCCCTATTTATTCAAATTATTTTATATTTGTTAAAGTATTAATTTTTATATGGTTACTGTCCTATGAAAAACCAAATATTCCTACACCGCGAGAATCTTCTTGCAAAGTAAATGACTCTCGAAAGCAATGGATTCATCCATTGCTTTTGTTTTTCTTACGGGTGCAGGAATGGAGTGTTTTAGTCCCAAAGAATCAACAACCTAACTTAAGAACCTCAGGCAGGCAGCAGATCGCAGAAATAGAAACGGGTGTCCCAATCAATCGTTTCTTTTTGAAAACAGTTTTCACCATCATCTTTATAGCAATTACCTTCCCCGGCACGAACAGGGGAGTACACTCTTTCTACCGTTTCACCTACTGTAAAAGCCACAGGTGTAGAAAAGAGGGGGCCGTCAAACACAAAACTGTGGAACTCGCCGTTCTCTCCGCAAGGATCAACCTCTGCTGGGAGATCGGCGAGGAAGGCTTCGTCAATGATCCGGCCTGCAAAAGATGCCGGGAGATATTTGGCATTCACACAAACAATAATGGCTTTAAAGCCTGCCGTAATGAAATCTTTTACCAGTTGGGTACTGTTTTTTTTCCAAAGGGGGAACACCCCTTCCATACCTATCTGCGCCAATTGTGTTTCCCGGTAAGCACGCAGGTCCTCCAGGAAAATGTCTCCGAAAACAGCATGACTGATTCCTTCTGCCTGTAATTCAGCCAGTTGTGTACTCATTATCCGGTTATAGTCTTCCATGGAAGCATTTTCCGGCAAATAGGCCTTTTTTAAGGGAATACCCGTCTGGCGGGCTTGTTCATCCAGCAGCACTTCTCTTACCCCATGCATGGAAACACGTTGGAAGGCTTCACTGAGTGTAGTGAAGAGATACCGGATGTGGTAATCAGGCTGTTGTTGCAATTGCCAGAGGGCGAAAGAAGCATCTTTGCCGCCACTCCAATTAATATATGCATTCATGGTCTGTAAAATTATTCAAATTCCGGCTTACCCGGCTATGTAATATATATAAGGGGACCAGCGTTTTAGGGGCTAATCCCTGGCCAGGGGTATATTTTAAAAAAAGATCGGGCCGGTTTGCAACTTTTTATCACCCGGGTCGTCTTTTATTTGTACTCCGAGGCTGTTTATACCGTGAAAACCGCAGTTTGTCCCGTAGAAGTGCGTATTTAGCCCCCGGGGAGTATTTTATGTTATTTATTTAGTATTTTTAGGTCATTAAAAATTACCTTATGAAACAGCTGTTGTTTTTGCTGGTGCTGGGAACAGTAACTGCCACTGCAGCGATCGCCCATCCCGGCGATAAGAATGACAATAACGGCGAGAAAACCGATAAAGGTGCAAAAGCCAAAACTACCACCAATACAAACAGATTGGAAGAGTTCATATGGACCCTGCCCCAATCTTCCAAAGTAGAAAAGGTAGATGATACTGAAATGCAAAAGGCCATGGTAGACCTCTACAAATGGTATTTGCAGAATGAAACACGCGTAAATAACAGCTCCTCCATAAAAGGCGATAATATAGACGCGCCGGTAGCTCCTTTCAAGGTTGATCCTAAAGTATTGCAGCAGTATCTGAAATTCATCAAAAAGAATTTCCCCGGTCTGAATGAAGAAGACCTGACAGACAAGCGTATCACCACTTCCGCCGTAAATCGGAAGAATGCACCCGTTTCCACTTGCGACGATCTGGATGCACCAATGTCTTTGACTGCATCAAAATAATTTCGTAAGTTCGATGAATGCATTTCCTTCAGTTTACGTACAATAGGGAAGAGGTTATAAATGCATTACGCTTCCACTTTCTCCGGCGTGGCGAGATAAAAGTATTTCGTAACACTCTTATTATTTTATTGGTGGCCACAGTAACAGGATACCTGTTTCATGTGGTAAACTTTAATGCACTGCTGGGCATTTCTGCTATGATGGTGATCCTGGGATGGGCATTCTGGTATTTGTTACCCGTATCTACCTATAATAAAGCCGCTACTTTTAAGGACAGTATCCGTTTGCGTTATAACGAGGAGGGCATGGCCATTTCTACCGGCCCGGGGGAAAGGTCCTTGTCCTGGAAGAATTTCTCCCAGATCGTGGAAACAAATTCATTTTTTTTCCTGTACAGGGATAAGCGCAGTTTTTTCCTCATACCTACCAGTGCTTTTGAAAGCGAGGATGCCAAAGATAATTTCAGCCGCCTGATGCAAACCCTCTTTTCAGATTACAGCCGTTTGAACATTTCATAATGGGCAATGCCCACTTCTTCAAATTCTTCTCCCCTTATTTCATACCCGTTCTTACGATAAAAAGGTGCTGCCTCTTTGCGCGCATGCATCATTAATTCCCGGAACCCATTCCGTTTTGCCTCTTCTTCCGCAAACCGGAGCACCTTACTGCCAGTGCCTTTACCCTGTAGCTTATCATCCACGGCCATCTGGCGCAATTGTACCGTTGTTTCGTTTACAGGAGTGAGGATGCAGCAGGCCAGCAGCTTTTCTTCTTCAAAGGCGCCTATCAGCACATCGGAGATCTCCTGTTGCAGGTATTCATTAGAAAAAGTGAGGCCTAGCGGAGCTCTGAGTATCTTATCCCGCAGTGATACCATGGCCTGGTAATCACAGCTGCCGTATTCAATAATGCGTATATCAAACATGGAACAAAATTATTGCGGAATGCTCAGAAAATAATCAAGGATCAGCGGGGCCACGGACTGTACACGCAAAAGCGGGTCTGTTATTTGCAGGGCATTAGGGTGGGTATCTGTGCAAACCACCTTTTGAACGAGGCCACTGTCACGGATCTTTTCAAAGCCATTGCCGGCAAAGATGCCGTGGGTAGTGATCACGGCAATTTCCCGGGCACCGGCATCTTTATAAGCCCGGGCAGCCTGGATCAGGGATCCGCCGGTACGGATCATATCATCATAGATGATCACCAGCTTGCCTTCAACATTGGCACTGATGCCGGTAATATGGGTTTCTTCACCTGAAACACGGCGTTTGAAAACAAAAGCGGCGGTCACCTGGAGGTCATTCGCGAGGGATTCTACCCATTTTGCCCGGCCTGCGTCTGTGCTGGCCAGCACAAAAGGCTTACCTTGCGCAAGTTCCAGGGCAGCTTCCTTCACCAGCAGTTTGCCATACAGGTGTACCGGGCGAACATTGCTTTCGAAGTAATAGGAGATCCCATCCACATGGAGGTCTATCATTATTACCCGGGTATTGAGGGTGGTGGGCAAAGCTGAAAAAAGGATAGCACGGTTCTTGGCCTTTACAATTTCCCCATGCTGTACGGCACGTTCCATGGTGGAATAGCCAAAATAAGGGATCACAAGGTTCAGGCAGGTAGCGCCTGTTTGGATACAACCGTTGGCAATGTCGAAGAGTTCGAGGGTTTCCTTATCATCAATGGTACCTCCGATGAGCACCACTTCTTTACCGCTAACGTTGCTGGTTATACGATGGTAATGCTCCCCGTCCGGGAAATCCCGGATAATGATATGACCATCTTCCCAATCTGCCGGGGCGATCGCTAAAATGCGCGCTTTCAGGTATTGGTAACGTTGCGTGGCAAATAAGATCTTTTTCGGCATGGCACAATATTCGGATGATTATGACCGAAATTATGCAAATCCAACGGCAATAGGCAAAGGATTGCGCATATTTTTAACGTTTCATTTGAGCTTGGAACGCTAAATTTGAAATATTAGTATGAAGTATTTTCTATTCAGATACGCTGTTGCACTCTTAATTTTTATAGTGCCCGCTTTACAGGAGGCGGCCGCGCAGGTGCGGTTAACCGGAATGGTTACGGATGGTGATACCCGTGTGGGGCTGCCTTCCGTGAGTATCTGGAATAAAAGGGCCAGGATAGGTACGGTGAGTAATGAAACCGGCCGTTATTATATTGAGGCCCTTCCGGGAGATACCATTGAGTTTTCCATGCTGAGTTATGTAAGGACCTCCATCATTGCAACCGGCATTTCCTCTACCCAGAATGTGGAACTAAAACGCCAGATCTTTGGATTGCAGGGGGTGAATGTGCGTGGCCGGATCTATAAAAGGGATTCCCTGGCCATCCGGGATGAGTATGAGAAATACTTCGGATATAAAAGACCCGGCGCCCTGGATGTTCTCAAAACACTACCTTCCAATCCTATCACCGCATTGAGTTACCTGATACCCAGCAAGGCCCGTAAACGGAAAGAGAAGTTCGGGGAGCAGCTGCAATACTGGGAAGAAGAGAAACATATCGACTACCGCTATAATCCTGAACTCGTAGCCAGGCTCACCAAATTGGAAAGCCCCGCGCTGGATTCCTTTATGCTTACGCACCGGCCCAGCTATGCATTCCTGCTCAATGCATCGGATTATGACCTGATGCTCTTCATCAAACAATCGTACGACAGGTATCTCCGGGAGCAGGGATTGAAACCAAAGGATACATCCACACAACAATAATTTTTTTAGGGTCAGCAATTGATCTTTACTCAGCCGCCGTTGTGTCACTCACTGCATCGGTTTGTTCGCTATTGAGCAGAAGCTATAAAAGCAAAAAAAACTCCGCCCTCTGCTGCGCGGCAGGCTTTCAGTAAAAAAGCATCTCCTTCTCCCTCAAAGCAAAAAATCTCCGCCCTCTGCTGCGCGGCAGGCTTTCAGCAAATATTTCATAAAAAGAAAAAGGCCATTCCTCACGGAACAGCCCCTTCTTTTAAGCAGGTATTTATTATTTCAAGAGCGTTCCTTTCAAACGCATCAATTCTGTTTCGGAGATCTTGGTATTATACCTCGCCTGGATCAAACGATAAGCAGCCAGTTCAAGACTTTGCTGCGCTTCCTTTAACTCCAGTGTAGTAGATACCCCCTGCCTGAAACGCTCCAACGCCACCATCACATTTTCCCTCGCAAGGTCTACACTTTCTTCCTCCAGCGTGAGCGACATTTTATAATACTCATAATCTTTAAACGCATTTCTCAGGAAAAGGTTTACCTGTGATTGCTGATTATCCAAAGCAAGCTGCTGGTATTCAATATTCAGTTTCGCATTCTTCACCTGCCGGTGTACGTTCAGTCCATTGAAGATGGGCACCGTGGCAGAAAACCCGTAGTTAAAAACCTTGTTTTGATTAAACACAGGGCTGAACTGGTTCACCGCAGCATTAGCCCTGGATTGGTTAAAGTTATAAGCAGAATTGAAAGAGAGCACCGGGAAGAAATCTCCTTTAGCTTCCTTCAAAGCAATACGTGAGATCTCCAGGTTCTGTTTCGCCATCTGCAACTGCGGATTGGTCTGATGGATATTTTCCTGGATCTCACCATAAGACAGCGCGAGGTTCACCGGAATGGTATCATGCACATCGTAATTAGTACTTTCATCTGCAATAGCCAGTAACTGGTTGAGGGAAGCTTTACTTTGCTCAATCGTGGTTTGCTGACGGAGCCACATAGCACGTTGTGCATTGTAATCCACCTTTGCCTGCAACCAGTCTGTTTTAGGCCCAAGCCCTGTCTGGAACTTTGCATCGGACAATTTCACCCTTTCTTCCGAGATGCTCATTTGTTCTGCCAGTGCACGGAGCTGTTGCTTCTGCTGTGCAATGTTATAATAGCTGTTGATGATGGCAGCAATGGTATTCTCTACCTGGTTCTTCACCCCCATCTCACCTAATATTTCAATCGCCTGGATACGCTGGCGGGTAGCAAACATTTTAAGCCCGTCAAACAAGGTCCAGTTAAGGTTCACCGCTCCCTGGAACTGCCGGTTCTTGATACCACTGGTATCCCGTTTGTTGCCATTCCCGAACTCCTGTTTGGTACCGGTATTGGTCCATAGTTTAGATGCAGTACCATTCACACGGGGTGCAAACGCAAAGTTGGCGTAGGCATTATCGTTGGCTGCAACCGCAGCATCGTTTTTAGCGAGGCGGATATCAAAGTTGTTCTTTAAGCCAAGGTCTATGGCCTGTTCCAGCGTAAGCACCTGTTGTGCTTTAGCGCCTGTAACAAGCAATAGTGAAAAAATGCCGGCTAAAAATATTCTGATCAGTTTCATCGTATTGATTAATGATTCTTATGCATGTGCTGTTGCAGCAGCCGCTTCCGGATTTTCCTGCAACAACGCTTCTTCATATTCAACATTCTTTTTTCTGCGGCTCAGGAAGGTGTACATCGCCGGGATCACATATAAGGTGAGTACCAGCGAGAACATAATACCACCCACAATCACGATACCCAGTGGAATACGGCTGGTTGCAGCGGCACCAAGGCTCATGGCAATAGGCAATGCACCCAGGGCCATCGCAAGGCTGGTCATAAGGATGGGCCGTAAACGCATCACGGAACCTTCTATGGCAGACGCTGCTTTTTCCTTACCACTATCCCGCATATGGTTGGCAAATTCCACGATGAGGATACCGTTTTTGGTTACTAACCCTATCAGCATAATTACACCGATCTGGGAGAAGATATTCCAGGTTTGCCCGAATAGCCACAGCGAGAGCAATGCACCCGCAAAGGCCAGCGGCACCGTTAACATGATGATGAATGGATCCACCCAGCTTTCGAACTGTGCGGCCAGTACAAGATAGATCAATATGAGTGCCAGTACCAATGCAAACATAGTGTTGGAACCACTTTCCGCATAATCCCGTGAAGAACCGCTCAGCGCTGTTGCAAAGGATTCATCGATCAGTTTTTCTTTTTCCAGCTTATCATAAATGCTATTCATGGCGGCGATACCATCACCGATAGTTTTACCTGGCGCAAGGCCTGCTGAAATGGTAGCGGATTTCATCCGGTTAAAGTGATAGATGATCGGCGGGCTGGTTTCTTCGCTGATGGTAACCAGGTTATCCAGCTGAATGGGTTCGCCACGGGAATTCCGCACATAAATGCTTTGCAGATCCACCGGATCATCCCTGTCGTCCCGGAACACCTGGCCCATTACCTGGTATTGTTTACCGTTGCGGATAAAATATCCAAAGCGCCGGTTACTGAGTGCCAGTTGTAATGTAGAGGAAATGTCTTCCACAGAAACGCCCAGCTCACTGGCTTTGGGACGGTTGATCTGGATGCGTAATTCCGGTTTATTGAACTTAAGGTCCACATCCACACTTTGGAAAGTGGGGTTGCTGTTGGCCTCATCCATGAAGCGCGGGATCACAGATGCCAGTTTATCAAAGTTCACATTCTGCAATACGAATGATACCGGCAAACCGCCACGGCGGCCTACCTGGATGGTTTGTTGTTCTATCGCAAATACTCTTCCCTGCGGGAACCTGTACATGTTCCGGTTCACCATTTCCACGATCTGCTTCTGAGAGCGGCTCCTGTCTTTTGGTTCCGGCAAGGTCACAAATATAAAGGCCGTATTCACAGAACCTGCACCGGAGAAACCGGGTGCTGTTACAGAAAGGATGATCTGTTTTTCAGGAATGGAATCCAGCAGGAACTGCACCAGGCTGTTCACATATTTATCCATAGCATCGTAAGAAGTTCCTTCCGGCGCGGTAACGGACAAACGGAAAGAGTTCCTGTCTTCCATCGGCGCCAGTTCTGATTGCAGTGTGTTGAACAACCAGTAGATCATGCCTAAGCAGATAAGGATGATCACTACCGCCATCGCTTTTATTTTCATGAATGCGGTCAGCGATTTCTGATAGCTGGTTTCCATCCAGCGGAAGAATGGTTCTGTTTTTTCGTAGAACCAGGAGTGTTTATGTGTTTTGTGTGCCAGCTTAACGTTGAGCACGGGGGTAAGCGTTAAGGATACAAAAGCAGAGATCAATACCGCACCGGCCACCACGATCCCGAATTCCCGGAACAGGCTTCCCACAAAACCCTGTAAGAAAATGATCGGCAGGAATACGAAGGCCAGTGTGATGGAAGTGGCAATTACCGCAAAGAAGATCTCTTCAGATCCTTCTTTCGCTGCACGCATACGGGGCAAACCGGCTTCTATCTTTTTATAGATGTTCTCCGTTACCACAATACCGTCGTCCACCACCAGGCCCGTTGCCAGTACAATGGCCAGCAGGGTAAGGATGTTGATGGTGAAGCCGCAGATGTACATGATGAAGAATGCCCCGATCAATGATACGGGGATATCCAGGATAGGCCGCAAAGCCATCAGCCAGTCACGGAAGAAGAGGTATACGATCAGGATCACCAGCACCAATGCAATGATGAGTGTTTCCTGTACTTCGTGGATACTCTTTTTAATGAAGGCTGTATTATCTATCCCGATATTGAGACTGAAATCGTCTGGTATTTCTTTTTTAAGATGTTCGTATCGTTTGTAGAATTCATTGGCAATGGCCACATAGTTGGCGCCTGGTTGTGGTATTAATCCCAATGCGATCTGTGGAATACCGGATTCCTTGAGCTGTGTTTCTTCATTCTCCGGTCCTAATACAGCCTGTCCTATATCCCGGAGCCTCACTTCGGCGCCGTTCACATTCTTAATGATCAGTGCATTGAATTCCTCTTCCGTATCCAGCCGTCCGAAGGTTCGCACAGTTAATTCTGTGGAGTTACCGGCAATTTTACCGGAAGGTAATTCCACGTTCTCTCTTGTAAGGGCATTCTGTACATCTCCCGGTGTGAGGCCATATGCTGATAAACGGGAAGGGTCCATCCATATGCGCATGGCATATTTCTTTTCACCCATGATCTGGATAGAGCTTACCCCCGGGATCGTTTGTAATTTTTCCAGGAGTACGTTGGTAGCATATTCTGTAATCTCCAGCTGATTACGGGTATTGCTCTGCACCGTCATGGAAATGATGTTGTCCGAATTGGCATCAGCTTTAGACACTACAGGTGGTGCTTCCAGGTCCGGCGGAAGGTTCCGTTGCGCCTGGGACACTTTATCCCGCACATCGTTCGTTGCTGCTTCAAGGTCTTCTCCCAGTTCAAATTCCACCGTGATATTGCTGGTACCCTGGCTGCTGAGGGAAGAGATGTTTTTGATCCCGGCAACACCATTGATGGCTTTCTCCAGTGTTTCCGTGATCTGTGTTTCAATAATATCTGAGTTGGCGCCACCATAAGAAGTACGCACATTCACAACCGGAGGGTCAATGGCCGGGAAGTCCCGCACCCCCAGGAAAGTATAACCCACAAGGCCGAAGATCACAATAATGATGTTCATCACAATTGCCAGTACCGGCCGCTTGAGCGATAAAGAAGGTAAGCTCATGTTAATTATTTTGCGTTGTTCTACTGTACCTTATTGTACTTAAGAGAAGAACCGGGTTTTAATTGAAGGATGCCACTTGTGATAACTGTATCGCCTATCTGCAATCCACTTAATATTTCCACACTACTTTCATTCCGGAAACCGGTTTCTACGACCACTATTTTAGCCCTTCCGCTATCTGCCACGATCACCGTTTTATTACGGGTACCCGGGATCACTGCCTGTGAGGGGATCATGATCGCATTTGGATTATCTTTTAAACGGAGGGAGGTTTTAGCAAAAGAACCGGGAAACAGTTTGCCGGTTGGGTTGGGTACCAGGGCACGGATCATTACGCTGCGGGTGGCCAGGTCGATCTTGGGATCGATGGCATAGATAGAGCCTTTATATTTTTGTGTATCACCTGTTACGGTGAAAGTTACCGGCTCCCCTTTGTTGATGGAGTTGCGGTATTTTTCAGGTGCGGCAAAATCTATCTTTAAAGGATTCAGCTGTTGCAGGGTGGTCATAATGGTAGTTGGCCCCACAATGGCGCCTTCACTCACATTCCTTAAACCCAGCGTTCCGCTAAAGGGAGCGCGGATCTCTGTTTTCTGCAGTTGTGCCCTATTATATTCAATATCTGCACCGTAAGCACTCACCTGGTTACTGGTAACATCCACATCCTGCTGGCTGATACCATTGATCTTTAACAGCTGTTGCTGACGGGCAAGGGTGGTTTTGGACAATTCGCGCTGTAATTCCAGTTTACGGATCTGTGCAACAATATCTCCGTCATATATCTTAATAAGGAGGGCGCCTTTGCTAACGGTGGTGCCTTCTTTAAAATAGATATTCGTGATCCTGCCGGTAATTTCCGGTTTCAACTCCACTTCCTCATTACTCTGAAGGGTACCGCTGGCTTCAATAGCCTGGTCCAGCAGAACGGGTTTAACTACATAAGCATCTGCGAGTATGGGTCTTCCTGCACCGCGACCTGCTGCTGGTTTGGATGGTCCAGCGGATTCCCTGGGTTCACTCTTAGCGGTCATTTTGTAGACGAAAAAGCCGGCTACCGCCAGAATAAGGATTAATAGAACGATTCTTAAGGTCTTATTGCGCATGATTAAATAAATATATTGTTTAGCTGGATTTCCTGTTCTGATCAGTTTCCACGTAGACACCTGCGCTTACCTGCAAGTTACGCTTTCATGGCCGGACAAATGTAATAATTGGACGTCAAGCGGACCCTGTTCCGGTTTTAAATCTGGTTAAGTGGTGCAATAAATATTTGAATGGTCAACTTGTATGTCATAACACCTATGTGCCATAAAAGGACGGTTATATAATATATAATGGTGTAAATGTTCACAAAAAGGGGAGATAACATAAGGAATTTCGCGTATATCGAAACCCGTTAAACTACCGTGCATCCCGCCATAAGCGCCATTCGTGAGGATTTGACAGTGATACTAAATTGGAAAATCTCCGTTAAAATTTGACTATGGTCTTGGCAATTCAATAAATATTATATTTTTGCAGTCAAGTTTTAAACCAAAAACACTTAAAATTATGTCAGACATTGCATCAAGAGTTAAAAAGATCATTATTGACAAATTAGGCGTTGACGAGGCCGAGGTAACTCCTGAAGCCAGCTTTACCAACGACTTAGGCGCTGACTCTTTGGATACTGTAGAACTGATCATGGAATTCGAAAAAGAATTCAATATCTCCATTCCTGACGAACAAGCAGAGACTATCACCACTGTTGGCCAGGCAGTAGCTTACCTGGAAGAACACGTAAAATAATCCAACTAATCAGAACTGTTTTAATGCAACCAAGACGAGTAGTCGTTACAGGTTTAGGCGCGCTAACACCGCTCGGCAATTCCATAGATGCCTTTTGGCAGGGATTGGCGAACGGTGTATCCGGCGCTGACTTCATCAAGCAGTTCGACGCTGCCAAATTCAAGACCCGCTTCGCCTGCGAGCTTAAGGACTTCGATCCCACTCAATTCATGGATAAGAAGGATGCGCGCAAGATGGATCCCTTCACCCAAACAGCAGTTATTGCAGCCGACGAGGCAATTGCCGATGCAAAGATCGATCGCAATTCCGTTGATGTAGACCGTGTTGGGGTGATTTGGGGTACGGGTGTTGGAGGTATGATCAACTTCAGCCACGAGCTGAAGGAATTCTTTGCAGGTGACGGGACCCCGCGGTTCAGTCCTTTTCTGATCACCCGCCTTATTTTGGATATTGCCGCAGGGCATATATCCATCCGGCATGGTTTCAGAGGGCCTAACTTCTCCGTGGTTTCTGCATGTGCTTCTTCTACCAATGCTATTATTGATGCAATGTACCATATCAGATGGGGCAAAGCAGATGTGATCATTACCGGAGGATCTGAAAACATCATCAATGAACCCTGTGTTGGCGGATTTAACGCCATGAAGGCATTGAGTGAACGTAACGATGATCCTAAAACGGCTTCCAGGCCATTTGATCTGGACCGTGATGGTTTTGTAATGGGAGAAGGTGCAGGCGCACTTGTACTGGAAAGTTATGAGCATGCTATGGCACGCGGTGCAAAGATCTATGCAGAATTAGCAGGAGGTGGTGCCACTGCAGACGCACATCACATTTCTGCACCCCATCCGGAAGGGCTGGGTGCTTTCAATGTAATGAAAGCTGCACTGAATGACGCCGGAATGGCTCCTGAAGACATTGATTACATCAATGTGCATGGAACTTCCACCCCCCTGGGTGACGTTGCGGAAGTGAAGGCAGTACAACAGGTATTTGGCGATGCAGCATATAAGCTGAATATCAGCTCCACTAAATCCATGACCGGCCACTTATTGGGCGCAGCAGGAGCAGTGGAGTCTATTACCATTATCAAGAGTATTATTGAAGGCCTGGTTCCTCCCACCATTAACCACTTTACGGACGATCCCCAACTGGATGCTAAGTTGAACTTTACTTTCAATGTTGCCCAAAAACGCGAAGTAAGAGCAGCCCTCAGCAATACTTTCGGTTTTGGTGGACACAATGCCTCGGTTATTTTCAAAAAATTTGTTCCTTGATTGTGTGAAAATACTTCCAGGATTTCTATATAAGCTCATCTACGGGAAAAAGCAACTGTATAAAGACCTGTATAATTTACTCGGGTTTCACCCTGGTAACCTGGCTTTATATGAAGTGGCTTTGAGCCATCGTTCCAGCAAAGAGAAATTTCTCGAAAGCAACGAGCGACTGGAGTACCTCGGTGATGCCATATTGGGAGCAATAATCGGCGACTATCTCTTCAAAAAATACCCCTACAAAACAGAAGGTTACCTCACAGAAATGCGTTCAAAGATCGTGAACCGCCAACAGCTCAATGATATCGCTATCAAAATGGGCCTGCGCAAACTCACCATCTATGATAAATACAACAGCTTCCTGAAGATCAGCCAGATCTTTGGTAATACCCTGGAAGCATTGGTGGGTGCCGTTTACCTGGATAAAGGATATAATCAGACCAAACAGTTCGTACATAAACGCCTCCTGGTCCCATACATCGATCTGGAAACACTGGAGTCCGTAGAAATGAACCACAAGAACAAACTCTATGGCTGGGCTAACAAAAATGGCAAAACGCTGGAGTTTGAACTGATAGAAGAACAAATGGATAATGGCCGCCGTATTTTCACAGTGGGCGCCATGCTGAACGGTGAACTCATTTGCACCGGTAAAGCCTTTAATAAAAAAGACGCCAGCCAGATCGCAGCCTCCCAGGCTATAGAACTGCTGGGTATAGGATCGGACGATAAATAAAAAGGTGAACAGTTGCCCATTCACCCTGCGCTGATAGCTGAGTGCTAAGCATGATCCCCGGTTTTCCCGCCACTACTTTGATGCCTTAGCTATTTCGACTTCACATCCAACCTTAAAATAGTCCTTAACTTTTCTTTCGGCGTTTTGGAAGGATCTGTAATATACAGCTCATGATGGGTGCCGCTAACTTCCAGGTTATGCAGTTTGATATACGCCAGCATCTTGTGGATCGTAGGCGTTTCTTCATGATAAGAACCGGTATGCAGGATCTGTACTGCCAGTGTTCCGGGAAAATGTTCAAAGCGCAATTCATCCAGGTGGGGTATCTGCTTATTGCCGGCCAGCGCTACTGCCTGTGTAAAATCACTTTTTTTAACAAAAGAGGGAAGCTGTATCCTTAATTTCCACTCCCATTCGCTAACAGGCACTGCATTTACTTCAGCACCACTTTCCGTCCACCAGAAACCTTCCAGTTTGGCTACTTTGAAATCTTTGTCCTGTAGCTTGAAGATCTTTTTGATCGTGTACGCAGTTGTGTACAGCGCTTTTAC
The DNA here is from genome assembly GCF_900129465.1 of Chitinophaga niabensis. NCBI lineage: Bacteria > Pseudomonadati > Bacteroidota > Chitinophagia > Chitinophagales > Chitinophagaceae > Chitinophaga > Chitinophaga niabensis. The sequence goes on along the minus strand of NZ_FSRA01000002.1, from coordinate 606,263 downwards.
TTTTGCATTGAACAGCGCGGAATTCGGATCGCCATTTCCTTCAATGGTAATGAAGTCCGCCGCAGCGATCGTCACTATCTCCGGTGTGGCTTTTGCGCTATAATATTGTTTGTGTTCTTTGGCGAGGTCTGTCTTTTGCATATGATGTTAGTTTATGCAAAGGAAAGCCGGGGGAGTGACAACATTATGTCAGCAGTGATGTGCCAATAATTCTTTAATCTTCACCTGCAGGATATCTTTCATGCTGAGCGGTGACATAATGGTAGCGTTATTGCCCATGGCCAGGAGCCAGCGGGCAAAACAGGGAAGGCTGCCATAGAGGAAGGTCATTTCAACATAATCCTTTTCTGTTCTTTCTTCCACAAAACCGTAATAGTATTTCTGTTCTCCAAGGTAGCGTACTACCTCATTGGTGAAACGCACTTTCACTTCCGTGAGCCGTTCTTCATTTTCTTTATGTCCTCTGGCAATGAATTCCTGGAGGCTCATCCGGCTGCTCTTGTTAAAGGTCTGGTCTGTGGTAGAAAGACTTTTAATCCGGTCTGCCCTGAAATCCCGGTAGTCCTGCCTTAAACGGCAGTAGCCAATAAGGTGCCAGCTGCTGTTCATGTGAAAGATCCCGATGGGTTCAATGTCCCGGCGGGAGGAGGTATCATTATAATAAGAGTAATAGTCGAGAGAGAGTACTTTCTGCCGGGCCAGCGCATCCTGGATCTCGCTCAGGAAGCGGTTGGGAAATTCTTCTCCCACGTTGGCAGGGCGGGTTTTGAGTACTGCAATATTGTCGTCCAGGGATTCCAGGAAGTCCTTATCTGTTCCCCGCAGCACCGCCCTGATCTTTTGCATGGCATTGCTGAACTGCTGTTTATTGGAATGGTCGCTGTGTTTTTCCATCAGTTTTTCGCCCGTGAGGAGGGCGGCAGCTTCTGTACGGTTGAACATCACCGGCGGCAGGTGGTAACCTTCCACAATATAATAACCCGTACCGGCCTCGGCACCAACAGGCACGCCCGCTTCCATCAAAGCTTTCACATCCCGGTATACCGTGCGGAGGCTTATTTCAAAGCGGTCAGCTATTTCCTGGGCTTTCACCACTTTTTTACCCTGGAGCTGTATGAGGATGGCAGTTAGCCGGTCGATACGATTCATACACCAAATTTACATTTTCCTGTAGCCGTGAGGAAACCTCTGGAAAACTTTTGGCGTATTAAACCTTGCACTTCCTTATTAGTCAAATAATGTGACGATTTAGAAAAGGGTGTTTCAACGCACATGTTTTTTAAAATAACGTCGTCTAACTATTAAAGACATAACCCCTTAAAGATATTCAACCTCCCGGAAGGGCGGTTTGTAAAGTACTAGTTGCTGTTACAGCATATAGTTAGGTTAAATGGTAAAGCCCTGGCAATTCCTTGCCGGGGTTTCTTTTTTAATAGCTCATCTCATTTAACTTCACTTTTCCCCTGAAGGTCCAGAAAACAAAAATAGTGTAACCCAGCACCAGCGGTGTGCCGATCGCTGCTATCAATAGCATGATCCTCAATGCTTTAGGTGATGAGGCGGCATGATAAATACTGATGCTGTTGGCGGGATCTGTGGTGGAAATAATAATATTGGGGTACAGGCCAATGGCAAAAAGGATCAGGAGCATTGCCGTAATGCAGCTCGAGAAAACAAAAGCGGTAAAATATTTACGATTATCAATATTACGTTTGATGTTCAGTACAGTCAGCACAGCCAGCAAGGGAAGGGCAAACAGCCATGGGTATTCCTTGAACTGGTCCGTCATATGGGGGATATAGATGAGGGTAGACATGGAAGCCAGGATAAAACAGAGGATGAAGAACTTGCTGCAGTTATTCACCATAATGGTGAGTTTGGCGTACAGCCGGTTTTCCGTTTTCATCACCAGGTAAATAGCACCATGGAGCATAAAAAGGGAGAGGGTGGTAAAAGCGATAAGGATGGAATAGGGATTGAAGAAAGAGAGCAGGTTACCCGTGAACTCATGTTTTTCATTGAAGGGCAGGCCATGGATCAGGTTACCAAGGATCAATCCCAGTAATAAAGTGATCAATGTACTGGATACCATATAGCTGATATCCCACATTTTGCGCCACCAGGCCATGGTTTCCTTACTGCGGAATTCAATAGAGATAGCCCTGAAAATGAGGGCTACCAGGAATAACATGAAGGGAACATAAAAGGTGGAAAGGATCGTGCCGTACACTAATGGGAACCCTGCAAAGAGGGCGCCGCCTGAAATAACCAGCCACACCTCATTTCCATCCCATACAGGCCCAATGGCATTGAGTGCAATACGCCTGCTTTCCTCTTTATTAAAGAACAGGTGCAGGCTGCCTGCCCCAAGATCAAATCCATCCAGTACGCCATAACCTGTAATGAGCCCTCCGATCACCAGGAACCAGAGTGTGGGTAAGTCTATGCCGAGAATTGTTTCCATTATGCCTGCAGTTGTTTAATGTTACGTTTAGAGAATTCATCGCTGTCGTCCTCTTCATTCGGCGTCATTTCCGGGCCATGTACAATCTTTTTATTCAGGAGGTAGAGGAAAAGCACTAACAGTAAAGTGTATACGAGACTGAATAATACCAGCGAGAAAACCACCTGTTCTGCTTTCACTTCTTTGGATAAGGCATCGGAAGTACGCAGCAGGCCATACACTACCCAGGGCTGCCTGCCCACTTCTGCAGCATACCATCCTGCCTGGTTGGCGATCTGGGGCAACAGCACAGCCCATATAAAAATGGTCATGAGCCATTTCTGGGAAAACAATTTCTTTTTCCAGAGCAGGAAACAGGCTGTGAGCGTAAGCGCTATCAGAAACATGCCAATGCTGATCATGATATGATAGGTCTGGAAAACGAAGTTCACGGCAGAAGGGCGTTCTGTTCCAGGGAAAGCATTCAGTCCTGTAACCGGTGCATTAAAGCTGCCATGAGTGAGGAAAGAAAGCCCTCCGGGAATTTTAATACCCGTTGTTTTTCCTGATTTGGCATCTACCCAGCCAACAATGTACATCGCTGCCACGGCGGAACTATCGTAATGTCCTTCCATAGCCGCCAGCTTTGCCGGCTGGTATTCACTTACATAATGTGCAGAACGGTGGCCGGTGAAAAGTTGCGCCAATGCAGCAACCGTTGCTACACAAAGGCCTACTTTGAACATGGCTTTTGCGGGTTCCACAAAACGTTTTTTCACGATATACCAGGCCGCCACACTCATCACTAAAAAAGAGCCGGCCAGGAAAGAGCCAATGATCACATGAGAGAAACGGTCTACAGAAGAGGGGTTGAACACCATTTCCCAGAAATCCGTAATGATGGCGCGGGCTTCCAGTCCTTCCCCTTCAATGATATAACCTGTTGGTGTTTGCTGCCAGGAGTTGGCGATCACGATCCACAGGGCAGAAAAGATAGAACCCATGGCTACCATGATGGTGGAGAAAAAGTGAACGCCTTTGCTCACCCTGTTCCATCCAAATAAAAGGATCCCCAGGAAACCGGATTCCAGCGCAAAAGCAAAAATGCCTTCTGCTGCGAGGGCGCTGCCAAAGATATCTCCCACATAGCGGGAATAAACAGCCCAGTTGGTACCAAACTCAAATTCCATCACAATACCTGTAGCCACACCAATACCAAAGATGAGGGCAAATATTTTGATCCAGAAGCGGGTGATATCCTCATACATTTTAATGCCTGTGCGGAGATACATCCCTTCCATGATCACCAGGCAGAGACCGAGACCTATGCTGAGCGGGGGATATATATAATGAAAGGCGATGGTGAAAGCAAATTGGATGCGGGAAAGGATTTCAACTGAGGGCATAATCCGGTTTTTGATGTTGGTCCTGCAAAAGTAATATGGTAACAGCGAGCGGATGGTGACTAACATCAGGCATCCCGCCTGACGTTAGTCAAGTTAATAAAACAACGGGAGGAAAGAAAGGTTATTTATATATAAACAGATGGGTTTTAACCCATCATGGTTGTTTCCGTATAGCACCTTCGTGTAATAACAAGCTTTTAACACGCCCCGGCTGGGCTGATTTTTATATTTGAGCCGTCATCGCAGCAGTACCAATAGCAGAACTGGCTGCCATGAGTTAAATTGGAGCGTATTTAACAGGTCTGGGGTTCCCCCCGGGCCTGTTCATTTTTTGAACAGGCTAAGATCTATTATTAACTAATGGTTAACAATTCTTACCATTTTGTGTTATTAAATTGGGGTTAGAACACAGCATAACCAAGATCGAAAAATATTTATTACCAGATAGTTTAATAAGTTAAATTGGAGAGTAAACTTTACCCTGGCCCGATCTTTATCGGGCCAAATCTTTTAAAGCGCGGATTTGTTAATCGATAGTTGCCCCGCCCTTGTATTGTGCAGAAGAAATTATACTAATTTATTGATAACCATAATATTGATAAAACTACCAGTCTCATTTGTTTTGTTGATGGCATGTGAAAATGCTTTACATTTGATACAGGTATTTGTTTGAAAAATGATCTATCACCAGTTCAATATCATTAAGAAAACAGGCCTTACCTCTGCCGTGAAAGACGATGATGCCCGCAAGGTCATGATCGTAAATTCATTCAGCTTCCTTACCGCCCTGTTGTGCACTTTCTGCGGTGTATCGCTCTCCCTTATTTCAGGCCAGTGGATCATTCTTTATACCGCCATGGCATTTGTTGCCGGCTTCCTCAGCATACTTCTGCTCAATCGTAAACATCATTACGCCATGGCCAAGTTCGGGCTGTTGTTCGTTTATTGCTGCGTGATGCTGTATTATGGCACAACTTTCGGCGAAAGCACACAGGTGCATTTCCTGGGGCTTTTTCTCATAGGTGTTCCATTATTGATCTGCTCTCCCAAAGAACGGGGGCTCAAATGTGCCTGTATGGCCATGCCCCTTACCGGCCTCATATTACTGGAAGCTAATTATTACTACCAGGTAGTTCAACCGATGGAACTAACCCGCAGCATGACCTTTGCTTTCCGCTGGCTGATCATGGCCGTAGTAGTGGTATTGAATGGTATGGTGATCAGTTTTTACCAGGTGAATATTGCCAGCCTTGTTAAAACCCTGGGAATCCGTAACAGATCATTGAGAAAAAGGCATGAAGAGATAGCCGGTAAAGAAGCAGAACTCAAACTTGCTTATAAAGAACTGGAAAGTTATAATGAGAAGCTGGAAAGAGAAGTTGAGAACCGTACCGCACAACTGAACGCGAACTACAAAGTGCAGGGGGAGATCCTGAAAGACCTGCAGCATACCCTCGCGCAGATGAAGCGGAAAGACCTGCAACTGGAAGAATATGTGGCGGAACTGGAAACACTCAGGGCTAACCTTACTACTGCCAGGGATGAAGCGGAAAATGCCAATGCCGCCAAATCTGCTTTCCTGCGGGAGATCAGCCATGAGATCCGCAATCCTTTGAATGCCATTATTGGTATCAGTTATCTTTTGTTGAACGATAAAAGCAATAAAGGCAAAGTGCCGCGCGACATTGTAAGCTACATCGAGAATATCTATACCAGCAGCCACAGCCTGCTGGAGATCATCAATAATGTACTGGAACTGGCTAAGATAGAAGCAGGCAAAACAGATGATATCCGCCAGGAATCATTTGCCCTGCGGGATTGGCTGCGCAGCGTGGTAACTATTTACCAGAATGCGGCAAGGTTGAAAGATGTGGGGCTGCAGTTGCAGATCGATAATGGGTTACCTTCTCATATCCTGGGAGACCGTGTGCATCTTTCGCAGATCCTGAATAACCTGCTGGCAAATGCCATCAAGTTCACGCCTGCGAATAAGAAAGTAACACTCTACTGTTTTAAAAAGAATGCATTGCAATGGTGCATCAGGGTAGCGGATGAAGGAGTAGGTATTGCCAAAGAAAAACAAGGTTTGATCTTTCAGCCTTTTGAGCAGGCAGATAAAACTATTTATCACAAGTTTGGAGGAACCGGCCTGGGGCTCGCTATTTCCAAACGTATTGCAGAACTGATGGGTGGAGAAATAGAAGTATGGAGCCAGCCGGGTGAAGGTACTGCCTTTACCGTAACGCTGCCGTTGAAGATTGAAAAGAACCAGCAGCTGCAGGAGATCGTTCCCGGCAAGAAGCAATTCTCTGTACTGCCTTCCAGCAAACGGATCCTGCTGATGGAAGATAATCAGACCAACCAGATGATCATGGAACGTTTCTTCTCTAACATCGGCATCCAGATCATGATTGCAGATAACGGGCAGGATGGCGTAGCAATGACCCGTGCGCATATGCCGGACCTGATCATCATGGATATGCATATGCCAAAACTTACCGGCCGTGAAGCATTGAAAATTATCCGCGAAGATCCCGCACTGCGCCATATTCCCGTGATCGCTATTTCTGCGGATGCTTTCCGCGAACAACAGGAAGCAGCTTTGGAAGCTGGCGTAAACGAATACCTGATCAAACCCGTTGAGTTCGATCGCCTATATGAAGTGGTAGATAAATATTTAGATGCGCCCTGTTTTGTTACAGCGGAAAGGATGGTTGCAAAAGTGAGTTAATCACAACGCCGGCAACCCTTCATATTCCACCCTTTCAATAACCCCTTCATCATCCGGTTTTGCTTTTCTTACAGAATTCACCGGCCAGTATTCAAGGTCATCTGAAGGTAATGTGTATTGCAGGATCTTCTGTATATCCGTATCCGTGAGATGGGGGTTCAGCCATTCCCTTTCCAGTTCTATGGGAAGGATAAGCGGCATCCGCCCTGCATTATCTCCCCCGTTGTGAATACGCTTCATAATATCATTCGCATCACGGGTGAGTACGGTAAAGGTGCCCGGCAGTTCTCCTGTTTCAGGATTTGGAATATGTGAGTAAGCATAAAGCCCTGCAATGAAGAACATGCTGCGGTCTTTTACCCTGATATAATAAGGTACTTTATTTTTCCAACCGGGTATTTCCCGGTGTTCAAAGAAACCGGTGGCAGGAATAAGGCAACGGTTCTTACGGATACGGCTCCAGTAGGCTTTTGTATCCAGCACTTTTTCAGAGCGTGCATTCACCATCCACTTGCGCCCTTTCTTTACTTCTTCCGGTGTTTTCATATAACCGGGAATAACCCCCCATTCAAATTTCAGGAGTTTCAACTGCCCTTTGTCTGCTACCACCACAGGCCACTTTGGATAAGCCTGTGCCACTTTGTGAAAAGTAGGCTCAAAATACATATCCAGTTGCCCCAGGTCTTTCAGCTCGGGGAGATAATCATATACTGATTCAATACTGGCAGAAAAAGAGAGATCGTAACACATTGGGCTATAATTTTTCTATATCAGATAAGGGTACTTTAATTTCTTCCTGATTCAGCTTCAAGGTAATAAAAAGTTCTCCAAACTGAATGAAGAGAGAGGCCTGCACTTCATCCTTCCGTTCCGGTTTCCAGCCAGCTTCGGAAGTGATGTATCGTTTGATCTTTGCAGCGAGTTCATAAGAGGGCTGCCATGTTCTTTCTTTCAGCAGTGCTACATAAACCAGGTAACCGGAAGGCTGCGCCGCTGCACGGTAAAGCCTTTCATGCTCTTCTAAAATGTAGAGGTACCTGCGGGGATCTTCGGCTATCGCTTCATAATGCGCCAGGGCTGCTGTTTTAGAAAGGTAGGGAGAAAGCAGAAGCACTTCTTTCATGCGCGGATCATTTCCACGTGCATAGGTTTGCCGCACAAAATAAGCGTGCCCCGCGGAGATGAGTCCATCGAGTACAATCTTATCTAACAGTGCGAGCGGATTATACATGACCTACTTTAGCTTTTAATATTTCAGGAACGCGGGTAGTGAAACAGGCAGATAATTTCTCCTGCCGCAGTTTCCACTTCGTGCCATTTCCCTGGATGGCAAACCGTACCAATTGTTTATTGGAAAAGTGCTGGTTGATATTATCCAGCGCTTTCATTAATCGCGCATCTCTTTCAAGATCAGCTTCAGAAAAGAGGTTCTGCTGCACCTGGTCCTCCGGCACAAGGTCCTGTGCCAGCACTCCTACTTTTTTGAAATTGAAACCGGGTTTGAAGATCCTGTCCAGCCCCAGCATGGCATAATGGATCAGTTCTTTTGTACTATTGGTAGCGGTGGGCAATTGTACATTGATGGAACGGTAATATTGTTTGTCCTGCGTACGGAAATTATTGGTGTGCAGGAAGATGGTGATCAGTTTTGCACAGCTTTTCTGGCGGCGTAATCTTTCTCCGCAGATAGCCATGTAGCTGGCCAGCGCTTCCCTGATATCGTTCTTGTCCGTTAATAGTTTCCCGAAAGAGCGCGATACGCCCATGCCTTTCTTAGGGGGCGGTTCTTCCTGCAGTTCAATAGAAGGGATACCCCGTAATTCATGTAACATCCGCAAACCTACAACAGACATTTCTTTGCGTACCCAATCATCGGATGCACGGGAAAAATCCAACGCTGTATGCATGTTATGTTTATGCAGTAATGCAGCGTATTGCGCACCAACTCCCCAGATATCTTCTACCGGCGTGGCTGCCAGTGCAGCGATGGTTTTTTCAGGAGAATCCAGCACATGCACACCAATATCACGAAAATGTTTTTTGGTGAAACGGTTGGCCAGTTTTGCCAGTGTTTTGCTGGGGGCCACCCCAACAGAAACAGGAATGCCCACCTCTTGCTCAATGGTTCTTTTGATATCTGCTGCAAGCCCAAACAGGTCTTTCATGCCTGAAAAATCCAGGAAGGCCTCATCGATACTGTATATTTCCATGTTGGGGGAATAACGGGAAAGTGTGCTCATCACCCGGTTAGAAACACTGCCGTAAAGCGTATAATTAGAAGAATAAACAGCTACATTGTTTTTCTCCAGCATATCCTCAATAGCAAAAGCAGCTTCTCCCATTTTGATGCCCAGGGCTTTGGCTTCTTCAGACCGTGCCACTACGCATCCATCATTATTACTCAATACAACCACGGGCCTTGTTTTGATCCTGGGGTTAAAGAGCCGCTCACAGCTCGCATAGAAGTTGTTACAATCTACAATGGCGATCATTTGTCTTTTGCTAAGTTCTTTAGCAAAACTACCGAATATTTTTGGGACTATGCAAAATGTTTTGTGATGGCTTCCGCCAGTGCAGAAATAATGCGGGCATCCACAGGATCTCCGCTGGTAAGGGCCCGCAGGTTATCTTCTTCATCCAGCTCAAAAATGATCTGGCTGTTTTCCGTAGTGACGTGAAAGGAAATGGAATACCCTTTGGCATAAGGAGTAACAAGATAAGACTGTTCATTGATGGTAACGGAGAATGGCTCCATACGGCGGCGGTTTAAGTATAAAGATACCATTCATTCCCATTTTACGACGGTTGGCGCCAAATCACTTTTCTGCAGGCAGGCTATCCCTTCATCTTTGCAGGAAAAATACCCCATGAAGTTATTTATCTCTTTACTATGTACAATGCTGGCCTTTTCATCCATGGCACAGCAATTACCCCGGCAAACCATCAAAGGCCTGGTTACAGACAGGAATACGCATCAACCGCTGCCGGGTGTAACAGTAGCCATTACAACTACATCCGCCGGTACGGCCACTGATGAAAAAGGGGCATTCAGAATCCCGGGTATTCCCGTTGGCCGGCACAACATCAAAGTAACCCTGATGGGATATGAAGCGGCGATCCTGAATAATGTGGAAGTAAATGCCGGTAAGGAAACCGTACTGGAAATTGCATTGACAGAAACAGTGCTGCACCTATCGGATGTAACCATCACAGGGCGGAACAAACAACAGGCCATCAACCCACTGGCACAGATCAGTGCCCGCCAGTTAAGTATGGAAGAAGGCATGCGTTATGCCGGCACACGAAATGATCCTGCAAGGATGGCACAGAATTTTGCAGGGGTGAGTGGAAGTAATGATGCCAGTAACGACATCATTGTACGGGGTAATTCCTCTGCCGGCGTATTATGGAGGATGGAAGGTGTGGATATTCCCAATCCCAATCACTTTTCCACCCTCGGTGCTACCAGTGGGCCTGTAACCATACTCAATACGAACACGCTGCGTAATTCAGATTTCCTCACAGGTGCATTTCCTGCACCTTATGGCAATGCACTGGCAGGCGCTTTTGATCTGCGGCTGCGAAATGGCAACAGTGATAAATATGAATTCCTGGCGCAGATCGGCTTCAACGGTTTTGAAGCAGCGGCGGAAGGGCCTATCGGCAAACCCGGTAAGGCATCCTTCCTGCTGGATTATCGTTATTCTCTACTGGCAGCAGTGCAGGCTCTGGGTGTGAAATTCGGAACGGGTAGCACAGTACCTTATTACCAGGACCTCAACATGAAAATTCACCTGCCCACAAAGAATGCCGGCACCTTTAACATCTTTGCACTGGGAGGATTGAGCAAGATCCATTTTAATTCCGGCGATGATACCACCGGCCTGTACGGAGATGGAGAACGGGATGCTCATTACCGTTCCAATACAGGTGTGCTGGGTATTACACACAGTTATAATTTCTCTGCCAATACTTTTGGCCGTGCTTATGCCGCAGTGTCTTTAGCGCAGAACACGGCAGACGAATTTTTGGTGGAGAATGAAGTGATCACAGAGCCTGCGGTAGTACTGGATTATAAACTAACGAGAGGAAGTGTGGGGTATCAGCTGGACCATCGCTTTTCTGCACGCAATCAACTGAGCGGAGGGGTATCCGGGGAGTTGATGAACCTCAGGCTGCACCAGCAGCTGATCAAAGATGGAGACTCTGTACTGCGCACCTATGTGAACACCAATCGTTCCACCGGTTTTGTAAAAGGATGGCTGAACTGGCAGCATCGTTTCAGCAATACTTTAATAGCTAATGCAGGCGTATATGCGCAATATTTTCTATTGAATAATTCTTTTAGTATTGAACCCAGGTTCAACCTGAAATACCAGGCATTTAGCCTTGGATTAGGCCTGCACAGCCAGTTACAGCCTATGGAAATTTACTTCTATGAAACCAATGGACAGCTTTCCAATAAAGGCCTGGGTACTACGCGGAGTTTGCACCTGGTGCTGGGATATAATAAGGACCTGGGCGGGAAGTTACGTTTCAAAACAGAAGTATATTACCAGCATTTGTTTGATGCACCGGTTGAGAGGATGCCTTCCACATTCAGCTTATTGAATAATGGCGCACTGTATGGTTTTGCGAATAAAGAGCATCTGATCAATGATGGTATTGGCCGTAACTATGGTGCAGAGCTGACGCTGGAGAAATTCCTGCAGAAAGGTTTTTATTTCCTCTTTACCCAAAGCGTATTCAGTTCCAGATACCAGGGCAGTGATAAGGTATGGCGCAATACGGCTTTCAACACACAGTACGTAAGTAATTTCCTGGTAGGGAAGGAATGGACGATTAAGCCAGGATTCAATATTGGTGCGGATAGTAAGCTCTCTTATTCCGGAGGTCAATGGTATACGCCATTTGATGTACCGGCAACCATCGCGAAGGGATATGCCATTTACCAGGAAGATAAAGCCTTCTCTGAGCGGAACAGGAATTATTTCCGCTGGGACCTGAAGTGCTCTTTCACCTGGGAATCGGGCAGTACCACCCATAAATTTTATATAGATTTACAGAACCTTACAGGAAGGAAGAACATCTTCACCCGTCGTATTAAACCAGCCAGTGGTACTATCACGGAAGTGAACCAGATGGGCTTTTTCCCGAATGTTAACTACCAGTTTATTTTTTAATACACAACTATGCCGAAATACCAGGATGTGCTGGGCTTTAATGACAGATGGCTGCTGATACTGGGCATTCCCCTCCTTGGATTCCTGACCCCCATTATATACCTGGGGATCAGGCTTCACCGGCCGCCTTATTATACCTGGCCTATTTTTTTTATATCCACTGCTATCACATTGGTATTCTGGATGGGGAACAGGACCATCCTTATCCTGCTGCGCAGGAAGTATCCTTTGTTTGAGCAATCCCGGAAACGTATCACCATCACAGGTTTGGTGATGCTGCTGTTCACATTGGTAGCAGCTAATTGTAATGGCATCACACCGCCTTTCTGGGAAACAAACGGATACGCCGGTGCTCCTGACCTGCATGTATTGGGAGTGATGAACACGATTGCGGTAGCAAGTATTTATGAGGTGATCTATTATATGCAACAATTACGCTTATCTGTAAATCAGCAGGAAGTATTGAAGAACGAAAGCCTCATGGCGCAGATCAAAGCATTGAAGAGCCAGGTGGACCCTCACTTCCTGTTTAACAATCTCAACACCCTCAGTACCATTGTACACGAAGATCCCAAACAGGCAGAGAAGTTTATCCAGCAACTGGCAAGGCTGTACCGCTATATACTGGAAATGCCGGAAACCACGCTGATCACACTGAAAGAAGAACTGGATTTACTGGAGGCTTACGTTTATCTTTCGCAGACGCGTTTTGGTGAAAGCCTGAAAGTAATGGTGAACATCCCTGCATCCTATCATCAGAAAAAGATCATTCCTTTTGCTTTGCAGATCCTGGTGGAGAATGCCATCAAACACAATATTGTTTCCATCACCAAACCTTTATCTGTGGTAATAGATGTGGCGGAGAACAAACTGATCATCTCCAATAACCTGCAAAAGAAACAGTCGCTCATTCCTTCCACCGGAAAGGGTTTGAAGAATATAGATGAACGCATCCGCCTCTTGCAGGACCAGGAGTTGAAGTACATTACCACCATGGATTATTTTATTGTAACCTTGCCTTTATTTGCTGAATCATGATCAAAGCGGTCATCATAGAAGACGAAGCCCCTGCGGCAAAAAAGCTCCGTTCCCTGCTGGAAAAACTGGCGGCGGATATTACGGTACTCGCAGTGCTGGATAGCATCGAAGAAAGCGTAAAGTGGTTTGAGGCATTCCCGCAGCCGGACCTGGTATTCATGGATATGCAATTGGCCGATGGGCTGAGCGTGGAAATATTCCGGCAAACAAAAGTTACTGCTCCCGTGATCTTTACCACGGCATATGATCAATACATGTTAACGGCCTTCCGCAATAACGGGATCGAATATCTCCTGAAACCATTGGATGAACAGGAGCTGCAGCAGGCCATTGAAAAGTTCCGGCAGTTCTTCAGAACGCCTGTGAATGATGGCTGGGAACAAAAGATAGGCGCCTTGCTGCAACAGTTGCAGGCACCCACGCATAAAGAACGTTTTTTAGTGAAGAACGGCCAGCAGTTCTATTATGTGAATACAGCGGAAATGGCCTGCATGTATGCAGACGGTAAACTGGTGTATGCGCTGGACTTCTATGGCAAGCGGCATTTACTGGAAGGGAACCTCTCTGCTTTAGAGCAGCAATTGCCTCCGAAAGATTTTTACCGGGTGAGCCGCCACCTGGTGGTACATGTAAAAAGTGTACGGCGCATTCATCCCTGGTTCAGCGGAAGATTGAAACTGGAACTGGAACCTGTGCCTGCTGTAGACCTGGAAGTGAGCAGGGACCGGGTATCCGGGTTCAAGGAATGGCTGGGTAAATAAGAGGTCCATTTATCCCGGGAAATAACCGGTGTCATTACCCGGGGAATGGACGAATGAGTTACAAACGTTAGATTAAAAGGCCGGCTAGTTTTGCAAACGCCTCACATTCAGAAGACGGTTTACTTTTCTTGCCAATTCCTGTGGCACGAAAGGTTTGGTGATGAACTCATCTGCTTCCAGCCCAAACCAGTCTGAAATAGCAGTTTCCATGAAGGCGCCGAGAATGATCACCATAATAGGAAAGGGCCGTGCTTCCTGGCTCCTGCGGATCTGGTCCGCCATTTCCCTCAGGTCTTCGAATGGTAGCTTGAGATCGATCAATACAAGATCATAATCATTCAAAACAAGATTAAGAATAGCTTCTTTGCCATTTAATGCCAGCTCTGTGTCGAATCCTTCTCTCTTCAGTATCAGCTCCAGTACACGGATCATCAGCAGGTCATCTTCAATCACCAGTATCTTTTTCATATGCGATACACATAGTTAACGAGGCGGCATAAGACATACGATGCCCTGCTGCTGTGTAGCCAGCGGCGCAATCCATGCTGCTTCCAATGAAAGTTTTTGTTTTTTTCTCTACGATGTAAGCGTGTATACGGGTCCGTTGTTTTTTTGCTCGCGGTTCAACGGCAATATATAGGTATACAGTTACTCTACTGTGGCGTGGGCCTTAGGTTTCCAGCTTAGTTATGGTTAAAACTACTCGGCAAAATGCATTTAGCTGCAATCATATTTACTAATACTGTGCCAAAAATTATTGCATTCCAGTATGTTAACGCCCATTAACGGGAATCAATTTAAAAGGCGCTCATTTAACTGCCGCTTAACAAAGTGTAGGAAAATATTCTGCACCTTCCTATATTTGCTCCTGAGTTCTTTACTTATTCTTTCTTTCCACAGCGTGGTAGGCGATGAAAGTCGCCTTTAATTTGGAACCGTGTGCAAATCACGGGCTGTCGCGCAACTGTAAGTAACGCTACCTGTTACTGCCAATCATGTTCATTGCTCTAACCTGAATAGACGAGTGAGAAGAACGGCAGTAATGTTACAAGCCAGGATACTTGCCGTGCTGTGTAAGACAAATGCTTTCGCGAATTGAAGCAGTAGTCGGGAACGGAAGGGCATGCCCTGACGTGTCTTTTCATTTCTAACCTCTCTCACAAGTCCTGAAAGCATACCAGAAACCGTAAGGGACATTAATTCACATTAATGTTTTAAAAGTTTATGCGTATGCTCAAACACAATCTTGGCTACCCTCGTATGGGTGCACAACGCCAGCTCAAAAAAGCCTGTGAACAGTACTGGCAGGGCCGCATTAGCCGCCCGGAGCTATTTTCAACAGCCAAACGCCTGCAGGAAGAACACTGGGCTATCCAGCAGCAGGCCGGGATGGACCTGATCCCTTGTAACGACTTCAGTTTTTATGACCAGGTATTGGATATGACCCTGCTCCTGGGGGCCATACCGGACCGCTATGCGCCTGTGGTAACAGAAGTGGCAGAGAATGCCGAGATAGACCTGTATTTTGCCATGGCACGCGGTTACCAGAAGGATGGGTTGGACATCACGGCCATGGAAATGACCAAGTGGTTCGATACCAATTACCATTACATTGTTCCGGAGTTCACCGAAAAACAGGAATTCCGCCTTTTCTCCGGCAAAGTATTCAGCGCATTTGATGGTGCCCGCCACTATACAGGCCATACACCGAAGCCTGTATTGATCGGCCCCGTTTCTTACCTCCTGCTTGGAAAGGAGAAGGGAAGCGGTTTTCACAGGATCAGCCTGCTGAACAGGTTGCTGCCCGTATACATCAGCGTGCTGCAAAAGCTACAGGCACAGGGTGCTGAGTGGATACAGCTGGATGAACCTTTCCTGGCCATGGACCTTACGGAAGCGGAAACAAATGCATTCAAACAGGCTTACCAGGAGATCGCCAAACAGTGCAAGGGGCTCAAGATCATGGTGGCCACTTACTTTGAAGGCCTGAAAGAAAACACCTCCCTGGCAGCTAATCTGCCGGTTTGTTGTTTGCATATAGACCTTACCCGCGCACCACATCAGCTGGATGCAGTACTCGCTGCCCTGCCGGCTAAAACCTCTTTATCATTGGGCGTGGTAGATGGCCGGAACATCTGGAAAAATGATTACGCCGCATCACTGGGCTTCCTGGAAAAAGCGGTAGCTGTTTTGGGAGAGGAACGGGTGATGATAGCCCCGGGTTGTTCTTTACTGCATACCCCGGCAGACCTTGATTTTGAAACAGACCTGGATCCGGAGATGAAGTCATGGATGGCATTTGCACGCCAGAAGTTACAGGAGGTGTATGAATTGCATGCGATCTTAAAGGGCAACGATGCTTTGTTACAGGTTAACCAGGCCGCTATAAGGTCGCGCAGTGAGTCTCCGCGGATCCATAAACCCGAAGTTAAGCAACGTACCGCTGCGATCACCAATGCAGACGCTAGCAGGCAAAGTGCCTTCCCCCAAAGACAGCAGGTACAGGAAGAAAGGTTCCACCTTCCTTTATTCCCTACCACTACCATTGGTTCTTTCCCGCAAACAGACGATATCCGCCAGTTGCGTGCACAATTGCGCAAAGGCGATATCACACAGCAGCAGTATGATACTGCCATTGAAGCGGCAACCCTTACGGCTATACGCTGGCAGGAGGAAATAGGGCTGGATGTGCTGGTGCATGGAGAGTTTGAGCGGAACGACATGGTGGAATATTTTGGCGAAATGCTGGATGGTTTCACTTTCACCCGTAATGGATGGGTACAGAGTTACGGCAGCCGTTGTGTGAAACCTCCCGTGATCTATGGGGATGTAAGCAGGCCAAAGGATATGACCGTAAGATGGACGAAATACGCGCAGGCGCAAACACATCTTCCCATGAAGGCCATGCTCACCGGGCCGGTTACAATCCTGCAATGGTCTTTTGTGCGGGACGATCAACCCCGTTCTGCCACCACCAACCAGATTGCATTAGCCATCCGGGAAGAAGTACAGGCTTTGGAGAAAGCCGGTATTGGCATCATACAGATCGATGAACCGGCTATCCGGGAAGGATTGCCTTTAAGGAAAGACGACCGTGGGCAATACCTGCATTGGGCTGTGAAAGCCTTCAGGGTAGCATCCTGCGGAGTGAAGGACGATACACAGATCCATACGCATATGTGTTACAGCGAGTTCAATGATATCATTGAACACATTGCGGCGATGGATGCAGATGTGATCACCATAGAAACCTCCCGTTCCCAAATGGAACTGCTGGAAGCCTTTGCAGGGTTCCATTATCCAAATGAGATCGGGCCGGGTGTTTATGATATTCACTCACCACGGGTACCGGGAGTGGAAGAAATGGTGAGCCTGTTGCAGAAAGCGGCAGTATTGCTGCCCGTGCGGAACCTTTGGGTAAACCCGGATTGCGGACTGAAAACACGCAAATGGCCGGAAACCAAAGCTGCATTGGAGAATATGGTGGCTGCGGCTAAAGAGGCCAGGAGCCTTTTACAAGAGAAACAACCATCCTTATAAAAACCAAAAAGCCTCCCCGTGTGGGGAGGCTTTTTCATTTATTTCTTTTCCAGTGTGGGCGGTTTTTTCTTTTGCAGCTATTTCTTCTCCAGTACCCGCCAAACAATCGCCGCTGCAATTCCTCCAACAACCGGGGCAACAATAAACAGCCAGAGTTGCTCCAGCGCTTTCCCCCCTGCAAAAACAGCCGGGCCGAAGCTCCGGGCAGGGTTTACAGAAGTTCCCGTGATAGGAATAGCTACCAGGTGGATCAGCACAAGGGTAAAGCCAATTGCCAGCCCGGCCATGGTACCATTCCCCCATTTAGAGGTAGTACCAAAGATTACAAAGAGGAACAGGAAAGTGAGCACCGCTTCAGCCAGGAAAGCGGAAGCAATGTTATATTCCGCCAGGTAACCGGGCCCCCAGCCATTGGAACCTAAAGCCCATTCCCCCGGTGTCCATCCGGGTAATCCTTTCTGGATGCAATACAGCACACCTGCAGCAATAGTAGCACCAATGAATTGTGAGACGATATAACCCAAAGCCTCTCCCGCTTTGATCTTACCTGCAGTAAGCATGGCAATGGTAATAGCAGGGTTGATGTGGCAACCGGAGATGCCGCCTATGGCATAAGCCATCACCACAACGGAAACACCAAAGGCGATCGCAATACCCAGTAAACCAATCCCTGCCGGGCCGGTAGTGGAAATACCTGATACCACGGCAGCGCCGCAGCCAAATAATACGAGGGAAAACGTACCTACCATTTCGGCAAAATACTTTGTGGATGATCTTATTTCCATAAAAGGGTTTGTTTTAGTTCTTCAATCTACAATTTAATCAACAGTATTGTTCACCATCCTGAATGCAAACGGTTGCAAATGACGTCAAAGCATAGTAAATTAGCTACAAGATGAAAACACTGCTTTCCGCCATCCTGGTGATGGCCACCTTCCACGTTTCCGCACAGACCGTGCTGCTGGACAGCTATTTCAATAACGAACAGAAGAAGGATTCCACCGGCAAAACCTATTCCTGGCACTACAAATGGAGCGAAACCCCGCTTAGCGGATTTTCCATGTTCGGCCAGGAGTTCATTAACAATGGAGCAGACACGGCTACTTTATATGAGGCCCCTACCGCGGCAAATCTGAAAAAAGCAGCCATCTACATCATTGTGGATGCGGATAACGCAAAAGAAAATCCCAGCCCTAACCTCATAGCACAAAAACACATAGATGCTATTTATAAATGGGTAGAGAATGGCGGTGTACTGGTGATGATGGGAAACGACAGTGCTAACGCAGAACTCCACCAGTTCAGCAAACTCTCCCAAAAATTCGGTATCACATTTACGGACCGCAGCCGGAATATGGTAAAGGGAAAAGATTTTCCGACAGGCGCCGTGCTGATCCCTGCTAACCATCCCATCTTTCCTTCTATCAAAAAGGCCTATCTCAAAGAGGTAAGCATACTGGAAGTGAAACCTCCTGCAAAAGCTTCTGTAACCATGGGAGAAGATATCATCATGGCGGTTTCCAAAGTAGGAAAAGGAACCGTGTTTGCAGTAGGCGATCCCTGGCTGTATAATGAGTATGTAGATGGTAAACGCATCCCGGCAGATTATGAGAATCCCGCCGCAGTAAAAGACCTTGTTAAATGGTTATTGCAGCAATGCAAACGTTGATGCCTGTTTTATTTTGTTGAACAGGCGGCAATATTTACCTTTAACTGTTCAACTAAATAACCACCCATGCCTGAATTTTATTTTGATGATCCCGAAGGAGCAGGTCCCGCCAGGGAAACCTCCCATCCTGCTTTCGTTAAAATTCTACAGGAGGATTTCTATTATGATTGTATGGATGAATTTTCTCCTTTCGGGAATGACGACGGGGCAGATACTTTATTCAGGCTGCAGGACTGGTACGAGGAGTATGGCAACCTGAAGGACCCGGAAAGTTTCCTGAAAGAGGTAATAGAAGGCGCTTTGGGAATGGATGCCCAACACCTGCGGCTTACTGATAAGAACCAGATCATTAAGATCCATGGCAACGAAGTGTTCCTGTTCAATACCATCGATAATGTGATCATCGCCACTACTTTTGGCCAGTATAAAATTGAAGGAAAGCTGGATGCTTCCCTGCGTGAATTGGCACAAATAGCACTGGAGCGGCAAAAGATGATCACACAATACCAGATTGATAATGATGAGCTAAGCCTGGAAATGGGTGGCGTAGACCCTATGTTCGTTACCTATCTCAGCCGGCTGGAGAAGATGCAGGAAGACCTTCAGTTGCTGAAATAAAAAATAATTACCTTTTCACTATGCCATTTCTCTGGTGGAATAATTCCTACTATCTTATCCTTGTATTGCAGGGGATCTGTATCTTTCACGCCATAAAAACCGGGCGGAGGGATTGGATCTTTATTATCCTGTTTGTACCACTGATCGGCTGCGGCATCTATATTATCAGGGAGATCCTGCCTGAAATTAACAGTGGTGATTTCTGGAATAACCTGCAACGGATCTTTTTTCCCGGCGCCAGGATCCGGGACCTGGAACGCCGGGTACGTATCTCCGATACCATTACCAACAAAATGAACCTGGCGGAAGAATACATGCTGAGTAAGCAGTATGATAAAGCCATTGCATTAACACAATCCTGTATTGCCCAACGGCCAAACGATCAGGGCATTCTCCTTACACTCGCAAAGATCCAGTTCCATAGCGGACGGTTTGCTGAAAGTGCCGCCAATTTCCAGAAAGTATTAAGCATTAAGAACAGGGTCAATAATCCCATTGATGAATTACTGTATGCGCAGGCATTGGAAAAAAGCGGGGAGAAGGAAAGAGCGGAAGAAGAATACGTAAGGATCATCCGCCTGCACCATTCCCTGGAAGGCCGTTACCGCCTTGGATTGTTCCTGAAGGAACAACAGCGCACACAGGAAGCCCGGGAACAGTTCCAGGCTGCCGTGGATGAAATTGAACTGCACCCAAGGTATGTAAGAAGGCTCCATGCGCAATGGGCACGTTTGTCCAAAAGAGAATTATCTTCTTTATAATGGCTATTTTTGCAGAAATTAAATCATATGGGAATTGCTGATAAACTGTTTAATATGAAGAATGAAAAAGCCGCTGCAAATCTGAAGGCCGGCCAGGATTTCCTGGAAGCAAACAAACATAAAGAAGGTGTTGTGGCATTGCCCAGTGGCCTGCAGTACGAAGTGATCACAGAAGGATCAGGTCCTAAACCTACTGCTAATAACAAGGTTACCTGTCATTACCACGGTACCCTCATAGATGGAACAATATTCGACAGTTCTGTACAACGTGGCCAGCCGGCTACCTTTCCCCTGAACATGGTGATCAAGGGTTGGACGGAAGGTGTGCAGTTAATGCCCCAGGGCAGTAAATGGCGTTTCTTTATCCCGCCAAACTTAGCTTACGGAGAGAGACAAACCGGTTCTTACATCGGCCCGAACAGTACCCTCATCTTTGAAGTGGAACTTTTAGGCATCAGCTAGATAATTAGAGGCCCCGAACTATCGGGGCCTTTTTAAATTTATCGTAAATTAGGGGTAAATCGCCCCTCCAATGAAAAAAGCATTCGCCCTTCTCTCCGTCTGCGCACTCGTTCTTTGTATCTTCTTTGCATATGCAACAGACAAAACGAGCCTCTCTATTTCAGACAACAACGAAACGTATAAGATCACCGCATCTTTTGATAAGAAAAATAATAAGGCCGTACAACGGGTGTTGCATCGTTTCATAAAGCCCAATAATATTTTTGGCGGAGACGGTAGTGTTACTTACGATGGTTCCATCACATTAGACGATAAAACCTCCTTTGATATCAAGTTCTTCCCCGGGGAACTGAAGATCAAAATGGATAAAACAAAGAACAGCGAGGCTTCCTATAAGAAGATAAAAAAGATGAGTGAAGAATTGGGCGAAGCGATCAGATAATTTTTCACTTACCCAGTTTTATAGCGATAACAGGAACGGCCTGTTCCACCTGCCCGGCTGAAATTAATCCTGCTTTGAAAAGGTCCTGCGCAATTTCCCTGCTCATATATTCCCTGAGCCAGGTACTGATTGCTTTATACTGCTCTGCCTGTTCCGGCGTTTCCGCGGTCTGCTCCAGGTGAAGTGCCCAACCTATAGGTGTACCCAGGTATATGGGATCTTTGATATAAAGGTCTGCACCGGCGTTCACCAATGTTTTTACAGCTGCTAAATGGCGTGCCGCCACAGCCTGGTGCAATGGCGTAGAATGCTGATGGAATCCCGGAGGGCAAAATGCCTTCACATCTGCTCCCGCTTTTATCAACGCTTCCAATAATTCCGTATTGCCATATAATGCCGCCAGTGCCAGCCCTTGCTGAAGTTCTTCTGCATTTGCCGATGCAATGAATTCTTTTGCAACTGCCGTACGCCCTGTGCTGATAGCTGCCAGCATATTTATTTTCGCGCCAATTTTGATCAGATGTTCCACCGCCTCCACTTCCTGGTGAACGGCAGCAGCACCGAAGCCACCGTCAGGATCTGCGCCTGCTGCCACCAGCAGGTCTATCAATGCCAGTTGTTTGCCACTTTCCCGCGGAATACGTCCGGAAGATACAAGCCCAAGCGTATAACCTGCCTGCTCCTTCAAACTGTCCGCGGGCAGCGCTTTTATTATCAGTGCGGCCACATCCAGGATATTATCTGCCAGTTTGGGCTGCCGTACAGGATTGCCTGCCACATACCAAAGGAGGTAAGGATCTTTAAAATATCCTTTTTCTCCGTTCGCATGCCGTTCGCTCAGCAGCCAGGGGTTCTCTGCTATAAGCGCTTCGAGGATAATGGTATCTCCGGAATCAATGGCAGCTATTGCCTGTTGAACAATCGGGTCCTTTTCCATGGGGAGGATTTAGTATTAAATTAACGATTCTTTTGGGCAGATGCAAGTACCTTCGTAACATGATAACCTATCGCCCCCTAACCCCTGAAATGGCCGGCAAATTGGCTGAAATTGACCGCTCGGAGTCAATAGACAAGATCTATACCCTGAATGAAGGCGCCCTTTTTTCCGTTGAAATGCATTGTGAATGTTCCAGTTGGGATGCTGTGGCTTTAAAGGAGGTGCAGGAAAGGTTCAGATCTGAACTGCAAAAAGGGGGTATGGGTATTGGGGCATTTAAGGAAGATGCCCTGGTAGGTTTTGGGGTATTGGCACATGCTTTTATCGGTGCCGCACAGGACCAGTTGCAGGTAGACCTTTTGTATGTTTCCCGGAACTTCAGAAG
Source organism: Chitinophaga niabensis (assembly GCF_900129465.1). Taxonomy (NCBI): domain Bacteria; kingdom Pseudomonadati; phylum Bacteroidota; class Chitinophagia; order Chitinophagales; family Chitinophagaceae; genus Chitinophaga; species Chitinophaga niabensis. The sequence continues at coordinate 583,887 of NZ_FSRA01000002.1, read as the reverse complement.
GAAGGGTATTGGAAAAAGTATCCTGCAAATGCTGAGTGAGGAAGCAAAGAAAAGAGGGGCAAAGGCGCTCTATATCTCTTCCACAGAAACAAGGTCCGCCGTTTCTTTTTATATGGGGAACGGGGCTGCAGTAACGGCTGAGGTGGATAAAGTGCTTTTTGAAAAAGAACCAACAGATATTCATATGCTGAAGAAGCTGGAATAGCCCCGGGGAAAAGACATCCTTTCCCCGGGGGCAACTCACTACTTCACTAACAGCTTGATCAGCTGTTTGGCCACTAACTCCGATGAAGCCGGGTTCTGCCCGGTGATCAATAACCCGTCCGTTACAGCATATGCCTGCCAGTCTGCACCTTTCTCAAATTTTGCACCTTTCGAACGCAACATATCTTCCAAAGAAAAAGGCACTACTTTATCCAGTTTCACCGCTGCTTCTTCCGTGTTTGTAAAAGCTGTTACTTTCTTGCCTTTGATCAAAGCCTCTCCATTTTTATCCTTTACATGTTGTAACGCAGCAGGAGCGTGACAAACAAATGCAATAGGCTTATTGTGCTGATAGAATGATGCGATCAGTTTCGCGGATTGTTTGTCTTCCGCCAGGTCCCACATAGGGCCATGACCACCGGGATAGAACACCGCATCAAAATCTTCCTGGTTTATTTTTGAGAGCGGAATGCTTTTGCTCAGTTTCTCCTGTAAAGCCTTGTCTGCCTTAAATCTTTTAGTAGCAGGGGTACTGTTTTCCGGAAGGTCACTTTTGGGATCAATAGGTGGTTGGCCTCCTTTGGGAGATGCGATGGTCACTTCAATGCCCTGATCTGTTAATGCATAATAAGGCGTGGCAAATTCTTCCGTCCAGAAGCCGGTCTTTTCCCCGGTATTGCCTAACTGGTTATGGGAGGTTAACACGATCAGCACTTTTTTCTTCTCCTGTGCTTTGGCTGCAAGGCCACCTGATAAAGCAAGGCCTGCAAATAAGAGGTACTTCATACAATTGTTTTTAGAAGCACAAAGTTCAGCAGATGCAAACATCCGGCACAGGAGGTAGATCACCAATTTAATGTGACATAGATCACAAACGGCTGAGGGTTTCGCGTGATACACCGAGATAAGCGGCGATCAGTTGCTTGGGCACTTTATTGAGGATGCCGGGGTATAACAGCAGCAGTTGCTCGTAACGTTCTCTGGCATTGCTGTTCAGTAGCGATAATATCCTTTGTTGCTGAGCAAGGTATCCATTATTGGCTTTTGTGAGAAAGAACCGCGCTACCTTATGTAGCTCTGCGCATAGCTTTTCACGGTCCTGTAACGAGAGGCAATAGAGTTCGCTGTCTTCCATACAATCCACGTTGATGGTAGCAGGTGTTTCATTGGAATGCGCATAAAAATCTGTGATCCACCAGTTCTCAAATCCGAATTGGAGGATATGTTCTTTGCCATTATCGTCCGTATGATAAGATTTCAGGGAGCCTTTTGCTACCAGGAAACTGTTGGGAACAGGCGCACCTTCCTGTACCACGAACTGGTGCTTTTTGAATTTCTTATAAGTGAAATGAGATGCGATGTAAGCTGCTTCACTTTCATCCAGCGGAACGATCTTTCTAAAATGTTCAATCAGGAAACTCTCCATTGATACAATTTAGGGCTAATACCGCAGATTGGCAAGAAGGTTCATCAGTGAATTGAATCCGGGAACGCTGCCTCCCTGGATCACATACCATGCCCACAACGGAAATGCAATACCGCCAAGGATGAGGATGTATTTCCCCTGTTTACGCGTTATATCCGGGAATGCATACATCCTGCTGCCATCCGGCAAGGTCTTTTTTGCTACAATGATATATCCTCCAATAAAGAAACCCAGCAGGCCACCGATTAGAACAGACATATAACCGATCGCGATCCATACCGCAGATCCATTTTCAGGTTTGGCCAGTTGCTGATGCCTTTGATCATTGAGCCCTGCAAGCTGTGCGGGGGTATAGGAAATACCTCTTTTTTCCAGCAGGTGTAATGCGAGGGCATAATCGTAAGCCCCCCATTCGTCTTTCTTTTCTATGATCTCCTGCAATTCCTGGTCAGAAAAAGATAACAGGTAATAATCAGCTTCTATATCCTGTTCATTAAAACTAACCGCCGCACGGAGAACATTATCCGCATCAATGAAACGCTCAGGGGGAATTTTAAGCAGGAAGGTATTTTCAAATTGCTGGCCGATCAATTGCTGATCTAATAACACCGGCGTATTTTCCAGCATAACAGGAATATCCTTTTCCTTTAAGAGATCACTGATAGCGATAGCTTCTTCTGCTGTGTCAAACTTGCGGAAAGTGAGGAAATCAGGCATAGAGGGACTTATATTACAAATTTAAATCTAGTATAATTTTCCGTTATTTTCTTTAACTTCCTGTATCTAAAACAATACATTATGGCCTCATTTGTTATCTCCCCAACCCCAAATGGACAATTTCGATTTACATTAAAAGCCGGTAATGGCGAAACCATCCTTAACAGCGAAACGTACACCGCAAAAGCTAACTGCCTGGCAGGCATTGAATCAGTACGGGATAATTCCCAGGCAGATGAAAGGCATGAGAAGAAAACCGCTGCGGACGGAAGTCCTTACTTCGTATTGAAAGCAGCGAATAACCAGGTGATAGGCACCAGCGAAACGTATAGCAACACTTCCAACAGGGATGCAGGTATTGCGTCGGTAAAAAAGAATGCGCCGGATGCGGATGTAGTTGAATAGTCTGCTTAACCTCAGCGAGATTAAAAAAGCCCGTAAGTTTTACTTACGGGCTTTTTATTAGCCCGATACTTGTATATCCCTATAACGCTGAAGGCGCATTCCTATAGCACTCTTATAGCATTCCTATATCGTTTGGATATAAGTATGTGCCTACAATGCTATAGGAATGCTATAGGAGTGATATAGCTGAGGGCCGGAATCGATGAACTTTTATGCCCCTAATGTTGTTATAATAGCTTGATAAACAATGTTATAACACCAAAACAATCATTTTTATGGCAAAAGCGGACAATAATGTGCTGCTCAGCAAGCTCTCCGGCAGCATCGGCAAGCAGGTAACCATCAAACAAAGGGGCGGAAAAACCATTGTCTCCAAAGCCCAGCAGCCCAGGGAAAAGGCGGCAACAGGGAAACAGCTGGAGGCGCAGGATAAATTCACGGAGGCAACGGCCTATGCAAAAGGCGTACTGGCGGATCCGGAAATGGCTGCTGTTTACCGTTCCATGGCCCAGCCGGGGCAGAATGCCTATAATATTGCAATCAGGGATGCTTACAATCCCCCGGTGATAGAAAACATGGAAAAGGCGGGAAACAACATTATTGTACGTGCTACAGACGATTTCAGGGTATACCGTGTGACCGTGGGCATTTATTCTGCTGAAGGGGTGATGCTGGAAGAAGGAAATGCCCTGATGGGCAGGAATGGTAAGGACTGGATGTATACTGCAATCACAGAAGCGCTTCCGGGATGCAGGGTGATGGCTGTGGCGGAAGACCTGCCCGGTAACCGCACAAACAGGGAAATAGTGATAGCGTAGATTTTTTTCTATCTTTCTGCCAGATTAACGGAGGTATGAAGGCTGCTTTTCCCGATTCTTTTTCGATGAGTGCACTACGGCGTGGAGATGAGGCTACGTTTAACTGCTTGTTTTCCGAATACTACCCCGCCCTTTGTTTTTTCGCAGAAAAGCTATTGAAAGACCGCTTTGCCGCTGAAGAAGTTGTACAGGGCGTGATGCTCAGGGTATGGGAAAAACAGGCGGATTTTGATGCATTTCCCTCCCTGAAAGCATTCCTGTACATCAGCACCCGTAATGCCTGTCTCAATTACCTTGAAAAGATACAGCGCCAGCGCAAACATGAGCATGCGCTGGAACTTGTTGCGCCCATATCAGAAGAAGTAACCCTCAGCACTATCTTTAAAGCAGAAGCTATGCGCGAGATCTATGGCGCCATTGAGCAGCTGCCGGAAAAATACCGCCTGATCATGGAACTGGCCTATAAAGAAGAAATGAAAAATGCAGAGATCGCCGAGCGGCTGAACATTCCTGTGGGTACCGTCAACAAACAAAAGATGCGTGCCCTGAAATCCCTGCGGAAGCTGCTTTCCCCTAAATCTTTCAATGTATTGTTAAGTTTTTTTTAAAATAATTGACCCCGGTTGTCCCATTTTGTCTTTGGGCGCTGTTTTTATTTAAGTACATGGAAGATCAGCAATTACACACTACGTTTAGGATGACGGGTTTACTGGCCGGTTATCTCCGGAATACGCTCAGCGATGCAGAGCGGCAGGAGCTGGAGCAGTGGCTGGCTGCCAATGAAAGTAACCGGGCAATCCTGGAAGAACTGATCAATGAAGAAAAGGCTGCGGAAGAATGGCGTAAGCTGGCTTATTACCGGGAAAGAACAGAAAAAGCCCGGGAAGAGCTAGCCGCTGAAGTGGCCAGGCGTAAAGTTTTCCGTACAAGGCGCCTGTTCTTTTACAGGGCCGCAGGGGTATTACTGTTAGTGCTGGCCGCCGCCGCTGCGATCTGGCAAACACAGTTCCGTAAACCGGACCATATCACCACGGCGGAATATGCTGAAAACGTATTGCCCGGCAGCCAGAAAGCACAGTTGGTATTGTCTAACGGCAATAGCATGGAACTGAACACCGGTAACGATACTTCCTTTATGCAGGGGGCATCTGTAAAAGTGCAGCAACAGCAGGGATTGCTGGCATATGAAGATATTAACGACAACTATGAAGAAATACAATTTCACCAGCTGATCACACCCAAAGGAGGGGAATATCATTTGCTGCTGGAAGATGGCACACACGTTTGGCTGAACGCCGCATCATCCATCCGTTTCCCTACCCGTTTTTCGGGAACGGAAAGAAGGGTGCAGCTCAGCGGCGAAGCTTATTTTGAAGTGGCCAAAGATGTGAAGAAACCTTTTATTGTGGATGTCAACCAACATACTTCCATCCAGGTATTGGGGACCCGTTTTAATGTAAATGCATATACAGACGAAGAGAAGATCAACACCACGCTGTTAGAAGGAGCTGTAGCCGTAAATTCCGGCAGCTTTGGCAGGGCAATCGCTCCGGGGCAAAGAGCAGTTACAGATCATGATGGAAATAAGGCCATTATTGTAGAACCCGCAGATACCGTACGTGCCGTAGCCTGGAAGAACGGCGTATTTGATTTCAACGACACAAAGCTGTCTGAAGTAATGCGCCAGGTATCCAGGTGGTACAACATCGATATTGTTTATGAAAAAAGTATTCCGGATATAAAGGTTTGGGGCAGGATGGAAAGGAACCAGAATCTGCAACAGCTGATAACGATACTTAACGGTATGGACGTGAGAGTAAAACTGGAGAGTGTCAACAAGCTGATCGTGTTACAATAGCAACAATCTAAAAAAGTAAAAAGTATGCGGACGCATGTATCGTGGGCCATTCCTGGCTCGTGAGGGAAAGTGCGCCTTATTTTTCATATTCATTTACCAACCAAGATCAATTACTGACTATGCGATTTATTGCCTTAATGCTATTTGCATGCGCAACGCTCCTTTGCGGCAAGGCGGCTGGACAAACGATCACCTATACCGGTACAAAAGTACCCTTGCAGGACGTCCTGACCGAAGTGCAAAAACAGACGAAGTACCTCGTCATGAGCAACAGCCAACTCATTAAAGATGCGCCGCCTGTTACCATCAGCGCAAAGAGCATGCCTTTGGAACCTTTTCTCAATGAATTATTCAAAGGCCCTCATCTCGATTATGCCATTGAGAACCGCACCATTATTATCCGGCGAAAGAGAGCGCTTACCATGGCTATGCCGCGCATACCGGAAGATACCAGCCGCCAGGGTGTGAAAGTAATTGTGGGTGTGGTAACAGATAGTTCCGGGCAGCCATTACCGGGGGTGAGTATCCGCATCCTGGGACGTTCCGGGGGAACTACCACTAACCAGGCCGGGCAGTTCAGTATCAAAGCAGATAATGATGCGGTACTGAGTGCATCTTATATCGGCTACAGGGCTGTAACTATGAGAGTACCGGCGATTACAAGCACGGCTGCTATCAAAATGAGCGCCGCATCCAACGACCTTAGTACCATCTCCGTGGTGAGCAATGGTTTCCAGAACAGAAAGCAGATCGCTTCTGTAGGATCTATCAGTACAGTTACTGCTAAAGACCTGGAGAATTCAGGTATCACCACTTTTGATAAAGCCCTGGCCGGAAAGATGCCGGGTGTATATGTACGCAGCGTTTCTGGCCGCCCCGGAGAAACAGGGCAGATCATTATCCGTGGTGTGAACACCTTAACGGGAAATGTGAATCCGCTGTATGTACTGGATGGTATGCCTTTGCAGGGAGATGAAGTATCTGCCAGCATGAACAGCCTGATCACAAACGGTATTGGTAATATACCTCCTGAAAATATAGAAAGCATCACTATCCTCAAAGACGCCACGGCTGCCTCGATCTATGGATCGAGGGCGGCCAACGGTGTTATTGTGATCACTACCAAGAACGGTAAAATGGGCAGTGATTATATTAATTACACCGGTAAGCTGGGGGTAACCATGCGCCCGGAGAACGGATTCAATTTCATGAACTCCAAAGAAAAAGTGGCGTTTGAAAGAGGGCTGCGGGATGATTATTATCCTCCTTATGAATCCGGTGGCCGCGTGATACAATTGCTGAGCCTTGCTGATAAAGGTGCTATCACCTATGATGAAGCAGAAAAGCAGATAGCATTACTTGAGCAAACGAATACAGACTGGATCAAACAACTCTACCGGGTAGCTAACAGCCAGTCACACAACATCAGCTTCAGCGGAGGTAATACAAAAACAACTTACTACGCAGGTTTCAACTTCCAGGATTCAAAAGGAAGCCTGATTGAAAATAAATTCCAGACCGGTGGTTTCAATATGAAACTTTCCCGTTTTGTAACGAATAAATTACTCTTCAGGGTAAATCTTTATACCACCCTTAAAAAGAACGTAGAAGGACAGGCTGGTGTAGATCCGTTTAAGTATGCCGTATTCGCCAACCCTTATGAGAAACCTTATAATGCAGATGGCTCCTATGCTTCAGATCTCACCTATCGTGCCATCCCTTATGATGTGGGCAGTAATTCCGCGCTGTATTATAATACCTTCAATATTATCCGCGAGCTGCGTGAGAACAGGCTGACGAATACTTATGGAAATATCAGGGCACAGTTTACCGTGGAATATGATTTCCTCAAACATTTCAAATACACCGGGAATGTGGCAGGATCTTATACTTCGGTGCAGGATAAAGATGAATCCTTTGGCGGCACTTACCGGTCATGGGCCAATAACTGGCTGAATCAAACATCTACCGCGGGTGGTGTATTGCCTGAACATAACAGGGGATACCTGCAGGAAGGCTCGGGCAGAACTTTGGATTATACTATCCGCAATACGGTAGAGTATTCGAATACATTTGCCGCGAAACATTTTGTACAGGCTTTCTTCGCTAACGAATTCGGCGCGGTGCAGAACGACAAATTCTCTCATTTCAACCCCATTTACTTACAACAATATGGTATTGCCGGTTATCCCAGCTGGGACCTGATACCGGATAACCGTTTCCTCAACCTGCAACTACCCAGGTTAGGCAGTACCTATACCCGTGAAAACAGGAGCGCTTCTTTTATTGGTTCCCTGGCTTATGTGTACGACAACCGTTATGTACTGAATGCCAACGTACGGTATGATGGTGTGGATATCATCGGTTCGGAAAACCAGTTCTCTCCTTTATGGTCTGCCGGCGTAAAATGGAATGCACATAATGAAAGTTTCCTGAAAGATAATGCATCCACTATCAGCAGGCTGGTATTGTCTGTAGGATATGGCTACAGGGGAAGTATCAACAGGAGCGTATACCCCTTCCATACTTATACCCTGGGTACGGCGGTATATGCTAACATCCCTACAGCTATTGACTTTCAGTTTGGTAACCCGGTGATCAAATGGGAAAAGAAGAGAGAGACCAACCTCGGGTTGGAACTATCCCTTTTCAATGGAAGGATCAATACAGACTGGCGTTATTTTACAGAAGAAGTGATGGACCTGCTGGACAATACCAGAACACCCCCTTCTGTGGGAAGACCTTCCGCCATGGTGAACGTGGGTAATCTTACAAACAAGGGACTGGAATTGAACCTCCGGGTAGAAGCCGTTAAAACAAAAGATTTCCTCTGGGAAGTAGGTGGTAATATCACAAAGGTTAAAAATAACCTGAGCAACGTATATGAAAAAGAAGTACCGACAGTAGGGAATAATTATACTGCCAATATACAGGGCTATCCGGTGAACAGCTGGTTTGGGTATAAGTTCTCACATGTAGATCCGGTAACAGGCGGCCTCATTGTACTGGCGCAAAAAAGGAATTCAAAACTGGTAGGCGGAAAAGTAGAAACCACTTTTTCGGATGCGGAAATAGATCTGAGTAAGATCAGCACAGCAGACCTTACTGCCTTGTACAGACCATATTACCTGGGCCATAGTGATCCGGAATTGTATGGAGGCTTCAATACAAGAGTGACTTACAAAACGATAGAGCTTACTGCCAACTTCGTATATGCCGATGGAAATGATATCATCAGTTTCCGCGACAGAAGGGAAGGCCCAAGCGGTGTTACGAGCGACATTGTGGCCAGCCGTACTAACAGGTTAAAAGATAATCTTTACCGCTGGAGGCAGGCTGGGGATATTACAGATATTCCCATTTACAGAACAGCGCTTTCCAACTATACGCAGTATCTGATCTCCACAGACGTTGAAAGCGGCGCTTATCTGAAATGCACAGAGCTTTCCCTGTCCTGGAGAGCACCCCGTCAACTGCTGGCCAGAACAGCCATGAAAACATTAAAGGCTACGCTCGTGGCAAACAATGTACTGGCTTTGAGCCCTTATAGTGGAACGGATGCGGAAACAAAAACGCCGTTCGGATATCCTAATACCAGGATGTACACACTGTCATTAACCGTTGGATTTTAAACTTTTTTGTTATGAGGCATAACATCATCCTATTCTTTTTAATAGCAGCATTAACCACTTCGTGGGGCTGCAAGCAGTTCCTGGACCTTCCCGCAAAAAATCAGCGTACCGTTACCACGGTAGACGATATGAAAACATTGCTGGCATCTTATCTGAAGGGAGTGGCTGAACTGCGTGTAAAACCTTTATACGGCAACGTGATGTGCCTGGCGCCAGCTGCCGGTACACTGATGTTTGAAGCATATTCAGATAATATCGATTTTGAACTCGCTGTACCACAAACTTACCTGAAACCTAATAATAACCACCTCAAGGTAGAACAGGGGTATGCAGACCTGTTGCTGTGGAACGATTTTAATACACCCGGCGTGATCTGGAACCAGCATTATTCAATAGTTGGTTTCCTGAACAGCCTCATTGATCAGATGGAGGAGATTGAAGCCACTCCGCAGCAGCAGGATCAATTGTTAGGTGAAATGTATGTACATCGTGCTTATTACCTCTTTAAACTGCTGGAGTATTTTGCACCTTATCATAAAGGCGAACTGGGTATTCCTGTTTACCTGCATACGGGAGAGGGCGTATTGGGAATTGATATGCCGAGGAGAACACAGGCAGAAGTCTACAAGATCATCCTGGATGATTTGAAGATGGCAGAGACCATGATCAAAAGAACAGGGCCGGTTACAGGTTTCAACGTCTTTTATAATAGCCGTTACATCCATCACCTGATGGCCCAGGTATACTGGTTCAAAGCAGAATCTCCTGCAAAGGAAACATCTGATTACGAGCAGGTAAAAGCACATGCAGCTATTGCGGTGGAAAATACGGAAGCCTTTATCCCTACTACTGTAACAGGGATGATCAATGCCTATGGCGCTAAAGATCCTAATTATCCTGCCTTGTGCCAGGAGAATAACCTGCAGGGCGCCTTTGGTGTAATATATGGTTCTAATTTCCAGTATCTCATTCCGGGTACTTATGGCCCGGAAAATATTCCACTGAGCACAGAATTTGCAGCGCTCTTCAAACCGGGGGATGTCCGTATCGGTGCCATCTTCAATGCAGACCCTACCCGCGCAGGCGGAAAGGTGGGCACAGCGGGGAAAACATTGAACTGGGGCTGGCCTTCCGACGGAACTGCCAACGGTTCACTCAAACGCGGTAATGCCTGTTTCTTTAAACCGGAAGAAGCATTCCTGATGCTGGCAGAAGCGCAGTTCCGGTTAAATAATTCCGGAGAAGCCATCGCTACGCTGAATAAATTCAAAGCATTCAGGAATGCAGGAACAGCAGATGGCCTTGCTGGGGATGCCTTATTACAGGAGATCATAGATGAGCGCAGGAAAGAGTTCTTTGGTGACAACGATAAACGCTGGCTGGACCTGAAACGTTTCGGTAAGAAAACCATCACCCGCAAACTCTTCTTCCTTAATAAGAATTATGATTTAACAGTAGCGCCTAACGATTACCGCTATGCGTTACCCATCCCGTTAACGGAAGTGCAGGAGAATAAGGACCTTATACCAAATGAAGGTTGGGTAGCCATTGAATATTAATCATTAAATGCAATTTCATGAACAAGCTATTAATAGGGCTCATCTGCTTATTGGCACTGGCACAGGCCGGTTGTGAAAAAGATGGATTCGCCTACAAATTATACGAGCCAACAATAGACGATGTGGATTCCATCTACCTCTCTGCCACTGATAAGATGATGATCGCAGACGGGCAGGCAACGCTGAATTTTATCGTAGAAGCCTATCGCACGGTACGCCTGCCCTCCGGTAAAGATTCCCTGGAATTTATCGACTATCGTAAGTTACCATCCGGTTCTTTAAAAATAATAGAGGAAAGGTCCGGTAGAGAAGTAGGCCTGAGCTATTCTACCACTACTATTCCTTTCGATACCGTGAAATTCCATGCAGAGATAGGAGGAACGAAGTCAGCCACCAAACCTGTAGCATTAAGGGCCAAACCAGCCGATCCGGCCAAAGTATATGTAGATGTGATCTTCCATGTATGGGAGCTGAACACTACACATTCCAGCTATGATGTATCCTCTTATCAGCCAGTGAAGCTGGAGCAATTGAAGGAGGGCATCGCTTATATGAACAGCGTTATCAATAACCAGGTAGGTAAAAGCCCCAACGGGGCTAAGGCAAATATTGAATTCCGCCTGGCCACAAAGAACCAGGCAGGGCAAACCTTACCCGAACCCGGTTTTAACAGAATTATATATAGCGACAATGTGAAAGTGAACCCATTAGCCACTATTTTTAACGTATCGGATTTTATTGCTTTTATCAATACGAATAAAGCCACTATGATCTGGAACCCGAAGCAATACCTGAACGTACAGGTAATACCTTCCGGCGCCAACAATAGTATGGGTACCGTTTATCCTGCTAAACAGCTGGCACCGCAACCCGGTCAGCAGGCCATCCTGGGAGTGACAGGTACTGCAGTAAATGACGATGATTTTATCCTGGATTATGCCAATGCCTGCGTGGGATTACCGCGTACCATGCTGTTCCCGGGTATTGAACGGAAGATAGAACTGTTCCGGTTCATAGGTACATTCTATGGATTGTATACACCATCCTATTCTGCCTCCCGCCTTTACTCCGATCTCTGTTACGATACCCGTAAGTTCGATGGACAGGATAAACGCAACAGTTATTCCTTTGCGTTAAAAGTGGGCCTGGACAATGAGAAATATGTGGCGGACAATGCGATGGACGACAGCCGGTATCCGACATTGCTCAATTCTATCACTGCGGACCAGGTGGCCCGTATGCGTGCAGTAATGGCACGTTGCCCTGGAAGAATGAATGCTAAAAATCAGTAAAACCATACATCATGAAGAAAATAGTATTGCTAGCAGCTGCGGGAATGTTTTCCACCATGCTGCACGCCCAGGAGGCTTTTACGCTGAATGGAAAAATAGATGACCTGGGGGAACCCGCCAAGGTGATATTAATGTACGCTTTCGATGGAAAGAGAGTAACGGATACTGCTGAGCTGAAAGCAGGCGCTTTCAGCTTTTCCGGTAAGATCAATAAGCCGATACAGGCAGTGATCACCGTTGTGAAATCCAGTGCTAACCCCCGCATGAATTTCGGTATGGGATATGGAGGAGAGATCATCGGTCGTGATGGTTGCTCTTTTTATCTCGACAAAGGCAACATTACCCTTAACGGCAAAACCATTAAGGAATCCACCATCAAAGGCTCTGCCGCACAGGACGATTATGCCGTATTGCAGAAAGCCCGCAAACCTGTAGTTGATAAGCTCACCGCCATCAGCGATGAGATGAAACAATATGCAACAGACAGAGAGGGCGAAGCGTATAAAAACCTGTATGCGAAACTCATTGCTACCATGAAAGAGAATGGGCCGGTTGATAATGCCTTTGTGTTATCACACCCCAATAGCTGGGTAAGCTTTAACGTGGTGACTGGCAAAAGCATTATCAGCAATCCAAAGGAAACAGAGGAATCGTATAAAAAACTGAATGCTGCCTTGCGCAATACCAAAGATGGTAAAGAGTTTGAAGAAAGACTGAAAATTGCCTACACTACAGCTATCGGTGCTACAGCTCCTGATTTTGCACAGAACAATACAGAAGGTGTGCCGGTTTCCCTGGCGTCCCTGAAAGGTAAATATGTACTGATCGATTTCTGGGCCAGCTGGTGTGGTCCCTGCCGCGCAGAGAACCCTAATGTGAAACTGGCATATGATAAATTCAAAGGCAAAAACTTTGAGATCCTCGCCGTTTCCCTGGATGATAAAAAAGATGCATGGATCAAAGCCATTGCGGATGACGGTTTACCCTGGTTGCATGTAAGTGACCTGCAAGGCTGGAAGAATGTGGTAGCACAGTTGTATAATGTACGCGCCGTTCCACAGAACTGGCTGATAGACCCTAATGGTAAGATCATTGCCGCTAACATGCGCGGAAAAGAACTGGAAGAACGTTTGGCTAAGGAGTTACACTAAAACAATTTTATACAATGAAGAAATTATTTGCATTGTTGCTGCTGCCATCCTTTGCATTTGCACAGGAGGTGGTGATCAAAGGAAAGTTTTCCGGAGATACGAAGGGATACAACAAAATATACATCTACGGTAATAACGTAAAGAACGATTCTGCTGTGATGGTGGATGGTAACTTTGAATTCAAAGTACCATTCGAAAAACCTTTCCTTCCGCTATTTTACACTGAGTATGACAGGTACGTAAAACGTATGTACACCCCTTTCCCGGTATTGGTGGAGCAGCCCGGAGAGGTGATCCTTTCTGACGGAGACATCACCAAGGGTATGGGCAGCTTTAAAGTATCCGGCCTGAAATCCGCATCGGAATACAACGAACTGCGCCAGCAGCAAGCGGAAGTGTATAAAAAAGTAAATGACCAGATCACAGCAAAGTTCGGCTCTACCTGGTACGACAGGAAGAACCCGAAAGCCACAGAGATCGGTGAGGAAAGAGAAAAGCTGACAGCTGTGGAAATGGCCGGGCTATTGAACAGCTTCATTTCAACGCACCCTGATTCTTATGCATCTGCACTGGCATTGAGCATGGGGCGTTCCTCGCTGAAAACAGCGGATATGGAGAAGCTGTACAAACTGCTCTCCGCAAAAACAAAACAAACGGAAGAAGCGAAGAACGTTGCAGATTACCTGAACGGCCTGAAGAGCTCCGCTATCGGCAGCACGGTAAAAGACTTTGCGTTAACTACGCCGGACGAGAAATTGTTCAGCTTCAGTTCTCTGAAAGGTAAATATGTAATGATCGATTTCTGGGCCAGCTGGTGCGGACCCTGTAAACAATCCTTCCCTCACATGAAGGAAGTATACGCCAAATACAAGAGCGATAAGTTTGAGATCTACAGCATCTCCATCGACAAGGATAAGGCGGCATGGCTGAAGGGCTTGAAAGAACAAGACCTTCCCTGGTTGCAGAGCCTGGATACCAAGAATATTTCGCAAAGCGGATTTGCCGTAACCGGTGTACCTACTACTTTCCTGATCGATCCCAAAGGAAAGATCCTGATGAAGGAAGTAGGGTTTGAGCCTGGAGGGAATAGCCCGCTGGAGAAGAAGCTGGTGGAGTTGTTCGGAGCGAAGTAGTGAAAGATACTTAAAGTTAAAGGGCTGAATGAGTAACATTCAGCCCTTTTTTATTTATGCAGCTTGCGCCAAACTTTGTTGTAACGCTTCTTTTGCCCTTGCTCTCACAAATAAGGTAAATACACCTATTAAGACTATTGAAAAGGAAAGGTATGCAACCCCTAATAAAGCCTGGCTCTGAATAGGTATCACATTTACTATACCGTAGCTTAAAATGGAGGTTATTATATACATAGAACCTCCGGTAACACCACTTGCTATACCTGCGTTCTTAGTGAAACGTCCCAGGCAAAAGGCAAAAACGTTATTGAAAACGAAACCACCAAAGTAGTGAATGATCAATGTGAATGCCATGAGCGTGTAGAGATTGCTCACTAATGTTGATGTGGCTATCATAAAAACAGCTGCAACGGCTTGTAAAGCGATAGCTACACCCAGCTTTCTGTTAAATGGCTTTTTGATCAGCATTTTGGAAGTGATCCCGCCGAGCATCAGGAATACACCAGAAAGCAGCGAACAATAACCGGTTACCACAGGAGAAAGATGGAAGACGTGCTCTATGATGAAGGGGCTTGTCATACCATATACTACCAGCATGGCGTAACTGATGGCAATGATCACCAGTCCTAATACAAAGTCAACTGTTGTGAGGGTAGTACGGTAAACCTGCAGAATGGCTTTTGTTTTAAATGGCTGGAATTGTTTGAGTGATTCCCCGCTGTAGATTAGTTCGAATACCAGTATTATCACTGCAAAGATGCCGAGGAAGTAGAAGTTGGAAGACCAGCCAAAAACAGTCTGCAGATATCCGCCAATGAATGGGGCGACGATAGGTGCTGTGGCCCAGATGATAGAGAACAGGCTTACATAATGTTTCAGCTTGTCGCCGGAATAGACATCCACGAAATAGGCCCTCTTGCCCACTACGATCATGGCCACTGTAGTACCCTGTAAGATACGCATGGCGTATATGAGATAGATATTGTGCGTAGCAGCGATGATGAAGCTGGACAGTGCGAAGATCAAAAGTGCGGAAGTGCCGAGCCTGAAACGGCCGTAGCTATCCAGCAGGCTTCCTACGAACCATTGGCTAATGCCATAGCTGACCATGAATAATATGAGAGAGAGCTGCACCGCAGAATTGGTAACAGACAGATCACTTGCCATGGAAGGCAATGCCGGAATGTAGATATCGGTAGCGAAGCCGGATAGCGGGAGCAGTGCGAATGATAAAAAGGTGCTGATCCCCTGGTGATTGTCTTTAATGAGTTTCATGTGTGTGTGTTGAGAGGGCAAAAATAGACTATTTGGTTTATTTTATCCAAATATATTTTTTGATTTCGCTTTAAGTGATTGATAATGAATTATATATTTTGCTATAAAATAGACTATTTGGTTTATTTTATTTGATCTATATTTGCACTATTATGAGCAAAGCAGAACAAACCAGGCAATCCATCATTGAAAAGGCGGCTGTTATCTTCAATGAGAAGGGGATTGCGGGTACATCCATAGATGATGTGCTGAAAGCGGCAGATGTTGCCAAGGGCTGCCTGTATGGTCATTTTGAAAGTAAGGAAGACCTGGCTTATGCCAGTGTGGATTATATGCTGGCTAAGATCAGGGCCAGGAGGGAGGCGGTGTTTTCCAAACACAAGGGGGCTGTTGAAAAAATATATGCTTACCTGGAAGTACAGCGGAATCCGTTGAATACTTTACTACAGGGAGGCTGCCCTGTTGTTAACCTTTCCGTGGAATCAGATGATACTAATCCTGTGATCAGGAAAAAGCTGAAAGCATTGTACGAGAGCGGCTTTAAAGCTTTTACGCAGATATTGCAGGATGGGATTGATGCAGGGGAGTTGTCTGACAGGCTTAATGCGGAGGAATTTGCTACAAAGATGTACGCATCGGTGCAGGGGGGGATCCTGATCAGCCGTACTATGAATACGGCTAAGCCTATGCATTTGGTGATACAGAGTTTGAAGGCTGAGTTGGAGGGGTATCGGGTTGTTAAGGTCTGAGCTTTGGAGGTGTGATGCTGTGTTTCTTTCTGAACGCCGTGGTGAAATGAGATACGTATTGATAACCGCAATATTCTGCTACTATCCGGCATTTAACTTCTTCCATCCTTAGTGCATATAAATATCCAAAAAACTGTATTCCCGAAGCGTTCTTTAAATCCCTTTTTCAGTTTGAATTCATTAAGGCCGTTCAATCTGGCGGGTTCCGTAGTTCCTTTTTTTAATCTTGTTTACCTGTTTCCATGTATCCATTAGAACCAGGCAGGATATTATGATCACGCTCCGCGATCTTCATTCTGCTATCGCCGGACAGGCTAAAATGCATTTCAATCACGAGAGTTATAACTGCTGTAATATAGCAGGGGTGTAGTGTAATTTTTGGGTATGAAAATCTTAGCGGTCTATGAAGGCATAGTTGGTTTGTTTCCCAAGAAAATATTGGTGACCCTTATTCATGCGGTGAACGGTAATAAGGTAGGTGAATACAAAATGGGCCGTGAACAACTCCCCGAGGTATTTAACAGACCTACGATCCTTGATATGGGTGACCGTTCATGGCGGATCGTGAAAGCAAATCCGTTTGTGTTAGAGGGGGTGAAGAAAGTAACCCTGCATGTAGCAGAGGCGGATGTTTTTGTACAGGAGAAATTTATGGTACCTACTAAAAGTTTTCCTCCTTCCGTGTTCATGGAAGCCCCGCCTGGCAACTTTGTTTTTAACATTCCTCCTGAAGACTGGCGGCAATTAGAGTTCCTTCCTGTAGCCCAACTGGAGTTGATCCAGGAAAAAACAGCCATTATTGAAGGTATGTTGGAAGCTATGGAGGGAGATGCCGGATTGCTGGGATATGATACCATTTATGAGAGAGAGGAGATAGAGGGAGCTGTTTTAAACATTCCCTTTGATGAATTTTTTCAGTTTGTAAATGGTGTGGAAAAGGGTTGGGTGGAAGGCGTAGCAGATAGTTTTGTGATCCGTTCAGAAAACTATCAATATTATGGTATCGTGAAGGAGAATGTTATTTTGAACTTGTGCCTGTTGGAGTTTGACAGTGCCGAAGATGAGTTTGCCGGAGTAGTAGAAAAGTATGAGTTACTACTTGCAGATTGGTGCAGCGGGAAAATAATTTTTTAAATTTTAGTATCCTCCACTTTTGTGTTATATTAGGAGTAGCGTTTGAGAGCAACCATATCAATCTATTAACAAAAAGTTATTATTCCATTAACAATTCTGTCATAGCTTATACTGTAATTGCATGCAGAATTTCTTGTAAATCTTTCTCCTCTTTATTTTAAGAAATCTAAAAATATCTGAAGTATATTGCCGGCCGATAGGAACCTGCTAAGCTTTAATATTTATTTTTCGAGGATGCGATGGTTTACTATTGCTGTAGTTTTTCTCCATGAGGTTAGTCCCCTCCATACTTGTTAACCATATCAAGGCTGAGACTTTAAGTTATTTTACTAGCTAACCGATTCTTTATTATGGACGACTCACTTATTCTTCAACGATTGAGGCAAGGTGATAAAGGTGCTTTCAAAGATCTATTTGATAAGTACTTTGATGCGTTACTCATTACGGCGTTGCAATACTGCAAGGAGCCTAATGATGCAGAAGATGTTGTGCAGGAGGTGTTTGTAGCGTTCTGGGAGAATAGCCAGTTTGAAAAAATGATCAACGACGCGGCGCTGCGTGGATATTTATTCAAGACTTTGCGGAACAAATGTTTGGATAAGCTGGAGGCGCAAAAGCGTTTGCAGACTAACCTGGACGCCTATGCATATTGCCAGCGGGAGTCCGGGATAGAGCCATCGTCTTCCCTGGAGGCCCCTCCTCCTATGTGGCTGGAGCTGGCAAAAGGGTTGAAGATGTTGCCTCCGCAGACGTTGAAAGTAGTGCAGATGGTGTACTTTAACCAGAAGAAGCAGAAGGAGGCGGCTTATGAATTGGCCTTGAGTCCTAACACGGTCCGTAATCAGCTTGTTCGTGCAATGAAGCTTTTGCGAAAAAATCTCGAGGGTGGTAAGTAGTAGATTAAGGAGCAAATCGGGTCTATAAGTTATGACTGATAACAATTATTCGGATATTCAGGATCTTATTTCGTTGGAATTAGCTGGTCAGACCAGTGCTTCAGAGAAAAAGTACTTGCATGATCTCATTCAGAATGATGAAGCAGTAAGAAAGATATGGGAGGAAAGGAGCACTTATCATGCTTCTATGGCCCATGCCTACGAGAGCGTTAACCGCCAGGCAGCCTGGAAGGGTGTAGCCTCCCGGACGATTTCCCGTCGCCGGCCAGTTTACAGAGCAATTGCTGTAGCCGCTGCAGCATGTGTTGTGGCTGTTATTTCAGTATATACTTTTTACCCATCCAAACATACCCAGACATTTGATCATAGCGCTGCCCATTTGACTTTGGCGAATGGAGAGGTGATTGATCTGCGTTCACCCCAAAAAAATATTGCTATCCCTAATGGGGCTACGGTTAGTAATGTAGATCGTAGTCTTAGTTACACCGGAGGTCCTGGTTCCGGAGAGATGAATGAGCTCTGGGCTCCTGCAGGCTCTGACTACAAGATTGAGTTGTCCGATGGAACAGAGATATGGTTGAACTCTATGACCAGGCTTCGTTTTCCATTTCAGTTTACAGGTAATACCCGCGAGATCGCGATTGAAGGGGAGGCTTATATAAAGGTGGCTAAAGATGCTGCTAAACCTTTTATTGTTCACTTGCCTTCAGGAGACGTAACAGTGCTTGGTACAGCGTTTAATGTAAATACTTATGAGCGTACTGCTGTAGCGCTTGTTCAGGGATCTGTACAGGTAAAAATGCAGTCACAAACAATTTTGTTGAAGCCAGGAGAACAGGCTGTTTATGATGGCAGTTTGATTACAAACAAGTTTGAGCGTGAAGAGGTATTGAGTTGGATGGAAGGCTTGCATATGTTTAACAATGCGAGTCTAGCGGAGATCGTGAAAGTGTTGCCGCGTTGGTATGGGGTGGAGGTTGTGTTGGATGATGCATCTACGGCTCAGAGCAGGTTTACGGGGTATATAGATCGTAAACGTCCGATCAGTGAATTTTTACATGAGATAAAAGCTACAACAGAGGCTGACTATTATTATAAAGACGGAGTGTTACATTTCCGTTAAGTCCAATCTTTGATAGAAGTTGGTTTAAAAGACTTCCTACTTTCGCTGCATATATCGCTCCACTTTAACAGTACTTATTTTTTTATGTATGGGCAAAGCTAATTCGTGTTTAAACATGGATTGAACTGCTATGTTCAATTTAGCTGAAAGACTTGATTTGTTAACTCAATGTGAATGATACTGAAGATTTATACTGTTGTTATTACTATCTCTGATGTATACACGTAGATATACAGTTGTTATTGTTAAGGGGTTGTTAATTGCTATGGTGGCTGATCTAAGGCTTTTTTGCTTAACAATTTCCTAACATGAAATAGGTGTTGCAGAGTGGTAGAATTTTCCAGGTATCGTGTCTTTGGTGCATAGAATTTAAATTATGAAAACATCAAACTGCCGATCATGAGACTGACTTTTACTGCCTGTATGCGCAGGGTTCTCCTGCTAATTATCCCTTTATTCTTATGTACCATTCTGTTTGCTAATGATAGCCAGGATGGAGAAAAAATTACGCTGTTCGAAAAAGCAGTTCCGCTGAAAACAGTTTTCAAAAAGATCACTTCGCAAACAGGAATTAAGTTTGTTTATAGTAACCGGTTGGTGGATGATGAGCAGAAGGTGGATGTGAGTGTTAAGAATGCGTCTTTAGATGAAGTGATGCAGCAGATTTTCTACGGGAGGAAGTATGAGTTGCAGCGGACGAGTCCGAAGTCTGTGGTTTTGATTGTGCATGAGAAGGTGGTTTCTTCTGTTACTCCTATCACTGCTCCGACTAATGATGTTGCGATTATTGATATTGCAGGGACTGTTTCGGATGTAACCGGGGAGAAACTACCTGGGGCTACAGTTCTTGTTAGGGGCACTAATAAAGCGACGATGACGGATGGTGAAGGAAGGTTTCGCCTTGCGGGGGTTTTTGCCAATGCGAAGCTTTGGGTGAGTTATACGGGGTATGAGGGGGAGGAGGTGAAGCTTCAAGGGCAACGGGAGTTGAATGTGAAATTACAGCGGGGGGAGAATAGGCTGAGCGAGGTAGTGGTAGCCTATGGAACAACAACCCAGCGGTCGAATACGGGAGCTGTTACCGTTGTAAAGGGTGAACAAATTCAAAACTTGCCTAACCGCTCGTTCGATAAAAGTTTACAAGGACTAGTTCCAGGTTTGCAGATAACTAATGGAACAGGGCAACCTGGGGGTGGGGTGAGTAGCATGGTGCAAAGGGGGGTTTCCTCAGGAGTAGATCCCTTTACAAATATTAATGCTAGAAACCCTTTAATTGTAATTGATGGAATTCCTGTAAGTCAAGACAACTTTCAAAGAGTTCAAAAGGCGGGAGGAACTCCGGTCACAAATCCATTGGCACAAATAAACCCTTCGGATATAGAGTCGATAAGCGTTCTGCGAGATGCCGCTGCGATTTCTCTTTATGGCTCCAAGGCAAGCAACGGAGTAATTCTTGTAACAACAAAGAGAGGAAAGACGGGGAGGACCACATTGAGTTTGAGATCGCAAATGGATGTTTCTTACCTCCCCAAAAGAATGACCAGAAGTATACCTAGTCAAGCAGAATACCTGGCGTTATTGTATGAAACATATAGAAATACAAATCCAACGTTATGGACAGATGCTGCCATCAGAAAGGATTTATTTAATAAATTTCCTTACCGGGTTTTGGGTAGTGATACTAGCTTCTATCCTGACCCTGCATGGACTGATGCTATATTTGAAAAAGGAGCTAAAACTTTCTCAAACGAAATTTCTTTATCTGGAGGGAATGACAAAACTATCTACTATTTGAATGTAGAGTACACGAAACAAGATGGGATTGTTAAAAACACAGGATTTGATAGAAAGTCCTTTAGGATCAATATGGAGAACAGGCCTTTTAATTGGTTGACTATCGGAACAAATACCACCTTTTCATATAATGTTCAGAATGTAACAAATTTGACGGAAACAGAGAGTACTTATGGTTTAATATCAACGTTATCCCCATTAAATCCTGTTAAATTAAATAATGGTAAGTATGCATTTTCATATGGCTGGGGAGGACCCGTTACCCCTATTACAACCAATCCGGCAGCGAAACTAGAGTACGATGTTACTAAGGCAATCTCTTATAGAGGAATTAGCAAACTTTATGGAGAAGCCTCCTTTTTAAAATATTTCTCCTTTAAGTCTAGTGTGGGAATAGACTTTATGTTATCCGAGTTTAAAGAGAAGAGCGATCCGAGGTTTAGAGTCGGAACATCAAATGTAGGTTCTATAATTGAAAGTGATGTACGTCGAGCCAATATTATAGCAAACAATATCCTTAATGCCAAAATACCTATTACTAACAAACACAATATTGATTTTTTATTAGGGCAGGAGGCACAGATAATATCAGACAAGAGTTTAGCAGGAGAAGTTAAGGCAGATTCAACGGCACTACCTACTTACGATCAGATTTCAAGCCCAGGGTATGTTGTAAGTTCTCTCTCAGGAAGATCTACAAGACAAACTTTACTTTCTTGGTTTGGGCAGATCAACTATGGGTATAAGAAAAAATATTTCATTTCAACTAGTATTCGACGTGACGGCTCTTCCAGATTTGGGAGCAGGGAATTGTGGGGGACATTTTGGTCTTCAGGTGCAAGCTGGATCGTTTCAGAAGAACCATTTCTTAACAAAAGTTCCTTTTTCACATATTTAAAATTGAGAGGAAGCGTTGGGGTTTCTGGTAACTCCGGTGCTGTTAATCCATCTACAAAGTTTGATGTTTTATCTCAGGGATTATATGCAGATCGAACTGCTGTTATAATGACTACATTTCCTGGAAATTCTGATATCAAGTGGGAAAGAACATTTTCCTGGAATGCAGGTTTAGATACGAGATTTTTTCATGATAAAATTCTGCTGAATATTGATGTATATAATAAGTCTACAAAAAACTTGATTTATCAGATTGATTTGCCTTCAGTAAGCGGGTATAGGACGGTTAATGACAATATAGGAGATTTAAGGAACCGTGGCATAGAGGTGTCTGCGTCTGCAAACATTATTTCACGACCGAATATAAGATGGAGTTTAAGTGCAAATTGGAGTAGAAATATTAATAAGCTAGTTAAAGCGTATGTTCCGTTTGTTGCATTGCAAACTGGTAATTTGGTTAATGAGGTTGGTAGAAATTATAATTCTTTTTATTTAGTTGAATGGGCTGGTGTTAATCCCGATAATGGAAAGCCTCAATGGATCGATTCTTCTGGAAAGGCAACAACTGTATATAATAGTGCAATGAAAAAGGTTGTAGGAAAACCACAGCCGGATGGATTTGGCTCTGTAATAAGTTCGATAGGGTATAAAAACTTTGATCTCAATATTCAGTTATACTATCAATATGGGAACAAAGTACTTTATGAAAAGTTAATGATTATGATGAATGACGGTGCATCTGCATTTATTAATCAATCAGCCGCGGCACAGCAATATTGGAAAAAACCGGGAGACGTATCTGACAACCCAAGACGTGTACTTAGTAATACAGATGGCGGGAACAGAGCATCAACGAGGTATTTGATTGATGGTGGATACATTAAGCTGAGTAATGTAACATTCACTTACAGTTTACCATCTAAATATCTTTCTAGAGCGGGTTTTAGCATGTTCAAGATTTTTATTCAAGGAAGCAATTTAGCAATTTGGAGTCCGATCAAAGATCAGGATCCCGACAATGTTAATGCAATAGGAGGCATATCGAGCCCGTACCCTAATTCAAAAGGTTTTAGCATTGGTTTGCAGTCTAATTTCTAAATGTTACTATTATGAACAGAAAAGTTTATAAAAATATTCTTCTTATCGTCTTGAGTACTTTATTGTTTTCTTGTGGGAAAGACTTTTTGAATTTCCCAACAAACGAGACTATTATCAGGGATGATTATGTTAAAGATCTTTCAACACTAAATGAATTTTTAAATGGAGTTTACCTAACGTCTGCACGTGAGTTTGGAGGAACTTCAGTTCTTTACCCGGAGATAGTAGCTGATAATATCAAGCCGGCAGCAGGAGTTTCTGCTGAGCAAGCACCATTTGGCTTACATTATACTTGGTCTCAATATGCTGATGAGCCTTTTGGCGCAACAAAAAATCTTAACAGTGATTCCTATGCACTATACTCTATTGTAGCAGGATGCAACTTTGTGATTGAAAAAGTGGCGAAATACAGGCAGGAGAATGAAGATAACGCCAACTTAATTGAAGGGCAAGCACTGGCTCTTAGGGCAATGGCATATTCATATTTGCTAAACTATTTTTCGCAAGCCTATTCCTTTACGGGGGATGCCTCCCACGTAGGTGTAGCGATTAATAACTCTATTGATTTTAGGGCACTGCCAACAAGAAGGAATACGGTTGCAGAAGTTTTTGATTTTATGATTAATGATCTGAAAAGATCAGTTTTATTGCTTCCTCCTGCAAGTGGCAGCACATATATGATTAATAGGAATGCTGCCAAGGGGTTGTTAGCACGAGTTTTACTAGCTAAAGGAGATTATGGACAAGCAAGGCAGTATGCAAAAGAAGTTTTGCAGCTAAAACCCATAATGACTCAGAACTATCCAGCGGCCCTTTTTACACCACAAGAAACAGAGGCATTGTTTCAACTTTCGCAAAGCGATAAATCACTTATAATTTTCAGTTCTTACTATTTACGAGGAAGTATTTTCTTGCAGGCTACTTCAGATATTGCATCATTGTATTTTGAAAGCCCTACAGACGTACGTCGAGCATGGGTGACAAAAAGTGCCACTGGATGGACAGTAACAAAATATCCACAAGGTGTTGTACCTGTTCCTTCCACCGCTTATGCTTCCATTGGCTATACACCTACACTACTAAGATCATCTGAAATGTGCCTCATTTTAGCGGAATCATATGCAAAAATGGGAGATAATTATGTTGATAGCGCCCGATTCTTTCTGGATGCTATCAGAAAAAGAGCTGATTTAAATGCCAAAGTTTCAAATGCAAGTGGAGCTGCGCTTTTGGATTCCATTTATAAGGAACGAAGAAAAGAACTTTCTTTTGAAGGGTTTAGAATGTTTGATCTCATGAGGTGGAAGCAAGGCGTAAATAGAACTGATGTAACAAATCCACAGTATAAACAATTGCCCTATCCCAGTGATAAGGCGATCGCACCCATACCACTTCGTGATGTTCAACTTGCAAAGTTACTTCAGAATTCCGGCTATTAATTATGTATCTCAAAACTGTTGTCATTATGTTGTTTCCACTTATTAGTTGTTTATTATTATTCGGGACGGTTTCAAATGAAAACTTAGAGAAGAAAAGAGCAATACTCGAAGTTTCTTTTCCTAATGAAATGAAGGTTCCATTGCAAGAACTAAAATGGGTTCAAGCTGATCGATCAGGCCTTGTCCAAAGGGCTGATTGGAATGCCTCAACGCCTGTTAGGAATGGTCAAACGCTTAAATGGAAGGTAAATACTTCGGCACCGATACTGTTTCAAACCCTTTTTTTTGATAAGACAATAGTTGGAAGTTTGATTGAACCTGGAGATAGTATTAGGATAACAATGGAAGGGGATAATATATCTTATTCTGGTGTAGGCTCTGAAAAAATAATTATTTACCAAGAAGTTTTTGGTGATTGGGCTAAACTGCAAAAGCCGGCTAATACCTCTCCTTTTAGTACAAATTCATTAGATGATTATCTGGAATGGGACCGGTATCTTGAAACTAAGAGAACGATTACCAATGATATCCTTAAGAAATATGAATCTAAACTATCCCTTTATTCCACGAGATACATGAAATCTTTTTTTTACTCTATTATGGAGAAAGATAGACTGGTTAAATTTATGGCTTTGTGGTACAAAAGAAAAGCACTAAATATTAATGCTCAGAAGTTTAACGAAATTTATGATTCAACAATCAGAAGGCCAGAAGCATTATGGCTTGGTTCCGAAACTGCAATTGCCTCATCGGCACATCCCTTATATCTTTTTGCGGAGGCGGAAATCGTGAGGGATCATAATTTTGAATTTTCGCCAGGAGGAAGCGATAGAGATGCAAAATTTGAATTTTGGAAAATGAAGTACAACAAAATGAAGGAACTTTATACAGGGGAAAGATTGGATGCGGCATTGAGATATTTGTTCACATCAGTTGGAATTCGTAGGCTTGCAATGTATCCTCCTTTCGAGAAAGCGGTTAACGAGTATTATCAGTCGTCAGCTAAAAGTATGTTTAAGGAAGAAGTAAAGAAGTACCAGGATAGGGAGTTGGGGCTCTTAAAAGGAACCGAGAATGCTATACCATTACTCTCACTTTTGAGGAATAATAATGGTTCATTCTGGGTGAATCCAACAAAGAACAGAAGTATTGTGCTTTATTTTAACCAACAGAACTGTAGGGATTGCCCAGGAGTTACAAGTATGATTGAAAATATTCTAGGCAAGTTTAAATATGATACGAGCTTGCTTGTATTAGATATTGCTAGAGTAAAAGATGAACAGGAATGGGCAAAGGCACTAAAGGAAGGAAGGAAAAGTGTA
Source organism: Chitinophaga niabensis (assembly GCF_900129465.1). NCBI lineage: Bacteria > Pseudomonadati > Bacteroidota > Chitinophagia > Chitinophagales > Chitinophagaceae > Chitinophaga > Chitinophaga niabensis. The sequence goes on along the minus strand of NZ_FSRA01000002.1, from coordinate 557,965 downwards.
AAGGGGGCAGAACAGCTATTTGTTTTGGAAGAGGATCTCAAAACAGGAGCGGATGAGTCATATGGATTAAGTGATTCATATTCATTGATAGTTGTGGATCAACGAGGCCGTATAGTTCGTTTAACGGCTGCAGATCCTCTGGATGACGGAGAAGGATCTCTTACTGATTTTATTGATCATCAATTAGCCTTGACTAAAGATGGTCCATATGTATTGCATAAAGGAGATTCTCTGATATCCTATTCTTTGAATAAGAGTGCGAAACAAGAATTGTCTTGGGGAAAAAATACGCACGAACAGGCTCTATTATCCGGGACTGATAAGTTTCTTGAAAATTTTGATATTAAGTTGAAGCGTGAACTTAAAGTAGAACCATCTATTTTCTCTAGGCCAAATAAATTAATGGTATTGTCTGACATTGAAGGGAACTTCAATGCATTACGTAAGCTATTAGAGGCCGGTAAAATTATAGATAAGCAGTTCAACTGGATTTTTGGTGATGGTCATCTGGTTTTTTGTGGGGATATGTTTGATCGCGGTAGTCAAGTAACAGAATGTTTATGGTTATTATATATCCTGGAGGAAAAAGCGAAGTCCCAAGGTGGATATGTTCACTTTGTATTGGGAAACCACGAAATCTTGAATTTAAGTGGAGATTTGCGCTATTTAGTTCCCAAGTATCTTGAGAATGCAGAATTGATGGGGGTACCCTATTCAGTTTTATATAATGAGCAAAGTGAGTTGGGACGATGGATCCGCACCAAAAATGTAATTGAAAAAATAGGAGATTTATTGTTTGTACATGGAGGGATCAGTAGTGAAGTGGTTGATCTGAATTTGCCAGTGACAGAGATAAACGATATATCTCGAAAATTCTACAGTCGGCAATACGAGGCGATGAGAGATAGCGGTAAGGTACAAAGTATTCTGTTCAATGGAACATATTCCCCTTTCTGGTTCAGAGGTTATTATCAAAAAGATCAGAAACAGGATTTGGAACCATTGGTTGATAAAGCCTTGGGGAAATTTGATGTTTCTCATATCATTACTGGGCATACGATAGTTGCTGATACAATAAGCACCTTGTTCAATGGAAAAGTAATTAATACCGATACCAAACATTCCAGGGGTAATTCTGAGATGCTATATATAGTGGATCAAGATTTTTATAGAATTAATTCGAAGGGTGAAAGGCACCTATTGTTCACAAATAGGAAAGAGTAATTTTTTAAAGTGAGAAAAATGTAGAAAACTGAACGTTTTGTGCAGCCAACGCTGGTAGATTTGTATTGTAATTATTTTCTTATTTCTCACTTTAAAAAGATAATTTATGAAAAGGTACTCTTTTGTAGGCATGCTGCTCGTTGCTGCAGCGGGCGTGACTACTATCTTAGGCTCTCAATCTGCAAATGCAAGAGGAAACGCCATTAATGGAACATTAATTCCAGAAAGCTTCCCTATTGATGCAAATGACGTTTCTCCATTAACTTGTACAATTGATCAAGTTGTGAGAGAAACTTGTTCTTACTCAGTAACTGGCGTTGCTTCTGGTACAGACCTTCTTACCCTTACAGGAGTTAATGGCAATCCGACAGAGTATAGCACTACTGCGGACTAATACCTAATCAATTGTTTAATTATTTACTGAAGCTGGTCTAAGATATCTTAGGCCAGCTTTAATTATCAATCAATTAGGAATAACTTGGCCATGGTAACTTATGTTAAAACACGGAAATTTGTAGCTTTATCCGGATTTTCTTTTCTGTGCATATTCTTTCAATTAGTTTCTACGGGATGTAAAGAATCTTATCGACCGACTACTTTGCTACAGAGTCAGTATATATATTATGAGCCTGACTATAATAAAATAGGCTTAAAAGCTACTCGCGATAGTTTACACTTTTCTTTACCCGATGACTTTTATCATCTTATTAATTCCTTTAATGTGTTTCAGGATGGAGGTACGACGTACGCTGCTTTCCTAAATAAAATGTCACATTCCATTTGTATTTACAATGTCAAAACAGGCAATCTAGAGAGAAGAATATATTTGCATGACTCATTGGTCGGGAAAAAGATGAATAATGTAACTACTTATTGCTGGAAACTTGACACTATATTAACAGCAACGAGGCATGGTTTATATGTGATGGATTCTTCTGGGGCAATAAAATCTAGTATAAAACTGCTTGAAGAAAAGGGGCGTAAGCATCTTGGAAGTGATTTCCTTTCATCCCTTTTCCAGACAAGATTGGATAATACAGCCCCTCCTTTTTTCGATGGTGACATTCTTTACTCCTCAATCCGGCCTGCTTATGCAACCTCAAGATCCTTATCTGCCCAGCAAAATTTGAGATTGGTTTATTGTTTCAACAAGAAAGAGGAGAAACCATCTTTAATCTATAGTTTTCCTAAAGTATACCAGGAAGGATATTTTGGGTATTATTATTTGAATTTCTCTTATTGTATAAATGAAAAAAGAGAGTTTGTAATGAGTTTTTCCGCCGATCCTAATATGTACGTAACTGACCTAGTAGATACAAGCAGGTCTTTTTGGGGAAGAAGCCAGCAGCAAGTAGCTGATATTAAGCCTTTTGCCGGAGAGGTAGTAGAAGATAGAAGGGAAGAGGGAGATCATTACGCAAAGAGCGGTAGATACGGTCCTGTTTTTTATGATCAAGCTCATAAAAGATACCTTAGGCTCTTCACGACTGGTTCATCTAGAATTAGACAAGATAGGCAAGATACAACGAAAGCTGCCAGTAAGGGATATGTGTTAATTTTTGATGATTCATTTAGAATTATTGGGGAATCTGAACTGCCTTCAGGGATAAGCTTTGTACAGTTATTTATTACTCCTGAAGGGGCAATTTATACAAGAACTAATTATAATGATGAAAAGGCGATCCATTTTGTTCGATTAGAGTATGTAGATGAAAGGAGAACAAATTTGACAGAAAAATAGTATTACATGAAAACAGTAAATATCTGTATATGCGTTTTAATATGCTTATTAGGTTTCCTTTCCTGTAAGGAAAGTGGGGTGAGCAACAGGAATAATGCTTTTTGGATTGACGAACCGGGGAAGCAGGATTCTGTTTTCCAACAATTGGAAGCGATTACTTACGGAGCAGTTGCCGGGGAAAAATTGAGAGATTCCCTTGCCTTTCTCATTGTTCCAATTAGAGAGAGTTGTCCCTCCTGCTTGGATAAGACAATTGATAGTATTCTTAGTTATAAGGATCGTCTTGATGAAAGGTGCATAATTGTTATTTCGATGGCAGCAGGGAGAAAAACAGTTAATTCATATTTTAGGGAGAGGAAGGGAGAGCTTCCAATAATTCCGGGGCAGCTAATATTAGATAGCATTAATTTGGCGGCAAAATTTAACTTGTTTGAAGCTAATCCTGCCATTTATTACACGTTCGAGGGAAAGGCATATAAAAGGGTAAATGCATATCCTAGAACCGTTAAGCAAGATCTACATAATTTTTTTAATAAACATTTATAAGCAATTTATATGGGCTTCCATGCTAGGTTACCTTTAGAATTACCGCAAGAGGCTGCTGATAAAGATGGGTATTTTTCAGTTGTATTAAAGTCGCAATTGACAGTAGAGCAAGCAATATACCCAGAGCCTAAAAAATTATTTATACTTTCAGATATTGAAGGAGATTTTGTTGCATTAAGCAGACTTCTTCAGAAGGCAAGGGTAATTAATTCACAATTGAACTGGACTTTTGAAGATGGACATCTCGTTATCTTGGGAAATCTTTTTGACCAGGGTGAGCAATTTGTTGAGAGCCTGTGGTTTTTATATGGACTGGAAGGTAAGGCACAGAAGTATGGAGGATATGTGCATTTTATTCTTGGGGATCATGAAATTGTTAGTTTGAATGGAGCTTGGAGAGAGCTGCAGCCAAGATATGCAAATCAGCTAAAAAAGGGTAGGAATGCTTACATTACCTTGTTTGATGGTAATATGGAAATATGGAGATGGCTTAAAACAAAAAACATTATTGAAAAAATAGGAGATTTACTGTTCGTTCACGGCGGCATTTCCAGGGAGTTATTGAATTTTGATCTTAACCTGAAAGAAATTAATGATGCAGCAAGAAAATACTATATGCATGCTAATAGAACGTTTTCTGACCCACTTCTCCAATTAATATATAATAGCGTTGAGTCTCCACTCAATTTAAGGGGACACGATTCTGGGACAGATGAGGAAGAAACTATTAATGCTGCTTTGTCAAAGTATGGTGTAAGATCTATTATTACGGGACATGCTGTCATTGAACATATTTCCCCACTTTTTAACTGGAAAATGATCCATGTTGGTTCTAATCGCAAGGAAAACAATTTTCAAGCGTTGTATGTTAAACGGGATAAGTACTACCGTTTGGATTTAAATGGAACAAAGGTGCTTATGAAGTGAAGCTATATTTTTCTGGAAATAAAGGGAAGTGAATAAGATCTGGATTTACATACCGGGTAAGAAAATGAAGAATTCCACTTGTGCCAATCATAAAATTCCCTACAGGCTGCCTTTCTTTCTCAACTAGCCAATATGGGCCATATTTCGGATGTACTTTTTTCAGATTCATTATGAGCTGAGCGATGTGATCAGTTCGCTTCTTCCATTCTTCTTCTTTCAAAATTCTAGAAGCTTCTATATAAACTTCAGCTATGCCACTTAAACCAGCATACTGACTAAGGCTTCCTATCAAGATTTTTTCTGGAATATTGAATAGTATTTCTTTTGAGAATTCTTTGTACGCTGGATGCTGAAATAAATCATATGCTCTTAAGAAGGTAAAAGCGATCCCTGCTAATCCTTCACCCCATCCATGTCCAGTTTTTTGAGCTTTAGCATTCTGTAGGTACTTCCCTTTTTCTGAATTCCTGACCTTTTTCATTAGTTCTTCCAACTTTCTTTCTACAACCTGTAATGTTCCTTTATGTTGATATGTTCGACCAAATTCCAGTAGAAAAAATATCACTCCTGCATCGCCATGAAGAAATCCCAAACTTTGATTCTTCTCTTTATCCCCCCCCAATTTTATTTCTTGTCTTTCCAAAATATTTCCAACAATTTGTTCAAGCCGAATAATAGTTGCCTTGGGATTATAATCTTTGCAATGTAGGTTTGCAATGCCTTGACCGGCGATTCCAGTTGCAATTCCATAATTCTCTAACCGTCTTTCCAATAATTGCGCAATCCAAGTGTCATAGTTAGGCTGCCATTCAATTAAGCCAGTGTTTAATGCGAACGACAATGTAGAGGCAATTCCATCTGATCCAAAATGTAGCCCTGGGTTTGAGTTATTTAATCTGTCGGAGTATTTATTAATAATTAATTGCATTCCAACTGTAGTAGCTTTTTGAGTTGGAGAGATATCCAAGCCGGCCTTTTTTGCAATACTAAGATAATAAAGTATGCCTGCGATACCTTTACTGAAACTGGCGTACCAAGCCTTAGTAATTTTATCATTATCTAATTTAGGAGTTGGGTCTTGCCGCATACTCTCAGAAAACCAACCTTTTTCCTCAGTGAAGAATAATGGACTTTCTAGTGAAAAAATCGATTTCTGCAATGTTTCAAGAATCTCTTCATTTGAATAATAGGATTTGGTTGACAGTTTTCTGCTTTTTCTTGATTTTAGATCTTTTCGATATTCTATAAGGGTTTCCTGGATCCCTTTAGCCGTTGGGCGATTAGAACTTATCGGTTGTAAACAATCCGTAATTATTTTAGCTATTTTTTGATCTGGTATTAAGAAAGAAACCTTTCTTTCTACATCCTTTCCTTCAGTGTTATTTAGTTTTAATGGGTTGATGTCGCACCAAGCGTGTAGCATAATCATACCAAATGAGTATATGTCTTCCTTAGTGCTTGGATAAATATTGGCAGCTTCCTGCTCAGGGGACATAAATCCTCTAGTTCCGAGCATAAAGGGAGGGGAAGGAAATTGTCTGTCCAGTGAATAGGTTAGTTCCATGTCAATAATTGCGATTTTGTTTCCAGGTGTTATGATGAAATTATTAGTTGTTACATCCCTGTGAATAAATCTTAGTTCATGTATTTTTTCCAGTATTGCGGCAATTTGAATAAGTAAATTTAGGATCTTCATTCCTTTTTTTGTTCCATTAATAATCGAATCTCTAATTGTGCCTTTGTGCTTCTTAAAATATTCTCCTAAAGATTCGCCTTTGATTCTCTCAATTGCCAAATAATAATTTCCATTTTCTTCAAACGAACCTAGAAATTTGGGTATTCGTACTTTATCCTGTAAAATTTGATGTAATTCTTTCTGCCAAATGAGTCTATCTTTAATATCGCGGCCATGAATGTCTTTCGCGTCTCCATATGTTCCTTCCTTGATTACACAAATCCCAAAATCAAATAAGCTTTTAATATATAAACATTTGACTACATCATTCTTTTTGCTTTCCTTAAAGCTTTTTAGAATAATGTAATTGTAACCAATTCGCTTACCACTTTTTTTTTCTGCCTTACTAAGTTTATTAATTGGTTGCTCTGTTTGATCTATTTCTATATTTACAATATTCTCCTCAGTCATAAATTAATTTTAGAGTATAAATGGAATTATTATCAATAACTCAACATGCTTTTTGAAGAAAAAGGAGATTTTAAAATACCCCTCTTCATCATAATAATAACTTTGCCGCCCATTATCAAATTTAATAGGTGCTCCAAAGTCCTTCATCAGATTGAGGTACTTATAAACACATCTCTCAGATATGCCAATTCTACTGGCTAGTTTCGTAGGGGTTCCAGTGGCTTTAGTTTGGATAAGTCGGTCAATACGCTCTAAGCGCTGCAGGGTGTCCTTAGTCATGGATAACACTAATTTATATGGTAATCTCTAAAGGTGAAATGATGGGTAATAACAATAACATAACCGTATTTAACTCTGCGCCGCAATAGTTAAATATTCGCTCATATCTCAAGCTAAAAATAAGGCCGGGTTAATACATCTGTATCTTCTTCTATAAAGTTGAGATAATTAACATTAAAATAAAATAGCGTATCGGACATATTTGTTGTCTTATTGGACATTTTACCGCCGTACAACTTCACTGGGAGGATGCCCGAAGTAAGCGCGATACCTTCTGCTGAAATTCCCATAGTCCCCGTAACCTACCATTTCCGATATTTTATGCATTGTGAGATTTGTAGTAAGAATGAGTTCTCTGGCGGTTTCCAGCCTGGCGCGTCTTACAAACGACTGCAGTGATTCCGCATAGACTTTTTTGTATCCTGTTTTAAGCTTAGAAACGCTGATATTATAATCGCGGGCAATTTCAACATTGCCTAATTCCCGGGATAAATTATTAAGGATGTAAGCATGGATGGTTGTAAAGAGAAGTGTATCGTCATTGGCTGGAACGGAAATAGAACTTTGCTCTGCATCCTTTAGGGCATTGGCCATTAGTAAAGAGATGTTAGCAGGCAATTCAAGCTCTTTCATTTTATAAGAGGGGAAGGTTTGGCGTATTTCATTGATGAGTTCATAAAGACGGTTGATCATTATTCCCGCAGAAGGCATTACATAGGCAGATTGGTTTTTTTCCGACTTATCCAGCAGCTTTTTGATCAGATCTGAATAGGGGGCCAGTGCCAGTAATTGCTCACGAGTGAAATCAATGTGGAAGGATTCATACACTCCACCTTTTTCCAGCCAGGCTTTATGGCTGGCGTTGCTTACATTGAAGAACCCGAACTGTCCTGCACGTAACCATAGAGATCCCACATCGGCCAGTTCGCAGCGGATGCTTCCTTTCATCATAAAATGAAGAGCCGAAACAGGTTCGGCAGAATAAGGAGCAAGCATTATGTTCTTCCTGGCAAAGAATATATGGTTGCAGACAGTGAATCCATTGATCTGCATTACCTGGTGAATAATACTCACCGCAGCGGATTCTTCAAGAATAGCCTGAGCATAGGGATAGATATGTGGGCGATACTGCAATGGGATTTCAGTGGTAAGGGTAATTTCTTCTTCTGGCACGCCTTTAATGATAAACCGCATGTGCGGCTTGGTTGAAAATGGATAGCTCAACATGTCTGAGGGTTACTTGGTTGTCTTAAATTGGGAAAATCGGATTTAGGTTAAATAGTATTTACTGTATACTGGCCGGTAGTAATTTTAAGCTAAACTGTTAACCAAAATTAGGGCTAGCTAGTGCAATTAAACCAATTAACATACATCAAGGCGCAGTCATAGCGATTTTTGTTAATATTAAAGGATGGTTAATACCTTATACTTGTTATTATCAATATTTTGAAAAATAAAAATCACAATTACTTAACATTGAAAAGTAGTATAAAAGTGAGGAATCCTAATCCGAATTTGTTAATACCAATCCTAACGCTAATGGATATGTGGTTTTGATTTGTTAATAATCCTTTCAGAAAGTTTAATCAGTTAGCCTGATGAGTTTAAGGTCTATATGTATTGTGCGTAACCGGCAGGCATAATGAAAAGGCGATAATCTATGATTATCGCCTTTTAGAAAGCTGTTTGATCGCCTACCCCTCCCTGTAAGCATCCCAGATCCCCGACAAATCCTGGATGATCAGTATATCCCTGATCAATCCTCCCTCAAATGTAAATATCGCAGCATAAGGGCTCCTGTACGTTGCCCCGGTCTTCTTCAACGTATAAGCATCATCACCCAGTATAATCACACGGTTCCCCGCTTCAATGAACTCCATAGGCACCTGTTGCTTAAACACCGCCACATCCTGCAGTATCACATTGAAATAACGAGCCACTGCTTCCTTCCCACGAAACTCCCCACTGATCGGAGTTCCATCAGGTACAGTTGATTTGAATTTTACATCGGGCGCTAAGATGTCTATCAATGGCTGGAAGCTCCAGGTCCTGTCTGTTTCTTCCATAATGGCTTTTAGCCTGGCCACATTGGCAGATGTTTTTCTCTCAAACATATTATTACATGCTGCCAAAAAGAGCAATGTTCCTGCGAGTACATTTTTCATGATGTTGATATTTGTACTTCAAAGGAACGACCATTGCGGACGGCAATTTTTAATCTACATTAAAAATTAGCTCGTAATACACTCAGGAATTGCTGGGTAATGCCAAGGTAAGAGGCGATATATTTTAGGGGAATACGTTGCTCCAGGTCCGGGTACTTTAGCCTGAACTCCTGGTACTTCTGCTCGGCGGTTTCGAACTGATTCTGGATGATCCTGTGTTGCTGGATAACCAGGGAATTCTGATACCTGATCCTGAAAAAGCGTTCCATCTTGGGGATGTTTGCAAATATAGCATCAAGGTCGGGCCTCGATAGTTGAAGGACCTCTGCGTCTTCCAGGGCCTGGAAAAAGAAGCTGGCAGGTTTGCCGGTGAAATAACTGTAGAGATCATTAGCCCAATGATCCCGGTCTGCCAGGTGAATGACCCTCTCACGCCCTTGTTCATCTATATAATACATAACGAGGCAGCCTTTCACGATGTAGTTCTTGTACTTGCAGACCTCTCCTTCTCTTAATAGAAATTCCTTTTTCTTAAGCGTTGTAAAAACAAGCCGGGAGGTGATGAATTCAATTTCCTGCTCATTTAGATCAACGAGCTGAAGGATGTTGTGGATGATGGAAGGGTATTCAGACATATACAAATGTAACAGATAGTACGATTATACTATTGCCCCAGCTCCTATATTCCCGCAGTTTTGCTTTTAAAAAACATGGCGAGTTAAAGGACAAACCCTGGAGGAATACAAAGGTGTTTTATCAGTAGTAAAAGATCTGATCAAACAAGCTCCGGGAGTCATTTTGCAGTGCGCCCACCCAACTGATGATGGCTGGGCGGTTATGGAAATATGAGAATCCAGGAAGGCAGACCAATGGTTCACTAAGTATGTTGTGGCTCATTTACCACCGGGTATCCATCCGGAACGCGCTTATCAGGAACTTCACAATGTAGTGGAGAAATGGAAAAGGGACAAACTATTCGTAATTGTCTTCTTTTAGAATTGTTGGCTGCAATACTTTATTTGAGATGTTCTTTAAAAAACATGTCCAGTTTCCAAAAAGGAATTTTATCCATTCGGTCGTATAAGTCAACATGAACAGTATTAGGAATAATCATTAGTTCTTTCGGTTCAGAAGCCGCTTTGAAGGCATCTTCGCTGAAATAACGCGAGTGTGCGTTTTCCCCTGCTATCAAAAGCATTGGTCTTGGTGCAATTTCTTTAATGTAGCTTAATATCGGCATATTCATAAAAGATAATGCATTGGTGGCGTTCCAGGCACCTGCAGAATTTAGAGAACGTTCGTGAAAACCTCTTGGTGTGCGGTAGTAATCAAAGTACTCCTTTACGAACTGTGGTTCATTTCCCTGCAATTTTTCTGCGTTCAATCTTGCTCCGGCAGCAAATGTTCCTGCTTCTGCATCTTTCCAACGTTGTTCTCCTAATTGTTCTAATAGTTTTGTGCGCTGTTCAGGCGTTGTAGCATCATTATAGCCTTTAGACATTACCCTGCTCATATCATACATACTTGTGGTGGCAACGGCTTTTACACGCTTATCAATAGCCGTAGCGTTTAAGGCAAATCCTGCAAAACCACAAATGCCGATGATGCCTATTTTATTGCGGTCAATATTTTTTTGAATCCCGAGAAAATCTACTGCTGAACTAAAGTCCTCTGTATTAATATCCGGGGACGCAACAGCACGGGGTTCACCACCGCTCTCGCCTGTATACGAGGGGTCGAAAGCTAATGCTGCAAAGCCACGCTCTGCCATTTGGTAGGCATACAATCCAGATGATTGCTCTTTCACTGCTCCGAAAGGTCCGCTAATGGCAAGGGCGGGTAAATTTTGATTCCCGGCATTTTTCGGAAGATATAAATCGCCTGAAAGCTTAATTCCATAGCGGTTTTTAAATGTTACTTTCTGGCGGGTTACTTCATCGCTTATTGTAAAAGTGTAATGCGCTGTTGTTTGCATTTTTTGATAATTTGATTTTTTGCTTTGGGTTAACGCGTGTTCAGCTATTAGAAACATCATTGCGATTAATAATATTTTTTTCATCCTTATTCTGTTTATAATGATTTAATAGCTTTTGCTGGAATGCCTGCCACCACAGTATTTGCTGGCACATCTTTCGCTACCACAGCACCTGCGGCAACAACGGCATTTTCTCCTATGGTGATTGCAGGAAGAATGGTGGCGCCGGCACCGATCCAGGCATTTTGTTTAATATGAACTTTGCCCGGTATGAGCGATTGCCTTTCGACAGGCGATAAGGGGTGCCCTTCGGATAGTATTTTTACTCCTGGGCCAATAAGTACATCATCTTCGATAATGATGCCTCCCAATGCCAAAAAAGTACAATTGAAATTGATGAAGACATTTTTTCCGATGTGTATATGCTTGCCATAATTGATATAGAAGGGCGGAAATATAACTACTGTTTCGTCAATGACAGTGCCGGTAATTTCCCCGAGTATTTTTCTGACTTCTCCGGAGTTGGAAGAAGCATTTAACTGTTTTAATAAACGGATGGTGGCGTAAGAGGCATCCCTCAAATCTTTTATTTGCGGATGCAGTGGCCCCACAGTTGTTCCCTTTTTCAGATCATTAAAGATTGTATTCATCTTACTTAATTGAGATACAAAATTACAACCGGTACAGGTATCATTTATTACACCATTTACGCCAATAATGTCAAATATCACTTATCTTAGTTTTGTTAATTTACAACAGATGAGTAAGAGAGAAGATCCCCGCATTTTGTTATTGGAAGTAAAACAGGAAGCAGATCTACCGAAAAGGTTTTATGAAGTATATCATACACATTTATATTGCCATAAGGGCAGCATTAAGTTTTCGTTTAACGATCAGCTGATGGAATGCAAAGGCGGGCAGTTCCTATTTTGGTTTGCCGAAAGCAGGCTGTCGGGTTTACATTTCTCAAAAAACTTTCAGGCCATTGTACTTTTGGTAGAAAAGGATTTTTTGATGAATAATATTCCTGATCAAAGCTGGAGCATCAATGCGCAATTACACTCGAGGGTGTACCCGGTAAAAACGGGCATCACCATACAAGACAAAGAAAAAATCCTGACAAATTTTAAGAGACTGAACGAACGCTTCCTGGAAACCGGCCACCGCTTTTATGAGGAGGCCCTGAAACTGCAAATGCAATTATTCATCCTGGAAATGTGGCACACGTTTGCCAATGAATACGAACAACGCAAACACAGCCTGCAAACGGGAACCTTGTATGAACGCTTTATACAACTACTCCAACGGCATTGCATGCAACACCGTGAGGTGCAGTTTTACAGTAATGAGCTAAATATAACTGCTAAATATCTAAACCATTTGTGCAAAACCCATTCGGGTATTACTGCTTCGGAATGGATACAGCGGCACGCCAAAGAGCGCATCATCATTTTACTGCAAAACAAAGGCCTGAACATATCCGAAATTGCCGATGAAATGGAATTCAGCAGCCGCTCATTTTTTACCCGTTATGTAAAAAAGCTATTAGGCGTAACGCCTAATGAATACAGAGGAAGATTGCGGTGATAAAAAACAGGAAGGGAAATTTTCTCCGTTAATTTTAATAGATATGTTTTCCTGGCAGAATAATTAATTGATGGTGTTTTGTCATCTGCGGGGAGAAGGTTACAACTTTCGAACCGTTTTGGGGCTGATTTGTGCCTAGCTTTGCCTACTAATCTTCTTTTTATGGTTCTTTCCCCATTCTTCCATCGGCTTTGCTATTTTCTCTATGGTCAAACAGTACGCTGTTACTGCATATTCGATCCTTATGGGGTATTCGTTGACGATTGTCCTACTGATCAACAAATTTTCCTCCAGCTGTTTTAGCTCTTTGGAAAGTGCGCGATTGGTAATCCTGGGTATGGAAGCCAGGATATCGTTGAAACGCCTGTTCCCGTAATAAATCGAAAGGATAACAGGTATTTTCCATTTTCCACCTATTACAAACATCGTATCCTGTATTGCGCGAATCTTTTCCTGGAGTCTTTTCTCGTTCTGTAATATCATTTTAAGTATCCTTTTGTATACAGGTATCAAATATATACTTTATGAGGGGTACTTTTGTTCCACACAAAATAAATTCATGAAAACAGTATTCATTACCGGAACTTCATCCGGAATAGGAAAGGCAACAGCAAAGCTGTTTCAATCCAGAGGTTGGAATGTCATCGCCACTATGCGCAAACCGGAAAACGAAACCGACCTGTCGCAGTTGGAAAATGTAACATTTTTGCCATTAGATGTTACCAATATGGAACAAATCAAATCGACTGTAGCAAAAGCAACTTCATTATTTAATATTGATGTGGTGATTAATAATGCGGGATATGGCCTGATGGGTGCTTTAGAAGCTTTTTCTGATGAGAATATTGTGCGCCAGGTGGATACCAATTTTCTTGGAACTGTGCGTGTAACCCGTGAGTTTATCCCTTATTTCAGGAAAGCAAAAAATGGCTTGTTCATTAATGTTACGTCCATAGGCGGTCATACCAGCTTTCCCTTTACCAGCGTTTATAACGGCACGAAATGGGCAGTGGAAGGCTGGAGCGAATGTATGTCGATCGAACTGTCCATGTTTAATGTTGGGGTTAAAACCGTGTCGCCCAGCGCTACCAGGACCGAATTATTCAGCCACAACTCGGACATAACGCCACTTCCGTTTTACGATGCGGTTGAAAAGAAAATGCTGGACATGATCAATCCCGATTCCACACCTGAGGAGATCGCAGAAGTTATTTATGAAGCAGCAACAGACAACAAAGACCAGCTACGTTATTTTGCCGGAAAAAAATCACAGGCAATCTATGACCACCGCCAGCAGATAGGTGCTGAAGCTTCAAGAAAAGAGCTTAAAAAAATGTATTTTGATGGTCTGGGTACTTTATAAGGGAACACTTAGGTGTTAAACCAACCTGTTGGTACAAAACTCGAACTACTTACCGGAGGATTTAAAGCTTTTATGAAGAGATTTTTGGGAGCAACAAAATTGATATTTGTATTTCTCACTAAAGCTTGCCTTATGATATTTTATCAGCTTAGAAGTGAATTGGATTTTCCCATTTAACTATAAAAAAAAGCACTGATTTCCAGTGCTTTTTTTTATCTGCGGGCTACGAGGGACTGATTTCGAACCGATTCATGGCCGATTTAGAGAAACTAATTCACAACAGAATTGTCTGTAGTTCCGACAAGCCAAATATTTAGATTTTTTAATTTAATTGAAAATTTCATTCTAAAAGATTTTCGCCAGAAGATTGGTGAAATTCTTTAGACAAATCTTGTTTTTAGAAAATCCAACCATTGATATATATTATTGTTTAGCTGTCGTTTCACTTCTTCTTTTGATATGCTTTTTTCGACTTCGTCTCCTTAGCAGCTTCGGACTCAGTCACTCCAGTTAAATAAGACTTAATTACCACTTCTTTACGTTTGGCGATTCCTATGATAATCTTTTGCAACTCCTCAATTTTCACTTCTCTCTTGAAAACTTCTTTAATTAGCTTGGATTGAATTTCTTTAGACGGTACTCTTACACTAAGGCTTCTCATGCTATCCATCGACGCCCGATTGGTTCGAGAAAATCTTATCCGTTCTCCTTCTTTTTGAAGCACCCAGGCCAAATATTTAGGATCAATTTTATCGCTTTTTACGCGTAATACCCCGCAATGGTCCGTTGGGTAAAAGGGTTTATTTTCAGGAATATAATTTACCATCCAATCACCATCAATTCCCCATAGGACAGATGGTACGTCAAAACTTTCAAGCAATTCCTTCTTTATATGCCCGAAGGGTTCAAATACGTTTGCACTATAAACAGGAATACCAACTCCAATATTATTAATTTCAGTCTTTAATACACGTTTGCCGATCGAAATTTCGAAACAATCAGTATCACTTATCCTAAAATTAGTCTTTGCTTTGGAAAAAGCTTCTTCAAAAAGATCCTGAATTTCCTTTCTTAAATCATATAGCGATTTTCGTGCATTTTCCGCATCTTTATCAATAGCTGAGCAGGTATCTATAATCTGTTTTTGAACTTCCGGAGGAGGAACAGGAATTAATATTTCGTCAAAAGTACTGACAGTTATTGCGTCAAACTTGCTTCCATATGCTTTTGCTTTGAACTGCATGAGTAGTTCTCCAAGAACGTAATATAAGTACGAATTAGTTATTCCGTTTTTAGCTCTCAAACCATAACATGATTGATTAAATGTCATCCTCTTCGCGACTTGTGCAAAGGCTCCAACAGTTCCTCGTGCAGATAAGATTATTTCATCAGGAACAAGATAATTTGTGTTGCTATTATCAAATCCCGATTGGGTTATAGTTTTTTCTGTTTCTGAGACAAAGCGATTTCCATTATTAAAATCAGCCACACTTAACCAAGGGATGGTGCCATTCCAATATTCCGCAACAGTAGTCGAAGGTGTCCCCCCGCTAATTATGTCGACTACAGAAGACAGCTTTTTAAGTTCCCATTTAGACTCAATTTTTATTGTACTACTCGGGGAAAGACTGATTGATTTATTAAAATTTGGCAGTTTAAAATTCATCATATCAACCAAATCAGAGTATATAGTCGTTGAGCCCAATGATTCAGGTATTTCAAAATCTTCACCTTTAAAATTCTGATGGATCAGATAGTTAATTTTCTCAGTATTAAGTTTGTTTTTAGGATCATAAAGCGGAGTGTTTATATTATTTAAATTGAAAATATTGCTCAAAACGCGTTTATCATCCTCTTCTAATTCCAAATTTTCATCTTCATTGTCATCAATTTCGGATTTCCCTAACTGAATACCGCCTAAATATTTAATTCCTTCATTTCCTTTAGCTGCACTCCATTCATAGCCCAGAAATTCTTTTATTTCTGTAGTTTTTGATGGGCTTTTAATGATCAATACTTTTTGAGGATTCTGACTTGCTAATACAAAATAGTAGAGCTTTTCTTTCTCATTGTCAATAAGGTAAGAGGCTAAACGTCTTTTTATTTCCGCATTTTGCTTTTCTTTCGTAAGTTCTTTAAAAAAACTCTTCTTTTTGAGGTTTTGTATATCAGACCACTTGTCAAATTCCCGTTGATAATCTTTGAAAATTTCGGTACTAAGTAATTCTTCATTAGGTTCCCCTTTTAAAAGAGTTTGATAATCTGCAAATTTTAATTCTAAGTGACTGCAATACTGCTTTAAAAGATGCTCGTCTTCAAACAGCCCGTCTTTAGTTTTATCAAAGTTGAACCAAGCATTAATCCGGTTCCTGAAGTGGTCTGCTGGTGCCGGATTTTCCTTTTTTCGCCTAATAAAAAGGGTAACGGTATTCGTACCTGTTTTACCAAATGTCCCGCTCCCAAATTCTGCAATAGCCACAATATCAAAATACTTTAATAAAAGTTCACGTGTGGCTACATAGATATTTGTTGACCGGGATGTACTCTTAGCTTTCCCTTTAGTAAGAATAGACGAAGGCACAATTATTCCGGCCACACCTCCAGGTTTTAGCAACTGTTTTGCCCGTTCAATAAAGAATGTTTCAATACTATTATTGCTTGAAAAGCTTCTTTCTTCAACAGTTTCAATGAGCTGATACTTTTTCCTTTCCGTTTCAGTAAGAGTTTCGAGGAACCCTTTTACACTGTATGGAGGATTAGCTACCAAGAGAGAAAAACTACCATCCTTGATATTTTTATCGTCCATAGCTTTGCCGGAAGATAAGGCATCAGCATAGACAATGTTGATATTATCCTGTCCATACATAAAAGCAGAAACCTTAGCCACTTTGGATAATCGATATTCTTTTTCTATGCCAAATACATTTTCATAGTAGTCTGTTACATTGCCTTCCTTCTGCTTTTCGACTATCGATTTGATTTCTTTAGCATACTCATTCAGGAAATGTCCGGCACCGCATGCGAAATCTATTACTTTCGGTATTTCATCTCGTTTGGTAATAATATCCTCGAGAGGGAGTGATTTAAGGATAAACTTTACAATAGGCATTGGCGTAAAAAATTGCCCTTCTGACTGTTTCACACCTTGGTCAAGAAATCCTTCAAACATATCGCCTAAAAACTGGTTTTCTTCGCTGGCAGATTCACTGTCTGTTTTCAGCCGAAGATCCTGAAGCATTTTAACAATCTTTAAAAGAATGGCTGTATTTTGATAAAACAGCTTTTCGTTATGCACATCAATAAAACCGAAGTCGTTGTTATTAAAGAACTTTAATTCTCTGAAATATTTTTTAATGGTGTCTTTTGTAGCGTCTGGATCGTTTTTGAAAAAATCAAACGCTTTGTCAATTTGATCTGCGCTAATGTATACAACATCTTCACCTAGAAAGCGCTGCATGCCATCCTGATAAAGTTTTTGTAGACGATCAATTAAACTAAATTGATCATCATATGCAATACCTTTCCAGTAAAATTTTAATTCTTCGGGATTATTAGTTTCATCAACTATTTTACATAAGAATAAGCTTACCAATTTGTCAAAAGCATTTTCGCGACCTGATACATTATGCTGACGTAAAATTGTTGCAAATTCATGATATTTTCCCTGAATATCATTACTGCTTATTGTATTTAAATCTTTAAGAGAATATTTAGTTTTCCCAATCTCATAGGCAGGAATATCATCTTCAAATATTCCTTTAGTTGCAAAATCTTGTTGATAAGTTTCACTCCAAGCTTTAAAAATATCCTCCACATCAAGCCCTTTTGCCTTTTCAAAAGAAAGAGGGGACTTTTCTGCAAGTTCTAGAAGCAATTTTTCGTTGTCCTTTAAAGTAATAAGATAATTATTCCAAACAACCTTGCCATTTTGATAATCTGAAGAATATAGGCATACAAATTGGGTACTACCTGCTTGTTTTACATAAGACAATATTTGACCTCCGTTGATTAGAGTTTTCTTCCAAGCAATATCAAATTCCTTTCCTTCTGTTTTGCATTCAATGATTATTAAAGATTTTCCAGAATTGTCCTTAACCATTATATCAGCACGGCCTCCACTGGCTCCATGGCCAAGTTTCCACTTTGGTTCAAGTTCAATATGATTCGGTTTGTAACCTTTTTCAAAAAGTCTGTTTACGCACTCAAATACTACAAAATTCTCGTTTTGTCCAAAGTTACACGTTTGCCTCTCGTTGACCTTAAGGCCTTTATCCTCAGGATAGATAAGCTTTCCATTTTTAAAATCAACTTTAAGATAAGCGTCTATTTCAGGATATTTTTTTGTGAATAAATCCCGATTACCTAGAAACCCTATAGTAATTAAAAGCTCTTTAAAATTTTCTTTTGTAATCATCTTTACTTTTCGTTTTTCAACTTCAATTCTTTGAATATCTCATTGAGCATTTCTCCTGGATCTATATCGATAGCTAAACCGATTAAATATAATTCATCAGCACGTAGTTTCGTACTAGCACTGGAGGTAAGCTGAGTCAACCGAGATTTACTTATACCGGTTCTTCTGGAAATTGCGGCCTTATTTACGGACTTTTTGGCAAGAAATAAGCCTAGTTCTGTCATTTTGTATCGATTATCTAAACGCAAATTTAGAAAAGTATTACAATTGTTGACACTTATTATACAATTTATTGAATATATTTGACAAACATACTTTGTTTAGGAGATGCGACATAAATATTTAGACGAGTTACTCGCATATACTTCCATTTGAAGCCTTATTATTTCCTTGATTTTATAGAATAGGGGAAATATTGAAAACTAATCCAATTCACTTTATAAGATGTACTATGGTAATATCATAGGTCTTCTAGTAGCTTACTTTACAATTTTCACAGATATCCTCCAATTTTACAATCGCATTTTTCCAAATTCGCGAATTAAAATCGTTTCTCTCCAAATCTTTAATATAATTCCCCAAAGATTTATTTAAGGCAAGTACAAATTTAGTAGCATTTACTGTCTTATTTTTCTTATCAAGCAATGAATCCTTTCTAAGAATTCTCCAAGCATTCGTTGTTTCGGCTTGATGTAGAATACCACATCTGATATTTGAATAAAAATCTACGGCAATTGAATCGAAATTGGGAAAAAGTTTACTTTCTCTTTTGAAAAAGTCTTTAAACATTTTCAAACCCACACCTTTTCCTTTAGTATTTTTTTTCCCCTGCACAAAAGACTCCATTGTTTCAATCATTAAGCAGGAGATCGCCATTTTTAAGAATCCACTATCTATTTTTTTTAAGTGTTTTACATAACGATTATAAAATCTATGATTTATCAGTTTAATTAAATTCTCTTTAGACTGTTCGTTTTTATTTTTTATCCATTGCTTCGTCTGTCCAACTGTAATATTTTCTGTTAGTAAGAAATTATTAACATCTGTCATTTTATACTTGTTTTTTTATTTAAATTATTTTTCTCTTAAACTAATAGACCTTAATCTGATGCCCATCTATATTCAAAATCATCAGGTTTTAATTCCAGCATTTTATTGAGCTTTCCTTTTATTTCTTGACCGCCTGGCATGAGCGGCAACATGCTGAAATAGTTCCTTATAGCTCCATTAATCCCAGCTAAACAACTTTTTGCTTTGATCCAGTTATGCGGACTGAAAACTCTATTTTGGGATTGCGGTTCATTTGCTGCAGCTTCTAGAGCCATATTTAAGCTTACCCCAGCAATTTTAATCAACTCGGTGATCATCCCCTCTTTGTTTGCTTTTTCATAACATCTACTGGGAAAAGGAACTCGTTCCGCTTGGTTATTTGAAATTGAGAAGCACATACCTACCGCGTAAAGATGATGATAGGGCGCATATGCCTTCATTGCAAGCAATGTTTCATTTAAACCTAGAGGGTTTTCCTTACTCCATGTTTTTAAAATCTCCTGGAAGAAAAAATTTAGTGCCTGTGCATTTTCGGGTTTATATTCTCGCTTGAAAAGCTGTTCAAAATATTTGTCAAATATCTTTGTCTCGCTGTAAGATATATTGGGCCTTTGTGAATGCCATGCAATCAAAAATTTACCTAAGTCTGAAAAGTCTAGTACTAGCTCTTTTGATTTATCAGCTGGGGGAACTTCCCCACGTTTAGTTATGAAGTAACCTTGCGAATACTTCTGCTCAAATTGTTTTTTTATGTTCAATACTCGCTTATCGTTACTTCGCAAATCTCTTGGTTTTACAGCGCTTTGAGAATTTGTACTGATACTAATTCTATCAGCTCTGTCTCTTTGTGGTATCTCATAGAAACGAAATAATACATATGTATCCTCCAACTCTTTCACTCTTTCACTGCAACTTAAAATCGTATTAAGCGATTGACAACCATTTACCACACTGAGGCCTTTAAGTCTTAGTTGAGTATCTTTCTTCTCCATTTTATTACATATTGCTGTAATACCATTATGAAAGAAAAAGAAATCTTTATGCTTATCGCCATAAATTGTTTGCCTAATCCCCTTGTTTACTGTATTGCTCAGTCCTAAGCTTTGGCGGACATTTTTTTGAAATAATGTTCCATCCTTAATACCCGGAATTTTTATGCATTCTTTAAGGGGAAGTGCTCCAATGGCAACTTGAGTATTAGCAAGAGTCTCATACATAAAGTGGCCTGCCGAAAGATCAATTATATGATTTATAAGGGGATTTTCTTTTTCTAGCGCTAAATCGTATCTCCTTCTAATTTCGTCACTATCAATGATTGAAATAGTACATATCAAGTCATCCTTTTCAGATAATTCTGCAAGTTGCTGTTGAAAAGTTGCAAGATCATTTTGGGCAGCAATTGTGGGTGTGCCAGTTGTAATTAACTCAAATGCTATCTCATAGTCGTCCTCAAGTGCTCGTGCAACATCTGACAACTTTCTTTTTAATTTATTATTGCCAACTTGTTGGAGCCTAACAAGGTTTCTTAACTGTACCCAAGACGACAAAACTTCACGTAAAGGTTCTGCATCAATTTTATCTCCACCGATAAACTTCCCTTGAAGAATGAAAACTGAATTTTTCTCATCGTCAATTACAATAGCATCAATCTGCTTATCATCTGTCCCGTCTGTAATATCATCTTTGGCCTCCACCATATCACGAAGGTGAATATTCCTCAAATACCAGGCTATAAATCGTTGGCCTTCATTAGAGAAATTGTCTTGATAGTAGGAAGCTTTTATTTCTTCTTTAATCTGTTCAAACATTGTTAGGCAATTAATTTTACTCGTTACCAATGTACCTGTAATTATTAAATATACATAGTTTCACAATTAGTTAATACAGCTTTATAAAGCAGGGCAACACAAGATTTAACTTAAGAAAGCGTACTGCCTATCGCTTAATAATGGGCCAATTGTATATTCAGATTATATTTAGTCTATTTTTAAAAAAACATAACACCTCCCTGATTAAACCTCCCCATCTGCACAGCTTTACCTTTCTCTGGCACCTCTATAACCACGTCTACATCGTGCTGGAAGCTATTTTCTCCCCGGAAGTTTCCTTGTTTAGTGGACTGGAAAACATATATAAATGATTTGGTGGGGTACTGTGCTTTCAAGTTCCTTATCTGATCCGGGGTTAGCCCCAGCCGACTAACACTATCCAGAAATATAAAGTCATAGGGTGAAAGATCGGCCTGTAACTCACCGGTTACAAACAAATCAGGGTGTTTGGCTGCATTCAGTTTCTCCTGTAGGGTATAATCCAGCCCTTCTTCCTTTGCCACATATAACACCTTGCCATGGTTTTGAGCCAGGTAGGAGGCAAAATCAATGCAGAGATAGGATTTGCCCATTTTAGGCTTACCGAACACCATTGCGGTAAAATTACCTGACGGATCACCTATTAATTCCAGCCATTTTCCTGTAAATCCAAGCGTTTTAAACTGCATTTTGGCAAAATCCATACTATTCACCACCGCGTCTGGCGGTAGAGCCTGCTGGTTATTGTCTGGTAAATCCAGTCCGTGTAAACCGCCATGACCACATTTTTGCCGCCACAACCGCACCCACAGCCGTTTAAGACATCATGAATACCATTCAGCACAGCCTGGTGAATGTGCAGGGTGTCAGTTTTCTTAGCTGACTTCATAAAAGTGCGCAAGGACTGTAATACCTTCTTCATACGCTCCATGTAAGGATCGTTAGCTGGCAATTTCCGTTTATTAATAGCCCCGGCAATCAGGTTCATAAAAAAGAAAATGACTACCTGCCGTTGAAGGTGTTTTTAAAATGTGATAGGTGTGGGGAGCCATTAACGGGCTATGAAAGGCGTAAAAAGACCAAAACGAAGGTCTTGAAGTTCTATTACTATAAGTGCCGTACCAATGGATGTAAATGCAACCGTAATGCCGCAGAGCTTCATCAATTATTCGAAGACCTGTTAACTACCCTACAAGTGTCAGAGGAATTAATGGCACCCATACAGTACGAAATGGAAAGGTTTTATGAGGAATGCTCAAAAGACAATGTTGAAAAGGAAGCCTCTTTAAAGAAACAGCTGGCAGCAGTAGAAAAGAAAATAGAAGATGCCGAGGAAAGCCTTTTGTTGAAGAGTGTAACACTGGAAGTGTACAACAAATTCAATAACCGGTATCAGGAGGAAAGGGCCAAAATTTTAAAGGAACTGACAGAATGTGCAAAAAGCATTTCGAACCTACCCGAAGCTCTGAAAAAAACCTTGTCTTTTACGCGCAATCTCAGTGTAGCATGGCGTTCCAGCGAAGCGACCCAAAAAGAGGAATTACAAAAATTGATCTTTCCGGAGGGAATTGTATATGATCGGGAAAAACGGGCATTTCGAACCCCTAAGATGAATTTAATTTTTCAGCTAATTGCCCACCAGTTGGGCAATTTCGCTTATAAAGAAAAAGGGACTTACCATTACTTTTATGATAAGTCCCTTTTAGCGGAAAGGAAGGGATTCGAACCCTTGATACCTTGCGGTATACCCGCTTTCCAGGCGAGCCAGATCAACCACTCCTGCACCTTTCCGTTGTCCCAAATTATTCATTCGGGGCTGCAAAGATATGCCTTTGTCTAAAAAATCCAAGTAAATGCCGTATTTGTTTTAATTATATCTATTTGCCGTTATAAACCATGTTCATGTACTTCCCACCCTTTTTAAGCTCATCCAGCATCTGGTTCAGCCTTTTCAGCCTGGTTTCCTCTCTTTTAGCACTGCTGATCCAGTGGATATAATCGTTTTGCTGATAGGGCGGCCTGTTTTCATAAGCCTCAAACAGCTTGTGTTTCGTTAGCGCCTGTTCAATGAAGTCCGGCATGGGGTACTTCGGGCGTTTTAAGGAACTGAAGTCTTTTTTCATTAAGAAGAGATTTGTACTTTGTTAGAAACAGAAAACCCAACATCATGCCATATAACAGACGGGATTTTATTCAAACCATTGCCATGGCCGGAGCTGCATTGCCGTTTTCCTCATTTAAATTAAGGAAAGACTGGGAAATACATGCATTCTCCAAACCCTTTCAATGGATGGATTACCAGTTGCTCTGTGAAACCTTCGCTGCAGCCGGTCTGGATGGGGTGGATTATACCGTTCGGCCGGAAGGGCATGTATTACCGGAAAGGGTAACCACAGATCTGCCCAAGGCTGCAAAAGCTGCCAGGGACGCAGGCCTCAAAACAACATTGATGACTACAGCCATCCTGGAGGCGGAAGGTGCAGATACTTTACTGAAAACTGCGGCTGATCAGGGAGTGAAATACTACCGTATGGGCTGGTATGATTATATAAAAGGAAAATCTATCCAGGAGAGTATCAGGGTCCGTAGCCAGCAGTTAAAGGAGTTGGCAAAACTAAATAGCCAATTAAACATCCAGGCAGCCTACCAGAATCATGCAGGTCTGAAGGTGGGTGCAAGTGTATGGGACTTGTATGCGATGATCAAAGACGTAGATCCGAAGTATGCCGGTGTGCAATATGATATCCGCCATGCTACTGTGGAAGGCGCTAACAGCTGGCCTTTGGGTTTGGAGCTTATCCGGGAACACATCAATACCCTGGTGATAAAAGATTGTAAATGGGTGAACAATACCTTACAGAATGTGCCGCTCGGAGAGGGGATGGTGAATTTTAAAGCATTCTTTCAAAAAGTGAAAGAATATAATATCCATGTTCCTATTACGCTGCATCTCGAATATGAGTTGTTGAGTAAAGCACAGGAGGCTTTGCCGGTAAAGGAAAAGCAGCAGATCGTATTAGGTAAGTTGAAGAAGGATGTGCAGGTGCTGAAAGGGATGCTTGCAGGGATCTGAAAAACACCAACTTTATATAGCAACAAACATACATCGCAAAGCCTGATCTGCTTACAGCCACCACCTTTAAGGCAATATCTCCGTCGCCGGCGTCAATTCACCTCTCAACGGCAACTCGATCAAACGCTTCATCTCATCCATGGGAATGTTCTGCCCTAACAGGAACATCAACTTGGTAGTAGCAGCTTCAAATGTCATATCATGCCCACTCACTACGCCGATCTTTTGCAGATGCTGACTGGTTTCATACTTCCCTAATTCAACAGATCCACCATCGCATTGTGTGATATCCACCATCAGGATGCCTTTATCCGCCGCCTTTTGCAGGCATTCTGTGAACCAGGCTTGCGTAGTAGCATTACCGCTTCCGAATGTTTCCAGGATCAAACCCCGCATGCCGGGTGTATTCACAATAGCTTCCACAGCGCGGCGGGTAATGCCCGGGAATATTTTCAGTACCCCGATATTAGGGTCCAGGTTCTTGTGTACGATCAATCCTTTTTCAGGACCAGGCAGTACGTAGTTATTCTTGTATTTGATATCGATGCCGGCTTCAGCCAGGGCAGGATAGTTCATGGAGTAGAAGGCTTCGAACTTTTCAGCGTTGTACTTCTTGGCGCGGTTGCCGCGGAAAAGCATGAAGTCGAAATAAATGCAGACTTCGGGAACCATACAGTGGCCATTGCTTTTGGTGGAAGCAATTTCCATGGCGGTGATGATATTCTCTTTAGCATCTGTACGGATCTTGCCGATGGGCAACTGGCTACCGGTAAGGATCACGGGTTTGGAAAGATTTTCCAGCATGAAGCTGAGCGCTGAAGCAGTGAAGGCCATGGTGTCAGAGCCATGGAGGATCACAAATCCATCATAACGGTCGTAACGGTCTTCAATAATGCTGGCTAATTCCGTCCAGATCTCCGGCAGCATGTCTGAGGAATCCATGGGAGGATTGAAGGCGTAAACGTAGAAGTCAATTCCCATGCGATAAAGCTCAGGTAGGTTGTTCCTGATCTCATTGAAGCCGATGGGCCGTAATGCAGTCGTCTTTTCGTCGTAGATCATCCCAACGGTACCACCGGTATAGATGATTAAAATCTTCGTCATTTATCTCTTATAGAATTGCATGCAAATGTATTCACTTATCAGTTAGTGCATTTTGAATAATTTCCGGGCATTGCCTGTAGTAATTGCAGCTACTTCCTCAATTTTTAGATTTTTTACATCTGCGAGCTTCTGAGCGATCAATGGGATATAGGCACTTTCATTCCTTTTACCACGATAAGGTACTGGTGCCAGGTAAGGGGCATCTGTTTCGAGCACAACATGTTGAAGGTCAATATCGGTCATCAGTACATCCAGGCCTGCTTTCTTAAAAGTTACCACTCCGCCTATACCGAGGTAAAATCCCATGTCTATGATCTCCTGTGCTTCTTCCTTAGTGCCTGAAAAACAATGGAATACACCAGTGAGGCTTCCGTTGTGCAGTTCTTTTACCACATCTATACAGGCCCTGGTGGCTTCCCGGCTATGGATAGCAATGGGGAGCTGGTGTTCGATGGCCAGCCTGATCTGCTGGCGGAAAGCAGCGTATTGCTGATCCAGCAAAGTTTTATCCCAGTAAAAATCCAGCCCTATTTCCCCTATTGCCCAGAATTTCCGCTTTGATAACCAGTCCTGCACAATAGCCAGCTGTACTTCCACGTTTTCTTTCACGTAACAGGGGTGCAGGCCCATCATGGGGAGACATTCCTCCGGAAATTCAGCCTCCAGGCTTAACATCCCGGGTATGGAGTCCTCGTCAATATTGGGCATCAGCAGCCTGTTTACCCCCTGCCGGATGGCCCGGGTGACCATTTCGCTCCTATCTGGATCAAACTCAGGGGAGTATAAATGGGCATGCGTGTCAATCCAGATCATTATATATAGTTTTTTTCAATTAATTGTTTATCTTTAAGTTCTGGAAAATCCTAATATTTAATTTAAACCTTTTCACAAAGGTACTTCTCAATTAGCCAATACCTATTAAAACCGTTCTGATGAAACACTATTTTAACACCAACAAAGTACTCTCCGTAACCGCATTAGCAATTGGCGCTATTACCATTTTCTTTGCCTGTAAGAAAGATGATAAAGCAGGTGCCGATGACAAAAGGGATAATCAAACAATCGCTGCCGCTCAGCAGGAAGCTGAAGTGAATGCGCTGTATGAAGATGCCTTCACTATTGCTTTAGATTATAATACTACTGAATCCGACCTGAATGGTGGAAATAGAAAAGCTCCCGGTTCAACCTGGAATGATTATTCCAGATGTGAAGGCGTGGCCTTGAGCATT
This sequence comes from Chitinophaga niabensis, assembly GCF_900129465.1. Taxonomy (NCBI): domain Bacteria; kingdom Pseudomonadati; phylum Bacteroidota; class Chitinophagia; order Chitinophagales; family Chitinophagaceae; genus Chitinophaga; species Chitinophaga niabensis. The sequence goes on along the minus strand of NZ_FSRA01000002.1, from coordinate 531,334 downwards.
GATCCGGCAGACTTTCAGACCTACCCTAAAACGATCATCATCGATTTTAAAGGAGGATGTACTGATGGTAACCGTACCCGCAAAGGTAAACTCAAGATCGTTGTAGATAAGATCTTTGTAAGCCCTGGTGCTGTGGCAACAGTAACTTTCGATAACTATTATGTGAACGATATCAAAGTAGAAGGAACGCAAACCATTCAAAACCTTTCTTCCGGTGATGGTTTCGGTTATTCTTATACCGTGGCTGAAGGTAAGCTCACCTGGCCTAATGGACATGCAGTTACTTACAGCGGTAACCGCACTTTAACACAGAAAGAAGGTGCCAACACTCCATGGGTGATCAGCGATGATATTTATGAATTAAAGGGTAATGGCAGCCTGAAGGATAGCAGTGTGATCGCTACTGTTGCTATCAAATCCGGCCTGATACGCAAGATCGTTTGCCCTTATGTAGGTAAAGGTGTTGTGGAACTCTCTGTGAATTCATTCAAAGCCAGCCTTGACTATGGTAATGGTGATTGTGATAACAAAGCAGTACTGACCGTAGGTGATAAAACAAAAGAGATCACTTTACCGAGATAATATTTCTCCAAACATATGCTAAACGCCATAACCTCAGGGTTGTGGCGTTTTTTTATACAATAGCTTCCACCCGTAATCCTTTACGGGCACAATGTTCCAGCACCCTGGGCAAAGCATAGCTCAGTCTGTCCCATGCTTTTTCGCTATCGTGAAATACAACAATAGACCCGGCTTGCAATTTGAATACAACATTCTGCAGGCAGTCTTCTCCACTGATGGAAGTATCAAAATCCGCACTCAGGATATCCCACATAATGATCCTGTAATCACCTTTCAGTTGTTTGACCTGGAAGGGAGAGATCCGTCCGTAGGGAGGGCGGAAAAGATTGGAACGGATATATTTCGCGGCTTCTTTGATATTAGCGAGATAGGTTTCGGTACCGGCTTTCCAGCCGTTTACATGGTTATGCGTATGGTTTCCTACGGCATGCCCATCCAGCAGGATCTGCTGATAGATCTCCGGATATTCCACTACATTTTTCCCGATACAGAAGAAAGTAGCTTTTGCATTGTACTTTTTCAACTGCTCCAGCACAAAAGGGGTGGCTTTAGGATGCGGGCCGTCATCAAAAGTGAGATAGACGGTGGGCACATCCGGAGAGAAGTTCCAGATACAGCTTTTGTACAGTGATTTGAGGAAAGCGGGTGTTTTCGTAAAATAGAACATACATTATAGGATTTGAAATCTCGTTCCCAAGCCCGAAATTATTATTTTTGCGCCGTATGAGTCAGAAAAAAGTAAGAGTACGCTTTGCACCCAGCCCTACTGGCGGTCTTCACCTCGGCGGTGTTAGAACGGTGCTGTTCAATTACCTGTTCGCCCGCCACCATGGTGGAGATTTTGTATTAAGGATAGAAGATACAGACCAAACCCGCTTTGTGCCGGGGGCGGAAGAATATATTTTGGAATGCCTTCGCTGGTGCGGCCTGGAAGCTGATGAAGGTCCTCATAAAGGAGGGCCTTATGCCCCTTACCGCCAAAGTGAGCGGAAAGCCCTCTACCGGCAGTATGGAGAACAACTGGTGAACGCAGGTTTCGCCTATTATGCTTTTGATACCCCCGAGGAGCTGGAAGCTATGCGGGAGGTGGAAAAAGCACGAGGCAACCACTCTCCGCAGTATAACCATTCCGTACGCAAAACAATGCGTAACTCCCTCACGCTGGATGCTGCTGAAGTAAAAACTTTGCTGGAAAAAGGCACTCCTCATGTGATCCGTATTAAGATGCCGGAAAATGAAACGGTAGCCTTTACAGATATGATCCGGGGAGAAGTGAGTTTTCAGACCAGCACGGTGGATGATAAAGTATTGCTGAAAGCAGATGGCATGCCCACTTACCATCTTGCCGTAGTGGTAGACGATTATCTCATGAAGATCTCTCATGCCTTCCGGGGTGAGGAATGGCTGCCTTCCGCACCAGTGCATATCCTGTTATGGAAATACCTGGGCTGGGAAGCGGAAATGCCACAATGGGCGCATCTGCCATTGATCCTGAAACCGGATGGTAATGGTAAACTGAGCAAAAGGGATGGAGATCGTTTAGGCTTCCCCGTTTATGCTATGAACTGGCTGGACCCTAAAACAAATGAACTCACGCAGGGTTTCCGCGAAAGAGGTTTCCTGCCGGAAGCATTTGTGAACATGCTGGCCATGCTGGGCTGGAATGCCGGTTCCGAACAGGAAATATTTTCCATTGATGAACTGATACAGCAATTCTCTATTGAAAGAGTACATAAAGGCGGCGCCAAATTCGATTATGATAAGGCGAAATGGTTCAACCACCAGTATATCGTGAAGAAGGATGATGCCACGCTGGCAAAGCTTTTCCAGCCTGTATTAGCTGAAAAAGGACTGGCACCTGAAGAAGCCTATGTAGCTAAGGTAACCGGGCTGGTGAAAGAACGCTGCCACTTTATCAATGAGATCTGGGACCATGGTTTCTTCTTTTTCGTGCGGCCGGACAAATATGATGTAGAAGCCGTAAAACCTAAGTGGACGCCGGAAAAACAGGCTTTCTTCGAATCCTGGATCACGGAGATCGGCGCACTGCCGGACTTTACATTTGCAGCATTGGAAGATAACTTCAAACAACTGGCTACTGCAAAGAACATTAAACCGGGAGAGTTGCAATTACCTTTCCGCATTATGTTATGCGGAGGGAAATTTGGCCCGCCGGTATTTGTGATCGCAGAAACATTGGGTAAAGAGGAAACGATCGAAAGGATTAAGCAGGCTTTGGCAATTTTTGCGTAACTTCCATATAACCAATATATAAGGGGCTGACTAAATATCATTAGTCAGCCCCTTTTTTTGATATAATTTTAGCTGTTCCTGTTGAACGAAGGGGGAACGAACCTATGGTGAAGGAGTGATGAACACTGCCTTTACCTGGAGAAGGTTAAAAACCTATCAGTACCTATGCTTTTTTCGCTTCTTTCGCCCAGGTATCCTTCAGGGTAACGGTACGGTTAAATACCAGTTTACCGGGTGTTGAATCCGGATCTACACAGAAATACCCTTTGCGGAGGAACTGGAATTGATCTCCCACTTTTGCATCCAGCAGGAATGGTTCTATATAGGCCTGCGGTATTAGCTCCAGCGAAGATGGATTGATGAATGATTTGAAATCACCTTCTTCGGCAGCAGGATTTTCTACAGAGAAAAGCCGGTCGTATAAACGAACTTCCGCTGTGGCAGCATGGGCTGCACTTACCCAGTGTATGGTTCCTTTCACGTTAATACCGCTGGTATCTGATCCGCTTTTGCTTTCCGGGATGTAGGAGCAGAAGATCGTAGACACATTGCCGTCAGCATCTTTTTCAAAGCTGTCGCACTTCACAATGTAAGCATGTTTCAATCGCACCATCAGGCCGGGGCCGAGACGGAAGAATTTCTTGGGCGGTTCTTCCATGAAATCTTCTCTTTCAATATACAGGGTGTTACTGAAAGTAAGGTTGTGGTGCCCGCTGTCAGGATCTTCCGGGTTATTTTCAGCCGGCAGATCTTCTGTTTGCCCTTCAGGATAATTGGTGATCACAAGTTTCACCGGGTCCAGTACCGCCATTACACGGTTGGCTGTTTTATTCAGTTCCTCGCGGATGCAGAATTCAAGCAAACCTATTTCTATCAGGTTATCCCTTTTAGCCACGCCTACCCTTTCTGCAAAGGTGCGGATGCTGGAAGGGGTGTAGCCACGACGGCGGAATGCGCTCAATGTTGGCATGCGGGGATCGTCCCAGCCTGTTACATGTCCTTCATTCACCAGTTGCAGCAGTTTACGTTTACTCATCACCGTATAGCTCAGGTTCAGGCGCGCAAACTCGTATTGGTGCGAAGGAAATATATTCAGTTGTTCAATGAACCAGTTATACAATTCGCGGTGGGGAATAAACTCCAGCGTACAGATGGAATGCGTGATCTTTTCAATACTATCACTTTGCCCGTGGGCGAAATCATACATGGGGTAGATGCACCAGGTATCTCCTGTACGATGATGATGAGCGTGTTTGATGCGGTACATCAAAGGATCGCGCATGTGCATGTTCACATGGGCCATGTCTACCTTTGCCCGTAATACTTTTGCGCCGTCAGGGTATTTACCGGCACGCATGTCTGCAAATAATTGCAGGTTCTCTTCCACGCTCCTGTTCCGGTGAGGGCTGTTCTTTCCTGGTTCCGTGGGCGTACCTTTGAGGGCAGCAATTTCTGCCGCTGAAAGATCATCCACATAGGCCAGGCCTTTTTTGATCAGCGCTACGGCAAAATCGTGCAGCTGCTCAAAATAATCAGAGGCATATAGTTCATTGGCCCACTGGTATCCAAGCCATTTGATATCCGCTTTAATAGACTCTACATATTCTGTTTCTTCTGTTACCGGGTTGGTATCATCAAAACGGAGATTGGTCTTACCGTTATATTTATTCGCCAGCCCGAAGTTCAGGCAGATGCTCTTGGCGTGGCCAATATGGAGGTATCCATTTGGTTCCGGAGGGAAACGGGTATGCACCCTGCCATCGTTAACGCCATTCGCAATATCATCTTCTATGATCTGTTCTATAAAATTCAGGGATCTTTCTTCGCTCATATATTGTAGCTTTTGCCGAATTGCAAATGTAAGATAAATGGGCTTTTGTTGTCTATGGGGGGCTCCTTGACCGCATCCAGCCGGAAATTCTTACATTTACGATCCAATCAGGTAATATGGTCAACCCGAATCAACGCCCCATCCGTGTATTGGTAGCCAAAGTAGGTCTGGATGGCCACGACCGCGGCGCCAAAGTGATAGCAGCAGCTCTCAGGGATGCAGGGATGGAAGTAATTTATACCGGCCTGCGCCAAACCCCGGAAATGGTGGTAAGTGCAGCTTTACAGGAAGATGTGGATGCCATTGGCATCAGCATCCTTTCCGGAGCACATATGACAGTTTTTCCAAAGATCATCCACCTCATGAAGGAAAAGGGGATGGACGATGTATTATTGACCGGAGGGGGGATCATCCCGGACCAGGATATGCAGGAATTATACGAAATGGGAGTGGGGAAGCTCTTTCCCCCAGGTACCAATACCCAGGAAATTGCCACCTACATCACAGGCTGGACAAAGGAACACAGGGAATTTTAACTTTTTTGAAACATTTTCAAAACCTGGTCGTCTTACTAAGAACGGCAGCATGCTCAAATGGCGTATTGTCCGCCTATTCCATTCTTAACTACGCAAAAGTTGAAATTTATGAAGGTTATCCGTTACACTATGCTCCTCCTCCTGTTAGCCATGACTACAGGTCTGCGTGCCCAGGATTCTACTGAGGCCGAACCCAAAAAGAAAATATCTTACCATTTCCATTTTTATTCCGCACCTCCCAAACCTGGCAGAGGGTATGTGACCACAGGTGGCAACGGGCCGCTGCTTTCCTTTGCAGACATGAAAAATAATGGGGAACACGTTCGTAACATCCCCCGTTTTACCCTGTTCTTTAATATCGGGCAGAATTATAACTATGATTTTTCCAGGAGCTTCGGGGTTTTCTCCGGGCTGAATATCAAAAATATCGGGCTGATCAGCAAACCCAACGATTCCGTGAAGCTGAAACAAAGGGTATACACCCTGGGCGTGCCCTTAGGTTTTAAGATAGGGGACCTGCGGAATGGCTTTTTCTTCTTTGCCGGTGGTGAGTACGATCTGGCCTTTAATTATAAAGAGAAATACTTCCTGCGCGGAGATAAGAAAAGCAAGTTCAATGAATGGTTCAGCGACCGCACGGACCTGCTGATGCCTTCCGTTTTCGCAGGTGTTCGCTTTAACCCGGGTTTTGGTGTGAAAGTGCAGTATTACCTGAACGACTTCTTCAATAAGGATTACACAGAAACGGTGAACGGGGTGAAAGAACAGCCGTATAAAGATATGAAGGCCAATATGCTGTTTGTAACGCTGAGCTACAACTTCGGTGGTTTCAAATGTGATTTCGGCAATCATCACCGCAGGGCTGATAAAGAAAGAAAAGGCACCAAAGTGATCATCGAAAAGAGAACGGTGACCGACAAATAATTAATGTTTCTATATTTATGATCTCAGGGGCGGCATGCAAATGCGGCCCCTTTTTCATTTCGGCACCTTGGGATTATGCGTTAATTTAGATGGAGATAAAAACGACTCATTATATGTATAAGACGCTGACCACAAACATCAGGGATGGCATCATGGAGATTGCCATCAATCGCCCGGACAAGCTGAATGCCCTCAACCAGGAGGTAATGAAGGAACTGGCCCTGGCAATTGACGAAGTATATAAAAATGAGGCTGTACGCAGTGCCATTATTACCGGAACCGGTCCAAAGGCTTTTGTAGCCGGTGCGGATATCAGTGAATTCCTGACCCTGTCTACAGACCAGGGAGCTGATCTGGCCAAGCTGGGGCATATGGTGTTTCAGCGGATAGAAGAAAGCCCTAAACCCATAGCCGCCGCAGTAAACGGTTTTGCATTAGGGGGAGGATGTGAACTGGCCATGGCCTGCCACTTCCGTGTAGCGAGCGATAATGCAAAATTCGGGCAGCCGGAAGTGAACCTGGGTATTATTCCCGGTTACGGGGGTACACAAAGACTGGTACAACTGATCGGAAAAGGCAAAGCCCTGGAGTTAATGATGACGGCAGATCTGATTGGAGCGGAAGAGGCCAGGCAGCTGGGATTGGCCAATCATGTAACAACACCTGAGGAGTTGTTGCCTAAAACCCGTTCCATCCTGCAAAAGATCCATGAAAAAGCACCTTTGGCCATTGCGAAAGTGATCAAGTGCGTAAATGCGAATTTTAAATTTGATGTGGATGGATTTAAAACCGAGGTGGCTGAATTTGCGGGCTGTTTTGCCACACAGGACCTGCAGGAAGGAGCAGCAGCTTTTATAGAGAAAAGGAAACCGGTCTTCAAAGGAGAATAATTGACTATTTTTGTGGCCTTAAAATTAAAACATGGACTATCGGATAGAGAAAGACACGATGGGAGAGGTGAAAGTACCCGCAAATGCATATTTCGGTGCTCAGACCCAACGCTCCATCGACAATTTCAAGATCGCACAGGACATCAACAAGATGCCTAAAGAGATCATAAAAGCTTTTGCATACCTGAAAAAAGCGGCAGCCCTCACTAACCTGGAAGCAGGCGTGCTGCCGAAAGAAAAGGCAGAACTGATCGGAAAAGCCTGCGACGAGATCCTGGAAGGTAAACTGGATGCAGAATTCCCCTTAGTGGTTTGGCAGACCGGTTCAGGTACCCAATCCAATATGAATGTAAATGAAGTGGTAGCCTATCGCGCACACGTGATCAATGGCGGCCAGCTTACAGATAAAGAAAAAGCCGTTCACCCGAACGATGATGTAAATAAATCCCAGTCTTCCAACGACACCTTCCCTACTGCTATGCACATTGCAGCGTATAAGATGTTGATGGAAGTAACCATCCCCGGTATTAAAAAACTGCGTGATACTTTGGCTAAGAAGTCTAAAGAGTTCATGCATGTGGTGAAGATTGGCCGTACACACTTTATGGATGCAACTCCGCTTACCCTGGGCCAGGAGATCAGTGGTTATGTATCTCAGCTGGACCATGGCTTACGTGCTATCAATAATACCCTGGCTCACCTGAGCGAACTGGCATTGGGTGGTACTGCCGTGGGTACAGGGATCAACACACCGGAAGGGTATTCTGAAAATGTAGCGAAGAAGATCGCTGAATTAACAGGCCTGCCTTTTATCACTGCCGAAAATAAATTTGAGTCACTGGCTGCACACGATGCGATCGTGGAAGCGCATGGTGCTTTGAAAACAGTTGCTGTGAGCCTGATGAAGATTGCCAATGATATCAGGATGTTAAGCTCCGGCCCACGTTCCGGTATTGGTGAACTGCATATCCCTGATAATGAACCGGGTTCTTCCATCATGCCGGGTAAAGTGAATCCAACACAGTGTGAAGCGTTAACAATGATTGCTGCACAAGTAATGGGTAATGATGTAGCGATCAGTGTAGGCGGTGCTACCGGCCATTTTGAATTGAACGTTTTCAAACCAATGATGATCTATAACTTCCTGCATTCTGCACGTTTGCTGGGTGATGGTTGTGTAAGCTTTAATGATAAATGTGCAGAAGGACTGGCGCCTATCGAAGCAAACATCAAAAAGCACGTGGATAATTCCCTGATGCTGGTAACCTCTCTGAATACAAAGATCGGTTATTACAAAGCTGCTGAAATTGCACAGACTGCGCATAAGGAAGGCACTACCCTGAAAGAAATGGCGGTGAAGTTAGGTTATGTGACGGCGGAAGAGTTTGATGCCTGGGTAGATCCCAGCAAGATGGTAGGTAAGATCTGAGAATGATATCTTATAAAATAAAAAGCGTCCATCATAATGATCGGACGCTTTTTTTATGCAAGCAATTCTAAAACAGTTTCATCATTTCCAGAACACCAGTACAATTGTTCTGATGCTCATGGCTATTACCAGCACGCCTACCATGATCATGAGAGGCTTCCGCTTCATTTTCTTTACCAGCACTGCTGCAAAAGGAGAAGCGATCACACCACCCAGTATCAATCCGATGATCACCTGCCAGCTATCAATACCATTGAATAAAAGGAAAGTCCCTGCACTGGAAACAGAGATAAAAAACTCTGCAGCATTCACGGAGCCGATGGTATAGTTCACCGTACGGCCTTTACTCAAAAGGGTAGAAGTAACAATAGGGCCCCAGCCGCCACCGCCAATTGCATCCATGAATCCGCCGAAGAAAGCCAGGGGACCCAGTCTGCGGGTTTTGCTTTTGGGTTTGTTCCGCTGTAAAGCTTTACGTAAGATCAATACCCCCAGGATCATGAGATAAGCGCTCATGAAGGGCTTGATGATATTACCATCTATTTTGTCCGACAGGAGATAGGCTCCTATTACGGCTCCGATCATACCGGGGATCAGTAAATGCAGGAATAATTTCTTATTAACGTTGCCCAGTTTAAAGTGCGCAATACCAGAAGCACCGGTTGTGAAAACTTCTGCTACGTGTACACTGGTACTCGTCATAGCGGGTGATACGCCCAAGCCTAATAAGAGAGAGGAAGAAGTGGCTCCGTAAGCCATGCCCAGCGCACCGTCTATCATCTGTGCCATGAGGCCCACTCCCATAAAAAAGAGGAGCTTTTCCGTGAAAACGCTTTTCGTAAAATCGGTGATACGGTTTTGAGCATCCAGGGAGATGCCATAATTATAAGTGAAGTAGAGACCTGCAGCCACCACCACTATAGAAACGCCAATGAGCACCCAGATCCAGTGCTGCTTTTTATTGTCCTCATTTACGAGGTCAATCAGCACCTTCTGTGTTTCAACGGTAGCTACGCGTTGCTCAACCTTATCGATCACCTCGTTATGCGACATAAATTATAAAGTAATATAGTCTACGGGAATTGTGGACTAAAAATAGGTTTAATCCCTGGTATATCCAAATATCTTGTAGTCCTTTTTAAAAATGACGGAGGCCTGCTGAAAGGGCCTCCGTCTGGTTGATAATGGTGGTCTTCGATCTGGGTTTCCATGGTTAGGATCCCGTTGGCCGCCATTGCTATTGGATAGCAGTGGGGCAATTATTTGGTAAGCAGACCTTCCACGGTGATGGCTGCATAGTATAATGCACCAATGTTTGGTCCGGCTGCATATTGAATGTACCTGTTATTGAGGAGGTTAGATCCGCCCAGTTTAACAGTGGATTTAAGTTTGGGGAAACGGTAATTCACCTGTGCATCCACTGTACTGTAGGCAGGCACATCTCCATTTGCCAGCGGGCTCTCCCAATAGAAGGTATTTTGCCATCTCCATACCACATTGAAACCGAAGTTTTTGAGTAACTCGCGGTTACCGATGGAAATGTTGGATACCCAGTCGGGGGTATTGAAGCCGGTAGCGAATACGTCTTTTTGTTTATTCTCTACAATAGCATTGTAATTCAGGTTACCTGCCACTGTCCATTTTTTATAGAAGTTATAGGTTAGGCCAAGGGAGGCGCCGTAGTTATCATATGTTTGTTTGGCATTGGTATATACCCGATAGCGCGTTTGCTTGGTACGGTTAGCTGCCAGCATATCTATCACTGCTTCATCCGAACCTACTTTTCCGGTAGAGGGCGCCGCTACTTCCACCTGGCCCAGGAAGCCATCATAGCGGTTGTAGTATGCGTCTGCATCCACTACAATCTTGTGGCCCAGCAATACGCTACGGTAACCCACTTCAAAAGAGTTGATCCTTTCAGGGCGGGTAGGGGAGAGGTTGGTAACTTCCAGTAATGCTTTGTTTTTGATCGCTGCATTATTTGCAGTTAAGCCATCTGCCACATCTTTATTCACTGCATTGTTGAAGGTATTGATGGAGGCGAGGGTGTAGGAATTTTCCAGGTAACCCAGGCCTTCATTAATATAGGCAAGACCGCCCACCCTTCTAACGTTGCCGTTATTTACGAAAGACAATGCTTCAAACAGTGCAGGGAAGCGGAAACCATTCTGCCAGGATGCGCGGAAATTATGTTTCTCCGCGGCTGTATATACAACAGCGATCCTCGGATTGATCTTGGGATCGAATTCCGTATTATGGTCAAGGCGGATGGAACCCACCAGCTTCAGTTTTTCGTTAAAGAAGGTTTTACTGATCTGTGCAAAGCCGCCGTATTTTTTATAGTATACATTTTTTCCTCCGGGTTCTGTACGTTTATCCAGTGGTTTGCTGAAATCCACGAAGTTGTTGCCATCAGGAATTACTTCATAGATACGGCCATCCAAACCAACGAGCAGGTTAAAGATGTTCACTCTTTTGCTGAGGTCCCATTGTGCATCCACATGATATACGCGGCTATGCTGGTCCAGCCAGGCACCGCCGGTTGCAGGAGCTCCGGCTACCGCACTTGCATGGTCCCAGTTATTGATACCGATGATGGTATTTTTCAGCGCATTGAATTCAGGGGTGCCGGGTTGTACCCTTCCCTGATCTGCTACTCCGCGGGCAAGGCGCATAGCTTCTGCGAGTTCTGTTCCTGCATTGATCTCTGTTTGCAGTTTAGCCCTGAAAGCATCTCTCCAGGCATTGTTGGATTTATTGGTGAGATCAAGATTATCTGTTAGTGGTTTCAGGTTGTAAGAGTCCCCCGTATTTTCAAGGGAGATATATCCACGGATAAAATAATCGGCGCCTTTTAATTCCAGTTTGTGATTCTGTACAACTACATCGTTCAGCTGGATCTTGTTACCACGTTGGAAAAGGCCATCCATCTGGCCGCGGCGGTATGTGTAGGAGAGTTCTGCTTTGGAACCTAATCTCCAATATAAACCCGCATCAAATTTGATGTTTTCAACGATGGGGTTGGCAAGATCTTTTTCCCAGTAACCCGTACGGCGTACATTGAAAGTTTCTGTTTTGCCATTCAGTTGTACGGCTACGGAAACGTTGTTATTATTTTCATCGCCATATTTATTCCATGCATCGTATGCAGGATTATTAGCGGCTCCGTTCAATGCAGGAAAGCGGGAGTTGGCTGCAGCATTCTGATCTGTTGCTGTGCTGGAACGCCAGTCTGTTCCGCGGAGATAACTTACATTCACTTTGAATGCAAAGCGATCGCGGAAGGATTGTGCATAACGGATAGCCGTCTCTGTTAATACACTTGGATCTGCATCAATGCCGTCCACATGGTTCACACCTATTTTTTGATATACGCTGAGGCCTTTATAGAGGAATGGACTTTTTAGTCTGAAGGTTGGCCATACCGTTGATAGCGTTCATACCATACAGTGCGGAAGCTGCGCCGGGAGTGATTTCCACGCTGGCAATATCCAGTTCTGTTGGGCCGATAGCATTACCTAATGGAACACCTAAAGTAGCTGCCTGCATATCCACACCATCTACCAGCTGCATGAACCTGAAGTTATTGGGGATGTTGAAACCGCGTGTATTAGGCACTTTGAAGGTAAGGCTGGAGGTAGTCATCTGCACACCTTTCACATTTTCCAATGCATCATAGAAGCTGGGAGCGGGTGATTCTTTGATGGTACGAATGTCCAGTTTCTCAATGGCTACGGGCGATCTGAGTGCCTGTTCTTCCACACGGGAAGCGGTTACTACAACCTCTTTGCCCAGCAGGGTTTGAGTAGCCAGGGAGATGTCTATACGGGAAGTGGTGTTTTTCACTTCAAACTCCTGCGGAGAGAAACCAAGGCTGGAGAACACCAGTGTGAATGGGAATTTCAACCTTGTTTTAAGTGTGAAAACACCTTTACTGTCTGTAGTTGTGCCGGAAATGGTTCCTTTGATCTGGATGCTTACACCAGGAAGGGTTTCTCCGGAATTCTGGTCTTTTACCTGGCCGGTGATCTGTACGATGCTGCTTTCCTGCGCAAAAGCTGCTGCAGTGAAGAGTAAGAGGGATAATAGTAAAGTAGATCTAAGGGTATAACGCTTAATTTTCATATTGATTGACATTTGATATACCAATCCTATTAGTCTATAGAATTGGTGGACAAATGTAAAATGAGAATACGGAATTTGCAAGTTTTTTTGGAATAAGGTGCCTAAATGCTGTGTGATGCCTTTTTATATGGTGCGGACCTTTAGCAGTGGGGATACCTGATTAGCTGAACAGCGAACAAAAATATGAAGTGAGTGACACAACGGCGGCTGAAAAAAGAACCATATGCTGGTTCCCAATGAGCAAAAAAAGAGGCGCTCGTTAAAGCGCCTCCCTGTATAATTACATTACCTGTTGCCGATCGTCTACTACGGCGCCGGTTTCAATGGAAGGCGCGGCGTCATCTGCTTTCTTATGCAGGAATCTTTTCTGGAAAAGCAGAATGGTGATCACTCCTACGGAGATGGCAGCATCTGCTATATTAAATACAGGGCGGAAAAAAATGAAATGTTCGCCGCCCCAGATAGGTACCCATTTAGGGAAAGTGCCGTCAAAAATGGGGAAATAGAGCATATCTACTACGTTGCCATGTAGAAAAGTGCCATAACCACCGCCAGCGGGCAGGAATTGTGCTAATTCGTAACGGGTGCTTTCTGAAAATATCAGGCCGTAGAACATACTATCTATCAGGTTTCCCGCAGCTCCGGCTAGGATCAGCGCGCCACAGATCAGTAAACCTTTGTGATATTGCTCTTTCACTAATTTTTTCATGTAGATGAAACCAAGTACCACAGCTACCAGGCGGAAGAGGGTAAGGGCAATTTTGCCAAATTCTCCGCCAAACTTCAGGCCATAGGCCATCCCTTCATTTTCGATGAAATGGATGTAGAAAAAATTGGGTATAACAGCGAATTGCTCCGCAATGGTCATATTGGTTTTGATCCAAAACTTCAACACCTGGTCAACCAGAAGGATCAGTACTACGATAAAGACAACGTGACGGTATTTCAAAATTTCAAGTTTTCTCAAAAATAACGTATTATTTGAAAGATGATAACAGTAACATGTTATGATTTTTATTCCTGGAAGTATACCCTTTTCACTCTTTGTGAAATTCCGGTGAGTATTTCGTAGGGAATAGTATCCGCCCATTTAGCCAATTGCTGTACGGTCAGTTCTTCGCCAAACACAATCACTTCATCACCTTCCTGAACATCAGCGATATGTGTAACATCGAGCATTAACATATCCATGGCCACCACGCCGATAACAGGTGCTAACTTTGTGCGGATCATCATTTTACCATTTCCGTTACCCAGCTTCCTGTCGTATCCATCTGCATAGCCTATACGAACGGTGGCGATGAGGGAAGGGACTTTTGCTTTCCACTTTCCGCCATATCCCACAGTATCCCCTGCCGGTATGCGTTTGAGCTGTGCCACCGTAGTTTTCAGGGTGCTGACATTCCGCAGTTTATCCTGGAAAGAGGTACTATCTACGCCATACATTCCAATACCCAGCCGTACCATATCCAGCTGCAGGTCCGGGTGGCGATGGATAGCAGCGCTGTTGGCAATATGGCGGATCACTGCATAACCCAGCTGCTGCTGTAATAATGCGCTCATTTGCGTGAAAAGCTGTGCCTGCTTACGTGTAAAGGCATCCATGGCAGGGTCTTCACTTCCTGCAAGGTGACTGAAAATGGATTGTACTTTGAATAAACCATCTTCTTTCAACCGGATAGCTAACTGATCCAGGTCCGCCTGTTCAAATCCCAGGCGGTGCATGCCGGTATCCAGTTTAATATGTACAGGATAATCTGTTTTATTCGCATACCGAACTACTTCCTCAAACTGTTCGAGGATGTGCATGGAATATAATTCAGGTTCCAGGTTCCATTGCAGGATAGCATCAAAAGTGCTGGGTTCCGGGTTCATCACCATAATAGGCAGGGTAATTCCGGCCCGGCGGAGTTCAACCCCTTCATCTGCATACGCCACTGCGAGGTAATCTACACCGTGGAACTGCAGCAGGCTTGCAATCTCAAAACTTCCGCTGCCATAGGAGAATGCTTTTACCATAGCCATTAACTTAATACCGGGTTTTAACAAGGCCTGGTATTGTTTTACGTTATGGGCGATAGCGCTCAGATTTATTTCGAGGATGGTTTGATGCGCTTTTTGTTCCAGTAATTTACCGATGCGTTCAAACTTGAAGACCCGCGCACCTTTCACGAGGATGGACTCATTCTGGAAATCTGCAGGGTTCACTTCTTTCAGGAAATCTTCCGTGGTGGGGTAGAAGCTGCTCTTTATTTTAGAGAAGCTTTGTTTTTCCCGGGAAATATTTTTGCCGATACCGATCAGCTTCTGAATGCCTTTCTTTTCCAGCATGCCGGCTACTTCCTCATACAGCGAACCTTCGCTTTTCCCGCTTTGCAAAATGTCGCTGAGGATCACGGTGCGTTGCGGATGCTGGCGTTGTTGTTGGAGGAATTCGAGGGCTATGGCCAGGGAGCCAAGATCAGAATTATAACTGTCGTTAATGATGGTGCTGTTGTTGATGCCTTGTTTCATTTCCAGGCGCATGGCAATATTGCCTAAGAGGTTCATGCGTTCCTGGATCACCGCCTGTGATTTACCCAGGTAGAGCATGAGTGCCCAGCAATGAATGGCATTTTCAATGGAGCCTTCGTCTACAAAAGGGATGCGGATGAAGAGCGGTTCCTGTTTGTACAACGCATCTATGCGGGTGTGATTATCATTTTTGTCTACCCCGATTATCCGGAGGTCTGCATCTGTTTTGCGGCTCCAGGTGAGGAGCTGCAGATCGTTATCAATTTCCCTTTTCCCTACGAGGTTATGGAAATTGTTCACGCATTCATTGAGGGCCAGGTAATCTTTGCAATAGATGAGCACATCACTCTTCATAAAGAGGATGAGCTTTTCATTCACCTTTTGCCGGATGTTGAGGAACCCTTCGTTATGCGCTTCGCCGATATTGGTGAAAATACCAATGGTGGGGCGGATGATCTTTTCGAGGTTCACCATTTCACCGGGTTGGGAAATGCCAGCTTCGAAAATAGCCATCTGGTTCTCCGGTTTCATTTGCCACACGGAGAGTGGTACACCGATCTGCGAATTATAGCTTTTAGGGCTGCGTACGATGTTGTAATCTTTTTCCAGTAACTGGAACAGCCATTCTTTTACGATGGTTTTACCATTACTGCCCGTGATACCTATTACGGGTATCTGGAACTGATGGCGGTGATATGCTACCAACGTATGCAGCGCCTGGAGAGAATTCTTCACCAGGATGATGTTGGCTTTTGGATATTGGGCAGTGGACATAGGTTCACTGACCACGAAATTACTGACGCCTTTCTGGTACATTTCGTCTATGTACTGGTGGGCATTTCGTCTTTCGCTAACAAGGGGGATGAACAATGAGGTTTCTGGAATAAGCAATTTGCGACTGTCCAGCAAAATATGTTCTATCTCCGCATTCCCGGTCTGTTGCAGCAATTCCCCCTTAAGGATCTTGCTGATACTTTCTGCTGTATACAACTTTATATGGTTTTTTATATAAAAGGAAAGCGTTCAGGGACTCTACTCCTGAACGCTTTCGGATCAACTATTTTTCGAACTCGCCCTCAGGCTTAACAGGTAATTTTTTGTCGTGATAAATGGAGTAAACGATAGACCCTGCCAGGCAGGCTACGATCACTACCAGCGATACCCATACCGGTAAATGGAAGTTGACGATCTCCGCAAGCATCTTCAAACCGATGAACACCAGTACGATCGCGATGCCCTGTTGCAGGTAATCGAACTTATCCACTGCACCACGCAGCAGGAAGAACAGTGAGCGCAAACCCAGTACGGCAAAGATGTTGGATGTGTACACCACCAGTGGTTCTTTTGAGATCGCAAAAACCGCGGGGATGGAATCCAATGCAAAGATGATATCTGTTACAGCCAGCATTACTACCACTACGGAAAGTGTGGTGAGGTATATTTTGCCATTGTGTTTTATTGTAAATCTGCCATTGGGCTCCTGGTGAGAGATACGCATGTACTTCTGCATAAAGCGGTAGGCAAAGTTTTCTTCCGGTTTAAATTCTTCGTGCTGATCTACGATGAACATTTTAACACCTGTGTAAACCAGGATGGCGCCGAACACATAGAGGATCCAGCCGAATTGTGCGATAAGGGCCACACCCACTGTAATAAAGATGGCGCGGAAAACAATGGCCATGAGGATACCGATCAACAGTACCCGGGCATAACTTGTTTCTTTGATCTTGAAGAAACCGAAAATAAGGATGAAAACAAAAATGTTGTCGATAGACAAAGACCATTCCATTAAGTAGGCACTCAGATATTCAACCGCTAAGCGGCTGCCATCTTCATACCATACAAATGCGAAGAAGCCAAGTGACAGGGCAACCCAGAATGAAGTTTGGACTAATGCTTTTTTTATGGAGACGGTTTCTCCTTTTTTACTAAGCAATCCAAGGTCGAAAATAAGGGCCAAGACGATAACAATACCAAAAACGATGTACGTCCATTGTTGCGATGTCATGAAAGGAGGAAAATTTATTGAACTGCAAAGATAATATATTATAACATCCTTTTCCGGGGAAAACGAGTGTTTATGCTGCGTACCGGCGTTGGCGGATGAACTGGAACACCATGGCAAAGAGCAGGATAGCCCCTATGGGCACTATAAAGGCAATCATTTGCCATTTGGTCCTGTCCTTTTTAACCTTTTCCGTATCCAATAGCCGGAGCGTCAGTTCTTTATTCCGGGTATCCATAATGGGGGCTTTGCTGGTGAGGTACTCCATACTGTTGAGGAAGAACTCTTTGTTGGCAAACACATATTGAGGATTAAACTCATTAACGCCCATCTGCATAGGACCGTTCTTCTGTGAGAAAGCATTGAAAATAACATCCGCATCACTCACTACGATCATCCTGTTAACGGTATCGGCTATTCCTTTAAAAGGTACGCCGGATAAGGATTGTATGGCTTGCTGCTCTGCTGTTCCCAGGCGATGATTGAAAAGAGAAGGGAAACGGCCTTCCATCAGAACGGCTGTAGGGATGTTCCGCATGCGGTATTCCCTTGGATTTGGCTGCTGCTGAACACTTTCAAGACTTATCTCTACCGGGGCGTTCACTGTTTTGCTATGTTCCGAAGAACTGAGCAGCACGGTTTTTTTGATGTTTTCGTCTTTAATAAGATCTATGGAGTTCGCAAAACGGCTCATCACAAGGTCCAGGTTTTTGACGATGGGATGTGCGTTCGTGGAAGCCAGCAGGGGGAAATAAGGGAAGGGGATGGGTTGGATCTGTGGTTTGTCGCCAATATTGCCTACTACCAGCGGGATCATATCGCTTTGCAGGTCCATCACCAGGTCGAGGTTTACGCGTACGCCGTATTTGAAGAGGAGGTCTTCCAGCTTCAGATCACGGGGTAAAGCCATAAAACTTCTGCCTCTTAAGCTATCTGTAGCAGCAGTAAGGTTATCGAGGAACCAGATCACTTTACCGCCGTTCATAACATACTGGTCTATTTTCAACTTATCCTCATCAGTAAAGCTTTCCAGGGGGCGGGCAAAAATAATGGCCGTAAACTCCCGGGGAATAAAGGCATCTACTTTCAGGTTGATGGTATCTACCTGGTAGATCTCGTGGAGGGTTTTGAGCGCATCATATACATTATTGCCTTCCGGTTCTCCGTGTCCCAGCATATATCCTACCAGCGGGCGTTCCGGCTGTTGTAACTGGTAGATGGCATGGGCGAACTTATATTCAAGTAATGCTTCTGAGCTGTTGAGTGCCTGCATGGGATCCAGGCCTCCCTGGCTTTTTAACAAGTTGATGCCATTTTCCCGGCCTTTATAAGTTAACAATGCTCCGGGGAAAATCAGCCGCTCTGCATAAGCATCCTTGCTATCTTCCTGTACCTGCAGGTTAAAGGGAAGTATGCCTTTGGACATCAGGGTATCCTGGTAACGCATACGCATAGAGTCTGGCAGTTCCGTTCCGGGATTCACGAAAGAGAAGCGGATATTATTACCTCCGTACTGCTGAAATTCCTCCAGCAATTCGCGCGTAGCATCAGCCAGCTGGCGAAAACCGGCGGGATAATTTCCTTTGAGATATACTTCTATGGTAACCGGCGCATCCAGGTCCTTTAAGAGTGCGCGGGTGGAAGGAGCAAGGGTGTAGCGCTTTTCAGCTGTAAGGTCCCAGCGGCCGTGAAAATAAGAAGCGGCAATATTCACTGCTATCAGTAATGCCACAATACCCAGGGTACGTTGCAGGTATTTCTTTCGTTTATCCGTTCTTGTTGCTTCCATAATTATCCCTGCCATATTTTGCGTTCCAGCGAAATTTTAGTCAGATAGAGCATCAGCCCCGTTACGCTTAAGAAGTAAATGATGTCCCTGCTATCTATCACCCCACGGCTGATGGAGTTATAGTGATAGCGGATCCCAGCCATTTGCAGATAATAGTCTGCTCCGCCGCTGAATACAGGTACTTTACTTAACGCGTCAAAACCATTATAGAATATATAACAGGTGAAAATAGCTACGAGGAAAGCGATCACGGCATTGCCGGTAATGGAGGAGGCCCAGATACCGATGGCGGTAAAAGTACTGCCGAGCAGGAACAGCCCCAGGTAAGAGCCAATAATGCTGCCATTATCCAGGCCGGCATTGGAAGCGGAGAGTTGCGCCATGGCTACATAATAGACCAGGGTTGGTAATAATGCAATGAGTACGATCAGCACGGCGGCCCAGAATTTACCCCAAACGATCTGCCACCAGGTGATAGGTTTGGTGCTGAGCAGTTCCATGGTGCCGGTTTTGAACTCGTCCGCCAGGCTCCGCATGGTAATAGCGGGTATCAGCAAGAGGAATATCATGGGTGCCAGCTCAAAAAGCCCGTCCAGGTTGGCATAACCGGCATCCAGCAAACTGGTTTCCGGGAATACGAAGAGGAAGAGGCCATTGGCCAGCAGGAACAGGATGACGGCCAGGTAGCCGGTGATACTGCTGAAAAACTGGTGGATCTCTTTTTTAAATATTGCTAACATAAGGCGGTCAATGCAGCAAATATAATGGCCGTCAGGGAGAAAATTATGTTAAAGAAAAAATATATTCAATGGAAAAGCCGCCCGGGAAGTATCCAGGCGGCTTTATTACTAATAAAATGTATGCTACAAAAACTATACTGCGAAGCTCTCTCCGCATCCACAGGTGCGGCTGGCGTTGGGGTTGTTGAAATAAAACCCTTTACCATTGAGGCCATCAGAGAATTCCAGGGTGGTGTTGCAGAGGTACAGGAAGCTTTTCAGGTCTGTTACCACTTTAATGCCTTTATCTTCAAAAACCTGGTCTTTAGGCTTGGTTTCACTGTCGAAATCCAGCTTGTAGCTAAGGCCGGAGCAACCTCCGCCTACTACGGAAACACGCAGGAAGGAATCTGATCCCAGTGTACCTTCTGCCCTGAGCGCTTCTACTTTTTCCTTTGCTTTATCGCTTATGAAAATCATGTCTTCTCCATTTAACTATTTAACGAACTCAATTCTCTTAAAGTATGTACGGTATCTGTCACTACCCGGATGGCAAAATCCACTTCTTCTTCTGTAGTGAACCTGCCTACAGCAAAACGTAGCGAAGAGTGTGCCAGATCATCGCTCAGCCCCATTGCTTTCAGCACATAACTGGGTTCTACAGTGGCTGAAGTGCAAGCTGAGCCTGAAGATACGGCAATTTGCCTGTTAAAACCCATCATCAGGCCATTGGCATCCGCATATTTGAACGAAATATTGCAGACATGTGGCAATCTGTGGGTGATGGACCCATTTGTACGGGTTTCTTCGAGCGCCAGCAGGGCTTTTTCCAGTTTATCCCGCAGGGCAGAAAGCCTTTTGCTTTCGGCTGCCATTTCGGCACCTGCCAGTTCACAGGCTTTGCCAAGTCCTACGATCCCCGGAACGTTCAAAGTACCGGAGCGCATGCCTCTTTCATGACCTCCGCCATCCTGCTGGGCGATCAGTTTCACCCTGGGTTGTTTGCGGCGGACGTATAATGCACCCACCCCTTTGGGACCATAGAGTTTATGGGCGGATAATGCCAGCAGATCAATATGGTCCTCCAGCATATTTACAGGGATCTTGCCAACAGCCTGCGTAGCATCCGTCAGGAACAATACTTCCCGCTTTTTAGCGATGGCACCAATTTCACGAATGGGATGGATCACCCCTGTTTCGTTATTGGCATACATCACGGCGATAAGGATAGTTTGCTCTGTGATGGCAGCTTCCAGGGCCTGGAGCTCAGGCATCCCGTTATGGTCTACCGGGAGGTAAGTGATAACTGCCCCTTGCTTTTCAAGGTGTTTGCAGGTATCCAGCACAGCTTTGTGTTCTGTTTCCGTTGTGATAATATGGTTGCCTTTGCTGCCATATGTCTCAAATACCCCTTTGATGGCCAGATTCACAGATTCGGTGGCACCTGAGGTGAAAACGATCTCTGTTTTATCTGCTCCGATCAACGTGGCTACCTGTTCCCGGGCTACGTCCACCGCTTCTTCTGCAGACCAGCCATAGCTGTGACTGCGACTGGCCGCATTGCCAAAATGAGCTGTAAAGTAAGGGATCATCGCTTCCAGCACTCTTGGATCGCAAGGAGTGGTAGCATTATAATCCAGATATACAGGCAATTTCAGCATACCACAAAATTACGATATAAGTTCTACTTTTGGGGCTCTCTATAAGCCCATCAATAATAGCTATGTTAAAAGTAGAACACATCGGGATTGCTGTAAGATCGCTTGCAACTTCTATCCCGCTCTTCGAAAAACTGCTGAATGCCCCATGTTATAAGAAAGAAGAAGTAAGCTCGGAAGGCGTAACCACCGCTTTTTTTCAGCAGGGAGAAACCAAGATAGAATTGCTGGAATCAATGATGGAGGATAGCGCTATTGCAAAGTTCCTGGAGAAGAAAGGAGAGGGCATTCACCATATTGCGTTTGAAGTAGCTGATATTCATGCCGAAATGAAAAGGCTGGAAGGAGAAGGTTTTGAGCTGATCCATAAAGTACCCAAACAGGGGGCAGACAACAAACTGGTTTGCTTCTTACATCCCAGGAGCACAAATGGCGTACTGGTAGAACTTACACAAGAAATTCAGCTGTGATAATCAGGCAGTTGAACTTTAATTCCTAAAAAATCGCTTTCCCTTTAAACCTTTTTACTTTGGTACATGTTGTATTAGAGTAAGTAGGGAAACCTACTTCATTTAGAGAAAGAATGCAAGCCACAAGGCTTTATAATACTCTAAAGTTGGCATAGGTTATGAAAACCTGTGGGTTTTTTAACTCGCAGGTTTATTTTTTTACCCCTTTAGGATTCCGGTAAAACCTTTTCCATTCCTACACTTCGTGACCCCTTCACTAAGAAATAAGTGTTCTCAAGACCCTGCTGGCGGACCCATTTTTTTGCCTCTTCTGCATTTTGCAGGAAGATATAGGGGTGGTTCACTTTGGCGAAATCCCCATCTACTAATATCACCGCTTTCCAGTGTGTACGTTGTAACTGATCTACCAGTGCCTGGTGTTCTTTCAGGCTATCTTCTCCCAATTCTTTCATAGCGCCCAGCAGGAGTACTTTCTGTTCTGCATGGATGCCTGCAAAGTTTTCAATGGCAGCTTTCATACTGGATGGGTTAGCATTGTAGGCATCCATGATAAATACATTACTGCCACGATGCACAACCTGTGAGCGGTTATTGGAGGGAATGTATCCTTCAATAACCGTTTTGATCTTCTCTGCGGGTACCTTAAAATGTAAGCCGATGGCAATAGCTGCCATTACATTCGGGAAGTTATAATCTCCTACCAGGTGAGTACTGATATGCCCTGTTTCTGTAGTTTCCAGTTCCAGGAAAGCCTTTCCGGAAATGGGTTTGCCGGTATAATCCGCTTCTCCCTGGCCATAGGTGATAATGTTGCTGATGCCTTTACTCATGTCCAGCAAATAATCATAATCGCTGCAAACAAAAGCGGTGCCGCCGGTTTCTCTCAGGTGATCATATAATTCTCCTTTGGCAATGCGTACACCTGCTTCTCCGCCAAAGCCTTCCAGGTGGGCCTTTCCAACATTTGTGATAAGGCCGAAGGTAGGAAGTGCAATGGTGCAATACCCTGCAATTTCCCTTTGGTGATTGGCGCCCATTTCAATAACAGCCATTTCTGCATCCCGGGGGATGCTGAGGATGGTTAAGGGTACGCCTATATGATTATTAAGATTACCTACGGTAGCGCAGGTACGGTATTGTGCTCCCAAAACGGTGCGGATCATTTCCTTCGTAGTGGTTTTACCGTTAGTACCGGTGATGGCAATAAAAGGTATGGAAAATTGTTTCCGGTGATGCAGGGCCAGCTCCTGCAGGGTTTGCAGTACATCATTTACCAGCATCATCTTCTCCGGATCTGTATGAAAGGCCGGATCATCTATTATTGCATAAGCAGCCCCGGCCGCCAATGCTGCTGCCGCATATTGGTTACCATTGAAGTTAGGCCCGCGCAGCGCAAAGAAAAGATCGCCCGGTTGTAATTTGCGGGTGTCTGTTTGCACGTTGGGGTGCTTTAGGTAGATCTGGTATAACTGTTCAATATTCACGGCCGGTATGTTTGGCAGCAAAAATAATTATTATCTTTCGTGAAAGGCAACCGTTCTCTATATAGTTGCGTATTTAAATCCATGAAAACCTGTATTCACCAACTCAACAGTCTATGAAACAATTATTGACCGGCCTGGTTTTTATTTTCTGCATCGGTTGTACTTCAGAAAAGGGGCCTGCCCCTGCGAGCAATCAGGTCGATTGCAACACGGCTGTGATCACCAGCGCCCGTATGTATGCCATCATACAGGAGAACTGTACCAACCGTGCCTGCCATCCCGGATCAGGATCTCCTGTGGTTGCGGACTTTTCCACCCTTGCCAGATTAAAAACGTACGTCAACGGCAATGAGGCCATGTTCCGTCTGCGGGTAACTGGCCCCAATGCGGATATGCCACAAGTGATGGCCTATCCTGCACTTTCGCGTGCCACCAGGGATTCCATTGCCTGCTGGATAGGAAAAGGCATGCCGGATTGATGAAACCAAACCAAGCTGTATGAAACAATTATTATTCCTGAGCACCTTTTTGCTGACGTGCTTGGCTGGCATGGGGCAGGAGATCTATTCCTGCAAAGCACCCAAGCTCAGCTTCTTTTCCAGCGCGCCGCTGGAAGATATCAGCGCTTCCAGCGAACGGGGTGTTTCTGCCATTAATATCAAAACAAAGGCGATCTATTTCAAAGTACCCATGAATACTTTTCAATTTAAGAAAGCCCTTATGCAGGAACACTTCAATGAGAACTATGTAGAAAGTGAAAAGTTCCCTTTTGCTGAATACAAAGGCAAGTTTGCAGAAGACGTGGATTTTTCAAAGAACGGCACTTATCCTGTAACCGTGGAAGGTGTACTGAGCCTGCATGGCGTGGAAAAATCCTATAAAGGAAAAGGGACCATCACAGTAAGGGATGGCAAGTTCAATGTGAACTCCAGGTTTAATGTTACGGTGGCCGATCATAAGATAAAGATCCCCAGCCTGGTAGTGAAGAACATTGCCGAGGTAGTAGAAGTTACGGTGAATGCCGATTATCAACCAGTTACTAAATAAATTCAAACCAACAATATGTTGCAGATCCGCATGCTCACAGCCCTTTTGCTTGTAGCGCCGGCAGTAATGGCGCAGGACGATCTTAGTAAGATGTTCGGAAAAGATTCCGTTAGCAGGGGCCCCGTGATAGCTACATTTAAAAGTACCCGTATTATCAATGGCCAGTCCAACGAAACCCTTAAAAAAGGAGAACTGGATTTCCGCGTAGCACACCGTTTTGGTGATCTGGGCGGAGAGGCAGGTGGTTCCAAGACCTTCTTTGGGATAGATAATTCTACGGACATCCGCATTGCTTTTGAGTATGGAATTACCGATCGTCTGATGGTGGGGCTCAGCCGTGCCAAGGGAAGTGGTAATTTTTCCCAGATGTACGAGGGGCTGGCCAAGTTTAAAATATTACAGCAAACCATAGATAACCGTATCCCGCTGGGCATCGCCGTTTTCGGAAACGCCGTGGTAACCTCTATGAAAAGCAGTACGGTAGAATCGGATGCTGCTTATTTTGATAATTTCAGCAGCCGTATGAGCTATACCGGGCAGGTGATCCTTTCCCGCAAATTCGGCAACATCCTGTCCCTCGCAGTGCTGCCAACTTATGTTCACCGTAATCGGGTAGTGCATATGGATGTGAATGATATGTTTGCAGTAGGTGTGGGAGGGCGTTTGCGCTTTTCCAAACGGCTGGCCCTGGTGGTGGATTACTTCCTGCCGTTCCGTGAGCAGGCCAGCAAAGATTACTTTGAGGGCCGCGGGGTTAAATTCTATAATCCATTGGGTGTAGGGTTGGAGATCGAAACCGGCGGACACGTATTCAGCGTGAATTTCACCAATTCTACCGCCATCCTGGAAAATCAATTTATCCCGGAAACCACGTCTACCTGGCTTGAAGGCCAGTTCAGATGGGGATTCAATATTTCCCGCCGTTTTTCTCTGGGTGGGAAGTAAATTGCAGGAATGGATACCATTCGCTGCCGGATCAAAGAAAACTCAACTATAGCCCGGATAGCCGCCTGGAGGATGAAGAGCCCCAGGATGGCTATCGTTTTTGGGCATGTGATCCATTTATATGGCGTGAGCCGGGAACAGTTCCTGGCCCATACCGGATGGGTACGGCATGAGGTTTGCCATGTAAAACAATACAGGGAAAATGGCTTTTGGGGCTTTTTATGGCAGTACGTGCTGGACTGGATGAGGGTGGGATACCATAATAATCGCTTTGAAAAGGCCGCCAGGCTTGCGGAGAGCAATGTTCGGGAACTGGACGGCGTAGAAATAACCTAAAGATTCGTTAAAACGAAACCCTTAGTGGAAAAAAAAGTTACAACGCGGTTATTTTCCTTATTTTTACGTTAAAGGTTGATCATTATGGTAAAGAAAGTCACCGAAGGCATTACCATCAGCGTGGAAACGTTTTACCAACCTGATTATTCTAATCCTATAGGCAGCGAGTTTATGTTTGCTTACCGGATCACAATAGAGAATAACAATACGTTTCCGATCAAGCTGTTGAGACGCCACTGGTATATCATCGACTCAAATGGCTCCCACCGGGAAGTGGAGGGAGAAGGTGTAGTAGGGGTTCAACCACTGCTGGCACCATCAGAAAGCTATCAGTATGTTTCAGGCTCCAACCTGCGTACAGAGATCGGCAAAATGTATGGCACCTATCAAATGGAAAACCAGCTGAACAAGAAAATATTTGAAGTAAAGATCCCGGAATTCCAGATGGTAGTTCCCTTCAAAATGAACTAAGGCCTGTATTTCGCCTCATTGAATATTTGTATCACATCCTTCGTACCTAATAGCTTCTCCAGCGTTACATCAGGATGTTTTTCCATGAACTTTTTTACAATGCGGTATCCTGTGAATGCACCGATCTGACCGGGAACTTCTCCTGGCAATCCCTGTGTAGATGGCCCTTCTGCTGTATAACGCACAACATCCTGCCAGTCGCCCGAATACAATAATTTGTTCTGCACAAAATGCTGCCAGATCATCTGCTCGTTCTCTTCACAATATTTCAGTTGCGCTTTCGTGTAGCCCAGCCTGATATACTCCGGTACTTCCGGTAATACTTTCTCCAGGAAGTACTGCTGCTTGCCAAGGTCTATAAAACGCTCTATCAGCTTCACATTTTCATCCCGCAGGGGGTAATAGTTCTGCTGTAATACCTTCATTACATTGGTGGTGATATTTTCCGGCGTGAATTTTCTAATCACGTAATCAGGATAATCAGGCAACATGCGATAAACCGGGAAATCTGCTCCCATGTGCATATCCAGCCCAATGGCCAATATGGAATCCACGGTGAAGGCCGCATAATTTCCGATAGCTGAAATAAAGCTGATCACCCTTGGTGCATGAAAAGCAGGGAGGTAATATTTAGTAAGGCGAAAGGCCTGTGTGAGGTCTTTTTCCAGTGGTTTGATATTGGCAAAATGTGCTTCCACGGAATCCTGAAGGCCCCGGAAGTCTTTATTGGTAAGGAACTGATGCATCTGCGGCTCCAGTAGCAGGTTGGTATCTGCCAGTGGCCCGAAGTTCATGATCTCTTTGATATAAACAGGCATGAAATCAGGATAGGTGCTATCCAGCAATTTTATACCGCTCAAAACGTTATTGGTATCAATGCGGAAAAGCTGCTCGTCGAATCTTTCTATGGTAACATTGATGGGAATATGGCTGACGTCCGGGACTTTCACTCCTGTACTGCAGCCGGAGAACAGCAACACTACTAAAATGCCACGCAGGATATTATTATTCGAGTAATTTTGCATCGCCTGTTAAAACTTTAGAAATGGTAAAAATATTGAATAAGAACGTATTATTGAAATCTTTGATCTTCTTTATCTGCTTAGCCACAGGCATGCAGGCAAACGCGCAAACATTCAGTGACCGGGTTTCCGGAGATATCGGCCGCAAGGTACGTTTTGGCTTTAAGGTCGATCCGGGCGTTTCCATTATGCGCCCGCAGGAAAACGGTATAGAACGCAACGGGGGTAAATTTTATTTCAGCTACGGGGTAATGGCAGACTTCTTCCTGGATGAATCAGGTAATTATGCCATTGCTTCCGGTTTGCAGATCAGCCATATGGGGAGTGTATTGATGTACGATGCCGGCAAAGGACTTGATAAATTCAAAGCCGCACCAACTGAATACGACCTTCGTTTACAATATGTAGAAGTACCTTTTGCCCTGAAGCTTAAAACCAATACCAACTCAGGTATAGGCATCTGGGGCCAGTTCGGAGGTTTTGCCGGTTTCCCGGTAAGGGCCAGGGCCAATGTGATCAGCGGCCTGCAAAAATTTGATAAAGAAAACGTACTACGCGATATCACCCCCATAAATGCTGGCCTGCTTTTAGGCGCCGGTATTGAATATCCGCTCACGGAAACACTCACGGGCATAGTTGGCTTCAACTTCCAGAACGGCTTTGTGGATGCCACAAAGAATGGTAAATGGAACGATGGTAAAGTAAACATCAACAGCTTTATAGTGCGTTTAGGGGTTTATTTTTAACCGTACCTTTGCAGTGTAAAAATGAACGGATGAATATCTTTTTAGCCCAGCAGAACTACCACATCGGGAATTTTGAAGCGAATACAGCAAAGATCATTACTGCCATTAAAGAGGCAGAGCAGCAGGGGGCAGACCTTGTAGTGTTCTCTGAGCTGTGTGTGTGTGGTTATCCACCGAGGGATTTCCTGGAGTTTGAGGATTTTATTGCAAAGAGCTATGCGGCTATAGACGAGATCAAAGTACATACTACCAAAACCGCAGTTCTGGTAGGAGCACCTCACAGGAACCCTGTAAGGGAAGGGAAAGACCTCTTCAATGCAGCCTGGTTCCTCTATGAAGGAGAAGTGAAACAGGTCATTCACAAAACCTTACTGCCCACCTACGATGTATTTGATGAACACCGTTATTTTGAGCCGGCATATGAATGGAATATAGTTCCTTTCAAAGGAAAGAAACTGGCAGTGACCATTTGTGAAGATATCTGGAACCTCGGCAACAATCCATTATACCGCGTTTGCCCCATGGATCACCTGATGGAACAGTCGCCCGATGTGATGTTAAATCTCTCTGCATCTCCTTTCGATTATGATCACGATGAAAGCAGGAAAGAGATCATCCGGGAGAACGTGCGCAAATACCGCCTGCCCATGTATTATTGTAATACCGTAGGTTCGCAGACGGAGATTGTGTTTGACGGAGGATCGCTGATCTTTGACGGGGAGGGTAACATCGTAAAAGAGCTGCCTTATTTTGAAGAAGCGATGGCAGGTGTGAACCTGGATACGCTGGCAAAAGCAGACATCGCCACCGCGGTACCTTTCCATGGTACTTCAGATATCACGGCACTGGAATTTGATCATAACATCCACCGCATCCACGATGCTATTGTATTAGGGATAAAGGATTATTTCGGGAAGATGGGCTTCAAGCAAGCCATCCTGGGTTCTTCCGGGGGAATAGACAGTGCTGTTACATTAGCCCTGGCAGTAACTGCTTTAGGTAAAGACAATGTAAGGGCCGTGGCCATGCCTTCCCCCTATTCAACAGAACATTCCGTAGATGATGCGGTTGCGCTCTCCAAAAACCTGGAGAACCCTTTCGACATCATCCGCATCAATAATATTTACGAAACCTTCCTGGATACGCTGGATCCCTTCTTCCATGGCCTGCCCTTTAATGTGGCAGAGGAGAATACCCAGTCCCGCATCCGCGGAAATCTATTGATGGCTTTGTCTAACAAGTTCGGCTATATCCTGTTGAACACTTCCAATAAAAGTGAGCTGAGCACAGGTTATGGTACGCTATACGGAGACATGGCAGGAGGGCTTTCCGTACTCGGCGACGTTTACAAGATGCAGGTATATGCCCTTGCGGAATATATCAACCGGGAGAAGGAGATCATCCCGCCTAATATTATTCACAAAGCTCCTTCTGCAGAGCTGCGGCCCAATCAGAAAGATAGCGACAGCCTGCCGGATTATGCCGTGCTGGACAAGATCCTGTACCAGTATATAGAACGCCGCCAGGGACCCCGGGAGATCATAGAACAGGGATTCGATGCTGCGCTGGTGGCCCGTACCCTGAAGATGGTGAATACCAATGAATACAAACGCAACCAATTCTGCCCCATTATCCGCGTGTCTTCCAAAGCCTTTGGTGTAGGACGCCGTGTACCGATCGTAGGGAAATATTTGAGTTAAAGTTATCTTTGTCCAAATCCAACAGGAAAATACAGATGTTACAGGTACAATTTATTCGTCAAAACAAAGAGCTGGTACTGGAAAGGCTGGGTGTGAAAAATTTTTCAGAACCCGCACTGGTAGAAGAAATACTGGCATTAGATGATCAGCGCAAGAAGCTGACGCTGGAATATGATGACACACAGGCGAAAGTAAATTCGGCCTCCAAAGAGATAGGAAAACTGATGGCATCCGGCGATAAAGCTGCAGCGGAAGCACGTAAGCAGGAAGTAGCTGCTTTCAAACAAGCCCTTGGCCCTATCAGTGAATCGCTGGCATCTGTAGAAAAATCATTACAGGATACATTGGTTAAACTGCCTAACCTGCCGGGTGCTAATGTACCTGTGGGTAAAACGCCGCAAGATAATGTGGAAGTGCGCGGCGGCGGCCAGAAGCCTGTATTGGCAGAAGGTTCCGTACCGCACTGGGACCTGGCTAAGAAATACGATCTCATAGATTTTGAACTGGGTAACAAGATCACCGGCAGCGGATTCCCTGTATATAAAAACAAAGGCGCCCGTTTACAACGTGCCCTGATCAGTTATTTCCTCGACTTCAACACGGCTGCAGGATATGTAGAAATGCTGCCGCCTTATATGGTGAATGAAGCATCTGCTTATGGGACCGGCCAGTTACCGGATAAAGAAGGGCAGATGTATTTTGTAACAGAGGATAACTTCTACCTGATCCCCACGGCGGAAGTGCCCGTTACCAATATTTACCGGGATGAGATCCTGAAAGAATCAGACCTGCCCGTGAAGATGACGGCTTATACTCCCTGTTTCCGCAGAGAGGCTGGTTCATATGGTAAAGATGTACGCGGCCTGAACCGTTTGCACCAGTTTGAAAAAGTAGAACTGGTACAACTGGTCCGCCCTGATCAATCTTATGCCGTACTGGAAGAGATGGTGGTACATGTGGAAAAACTCATACAATCCCTGGGGCTGCCATACCGTATCTTAAACCTTTGCGGAGGAGATATGGGCTTTACAGCTGCACAGACCTATGATTTTGAAGTGTATTCCGCAGCACAGGAAAAATGGCTGGAAGTTAGCTCTGTGTCTAACTTTGAAAACTACCAGACCAACCGCATGAAGATCCGTTATAAAGATGAGAACGGGAAGAACCAGCTGTTACATTCATTGAACGGCAGTTCCCTGGCACTTCCGAGAATTCTGGCCTGTTTATTGGAGAATAATCAAACACCTGAAGGTATTAACATACCGGAAGCGCTACAACGATATTTTGGAAGCGACCGTATAAGCAACGGTTAGATTAAATTTTAAAGCGCATAGGTTTTCTTATGCGCTTTTTATTTTATTTTGTTAACAGGTCCAAAAATGCAAATTATGAAGAAAACACTCGGTCAACTCTTTCTGATTGCAGTGGTGTTATGGGGATGCGCCAAAGGCATCAATCCTAATGACACCGCTAAAGTAGAAGCAGCATTTTCTAAGTACGAAGATTCAGAAGGTAAAACCATCTTCCGCGAGAAATGCGCAAAATGCCATGGTTACAGGATCCCTGAAACGAAAACCGCTGGTCAATGGCCTGGAATTATCGACAGAATGGCGCGCAAAGCAAAACTCACTGATGACCAAAAATCTGCTGTACTGGCTTTTGTGACCAAACATGCAAAAGCATCCTGAGTTGTAAACTAATTGATTTTGAAAGGCGGCCGCTACGGTCGCCTTTTCTATTATATTTGTAACATGCAGCACTTTCTTCCCAATGGCAAAAAGCTGGTGATCCGCGCGCCGGAAGTTTCGGATGCGCAGGCTTGCCTGGATTGCTTCCTGCAATTAACGCAGGAAACAGATTTTCTGCTGTATACCCATGAGGAAGCAAAGCGGTTTGACCTTGCTGCAGAAGAAGCTTTCATCCGTTCTTACAAGGACCATCCTGATAATCTCTTCCTGATAGCAGAAGCGGATGGAGTAGTAGTAGGTACGCTGAGCCTGAACCAGGCCCGTTTTCAGAAACAAAAACACATGGCCCTGCTGGGCATTGCCGTATTACATAAATACTGGAACATGGGCATCGGGCGCCGGCTGTTAACAGCCGCCATCCGTTGGGTGGAAGAACATCCCCACATTACTACGATACATTTTGAAGTACTGGCCACTAATGAAAGGGCCATTCAGTTATACCGCAATTTTAATTTTATTGAACATGGCCGCATACCACAGGGGCTTCAGCAAACGAATGGAAGCTGGGTAGACCTGGTGGTGATGAGTAAACGGATCAAATATTAATACCTATGCAATCCTACCAGGGAACATATTCTTACGATTCTCCGGATAATGTACAACCCGCAGAAGTAACGGTTACCAGCAAACGAATTGAGATCCATCTGAAAGATGCAGATGGTAACCCGCGTACTGTTTTCTGGTATTGGTATAATGTAGTACAGGGAAAGCAAAACACGTTGCATCATACAGGCCTTCCATTACAAACACTACATGTTCCTTCCTATGAATTCGCCGCAATTGTACTGCAACGCACTAAACGCAGACCCTCTAATCCATTAATGACCATCGCAGGCATTGGTCTTTTTATCATTGCACTGATAGCGGCAGCCTGGTTCTGGTTATTACCCTATGCTGCCGGCCGTGTAGCCAATGCATTACCGGTTGAATACGAAGTGAAGTTCGGAGAGCAATCCTACAACGCGCTCATCAAAGATTTTAAGATATTACCCCAACAAACGGAACTGGTTAATCAGTTCTATAAAGAACTGAACATATCCTCCGTTTACCCGGTGAAAATAACCGTGGTGGAAAAAACAGAAACGAATGCATTTGCCATACCGGGCGGGCACATTGTGGTGTTCAGCGGATTATTGCAACAAATGCAACATCCGGAGGAACTGGCGGCATTGCTGGCACATGAATATTCGCATGTGCAATTGCGGCATACCACCCGTTCCCTTGTACAGAGTGTAGGCACTTATGCTATGATCTCCATGGTGTTTGGTGATGTAACAGGGCTGGGGGCAGTATTCCTGGAAAATGCGCATACACTCAAAAGCCTGGAATACTCCCGCAAACTGGAAAAGGAAGCGGACCTGAATGGACTGCAATTGCTGCAACAAAGGAACATTAACGGGGAAGGATATATCTGGTTATTCAATACCCTGAAAAAGGATTCCGGTTCAGGCAGTGTTACTTCAGAATGGTTAAGCAGTCATCCCGACCTGGATAACCGGGTAAAATACGTAAAAAGCAAACTTGTTGGAGTGGCTCCCATGCCGGTTTCTGGCCCTATTCAGGATATTTGGAAGCAATTAAAAACAGACTATTGACAGCTGTTAAAAAAATGCCGAAATTAGAGTAGAGAATACATCATATGAACCGATACGACCGACAAATTCGCCTTAATGGTTTTGGGCCTGATAAACAGGATTTACTCCGGGAAGCTGCTGTTTTGGTAGTGGGAGCAGGAGGGCTGGGAGTGCCGGTGC
Source organism: Chitinophaga niabensis (assembly GCF_900129465.1). Taxonomy (NCBI): domain Bacteria; kingdom Pseudomonadati; phylum Bacteroidota; class Chitinophagia; order Chitinophagales; family Chitinophagaceae; genus Chitinophaga; species Chitinophaga niabensis. Next base: position 498,356 of record NZ_FSRA01000002.1, on the reverse strand, counting down.
TGCAATATCTTACGGCAATGGGGGTAGGAAAATTAGGGATCATTGAACAGGATGCCATCTCACTCACCAACCTTCATCGCCAGGTCTTATACCGTACCGAGGATGATGGAAAGCCGAAACTGCAAACCGCCATTAACCGGTTGAAAGAGCTTAATCCTGAGGTGAATTTAGTCCCCCACAATACTTTTCTTACGACCGCTAACGCACTGGACATAGTAGCGCAGTACGACCTGGTGGTAGACTGTTCCGATAATTTCGGTACACGCTACCTCGTGAATGATGCCTGCGTGATCTTAGGCCGCCCATTTGTTTCCGGGGCTATTTTCGAATTCGAAGGGCAGGTGAGCGTATTCAATTACCAGGGCAGTGCCACTTACCGCTGTCTTTTCCCTGAACCAGGTATTGCCCCCGATTGTAATGCAGTGGGGGTATTAGGTATATTACCCGGAATAGTAGGTTGCTACCAGGCTAATGAAGCTGTAAAAGTGATCTGCCATATCGGGGAGCCGCTGGCCAATCAGTTGTTAACGATCAATATCCTGGATAATACCCATCAGATCTTTACTTTTCAGAATATCCCCGCCAACCACAAGATCAGCGAATTACAGGAAAGTTATGGCGATAGTGTTTGCGATCCGCAGCATATGCAGCACCTTTCTGTGGAAGAGTTACAACAATGGCTGGAGCAGGGCATTGATTTTCAACTGGTAGACGTACGCGAAAAAGAAGAATGGGAGATCTGCCATATAGATGGGGCGCTCCATATCCCTATGCGCAGGATCGAAGCTTCCATTGCCGGCCTGGCCAAAAAGAAACCCGTTGCCGTGATCTGCCACCATGGAATGCGCAGCAAAGCTGTGGCACAGCAGTTAGTGCAATCTGGTTTTAACGAGGTATTTAATGTAACCGGCGGTATCCATGCCTGGGCGCTGGAGATCGACAGGAACATGAACGTTTATTAAATTTCCCACCCCTCTGGAACGAATTTTGTACTTTTTAGTGTAATCGGGACGCCCCGGTTAAACTTTGCATGCATTAGTACGTCTCACTATCTATAAATTCTTTTGCATATGGCTGTTTCAGAACAAACACAATTGCAGCACCTTGCCTGGAGAGCCGGATTTGGCGAAAGCCTCCCCGTGATCAATTCCTGGGCAAAGAAAAAAAGGAAGGAAGTAGTACGAAAACTGATCCTTGGCCCTGAAGCTGCTGCACTCGATCCCGTAAAAGTGATTGATGAAACAGACCTGCCGGATTACCAGCGCCAGCGTAATATGGGTGCTGAAGAACGCAGGGCAGTACAGCGTATGAATACGGACGGCATCAAAGACCTGAATGTGATGTGGACGCATTCTATGATCAATAACCCACACCCGCTAAGGGAAAAAATGGCGCTCTTCTGGCACGGCCATTTTGCCTGCCGTACCCAGAATGTGTTGTACAATCAACAATTGCTGCAGGTGATCCGCCAGCATGGACTGTCCAATTTCGGGGACCTGCTGCGGGAAGTATCTAAAACACCTGCTATGCTGGCCTTCCTCAATAACCAGCAGAACCGTAAACAAAAACCGAATGAAAATTTCGCCCGTGAAGTGATGGAATTATTCACCATGGGCCGTGGCAATTATACGGAAACAGATGTGAAAGAAGCGGCCAGGGCTTTTACGGGCTGGGGGTATGATGAAGTAGGGCAGTTTAAGTTCAGGAAGAATTTCCATGATGAAGGAGATAAAACCCTGCTGGGCAAAACCGGTAAGTTTGATGGGGATGATGTAATTGCCATTCTGCTGGAACAAAAGCAAACTGCAAAATACATCACCACCAAGATCTACCGCTACTTCGTAAACGAAGAAGTGAACGAAGCGCATGTAAATAAACTCGCCGATAAATTCTATCATTCTAATTACGACCTGCGTGCTTTAATGCAGGAGATCTTTTTAGCGGACTGGTTCTACGAAGAAAAGAACATTGGCAGTAAGATCAAATCTCCCGTTGAATTACTGGTAGGATTGCGTAAATCCATTCCCATGCAATTTGAACAGGAAGAGGCCATGCTGGTGTTTCAACGTGTGATGGGCCAGGTATTATTCTATCCTCCCAACGTAGCCGGCTGGCCTGGAGGACGCAGCTGGATAGACAGTTCAAGCCTGATGTTCCGCATGCGGGTGCCACAGATCATTTTGTATTCGCAGGAATTTAATATCCGTCCTAAAGAGATCACACCGGAAATGGGAGAGGGCTCCAACTATAAAATGACGATGCAGGTGAATGAGTTCCTCAAGAAGCAATATGCGCGCAGGGTGAATGCGAAAGTAGACTGGGACCCTTACCTGAAGGAATTTGCAGATACGCCGAGAGAGCAGCTCGCAGATCAGATCGCGCAGTCCCTGTTGCTGAAAAACACTTCGATCAATAAACAATTACTGGAAAAATATTCGGATAGTTCCACCCGTGAGAATTACATCAAAACAGTTACGATTGATGTAATGAGCACACCGGAATACCAATTGTGTTAAACGAAATCCATAGTACTATGCAAGTTAACAGACGCAGGTTCTTACAAGTAGGCTCACTCGCTTCAGCCAGCCTGATGCTGCCTAAATTCCTGAAGGCTATGGAGCAGGGCAACCTTGTCCCTCCCGGCAACAAAGTATTGGTAGTTGTGCAGCTGTCCGGCGGCAACGATGGGCTCAATACCGTGATCCCATACCGCAACGATGTTTACTATAAAATGCGGCCTACCCTTGGCATCAAAAGAGAGCAGGCTCTGGCGCTCAACGATGAACTGGGTATCCATCCCGCACTGAAAAGTTTTAAAGCCCTGTATGATGATGGTGCATTGGGCATCCTCAATAGCGTAGGCTATCCTAATCCGGACCGCTCACATTTCCGTTCTATGGATATCTGGCAAAGTGCCAGTGATTCCAAAGATTACTGGGGCACCGGCTGGCTGGGCCGTTACCTGGATGCGCAATGTAAAGGATGTGATAAACCCACGCAGGCACTGGAAATAGATGATACACTCAGCATGGCTTTAAAAGGAGATGCTGTAAAAGGGCTGGCACTCACTGATCCGCAACGTTTGTTCGGCGCCAGTAACGACCGTTATTTCAAAGAGCTGCTGGATAAGCAGAAGCATGATGATGAACATCAGAATGTGGGCTATCTTTACAAAACAATGGCAGAAACTATTTCTTCTGCAGCATACATCCAGCAACAGTTCAAAACATATAAAAGCAAAGAATCTTACCCCACCACTGAGTTAGGCCGCAATATGAAAACCATTGCGGAGCTGATCATGACGGATATCAATACCAGTGTTTACTATGTTTCACATGGTAGTTTTGATACGCACGTAGGGCAGCAGCAACAGCAGCAAAGATTGTTTGAGCAGCTGAGCGATGCATTGCAGGTGTTCACTACTGATCTGAAAAAGAATGATCGTTTTAAGGATGTACTGGTGATGACCTTCTCTGAATTCGGCCGCCGTGTAGGGCAGAATGCGAGTGGTGGAACAGATCATGGAACAGCGAACAATATGTTCCTGATTGGTGGTGGATTGCAGCAGAAAGGAGTGCTGAATGAGGGGCCGGACCTGGGTAATCTGCAGGATGGGGACCTGCAGTATAAAGTGGATTTTAAGAACGTGTATGCTACGCTGCTGAAGAAGTGGCTGGGAGCAGATGATCAGGCTATCCTCAAGAAACAATACGAACATTTATCATTCATATAATTTGTTGAAAAACCTTGAATAATGCTTATGAAAAAAGAAGCCGCCCCATCATTGGGGCGGCTTCTTGATGTATAGTGTTACGCTACTTCTTAGCTACTGCATCATCATACGCTGCCTTTGCAATCTTTGCGATCACCCCTTCCCGCGCAGCATCATCTGCTTTGCTCATTAATACAAACACTGCAATCGCCAGCTTTTGCCCATTCGGCAGGAAGATGATCCCTACATCATTTGTTGCAGCATGCACACCATCTTTGGTACCTGAAGTTCCTGTTTTATGTGCCACTACCACATCCTTTGGCAGCAGGCCTTTGAGCCTGTTCGGCCCTGTAGAGGTTTCCTTCATGATCTTCCATAAGAAGGCATTGGTGGTTGCAGACAAAGCAGTGCCTTTGTTCAGGATCTCCAGCAGTTCAATCATAGCAGTAGGGGTACTCCAGTTAGTGAACTGTACATCCCAGGAAGAAGCCATTTTAGCTTCACTGGCCTTAATGGCAATATCCTTCACGCCAAGGCTGTGAATATATTCATCGATGGCTCCCTCTCCTCCGGCCAGATCTATCAGCACATCGCAGGCAATGTTATCGCTTAGTGAAACCATCAGGCTTAGCAGTTTGGATAAAGGAACGTCTGCATTGCCGGCAGGGAATGAATCCCGCAGCGGGCTCCAGGTATCAGGTACCATCCATTTTTTATCGATATAGATCTTTTGTTCCAGTTGAAGTTTGCCCTGATCTACCTGGTGCAGGATAGTCATGGCAATGTGGAATTTGAAAACACTGTGCATCACGTAATGGGTGGAATCATTAAACGTGACCGTATCCCGGGTATCGAGGTTGCGGATGGATACGCCAACTTGTCCATCTATGGTAGCAGCTATTCCGGCGATCTGCTGGCGGAGTTTGGAATCATCTGCGGTAGAACGGGTTACAGACGTTTGGCATGCGGCCAGTATCAATAGGGCTGCAGCAGATAATACAGTGAATTTCATGGATGTAGTATTTGAAAAGGGAAGTTAAACGATAACATTCATTCGTTTTGCTGTCATTTTGGCAAGTTTTTCATGTGGCTTGTTTTATGCGATAACAGGGGAATAAAGAAGGAGGTTATATGGATGCATATTCTGAGATCATCCATCACGCAGTGGAAGCTGCAAGCAGGTCAGTTGTTAAGATAGAACGGCTGGATGCGCAAAGGAAAGTGACCGGAACCGGTTCGGGGTTCTTCTTTTCTTCTGATGGTTATTTATTTACAAACTCTCATGTGGTGCACAACGGCAGCTTCTTTAATGTAATGCTGCACGACGGCACAATTTATCCCGCTACACTGGCGGGAGAAGATCCGGATACAGACATTGCCATCCTTAAATCTACCGCTTACGATTTTCAGGCAGCGCAGCTTGGCGATACCAACGAATTGCAGATCGGTCAGCTGGTGATTGCCATTGGTAACCCCATGGGCTTTCAACATACTGTTACTGCAGGCGTGGTAAGTGCCCTGGGCCGTTCCTTATTAAGTGAAACCGGCAGATTGATGGATGACCTTGTGCAAACGGATGCGGCTTTGAATCCCGGAAACTCCGGCGGGCCGCTGATCAATTATAAAGGAGAAGTGATAGGTGTGAACACAGCTATGATCCGCGGGGCACAGGGATTGTGTTTTGCGATCAGTATTAACACAGCCCGGGTGATAGCGGCAGAACTGATGAAGTCCGGCAAAGTGAGAAGGGCTTACCTGGGTATGATGTTGCAGCAGATCAACCTGGTTCCGAAACTGCGCAGTGGATTGGAGCTGAGGAACAAGAGCGCACTTTTTGTAGCAGGGGTAGAGGCTGGAAGTCCGGCAGGGAAAGCAGGGATCATAGATGGGGACATCATCGTGTCTTTCAATGATCTTCCGGTAGAAACATCCGATGCACTATTCCGTCAGCTGGACAGGGAGAAGATCGGGCAATTCCAGTACATCCGCGTGATCCGGCAGAACCGTTTACTGGAACTGAGGGTAACTCCCACAGAGAAAAAAGCGGCTTAAAAGCAGAGCGGTCATCCCTGACGAACCATGGATGACCGCTCTTTTTTTATGGGTAATTCCTGTAGATCACTCTAAAGTATCCATCCGAGATCGTTTTCAGCGATCCATCGTCCATACTCACCAGGGTGCCATTGAACTCACCTACCACTACAGAATCCTTCATACTGTGGATGGTGATAGAGAGGTCGCCAAAGTTATAATCTGCGCCTACCAGCTCCAGCGAGGGATTCATTTCCATGATCATTTCCGTGCCGAACTCAGCATTCGTATAAATGCCGGGTGTTAGTTGCGGAAGCGGAGACGTGATCCGGAGATTGATAACATCCCTGTTATAGCTGTAACCCGTGATCAGCATCTCTGAATGATCGTTGGTAGGGTCAGCGTCTGTAAGATCGCCGGGAGAATAGAACGCCCGGTGGATCTGTTCGGAGAGCATTACCTTATTATCCATCTTGAAAGAGATGAATTTACGCTTTGGCGTAACATCCGTGTCGTCTTTACAAGCTGCCAGCAGTAAAGCAAATGCAGCTACGGCTAACAGGGTTAATTTCTTTGGCATAGGAAAGATATTTTAAATATTGTCTATTGGCGCCTGTTTTTGCCTGCCTATCCGGTACAGCACATAACCCATGACAGCGAAAAAGAGTACACCCAGTACCTGGTAACCACCATCGCCTAGCACATTGGAAAGGCCATGTTCCGCACTGATGGATTGCAGCGAAGCCGCTACGTTTTCATTTACAGATAACACGGCAACAAGTACCCCGGCAACTGCACCTCCTGCTACAAGCCCTGTGGCAAAGAGATTGCCCTTGCCCAGTTCCTCTTCTTCAGCAGTTTGTTTAATACCAGAGCGTTTCTGTTTCCATTCTACCAATCCACGGATGGCACCTCCTACAAAGATAGGCAAAGTAGTGGCGAGTGGAAGATATACCCCTACGGCAAAAGACAAAGATTTTATGCCGCAGAGTTCCAGTGTAATGGCAATGAACACGCCTACCAGCACAAACTGCCAATCCAGGTTGTTACCCTGGATACCTTTAATAAGGGTGGCCATCAAAGTAGCCTGTGGAGCCGCCAGTTTTTCTGTTCCGATGGCGTGGTGGATGCCATTTTGCACCATTTCCGTGGTGGGGGTATCCAATATATGCACCGTCCAGCCAATCACCAGGGAAGAAACGATCGCGCCGATAAATAACGCAATTTGCTGGTTCTTTGGTGTGGCGCCAACGATATATCCTGATTTTAAGTCCTGTGAAGTAGCCCCTGCATTGGCTGCGGCGATACAGATCATACCTCCTACCACCAGGGCCATGGGTTCATACACTTTCCCGGTCCATCCTACTGCCATGAAGATCAGGCAGGTACCCATAATGGTGGCAATGGTCATCCCGGAAATAGGGTTATTACTGCTGCCGATCAAACCTACGATGCGGCTGCTCACGGTTACGAAGAAAGCGCCAAAGATCACTACCAGCAGGCCTATCAGGAGTTTGTTCCAGATAGATTCTCCAGGGATCTGTGGTAATAATGCCATCAGCACGATCAGGGCAAGACTGCCGAAGATCACGAACTTGAAAGAGATATCCCTTTCCGTTCTTGGTACTTCTGCACCACCTTCCTGTTTTTCTTTCAGGGAGCCGATACTGTCTTTGAAAGAAGATATAATGGTAGGGATGGTTTTGATGAGGGTAATGATACCACCTGCAGCCACAGCGCCGGCACCGATCTGTTTCACATATGCCTGGTAAATGGCTCCGGAGTAATTACCGAAAGTACGGGTAAGAGGGTCCCAGTTCCCACTCCCGCCTGGAGTGTCCAAACTGGCCAGGAGCCCTAGTTTCACCAATTGTGAAGCAATCACTTCACCGGGTACTACAGATGCCAGTAAAGGAATGAGGCAGAGCCAGGAAAGTACGCCACCTGCTACCAATACCCCCGCGATCCTCGGCCCGATGATATAACCCACCCCCAGGTATTCCGGTGTAATATCTCCACTCAGCCTGGCGGAAGGGAATACTTTATTAGCTTGTTTGGTCAGGAAAGTGGGGGTTTCCACGATCACGTGCAATACCCTTTGCAGGATGGCATATACCAATGCAAAGCCAAGGCCCATGAAGGCCGTTTTGGCAAACTCCCCGCCTTTTTCACCTGCTTTCAATACAGAACCGCAGGCTGTTCCTTCAGGATAGGGAAGGGTATCATGCTCTTTCACAATGAGGGAACGCCGGAGCGGTATCATCATGAGGGTGCCCAGGATACCTCCGAAAATGGCCAGTATCAGGATGGTCAGGTAATCGAAATAGGACTCCCCGCCGCTTACGCCCATTTCATTGGCGGAAAGGAAGAGGAATCCCGGTAAAGTGAATACCACGCCTGCGGCAATGGATTCACCCGCAGAACCTGTTGTTTGAATAATGTTGTTTTCGAGAATGGTGGTTTTGAAGAACTTGCGGCCCAGCGTGATAGCGATCACGGCAATAGGGATAGACGCGGAAACAGTCAAACCTGCTTTGAGGGCCAGGTATACAGTTGCGGCGCCAAATATCACACCGGCAAGGCATCCCAGGAGGATGGACTTGAGGGTCAATTCTTTCATCTTCACTTCAGGCGCAACGAAGGGTTTAAATTTGTTGTCTGACATAAGAACGGTTGATAATTATTAAATATAGTAATAATAAATCAAAAGGGACACAAGTTTGCTTGTGTCCCTTCAATATACAGGTTAAGAATTATTTTGATTCGTTCATCCATCTGCCTAAGAAACGGGTCAGGAAGAAGAGGATGAGAGAGGCTACACCCGCCATCACAACGAATAACATGAAGAAATCATAGAGAGAAGTGATGGTGTAACCGAGGAAACGGGTGGTTTCACCCGGAGGCGGGTACAGGGCACTGAGTTTACCAGCCAGTACGTTAGCTGCGGCATTGGCCATAAACCACACGCCCATCAGCAGCGATGCAAAACGTACGGGGGCCAGTTTATTTACCAGGGAAAGGCCAATAGGAGAAAGGCATAACTCGCCCCAGGTATGCAAAGCATACATGCTGGTGAGCCACATCATATTTACTTTTGTCTGCTGCGGATCTTTCACACCAATTGCTATCACCAGGAAACCTATAGCCAGTAAAAGTAAGCCGATGGCCATTTTGGTAGGAGAGTTGGGTTCCATTTTACGCTTGCCCAGGAAAAGCCAGATCGCTGCAAACAATGGTGCAAAGATCACCACAAAAGCAGAGTTCAGGGACTGGAACCAGGATGGCGGTACTGTAAAGTTCAGTAGTGGGATATACCGGTCGGTTTGCTCATTGGCGAAGAAGGACAGGGAAGCGCCGGCCTGCTCAAATGCGCTCCAGAAGAAGATTACAAAGAAGGATACGATCAGGATCACCCCCACCTGTTTCCTTTCAATGGTACTCAGTCCTTTGTCTGAAAATATAACTACCAGTATGATGACCAGGCCCACTATCAGGAGGATGGAGATATCCACGATCTGATCAGCATGCAGATAAAGTAGACCTATTGCAGCGGCGGCTATGGCCAATATAAAGATCACAGAATTGAGGGAGAACGTTTTTTTAAGGAAATGGTTTTTACCATCCATGTGTTCCGGGATAACCCCTACCGGTCTGCCATCGTGCGATACAAGGTATTTTTCCTGTAATAATTTCATGGTGATCACACTGAGCAACATGCCTATGCCAGCTGCCAGGAAAGCCCATTTGAAATGAGCCGGATTGCCTGTGTTTCCTACAAGGCCGCAAATAAAGGGCCCCAGCATGCCTCCCACATTTATACCCATGTAGAAGATAGTATAGGCTGCATCCTTTCTGGTATCAGTGTTGGAATACAGTTGTCCAACCAGGGAAGAGATATTGGGTTTGAAAAAACCATTTCCGGCAATCATCAGCCCCAGTCCTACGTAAAACAGCAGCCTGGCTAGTTCCGGGGATTCCCGCAGTTCTGTGTAATAGCTGGCAAAGCCAAATAAGAAGAATTCCGCCAGCGCCATGAAAAGGCCTCCGATAATAATAGACTGCCTGTTTCCCCAATATCTGTCGGCTATATATCCCCCAACTAAGGGAGTAAGATATACAAGCCCGGTATAGCCACCATATAAGTTAGAGGCAAAGGGTTTTGAATACAGTAAGGCATCCGTCATAAAAAAGATCAGGATGGCCCTCATTCCATAGTAGTTAAAACGCTCCCACATTTCAGTGGCAAATAACACGTAAAGCCCTTTCGGGTGCCCCTTTGGAGTAGCTGGTGAATTCATAAATGGTCAGTTAAATTTTGCTGTTTTTCTGTGACGATAAGTTGACGATAAGCAGTATCAATATAAATTTTGCGCTGAAAGATAAAGAAAATCAGACATCTGCATGAAAAAAGTGGCTTTTTTGACCGTACTTTGCAAAAATTTTCCGCTGGTTAAACAACGGGTATAACAACTGGGATTCCCCTCATAACATTACGTTTCAATCCATTATGAATATTTTACTGTTAGGAAGTGGTGGCCGGGAGCACGCGCTGGCCTGGAAGATAGCACAAAGCATTGCATGTACACACTTGTACATTGCCCCTGGAAATGCAGGAACAGCTGCGTATGGCACCAATGTGAACATAGGCGTAAGTGATTTTGAGAAGATAAAAGATTTCTGCCTGAACAATAAGATAGATATGCTGGTACCCGGTTCCGAGGAACCGCTGGTAAAGGGCGTTTATGATTTCTTCAAGGCAGATGCAGCATTACAGCATATCCCGGTGATCGGCCCTTCTGAAGAAGGTGCGCAAATGGAGGGCAGTAAAGCTTTTGCGAAGTTATTTATGCAAAGGCATAATATCCCTACCGCTGCTTACCGGGAATTCAGTGAGGAGAATTTTGAAGAGGGCGTAGCTTATATCCGCCAGCATGCCGTACCTGTTGTATTGAAGGCTGATGGCCTGGCAGCAGGTAAAGGCGTAGTGATCACCTCTTCTCATGATGAAGCTGTACAGGAGTTTGAAGAAATGATCCGCTCTGCCAAATTTGGAGAGGCCGGTAAAAAAGTAGTGATAGAGCAGTTCCTGACGGGTATAGAACTTTCCGTGTTCGTACTTACAGATGGTAAGAACTATAAGGTCCTGCCTACTGCAAAGGATTACAAGCGGATAGGAGAAGGAGATACCGGTTTGAATACCGGCGGCATGGGAGCTGTTTCACCTGTTCCGTTTGCACAGGGGGCTTTTATGAAAATGGTGGAAGACCGTATCATACGCCCTACAGTAGAAGGTTTGGCTAAAGAGAACATTATTTACCAGGGCTTTATATTCTTTGGTTTGATCAATGTGGAAGGAGAACCCTTTGTAATCGAATACAATTGCAGGATGGGCGATCCGGAAACAGAGGTAGTGATCCCGCGCCTGCAGAACGATCTGCTGGAACTGTTCACAGCCGTACAACAACAGGCCCTGGACCAGGTGACGGTATATGAAGATCCTCGTGCAGCAGCTACTGTTATGCTGGTAAGCAAAGGATACCCTGAATCCTATGAAAAAGGAAAGGTGATCACAGAGATACCAGCCCCGGCAAAAGACCAGCTGGTGTTCCATGCAGGTACTAAAGCAGATGGGGATCAGGTACTTACAAACGGTGGCCGTGTGATAGCTATTACATCTTTGGCAAGCGATTTGCAGTTAGCGTTGGCTCATTCGAGGCAAACTGCAGAGCGCATTCAATTCGATGGTAAGTATTACAGGAGAGATATTGGATATGAATTTGTTAGTTAACATCTTCGTGTTGTATTCTGTATAGATAAGAAAATCCAATAATTGCATCGTATATTCGTTAGAATTATTCATTTTTGCATTCAAATATTTTTGACCGTATCAAACAATGGGCTTCTTTAACTTTTTAACTCAGGAGATTGCAATCGACCTTGGAACTGCCAATACACTGATCATTCACAATGACTCAGTTGTAGTAGACGAGCCTTCCATTGTTGCTATAGAAAGAGCCAGTGGCAAGATCGTTGCTGTAGGCAAAAAAGCGATGATGATGCACGAGAAAACGCATGAATACCTGCGTACGATCCGTCCATTGAAAGATGGTGTGATCGCAGACTTCAATGCGGCCGAGGGCATGATCCGTGAGCTTATCAAAATGATATACCCTAAAAAGCCGTTGTTTGCGCCAAGCTGGCGGATGGTGATCTGTATCCCTTCCAGCATCACAGAGGTGGAAAAACGTGCAGTGCGCGACTCTGCTGAGCAGGCAGGTGCAAAAGAAGTATATCTGATCCACGAACCAATGGCCGCTGCCCTTGGTATAGGTATAGACGTAGAAGAACCCGTAGGTAACATGATCATTGATATCGGAGGTGGTACCACCGGTATCTCTGTAATTGCCCTGGCTGGTATCGTGTGCGACCAGAGTATCCGTATAGCAGGTGATGAATTCACTGCAGATATCATGGAAGCCCTCCGCCGCTATCATAGTTTACTGATCGGTGAAAGGACCGCCGAGCAGATCAAGATCGGCATTGGTTCTGCCCTCAAAGAACTGGATAACCCACCGGATGATATCCCCGTGAATGGCCGTGACCTTGTAACCGGTATCCCCAAGCAGATCATGGTATCTTACCAGGAGATCGCTGAAGCGCTGGACAAATCAATCTTTAAAATAGAAGAAGCTATCCTGAAAGCGCTGGAAACAACGCCGCCGGAGCTGGCATCAGATATCTACCGCCGTGGTTTATACCTCACCGGTGGTGGTGCATTATTACGTGGCCTGGATAAACGTTTGAGCCAAAAGATCAAACTGCCGGTGCATGTTGCAGACGATCCGCTGCGCGCCGTAGTAAGAGGTACAGGTATTGCCCTGAAACATATTGGCAAGTATCCATTCCTGATGCAATAAACTTAGTACAGTCCCGGCAGATCTAATCTGCCGGGATTGAAAAATCCGGAATCCTAAGACTCGAATCAAGTGCGAAATCTGATCATTTTCTTAAGGCGGTATTTCAACTTCTTTCTGTTTCTGCTGCTGGAAGTGATTTGCTTTATATTCGTATTCAGGAATAACAACTTCCAGCGTACTGTATACCTCAACTCCGCCAGTAGCATCAGCGGCAAGCTGTACACTAAATACAATGGTGTACAATACTACTTCCATCTTCAATCTACCAACGATAGCCTTGTAAAGGAAAACGTCCGTTTGCACAACGAGCTGGCCTCCAGCTTTGATACCCGCGATACAGGAACCTTCGTTAAGTTCGATACATTAAGGAAATACAGTAATGATACGGCCCGCAAACTGCTGAGCACCGAAATGCGTAAGTTCCTTTACCGGGAAGCCAAGGTGATCAACAACTCCGTGAACCGCGAGATCAATACCATCACTATCCGCCGTGGCAGTAAAGACGGTATACGTCCGAACATGGGGGTAATTGGGCCTGACGGAGCTGTGGGAGTGGTAAGGAGTGTGAGCGAAAACTACGCCGTAGTGATCTCGCTGTTATATAAATCATCCGGGGCCGCCAATAACTCCAACTTCGGCTTCAGTGCCAAGCTGAAAAGCTCCGGGGAAATTGGAACGGTTTACTGGGATGGCGCCAGTGGTGGTTATGGTTATATGAAAGATGTGCCCCGCAGTGCCAAACTGCATAAGGGCGATACCATCATTACCAGCGGATTCTCCGCCGTATTCCCTGAAAATATAGCAGTAGGCTATATCGATACCTTCCGGCTGTCAGACAAGTCCAGCACCGCCTACAGCATCCGGATGAAATTTGCTACCAACTTTTACAACCTGCAATATGTGTATGTGATCGAAAACCTGCTGCGCGATGAGCAAACCCGGTTGGAAGATTCTACACGCAACCTGCTAAAATGAGCGTACTGTTAAGAAATATTATCCGTTTTATACTACTGATACTGTTCCAGGTAGTGGTGTTAGATCATATCCTGATCGAGCAGCATGTAAATCCTTACCTGTACATGCTCTTCATTTTGTTATTGCCCTTTAACCTTCCCCGGCCGGCCTTACAGCTCCTGGGTTTTTTACTGGGTATTACCCTCGATATGTTTTCAGATACCTTTGGCCTGCATGCCGCGGCCTGTGTGTTCATCGCGTATCTGCGCCCTTTTATTCTCAACATCCTGTCCCCGCAGGGCGGTTTTGAAGTAACCCAGCGGACCCCTTCTGTAACAAGTATGGGAGCTTCGCAATATGCTATCTATGTTTCCGTTCTAGTACTGCTACACAACATCGTATATTTCTGCCTGTCCGTTTTCAGCTTTGCCGATCCCTTATACCTGTTGCTGAAGATCCTGTTGTCAACAGTGGTCAGCCTGTTTTTGGTATTGATATACGAGCTGTTGTTCTTTAGCAGGAAATAAGCGTATAATTATTTAATTTAGTTACCTGCATGTCTGTTTATAATCAGCCCAGAAAAAGAGTTATTCAGTTGATCATCCTTGGCATGGTGTCGCTCATCGTGGTAAGGTTGTTCTTTTTGCAGGTAGTGGAAACTAAATACTCCAAACTTGCGGATGCCAATGCGGTATTGAAGAAGGTGATCTATCCCAGCCGGGGGATCATTTACGACCGCAAAGGGAGAAGTATCCTGCGTAACGAGGCCTTGTACGACCTGATGGTAACCCCTGCCAGTGTTAAAAAGATAGATACCGCTTATTTATGTGAGATATTGAAGATAGACATGGAAGAATTCCGTAAACGAATTGCCAATGCTATCAAAAGAGAAGGGCGTGTACGCCAGTCTGTATTTGCCAGTTTGCTGCCGCCGGAAACTTACGGTAAGCTGCAGGAAAGCATGTACCTCTTTCAACCCGGATTTGAATTATTACTCCGACCCGTACGTTCTTACCCTTATGGCGCAGGCGCCAACTTCCTCGGTTATATCGGAGAAATCAATCCCGACCAGCTCAAGAAAGAAGCTTACAGCGCTTATCAGCAGGGCGATTACCTGGGTCTTACAGGATTGGAAAACACTTATGAGAGTACACTCATGGGGCAACGTGGTATCCAGTACCTCGTAAAAGATAACCTGAACAGGCCACAGGGACCATTGGAGAATGGAGAGTTTGATACCGTGGCCATCGCGGGTAAAAACCTGCGCCTGGCTCTGGATATTGAATTGCAGATCCTGGGCGAGCAGATGATGAAAGGAAAAGTAGGCAGCATTGTAGCGATAGATCCTGCAACAGGAGGTATCCTGGCCATGGTTAGCGGTCCTACCTTTGACCCGAACTTATTATCCGGCTCCTATAAAGCCCTCAACCTTGGAAGGCTCTTGGTGGATACTACCTCCCCGATGCTGAACAGGGCTATCCAGGCTTCCTATGCTCCGGGCTCCACATTCAAACCTGTAACGGGATTGATCGCTTTGGACGAAGGTGTGATCACACCTTCTTTCGGATATCCCTGCCATGGCGGATATGTGCAATGTGGCAGGTTCATCGCCTGTACCCACAAAAATCCGGGTCACGCAGCAAACCTCCGGGTGGCTATGGCCAATTCCTGTAACTCTTATTTCATGCACCTCTATCGCTTGTCTGTAGATAACAACAAATGGGGCGGTACTACAAAAGGACAGGTGAAATGGACGGAATACCTCGGCAACATGGGCTTTGGCCACAGGCTGGGAATTGATATCCCGAACGAAAAACCAGGCATTATACCAGACACGGCAAGGATGAACAGGCGTTATACCGGCCGCTGGAATTCCTGCTCTGAAGTATATGTGGGAATGGGGCAGGGGCTGTTGGACCTTACGCCGCTGCAACTGGCGAATGCTATGTGCATCATTGCCAACAGGGGATCTTATTACGTACCACATTTCGTGGAAAGTATAGATAACGATAAGTCTGACCTGCTCAAAAAATATAAAGAGAAACGCGATGTGGCCACACATATCAGCGCCGATGCTTTCTCCCAGGTAATTTTGGGTATGGAAGATGTGGTAACGAGTGGTACGGCAAGAGGTGCGCAGATAGAAGGGGTTGCCGTATGCGGAAAAACAGGTACGGCAGAAAACTACGCCAGGGTGAACGGGGTGATGACCAAACAGCCCAACCACTCACTTTTTGTAGGTTTTGCGCCGAAGGACAATCCTAAGATCGCTATTGCCGTGATCGTTGAGAATGCAGGTTTTGGGGCTACCTATGCAGTACCTATTGCCAGTATATTGATGGAGAAGTACCTGACGGATACCATTTCTGTAAAACGCAGACCTATCCTGCAAAGGATGATGGAAACCGTTACCATGTCTGCCCCGATGCGCGCGAAATCAAAAGTGGATTCCCTCAACAGTGTAAGTTATACTGCTACTGCCGGGGAAGAGTTACTGAAAAAGATCCTATCAAATTAACCGATAAAAATGAACCGCTCACAAGCGAAACTTACTGCAGGAATTGACTGGCCCATTTTTGGGCTGTACCTGGCATTGGTGGCAATTGGCCTGATGGCTATTTTCGCTGCTGAGTACAGGGAGGGGGATGATGTGATCCGCAACCTGCTTAGCCAGAATAAGAACTGGGCCCGCCAGGTACTCTGGCTGGGTGTGTCCATGTTCCTGGCCACCGGCATCTGGTTAACGGATAGTAAGTTCTTCACGGCTACAGCGAACCTGTGGTATGCGTTCGGGATGTTGTTACTCCTGATCGTATTGGCGATCGGTACCGGGGTGAAGGGATCCAACTCCTGGCTGGAGTTGGGCAGTTTCCGTTTTCAGCCTGCAGAGCTTACAAAACTATGTACCAACCTGGCCCTGGCGAAATACCTTTCTTCCATGGAAACGGATTTCTCCAAAATGCGTTCCCGACTGATTGCTGCAGCTATGGTACTGGTTCCCTGTGCCATCATTATCCTGCAGGACGAAACCGGTCTTGCCCTGGTATATTTCTGTTTCTTCCTGGTGATGTTCCGCGAAGGTTTACCCGCTGCGCTGCTGGTCATTGCTTTTTCAGGTATCATCCTGGTGTTATCTGCCCTGCTTGTAGATAAATTCATCCTCTTATACATCTTCACCGGTATCGCCGCATTGGTGATCTACTTTTCAAGGAGAGAGATCAGGCGTAAGAAATCGCGGCTGGCCATGATCCTGTCCATCTGGGCTTTCTGTTCTGCCTTCGTACTTTTTGTAGTGCCTTTTGCTTTCACCAAAGTGCTGAAAGATTACCAGGTACGCCGTATTGAAGTAATGCTGGGTAAAGAGAATGATCCCAAGGCCACCTACAATACCCGCCAGAGTATGATTGCCATTGGTTCCGGCGGTTTCTGGGGGAAAGGTTACCTGAAAGGCACACAAACCCGTTTCGACTTTGTTCCGGAACAAAGTACAGACTTCATCTTCTGTACCATCGGGGAAGATTTTGGATTTGTAGGAAGCATCATCTTTATTGGATTATATGTTGCCCTGCTCTTCCGGATCATCTTTATTGCGGAGCGACAGCGGTCTACTTTCAGCCGCGTGTATGCGTACGGGGTAGCCAGTATTATCTTCTTCCACCTTGCTATTAATATTTCCATGACCATCGGTCTTGCCCCTGTGATAGGGATTCCGCTACCGCTGGTGAGTTATGGTGGTTCATCCCTGATGACCTTTACCATGCTCATATTTATTATGTTAAGATTGGATGCGGACAGGCAAATGGTATTACGATAAGCCCTACTTTTGTTACATGGCACGAATCATACCTTTATCAGAAGGAAGTTTTACAGTAGACGGGACCAAGAAATTCCTCCCTTTTGATGATCATAAGGATTCCATGAAAGACAGAACTACAGGCTCTTTGCTTGTAGAGATCCAACCTTTCCTGGTGATCACGGACCGGGACATCCTTTTACTGGATTCCGGCCTCGGTTTCCGCAATGCCAATGGCGTATTACAATTACATCAGAACCTCATAGACGAAGGCATCAACCCCATGGAAGTAACCAAGGTGTTGATGAGCCATCTTCATAAAGATCATGCCGGCGGCATCAGTGTGCAGGACCTCATTACAGGAGAACGCAGCCTGAGCTTTCCGCATGCCACTTATTACGTGAACCGCCAGGAGCTGGATTACGCATTTGCCAACGATGGCAAATCTTATTTAAAGGAAGAAGTGGACCTCTTACCCAAAAGAGATAACGTAGTGCTTACAGAAGGAAATGGTACTATTGATGGATATATACATTATGAAGTAACAGGTGGCCACTGCCCTTATCACCAGGTGTTCCTGATAGACGATGGAGAAGATAAGGTGTTCTTTGGCGGCGACGTGGCTCCACAGATCTCACAAATGAAAAGCCGGTTCATTGCCAAGTACGATTACGATGGTAAACGTACCATGGAATTGCGGCAGGAGTATATGGAAAGAGGGCAGCAGGAAGATTGGACCTTCCTGTTCTATCACGATACAAAGCAACCCACTACAAAATTCTATATATGAGTAATTTCGCCAACGAATGGCTGCAGGCATGGAATTCACATGATCTCGACCAGATCATGGAACATTATTCGGAAAACATTGTTTTCTATTCTCCCTTTATCAAAAAAGTAAATAACGAGGTCTCCGGGCGCATTACCGGTAAAAAGGCTTTACGTGAATACTTCGAACGCGCACTGTCTGTTTACACAGACCTTCATTTTGAATTATACCATGTATTGGAAGGAGTGGACTCCCAGGTGCTATACTATAAAAGTGTAGGTAACAGGCTGGCAGCAGAAATGATGGTGCTGAATGAAGATGGAAAAATTACAGAGGTAAGGGCGCATTATAAAGAGCAGTAAGCATTACGGTCTCTTCCGCAGCATCCGGTTATCCTTCCTTTCTTTCAGCTGGCGGATCATCATAGCGCGGAATTCCCTTTCGCTCCTGTAAATATTTCCCACTTTACGGGCAGGTAATATTTTCATGAACTCCTGCTTGTAACGGGTTTTTATTTCCAGCATTTTGCGTTCATATCCCAGTTCTTTATCCAAGGCTTCTTCCGCTACGGCATCCGTACGCGGCTGGCCTTTCAGTTCCTTGGCTTTACGTTTGCGTTCTGCCAGCAGTTCATTTACTTCCTTCGAATATTTCTTATAAACCGGCCAGAACTTCTCTGCTTCTTCAGAAGTGAGGTCCAGCTCGCGGGAAATGTACAGCAGTTCAAGTGCTTTGATCTTATCCTGTTTGGCGGCAGCATCTTCCTGTGCGGCATCCTGGGCAATAGCATGCCGCACAGGTACCATCACCATGCTTAAAAATCCCATTATCAGCCATATCAGGTTTCTTCTCTTCATGCTCATTATTGATTAAGCGGCAGTTCTTTTAAAAGGTTATCCTCCAGGTAACTTTCTATTTCAGCTTCAGAAAGTTCTTCCGGTAATACGGAGGGGGCCTCTTCTTCTAAAGAAACATTTGTAAAGATATTCTCATTATCGAATGCATCTGTATTTGACTGGAGGAAATCTATAATTTCCTGGTCGCTGATCTGGGCCAGCTGCCTGTCCAGCGAATTGTCCTTATAAGATTTGGACAACATCACGGCGCCTATGCTGATCACACCTGCAACAGCAGCTGCAACAAGGCATCTTTTGAATAGTTTCACCCTGCGGCCCATGGTAACGATCCTGCCGGGCTGTGATTCATTCCTGCGAACGGTCACTTCATGGCCCAATCCCTCAAAATAACCATCCGGCGCCGTAAAAGGTGTTTGTTTTGGCATGGAAGCCAGGAGAGGAGACAGTTCGCTCAGTTCCTCCGCTACATCCTGCTTATTGTCTGCAGCATGAATGGCCGCCATCAGGCTTGCCGGAAATGTTTCAAAGTACCCTGAAGGCACGGAATAAGCCGGGGAATCTCCCAAAACCTCTAAAGAAGGGGCCACCTCCTTTAATTCATCCACTATGTCTTTCCCTTTGTGCATATTAATAAGACGATATTTATCTGCTATGGTTTAATCAGTTGTTTTTAAGGAAATCTTCTACTTTTTTCACAGCATGGTGATAAGATGCTTTTAGCGCCCCTTCGGATGTTTCCAATACCCTGCTCATTTCCTCGTATGGCATTTCTTCGTAATACCGGAGGTTAAACACCACCCGCTGCTTTTCCGGCAGGCTGAGGATGGCTTTTTGCAGCTTCCATTCCACCTTATTAGCATCGTATTGGGTATCTGCCTGCAGTTTATTGCTTAGGCCGGTTTCTACATCAGACAGGGAGATGGCTGATTTACGTTTCTGCTGATCCAGGAAAGTAAGGCTTTCGTTAGTGGCAATTTTGTACAACCAGGTATACAGGCGGGCATCTTCCCGGAAGGAATCCAGGCTTTTCCAAACCTTAATGAACACGTTTTGCAATACATCGTTTGCATCCTCATGATCTATCACCAGGCGCCGGATATGCCAATACAATCGTTCCTGGTACTTCCGCACAATGAGCGTGAATCCCTTCTCTTTTGTATCCGGCTGTCCATATAGTGCTATTAACTCTTTATCTTCTTGCGTTACAGCCATAGGCGGTTAAACAGTATATACTCCTGTAAAATAAATATAACCAATATCCCTAAAACAGAAAAAAACCATCCTTAGGATGGTTTTTTTGCCCGGAAGTTTAATCTTCCTGGATTATTTAGCCTTTTTACGGGCAAGTGCCTTTTCAGCCGCTGCAACAATATGCGGTGTGTCCAGGCCATATTTTGTTAATAGTTCTGTTGGTTTGCCACTTTCCCCGAAAGTATCGTTGGTACCAACGTATTCAATGGGGATAGGGAAATTACGGGCTGCCACCTGTGCAACGCTGTCTCCCAGGCCGCCAAGCACGTTGTGTTCTTCTGCAGTTACAGCACAACCTGTTTTTTTGATGGATTTGATGATCGCTTCCTCATCCAGTGGTTTAATGGTGTGGATGTTGATCAGTTCCACGCTGTATCCTTTTTCTTCGAGGATGCGGCCGGCTTCAATACATTTCCATACCAGGTGGCCACAGGCAAAGAGGGTGATATCTGTACCTTCATTGAGTACCTGGGCTTTTCCGATCTGGAATTCCTGGTTCTCAGGGGTGAAATTGGGCCATTTTGGGCGGCCAAAACGGAGATATACCGGTCCTTCGTAATCAGCAATAGCGATGGTGGCTGCTTTGGTCTGATTGAAGTCACATGGTACGATCACGGTCATACCCGGCAGCATTTTCATCATGCCGATGTCTTCCAGGATCTGGTGGGTAGCGCCATCTTCACCTAAAGTTAAACCGGCGTGGGAAGCACAGATCTTCACATTCTTGCCGGAATAGGCAACAGACTGGCGGATCTGATCGTACACACGGCCAGTGGAAAAGTTAGCGAAAGTAGTAGTGTATGGAATTTTACCGCCGATGGTCATACCGGCAGCCACCCCGATCATATTGGCTTCTGCAATACCGCATTGTACAAAGCGGTCCGGGAATTCTTTGATAAAGGCCTGCAATTTCATGGATCCTAACAGGTCTGCAGTGAGCGCGATCACGTTAGGGTTCCTTTTTCCCGCTTCCAGGATACCTTCACCGAATCCTCCACGGGTTTCCTTTTCGTTCAATACTTGTATATCTTTTACCATTATGCCTGAGATTTGTGCCGCAAAGCTAGCAAAATAAAGAATTAATTATTTAAAACCCTGTCGCGCAGCGCTATCTCCCACTGCCAGGCGGTGCGCATCATATCGTCGATGCCAAATTGGGGCGCCCATCCCAGTTTTTCCTTTGCTTTGGTATTATTAGCATAGATGGCTATTACGTCGCCGGGCCTTTCAGCACCCAGCTCATAGTTCAGTTTTACGCCGGAGATCTTTTCGAATGCCTTGATGGCTTCCAGTACGGTTACGCCATCTCCGGTACCCAGGTTGAACACCTCGCATTTTTCGCTGTTACGTTTATCGATCAGGTATTGCAGTGCTTTTGTATGTGCGTTGGCAATATCACTTACATGTACGTAATCGCGGATGCAGGAACCATCGCGGGTAGGGTATTGGGTGCCAAAAACCGTTACCTTGGGCAGTTTGCCGATAGCAGTTTGCGTGATAACAGGTACCAGGTTATCCGGTTTGCCCAGTGGCAGTTCTCCGATCAGTGCAGAAGCATGTGCGCCCACAGGATTGAAGTAACGGAGCAGGATATTCTGTGTATCGTTTACCCGGCTGAAATCCTCGATCATCTGCTCGCCCATTTGTTTGGTACGTGCATATGGGCTTTGAGCTTCACCCAGCGGGGTTTCTTCTACTACAGGTAAGGCAGTGGTATTGCCGTATACGGAGCAGGAAGAAGAGAATACGAAGTTGGGGATCTTATATTCCTTGATGCATTTCAGCACATTTACAAGGGAAGTGAGGTTGTTCTGAAAATAGAATAAAGGATCATTAACAGATTCACCCACACTTTTCAGGGCGGCAAAATGAATAACGCCCACAATATCCCTGTTTTCATGGAACACGGCATTGGTATCTTCCAGGTTGCAAAGGTCCACTTTATAGTTACGTACCTTTTTACCGGTGATCTTTTCCACGCCGTCCAGCAGTTGCGGGGTGCTGCGGATATTACTGTCTACGGAAACAACGTCAAATCCATTATTGATCAGATCTACGATGGTATGGGATCCTATGTATCCACAACCTCCTGTGACGAGGACTTTTTGCATTGCTTATTGGTTAGATGTTAGATGAGATAAAAGTAATACAGCCAATTTATTTTACCAGGTTCATTAAATATTCCCCGTAACCGCTCTTCACCAGCGGTTTTGCGAGCTTTTCCAGTTGTTCTCTGTCAATGAACCCTTTGCGATAAGCGATCTCTTCGATGCAGGCTACTTTAATACCCTGCCTTTGTTCTATCACCTGTACAAACTGGGAAGCCTGCATCAGTGAATCAAACGTTCCTGTATCCAGCCAGGCGGTGCCGCGTGGCAGGATGGATACCTTTAATTTACCTCTGCGCAGGTATTCCCTGTTCACATCTGTGATCTCATATTCCCCGCGTGGGCTGGGTTGCAGCTTTTCTGCAATGTCCACCACGGCATTATCATAGAAATATAAACCCGGCACAGCATAGCTGGATTTAGGTTTAGCCGGTTTTTCCTCAATGGATACTGCCTGCATACTGGCATCAAATTCTACCACACCATAACGTTCCGGGTCCGATACCTGGTATGCATATACGATCCCGCCCTCAGGACTGGCATTATTGGCCAGCTGGGTGCCCAGGCCGGCTCCGTAAAAGATATTATCTCCCAAAACCAGCGCCACATTATCCTTTCCTATAAATTCCTTTCCTATCACAAAAGCCTGTGCCAGTCCATTGGGAATGGCTTGTTCCGCATAAGACAATTGAAGACCAAACTGGCTGCCATCGCCAAACAGGCGTTGGAAAGACGGAAGGTCGTGCGGGGTGCTGATGATCAGTATTTCCCGGATACCAGCCAGCATCAGGGTGGAAAGGGGGTAATAGATCATCGGTTTGTCGTACACCGGCATGATCTGTTTACTGATAGCATATGTAATGGGGTGCAGCCTGGTCCCTGAACCGCCTGCGAGGATAATTCCTTTCATGGAAAATCAATCTTTTGGAGGCACAAAAATAGGCGGTCTTCTTTACTTGCCATAATTTGATTTGTAAAAAAAGAAAAGCCCCCGTAGTTGCGGGGGCTTTTCCTGTATATAAAGCACATGATGCTTAGATAAAGATACTTACGATAAAATATACCACAGAAGCCAGCAAGGCACTGATGGGGATGGTCAATATCCAGGCCCAGAGCAGGTTTACGGTAACACCCCAACGAACGGCAGAGAGCCTTTTGGTAGCACCTACCCCAATGATGGAACCTGTGATGGTATGTGTGGTACTTACAGGAATAGCCAGGCTTTCAGAAAGGAACAGCGTAATGGCACCTGCCGTTTCAGCGCTCACACCCTCAAGCGGCGTTACTTTCGTGATGCGGGTCCCCATTGTTTTAACGATCTTCCAGCCACCACTGAGCGTTCCCAGCGCTATGCAGGTAAAACAGGCAAATGGTACCCAGGACGGGATATCTTTCAGGGTATGTACACCTTCAATACCTCCGTGAGCCACCATGGCCGCAGCGATAATACCCATTACTTTCTGGGCATCGTTACCGCCGTGGCCAAGGCTGAATGCTGCAGAAGATACTAATTGCAACCGTTTGAACCAGTTATCCGCCCTGTAAGGGTTAGCCCTTTTACAGATATTTACAATGATCACCGTAATAATAAAGGCCACCACCATACCAATAAAGGGAGCCAGCACAATGAAATATACGGTAGGCAATACTTTGGCATAGTTGATCACATCAAAGGAACCGCCTGCATTTGTTACGGCTGCTCCAATAAAACCACCTATCAGCGTATGGGAAGAACTGGATGGAATACCATACCACCAGGTCAGCAGGTTCCAGGCGATAGCGGCTACCAGCCCGGAAAAGATCACTTTGAGCGTAATGTATTGTTCAAAAATGGATTTGGCAATGGTATTACCTACTTTGAACTCCCCGTAAACATATTTGGAAATAAAGAATGCCGCGAAGTTGAAGAGCGCTGCCCATAATACCGCCTGGAAAGGAGTGAGCACTTTGGTGGACACGATGGTAGCAATAGAGTTGGCAGCATCGTGAAAACCATTGATATAATCGAAAATGAAAGCCAGTATAATAATTATAACCAGAAAGACCATGGGAGTAAAAAATTAACCGCTACTATGCGTATTTGATGATGATGGTTTCTATCACATTGGCGGAGTCTTCGCACTTGTCAGTAGCGATTTCCAAAGCCTGATAGATCTCGCGCATCTTGATCAGCTCCACAGCATTGCTTTCCTGTTCAAACAGATCGGCAATAGCCCTGTCGTAAATATCGTCTGCATGGTTTTCCAGGCTGTTGATCTTTACACAGGCATCTGTGATAACGCGCATATTGCTCATATTACGCAGTTCGGGAATGGCCCGTGCCAGTTCCTGTACGCCCTGGTTAATGAGATCAGCCAGTTTTCTTACACTGTCGTTGATCTCACCCACTTTGTATATGTCTATCCTTTTTGCAGACCCATGGATGTAATCCGCCACGTCATCAAGCGTGGAAGCCAGATAGTGGATATCCTCCCGGTCAAAAGGAGTAATGAAGTTCTGACCTAATTCAACAAAAATACGGTGTGTGTAATCGTCGTTCTTATGCTCCAGGCGTTCTATGAGATGCACTTTATCCTTGCGGACCTGCATATCCTTGGTCTCCACCAGTTCTACCAGTACTTTGCCCATCTCCACAAGGTTTGCTGCCACATCCTCAAAAAGAGAATAGAATACCCTGTCTTTAGGCATGAACAACTTAACGATAGAATTAAAGCCTCCCATATGTTTGTGTGTTAGTTGAAAATTTTGCCGCAAAAATAGCCTTCAGCAGGTATAGGAGCCAAAAAAAAGTGAGAATTAATAATTTGGTAACACTGTATTAATATAAAAGTAATATAGCAAATTTTCCTTTGCATAAGGAAATCAATTGCCTACAACACCTCCTATACCGTGAAATTTAGCTTTTTCATATAATCTAACAATTATATATCAAAATAGTTTGAAAACGGTGCAAGTGGTTCACTTATAACAGAAAAATGTCCGATAAACGCCCATTAGATATAGTCGTGATCTCCGATGTACACCTTGGGATCTACGGCTGCCACGCAAAGGAACTGGTAAATTACCTGGATTCAATAGATCCCCGGATCCTCATCCTCAACGGTGATATCATCGATATCTGGCAATTCAGCAAGCGATTCTTCCCAAAATCCCATACCAAAGTGATCCGCCGCATCCTGAAAATGATCGGAAAGGGCACCGAAGTGTATTACCTCACCGGGAACCACGACGAGGCTTTGCGGAAATATGCCGGTTTCAACCTCAGCAATTTTGTGATCGATAATAAACTGATCCTGGATGTGGATGGTAAACGCCACTGGTTTTTCCATGGGGATGTATATGACGTGACCATGAAAAACTCCAAATGGCTCGCCAAGCTCGGAGGAAAGGGATATGATATCCTGATCATCCTCAACCGCCTGGTGAATCACCTGCTGGAAAGAATGGGCCGGGAAAAGATGTCGTTTTCAAAGAAAGTGAAGGATAGTGTAAAGCAGGCCGTGAAGTTCATATCAGATTTTGAGCAGACCGTAGCGGATATTGCAGCGGATAAAGAATTTGATGTGGTTTGCTGCGGGCATATCCATCAGCCGATCATTAAAGAGATGGCGGCGAATGGTAAAACCGTTACTTACCTGAACTCGGGAGACTGGGTGGAAAACCTTACCTCGCTGGAATACAACCAGGGGGCATGGACGCTTTACCAGCACGCAGATAAAAAAGTAACAGCTACTGAAGAAGAGGAAGAAGGTATACTGGATTGGGGAGCTGCCCGCGTGATCACTTTCCCTGCAAGTTAATTCTCAAGGTTATATATAATGGATACCTATGCTACCCTGTCGCAGTCCTATGCCTTAATAGTCAATCAGTTGTTAATATTTAATTCACAATAACGTAACCTCTCATTAATGTTTAATTAACCGTTAAACAGTAAGTTTGGGGAACCAGTAAGAATATATGATGAAGACGCTCAAGTTACATCCATTAATGACCATTTCCTTGTTACAGATGCAGATTCAGCGGTTGCTCCATTGTAATGTGGCGGTATATATCCACCACTCCCTGGCCAATACGTTTGATACTTTAAAAGAAGCTGGACTGGAAAATGAAGCCATGGTTGAACACCCGATCGATGAAACACTCAGTTTACGGGAGTTCGAAGAAGAGTTGGAAGAGAAATTCAACTTTTCCATGGAACTGTGCAACAAAGATTCCAAACCATTTACGAATAAAAGCATCCGTTTATTCCAGATCACGCCATGCAGTGAAGGAGAAACAGGAAAGCAACTGGATATTTCTTTAGAGCTGCTGGCTAAACAGGCAAGAGGATCTAATCAACAGAACCGCGCGGTTTAGTTTTCAATGTTACCAAACTGATAAAACACCGGAAACCATATCTTCAATTAATTCATTATTTATAGCTTATTGTTGTTCACCATATCGCACCCTATAAGGCGCTTGCCGTTGTTAATAATTCTTTAATAATTTCTTAACATTTAACATTCTGGTAATACTGGCTTAACATTGGCGTAATAACCCCACGGTAGTTTTGCGGCATAAATCAAAGCACGTGAAACGTAATATTATCGTTGTACAGGTATTAGCCTTGTTATTACTTTGTATGGGTGTTTCAGCCCAAACCGGTGGAAGAGTTACCGGTAAAGTTACAGACAAAAGAACAGGAGAGGCGCTGATAGGGGTAACAGTATTAGTTCAGGGTACAAGCCTGGGTGGTGTTACAGATGTTGAGGGACGTTATACCATTAATCTTACTCCCGGAACCTATACCTTATTATATAAGCTGATGAGCTACCAAACCAAATCCATTGCGGATGTGGTTGTTAAAAACGGAGCTGCCGCCAACCAGGATGTTGTACTGGATGAACCTAAATCCCAGGACCTGAAAGAATTTGTAGTACAGGGTTCTGCCCGTACTGAAACATTGAATGCATTACTAACCCTGCAAAAGAATACCAACACTGTTGCACAGGTTGTATCTGCTGAATCCATTAAAAAATCCCCGGACCGCAATACCAGTGAGGTACTGAAAAGGGTTTCCGGCGCTTCTATGCAGGATGGTAAATTCCTGGTAGTAAGGGGGCTGGCGGATCGTTACAACCAGGCTACTATTAACGGCGCATTGCTGCCCAGCACAGAGCCTGACCGTAAAACTTTCGCATTCGATATCTTCCCTTCTTCTATTATAGATAACATTGTGATCAACAAAGCTGCCACACCTGAAATGCCTGGTGAATTTGCAGGTGGCCTTGTACAGATCAATACAAAAGATGTTCCGGACGATAACTTCGTGAACTTCACCATCGGAAGCGGTTTTAATACTAAAACCATTGGTAAGGATTTCCACACTTATAAAGGAGGTGGCCTGGATATCTTTGGTTTGGATGATGGTACCCGTAAGTTGAACACCGCATTCCCCAGCACAGCGGACCTGCGTTCTTACACAGCAGCGGCCAGAGCGGAATTTGGCCAGTATCTGAATGATACATGGAGTGCCAATAGCAAAAATGCTCCCATGAACACCAACTTCCAGGTGAGCGCAGGATTCAGAGGTAAGCAAAGTTCTTCAAAAGGATTTGGTGGCGTATTCTCTATCAGCTACAATAAACAAAACCGTTTGATAGACATCAACCGTAACCTGTATGAACTGGATGGTTCTCCCCGTTTTGAATATAACGACCTCGTAAGCACGCAGAATACCCTCCTGGGTGGTATCGCCAACCTTACTTACAGGATCGGTAAATCAAAGTTCAGCTGGAAGAACTCTTACAGCATCAACAGTAATGACCAGACAACACTGCGTAACGGTGCGGATATTGATGCGGATGCCCGTAACCTGATCAGGAGCCAGGAATTAGCCTTTACATCTAACCGTTTATACAACTCACAACTGATAGGGGATCACTTCCTGAGAGCAGGTAATTACCGTATCCGGTGGAATGCAAACGTAGCTTTGCTGAACCAGGACGTGCCTGATCTGAGAAGGTTAAAATATTCATCTGTGAATGGCAGTGAATTTTTCGCCAACATTCCCGCAAATACAGGTTCTCCCCGTAATGCCGGCCGTTTTTACTCCAACCTGGATGAGAACACATTTGGAGGTTCTGCAGATATCGCGAAAACATTCAAAATGGGCGGTAACCAGCAGCAGATCAAAGTGGGCGGATTGTTCCAGCGGAAAGACAGGATCTTCCGCGCAAGGGCCCTGGCCATTATCCGTGGTAGTGCAGCAGATAACCTCGTTTTCCTGAGCCCGGATAAGATCCTGGCTAAAGAGAACTATGGTGCCGATAAATTTTACCTGGACGATCTGACCAGTAATTCAGACAGCTACAATGCTTATTCCAACCTGGGTGCAGGTTTCCTTCAGTTCGATAACCAGATCGGTGAAAAGATCCGCCTGGTATGGGGTGCAAGGGTAGAATACTTCCTGCAGAACCTGCAGTCTCCCAATCTTCCGATTGTTGAGAACTCCTCAACAGATGTATTGCCTTCTTTGAACTTTACTTATCTCCTTAATAGTAAAACAAACATCCGGGTATCTGCTTCTCAAACAGTAGCACGCCCAGAGTTCAGGGAGATCTCTCCTTTCAGTTTCTACGATTTTGAAAGGAACGGTCTGGTATTTGGCCGTACTGATCTTACCCGTTCCAAGATCACCAATGTGGATGCCCGCTATGAGATCTATCCTAAAGCAGGAGAGGTGCTTACTTTAGGTGTGTTCTACAAATATTTTGATACTCCCATAGAAACAAACTACGAAACACAACAAGGTGCGCCTTTCTTCTCTTACCAGAATGCCAAGAGCGCTACCAGCCTTGGAATTGAATTGGATTTCCGTAAGAACCTGGGCTTTATCAAAAGTGGTTTCCTGGAAAGGCTGACTGTATTCTCCAACGCCGCATTGATCAAGAGTGAAGTGAAATTTCCTGCAGGATTTGTAGGCACAAGGAACAGGCCAATGCAGGGCCAGAGCCCCTATGTAGTGAATGCCGGTATCCAGTTTGATGCACCTGAAGCAGGTACCAATGCATCTGTTCTCTTCAACGTGATCGGCAAACGTATTGCCCAGGTAGGTAATGCAGACTTCCCGGATGTTTGGGAAAACCCACGCCCATTGCTTGACTTCCAGATCACACAACGCATCTTCAAAAATGCAGACCTGAAACTGACCGCATCAGATATCCTGAGCAGCAAAGGCATCTACTACTGGGAGCGTAACGGAGATAAGAAATATGACGCATCAAAGGACCTGGTTATCAATAAATTTAACTTCGGAACCAACCTGGGCGTGTCTTTCAGCTATAAATTCTGATCCGGTTTGTTAACACAAGCTTAAAGAACAGTTAACATTGAAGTAATCTGCCGTTTGGACTTTTGAACTTTAAATAAAGAAATTATTATGAAAAAAAGCCTGGTTGCTTTAGCAGTATTTGCAACATTGATCATCTCAGCATGTTCAAAAAACAATAACCCGCTTCCTAACCCGGGCGGTGGAGAATCTGATACACTGAGAGGCGAGATCAAAGCCAACAGAACATTGAAAACCGGTAAAACCTATTACATCTCCGGTGCTACATTAGTAAAGAATTCAGCTGTACTGACCATTGAGCCAGGTGTGGTTATCAAAGGTATTAAAGGTACCAAAGCAGTATTGATCATCACCCGCGGTTCTAAGATCATGGCTGAAGGTACTGCTCAAAAACCTATCGTATTTACTTCTAACCAGGCTGCAGGTGCAAGGAACTATGCTGACTGGGGTGGTGTGGTTTTATTAGGTAAAGCAAAAGTGAACACTTCTATTGATGGTGTAGCTAACAGAAGGTTGCTGGAAGGTTTCAGCCCTGATGAAGTAGCTACCCTGAAAGATGATATCGTTGGTGGTGGCGATGATGATAACGATAACTCCGGTGTGATGAAATATGTTCGTATCGAGTTTGCAGGTATCGCATTGTCCAGCATAGCCAACTCAGAGCTCAACAGTCTTACTTTTGTAGGTGTTGGTAAAGGAACTGTGATCGATTATATCCAATGTTCATATGGTGGCGACGATTCTTTCGAGTGGTTCGGTGGTAACGTGAATGCAAAACACCTGATCGCTTTCCGTGGCCTGGATGATGATTTTGATACAGATAATGGTTTTACCGGCCGTGTACAGTTCGGTATCTCTATCCGCGATAAGGACATCTCTGATAAAGACAACTCTTCAGGCGCTTCCAATGGTTTCGAATCTGATAACGATGCAAACGGTACAGATAATACACCTTTCACTGCACCTGTTTTCTCTAACTTCACTTTCCTCGGACCATGGGCTATCAATAACGGTACGGACATTCCAACCAATAACGTGTTCCGCCGTGGTGCACATATCCGCCTGAACTCCCGCCTGTCTATCTATAACTCTGTGATCGCTGGTTTCCCTACCGGTATCCTGATAGATGGTGATAAATCTGCGCTGGCTACTGCTGCAGAACTGGATATCCGTAATACTTTCGTAGGTGTTGCTTCTGCTAATAAACTGGAAGTGAAACTGGTTGCCGGCACCCTCAATCTCAAAACCTGGTTCATGACTGCTGACCGTGTGAATGATACAACTTACAATACTGTTGATCAATATAAATTTGCAAAAGTAAGCGGCCTGGCTGCGAGCTACGCGGATATTGATGTTCGCCCTGTTGCTGGTTCTCCGCTGATCGGAAAAGGTGCTTTCACTGCAGGTAAATCAACTGATGCATTCTTCACCAAAGTAACTTACGCTGGTGCACTGGATGTAGCTGATACCTGGATCAACACCTGGACTAACTTCGATCCTAAGAACGCGTCTTACTAATCTGCTGTAAGTACACTTCGTTTAGCAATAATTGATTCTAACCGTTCCGGCATATGCCGGAACGGTTTTTTCTTTTTAGCACAGGAAACGTATTTTTGCCGTTTCTAAATGGTTTTTTCATGCTGAAAGTCCGCTTCCTGGGGGTAATTTTTCTTATAATGTGTGCGTCTGCAGCCCGCGGGCAGTTCCTGATGGACATGATAGATACCACTACCAACCTGGGCAAAGGCATGATCTCCATCTATAAGAAATTTGACCATCTGAGGATCAGCGGATATATGCAACCCCAGTTCCAGTTTGCTTCCGGCAAAGGGATTGAAAGCTATGCCGGCGGGGATTTCCCAGCTAAAGTGAACAACCGCTTTATGTTACGCCGCGGCCGCGTGCGTTTCGACTATGCCCACTTCAATAAAAGGAACCTCCCTACCGTACAGTTCGTATTCCAGTTTGATGGCACGGAGAGGGGCGTGAACATCCGGGACTTCTGGGGCCGGGTGTTTGATGGAAAATGGGATGTGGCGGCATTGACCATGGGGATGTTTGCCCGGCCTTTCGGATATGAGGTGAACCTTTCTTCCGGAGACAGGGAAGCGCCGGAACGTGGCCGCATGAGCCAGATCCTCATGAAAAGCGAACGGGACATGGGAGCCATGCTCACCTTTGAACCCCGCCAGAAATCACATCCCTTACATTTACTCAAAGTGGATATAGGTATGTTCAATGGCCAGGGCCTTGCCGGACCCGCAGACTTTGACAGTCATAAGGACCTGATAGCAAGAGTAGCCCTGAAGCCGATGGATATTAATCACAGCGGCTGGTTATTATCTGCAGGCGCTTCTGTATTGTACGGCGGCATGGAGCAGTTCACCAAAGTGAGATATACCATGGTGGATGTGAAAGATGATTTTACGGTAGATTCCGCGGAAACAAATGTAGGGAGGATAGCGCCCCGGCATTATTATGGTGCAGACGCACAATTGCTGATCCCTAACACGCACGGTTCTACGCAATTCAGAGCGGAATACATCAGAGGTACGCAAACAGCAACCTACGGCACTACGGAAACACCGGGGGTGATCCCCATGGAACGGAATGTTTTAGCACCGATATATATCAGGGATTTTGATGGCGCTTATTTTTGCTTCCTGCAACACCTCGGCAGCGCCAAACATCAGCTGGTATTGAAATACGACTGGTATGATCCCAACACGCATATCCAAGGAAAACTGATCGGGCATCCCGGTACACACATCAGCGCTTCGGATATCCGTTACGATACCTTTGGCGCTGGTTATGTGTTATATTTTAATGAGAACATGAAAGCCACTTTCTGGTTCGACAGGGTGTGGAACGAAAGTACCTCGCTGGAGGGATTCACTTCTGATGTGGATGATAATGTATTCACAGCCCGGCTGCAATACCGGTTCTAATCCTTCTTTTCATATTTCCTGCTGGTATAACCTGTTCCACACCATCCGGGGTTATAATCCATTTTGAATTCCTTAGCGGATAACCTTTCAATAAAGAGCCTTCCCCGGTCAATAAACAAACTGTCGCCCGTTAACCTGAGGATCTTAATATTTGCGGTTGAATCCGTTACTGTAAAAGTTCCTGTGGATGCATAATAATTACCCCTGGTAAAGGAGTAAGTAGCATTGGATCTAAGGATCAGTATACTGCTGTCAGCAGCTGGAACCGGCTTCCAGGCCCTGTCTATGGCATAAGGTTCAGACAATGCGTTTAATTCCCAACGTCCGTTGAGAGAACCATCATAAGTAGCATTATCTTTTTTGCAGGCAGCAAAAGCAATCAGAACTATGAGTAAGTTCCTTTTCATAAAGTGGTTTATTGATACCACTTTAAAACGGGCTATTTATTGGGGAGTTACATTAATTCTTAAACTTAACATTACTGGTAACGCGTATACTCCATGGTTGATGGCCCATGAGTGATCACCAGCCTGTTGGAGGAAGCGATCCTGATGAGGAAGGTATCCCTGGTGCCATATCCATTCCAGGTAACGATCGTTTGCAGTATATGCGCAGAGCTGTCTGTAATGCGGGTGCTGAATTTTCCGTACTTTGATCCCACAAAACCTCCATGATTCTCTGTATAAGTGCTGTCTGCCCGGAAGATAATACCAACGGAAGCCTGCTGCCAAACGCCCAGGAGCGTGTCAGGCGTTACCAGGTCAGCTTTTTTAGATTTTTTGCAGGCAATGCACGAAACACCTGCAACAACCAGCATAAAGAGTAAAAGAGGTTTCATACACGTAATTTAGGAGCGCAAATTATTGCAGGCGCATCAATGTTCTGGTTTTATTGTTTACCGTTACTTTGATGAGGGTATTGGAAATCTTTTCCAGTGTTCCCACATCAGGAGTAGTTGTGCCTGTTTTTGTTAAGCGTAACTCAAAAACATTCTGGGTAGTGGTTGTTTTGAGTTGGTAAGTACCTGTTTCTGTTGTAGCAGTTCCTCCGGGAAACCAGGTATAGCTACTGCCTGAACTGAAAGTGTAGGCTGCCTGCGGAGCCAGGGACATTAACCCGTCTTCCCACTTACCACGCAGGAAATCGGATGTTACGTCTTTTTTAGATTTCTTACAGGCAGTGCCGGCAAGGATCAGGAACGTAGCAAATAGTACAATGTGTTTCATATAATTGGTTTAAGGGATTATTTTGCGCGTAACAGTATGGATTGTGCCGAGGGGCCGGGGCCTGTACTGATCCGGTATAACTTGAACTCATTAACCGAAACCATTTCAAGCGTAAATGAATCTAAAACATCGCCCTGATCGCCGGTAAGGATCACTTCTATGATCTTGTGGTCATCAGAGATGTAGTGTGCCCGGAAAGTGCCGGATTGCTCACGCTGCGTGCTTCCGGTTATTTTACGGGTAAAGAACTTGTCTATCCTGAAACTATAAACAATATTTGCCGGCTCAAAACGGAAATACTCGTTTTTTTGTTCCCAGTTCCCCGGCAGGATATCCATCGGCCCCGCGGTTTTAGATTTTTTGCAGCCAGTGCCTGTTATGAATAGCAGCGTGGTAAAAAGTAAAATAGATCTCATAGGGAATGCTTGTATTATTGCAGGATCGTACAAAACACCCTGCGCCCGAACCGCTTGCTCACATATCCCGGTGCTTCATTTTTTACCGTTTCATCATCTACTTTTAACAACCCGGATTCAAACAATTGAAGATACAGGGTGATGGGTTCACCTTCATTTGAGAGGGTTACCTTTTTGATGTTCGTACCTGCTGAATCGCTGACAGTAAAACTGCCCCGGATCTGTTTGTCCGGATGTTTATAAGAAATGTAGTTTTTATTTTCGAAAAGAAGAAGAGAAGTCAGGTCTTCCGCCCGCCTGATGTATTTCCAGGCAGTATCTGCGGAAAAAGGCTGTGTGGTAGCCAGTAGGTCCCACTGACCATATATGGTATTGTTAACCCGTGGCTGCGGAGGGGCCTCCTTTTCATCTTTTGAGCAGGCTGCAAAGAGCAGGGCACTGAGGGCTAAATAATAGATCTTTTTCATACTTATAGCGTTACACTGCACACCTTAATCCTTCCGAACCTCCTGCGGACGTATCCGGGTGCCATATTTTTGATCGATTCATCGTCCATTTGCAGCTCGCCGGAGGGCAGCAGTTGAATATAGAGTTTAATGGGTTCGCCTTCGTTGGAGATGGTGAGTACTTTTATATTGGTATTCGCAGAATCAGCTATGGTATAAGTGCCTTCCGTTATTTTATCAGGATACTTTTGCGTAATGTATTTGCCATTGTTTGTCAGCACAAAGGAGGTGACTTCCGCCGGGAACCTCACCAGCTTCCAGGTAGTGTCCGTGGCAAAAGGCTGTGCCGTAAGATGCAGGATCCATTGATCGTAAATGGTAGGGGGCGGAAGTGTGTCTGTTTTCTTATCTTTCTTACAGGCTGCGAGCAATACAAACGACAGGGCCACCAGGCATAAAGTTCTATTCATAGCTGCTGGAATTGTTCTATAAAACGCAACGGCCCGGCTAATAGTTACAGGAGGAACAAATTAACTTTCCCGGCCCAGTTCCAGGGTAAATCCAAAGGTGGAGCCTACTTCTATCTTACTGCGTACATTGATGGTCTGGTCGTGCGCCTCCACAATGTGTTTCACAATGGCCAGGCCTAAACCGGTACCGCCAATATCCCTGCTGCGGGCACGGTCTGTACGGTAAAAACGTTCGAATACGCGGGGGAGGTGCTCTTCTGCCATGCCAATGCCGGAATCCGAGATCTCTATCAGCACCCGTCTGCCGTCCATATTGTAGATGCTGGCAATGGTCTGCCCTTCCTGTTTGCCATATTTAACGGAATTCTCTATCAGGTTAATGAGCACCTGGCGGATCTTTTCTTTGTCTGCCGAAACGTGTATGGGGGCTTCGCATCCTTTTTTGATGCTGAATTTGATCTCTTTCTGGTTGGCTTTCAGGGAGAGGGTATCAAACACATCCTTCACCAGGTCCTGGATCACAAACACTTCCTTGTTGATGGTCATTTCCCCGCTTTCCAGCTTGGAGATCTCATCCAGGTCGTCTATCAGCCTGCAGAGGCGGTCGATATTCTTGGTGGCGTTCTTCAGGAACATTTTATTCACGGCGGGGTCGTCTATAGCGCCGTCCAGTAAAGTGTGGATATAACCCTGTACGGCAAAGATGGGGGTTTTCAGTTCGTGGGAGAGGTTCAGCAGGAACTCCTTGCGGAACGCTTCGTTCTTGCGCAGGTTCTCCAGTTCTTCCTTCTTTTGGGATGCCCATTTTTCCACGTCTTCACTTACCTCGTCTATCGTTTTCAGGGGCAGGATGTTCTTGTTGAAGAAGTCTTCCCTTTTGGATGCCTTGGTCTGGTAAATGAATTTATAGATCAGTTTGATCTTGCGGTAAATAAAGTTCTGTAACGTATAGAGATACAGGTAGTAAGCTATCAGGAAGGTAAGGCCGAAAGCGATCAGGGTTTCCCGGATACCTACCTCCAGGATGAGGCAACCTAATCCCATGATAAGTGAAAGCACAAGTG
Source organism: Chitinophaga niabensis (assembly GCF_900129465.1). Classification (NCBI taxonomy): domain Bacteria; kingdom Pseudomonadati; phylum Bacteroidota; class Chitinophagia; order Chitinophagales; family Chitinophagaceae; genus Chitinophaga; species Chitinophaga niabensis. Next base: position 462,064 of record NZ_FSRA01000002.1, on the reverse strand, counting down.
CTGTAAAGGCAGCAAGCTTTTGCGGTGAAAGATTTTTTGCTTTGAACATACTCCAGAGTGAGTAAAGATTGTAATACCGGGAAATTAACTCAAATTTTTTATTTGCCATAATCAAACACTATCACCCGGCCCCGGGAGAGCTGCACACAAGAACAGAAAGAAAGAAGAAGGGGTATTACATTTCGAACTTATAACCTACACCTTTAACGGTTGTGATCAGGTCAACACCTAATTTCTGACGGATCTTACGGATGTGTACATCAATGGTACGGTCTCCTACGATCACTTCTGTACCCCATACCTGGTTGAGTATCTCGTTGCGGAGGAATACCCTGCCCGGTTTGGATGCCAGTAATTGTAACAGTTCGAATTCTTTTTTAGCGAGGATGATCTCTACACCTTTATAAGTAACGGTGAATTTTTCGCGGTCAATGATCAGGTCGCCCAAATGCATCTGCTGCTCTTCCACTTTGTTGAGGCGGCGGAACAATGCATTGATCCTGCTCACCAGCAACTTGGGTTTAATGGGTTTGGCAATGTAATCGTCTGCTCCCATATTCAACCCTTCTATCTCACTTTTCTCATCATTCAGGGCGGTGAGGAACAATACCATGGTTTCTTTAAACTCGGGCAGTTTGCGGATCTCTTTGCAGGTGTCTATCCCATTCTTGTTGGGCATCATAATGTCCAGCATGATCAGGTCCGGTCTGAAGATCTTGGCTTTCTGAATAGCTTCGAGGCCATCCTTCGCTGTCACTGTTTCGTAACCTGCGCTCTTGAGATTGTAACTGATGATTTCGAGGATATCCATTTCATCGTCCACTACAAGGATTTTTCCGACTGCTACTGCTGGTTCCATCAACATAAATGAGTTTTTAAGATGGCACAAAATTAACTTGCATATTCCCGATTAATAGAATGATAACATTATAAAATTGTTAAGTTAAGCCATCCTGGCACTTTTAATGCCTGCTGCAAGATACGGAATTCAATACCGATTTCAGCATTTGCATAGCTAGTATGTTGATATGATTGAGTTTTTAAATGGAAGTAAAATATAATAACTATAAGGGGATTGCTATTTCCACATAATTGGTAGTAAATTTGCAGTACAGCGAGGAGTAATACACTTATATGAGAAAATTATTACTGATTATATGTTTGGGAATTGTTCACAGCAACTGGGTATCGGCACAGCCACAACAGGTAAAGATCCCTATCCAGCGGCAGATCTTCCACGATAACATTGATAAAGAACAGGTTACTGCCGATAAGTTCGATAGTAAAACGGATAACTATATTAAAGTGGGTGATGACGAGGCCATGAACCTCCAGGTGACCAATGCCCTCATCAAACAGGTAGACGATATCCAGCTTGAAATAGAAAGAGACACAGCCCTGGATCAAAGGCTGAAAGTGAAATACCTTTCCGGCCTTCAGCAGGTGCTCAAAGATTATAACAGCAAGCGCGCTTTCCGGAGGATAGATGCTGCAGAAGCTCCGTCTATCGTTCAGGCTTACCGCAGTATGATGCTCGCGGATATTAAAGGAAAGAGCATTTATCCCATTGCCCGCAAACTGAGCTTTGAAGCAGGGGATAAGCTGGTGGAAGTGTTTAACGATAATCCCGGCTTTAAGGAAGCCCGCCAGGAGATGTTCGCCAAATATGCATTTAAGAACCTTGAGGATATTATGCCAAAGCTGGGGCCCTACCTGGATTACCCGGTAACGGACTCCGTGATAGCTGCGGTAGCCCGCCTCTATCCCAATAAACTCCTTACTTACGCTACTTCATATACGCCTACGGCCAGCGCCATCCGTCGTAATCCGGACCACCTGGTGCAGCAGATCGTACAGATCGGCCGTTCTCCACAGTCCACCAAACTGATGCCTTTTATAGATCAGCTGCTGGACGGCTCTTCCACGGTTACTGAACTGGAAAGGTCCGTAGAGAATGATGACAACTATTTCCGCCAGATGGTGAAAACCTCCATCCTGCTGCAAAAGAAGAAAGCAGAAGGGCAGAACCCCCTTGGGCTTAAATCCATGAGTGAGAACATGCGGGCTAAATCCATGCGGTATATCCGGGAAATGAACGACCTGCATGATGAACCGCATGCAGTACGTTTCCGCATAGTGAAGGATTTTACCCCTGAAGAGCTGTATTACCTGATCGTAAACGGGCAGGAGGAGCTTTATACCTCCAGTTACACGAACGCCGCAAAAATGGGCCTGTACGACCAGATGATGCTGCGTATGAAACCTTCCCGTGGCGACAGCCTGCTGATGCTGGTAAGCTTTGACAAGTTCAAGAAGTTCATCGCCATGGCGGCGGGCTTTAATACCCTCGATAATTTCCTGAAATCCATGGACCCCGAGAATGCGAACTACCTGATGGTGAAATTCGTAAGGAGCCTGGAAAAAACAGAAGACCTGGAAGATGCCGTGGATGTGGCCAATTCTTTTGGCAGTATCCGCGACCCCAAACTGCTGGACTTCCTCCGTTCGGAAGTAAAAAAGAACCTGGTATTTGTGACCGGCAAAAAGGATAAACGGGGTATCACTATTTACGAATTGCTGAACAGCATCTTTACGGAAGGAAGCGGGAATGATTCTACAGCAGCCTCGAACATGGCCTCAAAACTTTCCCTGCCTCCCATCAATTACGTAGAGTACAATACCCTGCCCAGCGACAGTGGCCGTGTATACCAGCAGGTATTCTTCTATGGGGACGAAGATGGCCTCAGTTCTTATCAAAGTTTCATGGGTAACTTCCCGGGTTCTTCCTGGAGCATCAGCAAAAATGCCTTCTGGACCACCATTACTTCTACTAAAGGAAAACCTACCACCATATATGCCAACCTTCCCCTGAAGGAGCCGGAAGATAAAACGGCTATTGAGAAACTGGCAGAATACCTGGATGAAAAAGATATTCACCCAACCGTATTCATTCACCGGGGCCATAGCTACCACGTGAACACCACGCTGGATAATCTGCAAAGTACTGCCCGGATCGTGATCCTGGGTTCCTGCGGAGGTTATCATAACCTGGCTACCGTATTGGAGAAGGCGCCGGAAGCACACATTATCTCTTCCAAACAGGTGGGTACCCGCTGGGTGAATGAACCCATTATCCTCAGCCTGGAAGACCTGATCCGTGCCGGCAAAAATGTGGACTGGGTGCAGATGTGGGCTGGTTTAGGGAAGAAGTTTGCCGGGGATGCCCGCAATAAACCGCTCTTTGACGACTATGTACCACCTCATAAGAACCTCGGGGCCATCTTTATCAAGGCCTACCGCCAGGTAATGAAAGATTAATACTGATAATCAACTGATTAATATAATGGCTCGCCAAACAGGCGGGCCATTTTTCGTTATGGGAAGTACTGTAGTTGTATATCCTTATATCGCTGAAGGTGCATTCCTATAGCACTCTTATAGCATTCCTATATCGTTTCGATATACCTATGTGCCTACAATGCTATAGGAATGCTATAGGAGCGATATAGGAATGTTATAAGAGAAGGCCTGGATAGTACTATCACCACCCACTTCTTTGCGCTTTAGATTTATCCCGTTAATTTTACAGGAATGGACAACGTAAAGGCTAAAAAGCAGGTTTTTGATTTCAGTTTGCTAAAGCGGGTATTTTCCTTTGCAGCGCCCTACAAGCGCTATTTTTATCTCTCCATGTTCCTTACGGTAATGCTGGCCCTGCTTTCGCCGGTGCGGCCATACCTTATCCAGCTGACGGTAGACAAATACATCACTAACCAATGGGCACAGATGCTGGTGATCATTACGATCGTTCAGATCGTTATGCTGCTCCTGGAAACAGCCGTACGTTTCTTCTTCTCGTTCCTGACCAACTGGCTGGGCCAGTCTGTGATCAAAGACCTCCGCGTGGCAGTCTACCGCAAGGTTACCCGCCTTAACCTGGCGTATTTCGACAAAACACCCATCGGTACGCTCACTACCCGTACCATCAATGATATTGAGGCTATCAACGATATCTTTTCCGAAGGCATTATCTCCATTGTGGCAGATCTGCTCATGATCCTGGCCATATTGGGCGTGATGGTGTATGAGGACTGGCGCCTGACCCTGATCAGCCTGTCTCCCTTCCCGGTATTGATCCTGGCCACCTGGTGGTTCAAGGAAAGCGTGAATAAATCTTTCCACCGGGTACGGAATGCGGTAGCTGCTTTGAATGCATTTGTGCAGGAGCATATCACCGGTATGGTAGTGGTACAGGCCTTTTCAGCGGAGAACAGGGAGTTCGGTAAATTCCGCACCATCAATAAAGATCACCGCAAAGCCAATATAGATGCCATTTTTGCTTACTCCGTTTTTTTCCCGGTAGTGGAGATCATCCTGGCTATCTCGCTGGGTTTAATGGTTTGGTGGGGCGCAAACAAAGTATTGAACTACGAAGTAACGCAGGGAGTAATGATTGCTTTTATCATGTACCTGAACATGTTGTTCCGCCCGCTGCGCATCCTGGCAGATAAGTTCAATACCCTGCAAATGGGTATGGTGGCCAGTGAACGGGTGTTCAAAGTGCTGGATAGCGATGAACATATTGCGGACCATGGTACCCATACGGCCGCAGGTATGAGAGGAGAGATCAGCTTTGATCATGTATGGTTTGGGTACAAGGAAGACAGGTTTGTATTGAAGGATATCACTTTTCATGCAACACAGGGGCAGACGATTGCCCTCGTGGGGCATACGGGTTCCGGCAAAACCACTATCATCAGCATTCTTAACCGCTTGTATGAGATCCAGAAAGGCCGGATCATGATAGATAATATTCCTTTGCAGGATTATAAGCTGGCCGAACTGCGCAGCAGGGTAGGGGTAGTATTGCAGGATGTGTTCCTTTTCTCCGGTTCCGTGATAGATAATATAACCCTTAGGAATCCTGCCATCAGCAGAGAGCAGGTAGAGCATGCCGCCAAATTGATAGGCGTGCATGATTTCATTCTGCGTTTACCGGGCGGGTACGACTACCAGGTGATGGAAAGAGGAAGTACCCTCAGTTTGGGGCAGCGCCAGCTGATCTCTTTTATCAGGGCATTATTATATAACCCCGCTATCCTCATCCTCGATGAAGCCACTTCTTCCGTAGATACAGAATCGGAAATGTTGATCCAGCATGCGATAGATAAGCTCATCGCAGGGCGTACGGCTATTGTGATTGCACACAGGCTGAGCACCATCAGTAAAGCGGATCAGATCATTGTACTGGATAAGGGAGAGATCAAAGAGATCGGCAATCACGAGGCACTGATGAAACAGGAAGGATATTATTATAAATTATATACGATGCAATTTCAGAAGGCTGGTGCTGTCATCAACGGCTAGCTTTGTGTATAATTGACATATTGGAAGATTGACTTAACACGTTATGAATCAATAGAAAAGAACATAAGGCCCCATCGTTGAAAAATACCACATGATCCTCGTCAGTTTTTTCATTCTGCGTTACTATTTTATTTAAAATCGCCTACCTTTGCACAAAATTTCAGAAAACTGTGATTTCTTTCAATCGGTTCAAATATAAGCTGGTAGCCCTGATAATGGTGTTTTCAATAGCCGTTACGGGTGTATTTGCCAATGGCCATGAAGATCCTCATGCAACTGGCGGTCATGAAAAAAAGGAGAAGTTCAATGCTAAGGAAGTGATCCTCGGGCACGTGAAAGATGCGCACGACTGGCATGTGTTCAGTATCGGCGAGTTTCACGCAACGGTGCCTTTGCCAGTGATCATTTACAGCAAAACCCGCGGGCTTTCCACGTTTTCTTCTTCCAGATTTAATCATGGCCATGATGCGCACGACGGCTACCGTTTGGTGACCGAGCATTACATGCACGAAAAAGGACTGAGTTCCAAAGAATACACAGAAGGTACTGTTATTGCAGTAGATGCAAATGATACGCCAACCGGCGAAAAGATCTACGATCTTTCCTTCACCAAGAATATTGCTTTTATGCTGTTGGGCGCTGTGCTGCTGATAGTGCTGATGCTGAACGTGGCTAAAAGTTACCGCATCCGTGGTTCCAAACAGGCACCCAAAGGTTTCCAAAGCCTGATAGAGCCGGTGATCATCTTCATGCGCGACGAAGTAGTGAAACCTAATATCCCCGGTGTTAAAGGAGATAAATACGTTCCCTTCATATTAACCATTTTCTTCTTCATCCTGATCAACAACCTGTTGGGCCTGTTACCGGGTTCTGCAAACGTAATGGGTAATATTGCCGTTACTGCTGCACTGGCACTGATCAGTTTTGTAGTGATGATGGCAAGCACCAACAAATATTTCTGGGGCCACATCTTTAACCCTCCCGTACCGGGCGGTGTTAAAGTGATCCTGGCGCCTGTGGAGCTGATAGGTGTATTTACCAAACCAATTTCCCTGATGATCCGGTTGTTTGCCAACATCCTGGCCGGCCACATTATCATCCTGAGCATTATATCCCTGGTATTTATCTTTGGTTCCCTGAACCAGATCGCAGGTTATGCATTTTTGCCGATCACTATCGCCTTCAACATTGTAATGATGATGCTGGAATTGCTGGTAGCATTTATCCAGGCGTTCATCTTTGCTAACCTTACCGCTGTATTCATCGGTCAGGCAATGGAGCACACAGGTGATCATCATCATTAATTATGTGGAATTCATAACCGAATTTTGCAACCAGAACAACAAACGCGTTAATTTTTAATTTCAAATACACATTTCATTATGGCACTTTTATCTGTTTTAATGCAGGCTACTGAAGCTGCTGCTTCAACTGGACTGGCACAAGCTGGTGGTGCAATCGGTGCTGGTATCGCTGCTATCGCAGCTGGTATCGGTGTTGGTAACATCGGCAAGAGCGCACTGGAATCTATCGCTCGTCAGCCTGAAGCTGCAAACGACATCCGTGCAAACATGATCCTGGCTGCAGCACTCGTTGAGGGTGTTGCCCTGTTCGGTGTTATTGCCGGCCTGTTGGCAGTAGTTCTCTAAGAACATCTTATTACTGCATCCTGCGCACAGGGCAAGGGATGCAGTAATCCTTTTTCCGAAAAGTATAATACAATATATAAACACTGATATATGGATTTGTTGTTACCGGCCTTTGGCCTGTTTTCCATCTCTCTCCTGATCTTCATTATCGTTTTCCTGATACTGAAGAAATTTGCCTGGAAACCTATCCTTGCTACTTTGAAGGAAAGGGAAGATTCCATTACTGACTCCATCACTACTGCAGAAAGGGTGAAAGAGGAAATGGCGCAGATGAAAGCTGAGCATGAGCATGTACTGGCTGAAGCTAAAGCGGAACGCAGCATGATCTTGAAAGAAGCAAAAGAAGCAAAGGATAAGATCATCAGCGAAGCTAAAGCTACTGCACAGGCCGAAGCGAAGAAGATCATCCAGGATGCTTCCGTAGCCATCGAGAACCAGAAAATGGCAGCCCTCACGGATGTAAAGAACCAGGTAGGTACGCTCGTGATAGAAGTAGCAGAGAAAGTGTTGCGTAAAGAACTGTCAGACAAACAGAACCAGGAAGCTTACATCAGGCAACTGGCTGCTGAAATCAAAATGAACTAATTAACCGGCTGAATAAAAGATTATGCAAAATCCCCGTTTAGCAGGCAGATACGCTAAATCACTGATAGACCTCGCGGTTGAAAAGAACCAACTGGAAGCAGTTCATAGCGATATGCTGTTATTAAAAGCTATCACCCGCAGTAATGCAGACGTGGTTGCTTTGCTGAGGAGCCCTGTTATTAAAGCCGATAAAAAGGTAAAGATCCTGGGCGCTATCCTGGATGGTAAGATCAGTGCCATCACTTCCGGTTTTATTCGTCTGCTCACAGTGAAAGGCCGTGAAGGTATCCTGGATGAAATTGCGGCGGCATTTGAAGAACAGTATAATGTACTCAAGAACATCACCCGTGTGAAACTCACTACTGCTACTCCTTTGGAATCAGGCCTGCTGGCACTGATCCGCGAGAAAGTAGAAACTTCCGCAGGGCGTAAGGTAGAGATCGAAACTTCCGTAAATCCGGACATCATTGGCGGATTTGTACTGGAAACCGGTAACGAACTCTTCGATGCTTCCATCCTGCGCGACCTGAAGGATATCAAAAAACAATTCCTCAAGAACATTTACATTCCTGAGATCAGATAAGTACTTAACAGCAGCCGCTGCGTAATCGCAAAGCTGTTGTCGTTATATTTAGTTTAAACCTTAACGACTCTTTTAAAAAGCATAAAAAATGGTTGACATTAAGCCAGATGAAATTTCGGCGATATTACGCCAGCAACTCAGCAACTTCAACGCTTCTGCCGATCTGGAAGAAGTAGGTACCGTGTTGCAGGTGGGTGATGGTATCGCCCGCGTTTACGGATTGAACAACGTGCGCTCCGGTGAGCTGGTAGAATTTGAGAATGGTATCAAAGCTATCGTTCTGAACCTTGAGGAAGATAACGTGGGTGTGGTATTGATGGGTCCTTCTGCCGGAATTAAAGAAGGTGCAATTGTTCGCCGTACCAAACAGATCGCTTCCATTAAAGTGGGTGAAGGCCTGGTTGGACGTGTAGTGAACACATTGGGCGAACCTATCGATGGTAAAGGCCCTATCACAGGTGAACTGTATGAAATGCCACTGGAGCGTAAAGCACCGGGCGTTATCTATCGTGAGCCGGTAAAAGAACCACTGCAAACAGGTATCAAAGCGATCGATGCAATGATCCCTATCGGCCGTGGTCAACGTGAGCTGGTGATCGGAGACCGTCAGACAGGTAAAACTGCCATCTGTATCGATGCCATCATCAATCAGAAAGAATTTTTCGACGCTGGTAAACCAGTGTATTGCATATATGTAGCCATCGGTCAGAAAGCTTCCACTATTGCAGGTGTAATGAAAACCCTGGAAGAAAATGGTGCACTGGCTTACACTACTATCGTATCGGCTTCTGCTGCTGACCCTGCTCCTTTGCAGTTCTACGCTCCGTTTGCAGGTGCAGCGATCGGTGAATTCTTCCGTGATACCGGCCGTCCTGCGCTGATCATTTATGATGATCTGTCCAAACAAGCCGTAGCTTACCGTGAGGTTTCCCTGTTGCTCCGCCGCCCTCCGGGACGTGAAGCATATCCTGGTGACGTATTCTATTTGCACTCCCGTTTGCTGGAACGTGCAGCTAAGATCATCGCTAAGGATGAGATCGCTCAGCAAATGAACGATTGCCCTGATTCTATCAAACACCTCGTTAAAGGCGGTGGTTCCCTGACAGCTTTGCCTATCATTGAAACACAAGCCGGCGACGTATCTGCATACATCCCTACCAACGTGATCTCCATCACGGATGGTCAGATCTTCCTGGAAAATAACCTGTTCAACGCAGGTATCCGCCCCGCAATTAACGTAGGTATCTCCGTTAGCCGTGTAGGTGGTAACGCGCAGATCAAATCCATGAAGAAAGTATCCGGTACCCTGAAACTGGACCAGGCGATGTATCGTGAAATGGAAGCCTTCTCTAAATTCGGTGGTGACCTCGATGCTGCAACCAAATCCGTTCTGGAGAAAGGTGCACGTAACGTGGAAATCCTGAAACAAGCACAGTTCAATCCATTCTCCGTGGAAAAACAAGTAGCGATCATTTACCTCGGTACCAATGGTTTGCTCAGCGGTATTCCCGTGAAAAATGTGAGAGCTTTCGAAGATGCTTTCCAACACGAAATGGAAGTAAGACTGCCTGATGTTTTAGGTGAATTCAAAAAAGGTAACCTGCCGGAAGATGGTATCAAAAAAATGGTTGCTTTGGCAGACGAACTGAAACCAAGATTTGCGTAAAAGCAAACAACAACATACTTAAAAAACGGGCTGTTCCTGATCTTTGGAACAGCCCGTTTTTTTGCTACAACCCTTGTAGGATATATACTACAGGTAAATACTGTATATTTTATTGATATATATTAATCGCTACAAGTAAATAATTTTTTTGGATAAATAAATTTCTACACTTATTTTTAAATCCAACAGTGACACACAGGCTCTTTATCGTCTAAGCAATTAACCCGTTTTTTCTCCCAATTAGATAAGCACATTCCTTACTGTATCGTAACCTATAAGCGCCTTCCAAAAGAGTGTTATTTAAATCTAGCTGTATGCCCCCGCATTGGAGCATCGCTATCATTCATTATAACGCTTCATGCATGGGGAATTTCTACTTTGTCCGAGCCATTTTCATTGTTTTGTTTTTAATGCTGCTATCGCAGTATGCAGTGGCCCAATCTACCTGTTCTGACCCGCAACGGGTTTGTGAAACCATTAATTTTCCTGCAAAAACAAATACCGCCAGTCTGGGTACAATACGATGCCTTGTTACCACACCGAATCCTACCTATTTGTTTTTCGAGGTGGCCACCGGCGGAAATGCTACCATCAGTGAAACGAATTCTGCCAATATTGACGTGGACTTTGCCTTGCTCGGGCCCTATACTTCCATTAGCAATATGCTGGCTGCCTGCGGAAACCTGCTGGGCAATGCGCAACCGGTAGAGTCCTGCAGTTATTCCACCAGTGCCAATGAAAGTATTACGTTCACCGGTGCGGCTGCAGGAGAATTTTACTTACTGATCATTACCAACTTCAGAAATCTGCCTACCAATATAAACCTGGCAAAGGTGGCAGGTTCGGGGAATGCTACCTTCAAGTGTTGTACGTTAAATGCAACAGCAGTGGCTACACCAGATTGTACAGGCAGCTCCGGATCTGTCACAGTAACAGCTACCAACACCAGCACCAATGTACAGTACAGCAAGGATAACGGCGCAACTTTTCAAACCAGCAATGTTTTTAATAACCTTACGCCCGGTACTTATTCATTAGTAGTGAAAGACGACAGCCGTTGCGTAAAATACCTTACGGCTACAGTGGCACAACCTGTGCAGAATAATTTTGTAACGCCCCCTTCGCAGGCCCTTTGTACAAATACACAACCTGCTACACTGCAAGGGACCACTCCAACAGGTGCTACAGGTTCTTATACTTATTTGTGGGAACAGAGCACCACAAGCGCAACTGCAGGTTTTAGCGCGGCGGCAGGTGTGAACAATCAACAAAATTATACCCCCGGCCTGATCACACAAACAACATGGTACAGGCGGGTGGTAACATCCGGCCCATGCAGCAGTACTACAACAGGTGTTCCCGTTAATATCACGCAAACCACGGCCACGGCCGCTGCGGGGAATGATCAGAACTTATGTAATGTAACCACCACCACACTGGCAGGTAATACACCTGCCGCCGGAACAGGAACAGGTACCTGGACGAAGGAATCGGGCCCTGCGGCTGTGATCACCACTCCCTCCAGTGCAAACACAACAGTAACAGGCCTTACGCCGGGTACATATATTTTCAGATGGACGATCACAAATTCCCCCTGCGGTTCCAATTTCGATGAAGTACAGGTGGTGATCAGTGCTTTGCCAACAACAGCAGCAGCGGGCCCGGATCAAAATCTTTGTAACGTAACATCTGCTACACTGGCAGGAAATACAGCAGTTTCCGGTACCGGTGCCTGGACGAAAGTAAGCGGCCCTTCTGCTACAATCACTAATACTGCCAGTGCTACCAGTACTGTTACCGGATTAACTCCCGGTACTTATACTTTCCGCTGGACGATCTCAAATGGAGGCTGTACGCCAAGCACAGACGATGTAACAATTGTAGTGAATGCATTGCCTACCACAGCAAATGCAGGAACGGACCAGAACCTTTGTAATATAACCAATGCCACATTAGGCGGTAATACACCCGTAACAGGAACGGGTACATGGACAAAAGTGAGTGGCCCCGCCGCCAACATCACCAGCCCTGCAAATGCTACTACAGGCATTACAGGTTTAACCCCCGGCACTTATGTTTTTCGCTGGACCATCACTAATGGCAACTGCACCGCTTCGTCTGATGATGTGCAGCTGACGGTTGCAGCCAATCCTACCACCGCCAATGCAGGGCCTGACCAGGCTTTGTGCAATGTAACCAGTACAACGATGGCCGCTGGTGCAGTAACAGCAGGAGCAGGTGCATGGAGTTCGCTTTCCGGCCCAACCACTCCCGTATTCACAAACCCGGCGAGCCCCACTACAACGGTCACCGGTTTAGCACCGGGTACTTATGAATTTGTATGGTCTGTTACCAACTCGCCCTGCGCTGCAAGTACGGATAATGTAAAAGTGCTGATCAATGCATTACCCAGCGTGGCAAATGCAGGCGCAGATAAAACACAGTTCAACAGCGGTGCTTTTGTGATGACGGGTAATACACCCGCTGTTGGTACAGGCACCTGGACGGTAGTAACAGGGAATGCCAATATTGCAAACCCTAATGCGCCCAACAGTAATGTAACCCTCAACCCTAATACCACTGCAACTCTACGCTGGACCATCAGCAATGGAAATTGTGCATCTTCAGCAGACGATGTAACATTAACCTATACACAAAGTACCGATCTGAAGATCACCAAATCAGATGCGGGCAGTGTTTATCAGACCGGGAAAAAAGTGGTGTATACCATTACGGTAGAAAACCTTGGCCCTTCAGACGCACAGGGATTTATTATTGCAGACAATCAGCCGGGGCAGTTAGAGAACTATACATGGAATGCCGCAACTACCGGGAACGGGGTAACGATAAGCCCTTCCAGCGGAACAGGCAATACCATTAACTGTTTGGGGACCATACCTTTTGCGCCGGGAAATAAAATTGTGATCACGTTAGAAGGTTTTGTGAGGGCCGGTGTAACAGGAGGTGCTACTATCACTAACAGCGCCAGTGTTACAGCTTCCGCCGGTGTAACAGATCCTGTACCGGGTAATAACAATGCGTCCGTAACAGGAATAGTGCAAAATAACCCGCCCGTTGCCAATAATGATCAATACACTACAGTAAGGGATGTAGCCGTGAGCGGAAACGTATTAACGAATGATACTGATCCGGAAAATGATCCGCTAACAGTAACCACCACGCCATTCACGCCTCCTGCACATGGAGTGCTGGTGTTAAATGCAAATGGTACATTCACCTATACACCAAGCCCTGGCTATACAGGTACAGATGTATTTGTTTATACGGTGTGTGATAATAAAGGAGGTTGTTCACAAGGCACCGTCACTATTTCCGTAACAGCGCCGGTAACAGATCTCTCCGTTACCAAAACATCTAACCCCACACAAGTGGTAGCAGGTGCTGATCTAACCTATACTATCACTATCACCAATGCAGGACCTTCTACTATCCTTCCTTCTGAGAGGTTTGTGGTGGAAGATAACTTCCCCGCAGAATTTACAGCAAATACTTATACTGCCAGCGAAGGAACATTTGATGCGGTGAGCGGTGGCTGGACCGGTGTGCAATTCACGCCGGGTAAAAGTATTACACTAACTATTGCCGGCCATATCAGTGCTTCATTCACCGGCAATTCAATTGTGAACACGGCGAATGTAACGCCTCCGCCAAACTTCACAGATCCAACCCCGGCAACCGGAAGTGTAACCACACCCGCCAGCAGGAGTATAGATCTGCAGATCACCAAAACGGATGGTAAAACTTCTTACGTACCGGGTACAAATACCATTTATACCATCAATGTTACCAATACGGGCCCTTCAGATGTGGCAGGTGCCCAGGTGAGTGATCTCCTTCCTGCAGGTATCACCAATGCATCGTGGAGTGCAAATGTTTCAGGTGGAGCTACCGTACCGGCCAATAGTGGAACCGGTGCCATCAGCCAATTGGTGAACATACCCGTGAATGGAACTATCGTGTATACGTTCACGATGGCAGTGCCGCCGGCTTTTACGGGTAATCTTGTGAACACAGCCACCGTAACAGCACCATCCGGTTACACGGAAAATAATACAGCTAACAATACTGCTACAGATACGGATACACCAGATCTGCAGTATGATATCAGCATTTCCAAAACAGCACCATCAAGTGCTGTGGCAGGAGGTGCTATCCATTATGAAATAGTGATACAGAATGCAGGCCCGTCAAATGTGGTGAATGCGGTGATTGCGGATGCAGTACCAGCGTCTATTCAGAATACTACGTGGACGGTAAGTACGCAGGGAGCTGCCACTGCCAGTGTTGCCAGCGGTACCGGCAACAATATCAGTTTTACCGGCAGCCTGCCGGTTGGTAATGCTAATATTATTGTAGTAGCCGTTAATGGAACCATTAGTGCAAGTGCTGCAGGGGTGATCCAGAACACAGCAAGCATAACACCTCCGGGCAAACCTGTTAGCAATTCAAATTCCACCTTCACTACTTTACTAAAACAAACGGGGCTCACAGTCGTGAAATCCGGTCCTGTATCAGGCAGCATTGCTGCAGGTACTCCTATCGAATATATTATACAGGTTACCAACGCCGGCCCTTCTGATGCAACAGGTGTTGTGATAACGGATGTTGTGCCCGCAGCAGTCACTAATGTTACCTGGTATGTATCCCCCCGTGGTAGTGCAAGAGCCTTACCTGACGGAGGTAGCGGTAATAACATCAGCACAACAGGAGATATTGCTGCAGGCACTGGTAATATTATTGAAATTCACGTAAACGGTATTGTACAGCCATCATTCACCGGCGTACTCACCAATGTGGCTACCGTTACACCTCCGGGCGGCACGGCAATAACTGATTCAGATGTTACAACTGTTGAAAACACCCCCGGCCTTGTTATTACAAAAGCTGGCCCTGCACAGGCAGATGCAGGTGGTGCTATTGCATATACTTTGTCCGTTAGCAATACAGGCCCATCCAATGCAGTGAACGCCAGTATCACGGACCTTATACATGCAGATATTGAGAACGTTCAGTGGACGGCTGCTGCCGGTGGTGCGGCCACAATAGTTTCAGGCGCTACGGGTACAGGCAACAATGTTGGCCTGACAGTAAATATCCCCGCAGGCAGTGGTAATACTGTTACCGTGCAAATTACCGGCAAAGTAAAACCCGGTGCATCGGGTACGGCTAAGAATACAGCCAGTGTGCAGGTAACCGGCCAACCAGCTGTTACTTCCAACGAGGTGAGTACCGCCATACAGAACCGTCCGGGTATTACCATTATTAAAACCGCAGCGGATACAGTAATAGCAGGTGAAATGATCACCTACTTTATAACTGTTCATAATACAGGCCCCTCAGATGCATTTAATGTAGTGATCAGGGATACACTGGCCCCTCAGTTACAACATATCGTACTCAATACGCAGCACAATGGTACGGCAGACGTATCCTCTGATGCAGTGAACGGGCAGATCGTTGATGTGCGGGCAAATATTCCTGCCGGAAGTGGCAACAGTGTGCTGATCGTTATTACAGCTACGGTAGATCCCTCTTATTCAGGCGATATTTTCAACCGCGCTACTGCCAGGTTAGCTAACGGAACAGATCTTCCAGGCGCACAGGTGAAAACGGTGGTAAAAAGCGAACCGCTGATTAAGATAACAAAATCAGCGCCTGCAGAGGCAATAGCGGGAGATAACATTGTTTATGTACTCACGGTAACAAATGAAGGGCACTCTGACGCGCCGGAAGTGAACATAGAAGATCTGATACCGGCAGATCTTACAAATGTTACATGGGTGGCAACAACAGCAGGCAGAGCATCTGTTTTGTCCGGCGCAACAGGTACCGGTAATATTTTAAGAGTAAGAGGCGTACTACCGGCAGATCCGCAGGGTAAGATCGTAGTAACTATTACCGGTAAGGTGAATCCGGCTGCCACAGCAGACCTGGCGAACTTTGCAACCGCCATGCAACCTGGCCAGCCTGCGATCCATTCAGATACAACAGATACTAAACTTATTTTTGAACCCGCGCTGCAGATCACCAAATCTGCTCCTGCATCCGTATCTGCAGGTAACGCTATTGCCTATACGGTGATTGTGAGCAACCATGGCTTGTCTGACGCCCAAAATATAACCATCACGGATGTACTGGAAGCCGAAATCAAAAATGCGAGATGGACGGCTACTGCAGCCAATGGGGCCACGGTACTAAGTGGCAGCGCCGGAAGTGGCAGCAATGTAAATGTAACGGGTAATATCCCGGCAGGTACAGGCACTATTACCATCAATATTAATGGCACAATAGATCCTGCATTCAAAGGTGTGGTGACTAATACTGCTACCGCTACCGTAAGCGGCCAGCCACCGGTAAGCAGTAATGCCAATACCAATGCAACGAATACAGCGTCCGTAAGGGTGAAGAAAACCGGCCCTGTCTCTATAATTGCAGGTAACCGCCTTACCTACGATTTTGTGATCACTAACGATGGGCCTTCAGATGCAAAAAATATCCTGATCTCGGACATCATTCCTGCTGCCATATTGAACCCTTCCTGGATCGCTACCGGCTTTGGCTCAGCTACTGTAACATCCGGCGGAACCGGCAGCGGTGCTAATATGGAAGTAACAGGAAATATTCCGTTCGGCAGTGGAAACCGTATCCTTATTACTGTGGGCGGCACTGCAGATCCTGCATTTGAAGGAAGTATTACGAACAGTGCAACGGCTAAAGCAGAGGATCAGCCATTGGTACATTCAGATACGGTAACAACAAGCATCATTAATAAACCCAACCTCTCTGTATTTAAACTGGGCAGTTCATCCCTTGCGGCAGGTAGTAAGATCAGCTACATTGTATCTGTTGCTAATAGTAGCCCTGCATCTAATGCAAAGAATGTTACCATTACCGATGTGATACCTGCACAAGTGAAAAATGCCACCTGGTCTGTAGTCACTTCCGGAAATGCACAGGTATTAACGGGTAACAGTGGCAGCGGAAACAATGTAGCCATCACGGCTAATATACCTTCTCAACCAGCTTCAGACCTTACTATATATATAGACGGAGTGGTGGATGCAGACTTTACCGGAACATTGGAAAACTATGCCAGTGTACAGGTTCCGGGGCAGCCGCTGCTTACTTCAGATACGGTGAAAACCCTGGTAACCAATGAAGTGGCCGTGCAGATAGTGAAGAGCGCGCCGCCTAAACTGGCAGCAGGTGAGCAGATCACATACACCTTGAACATTACAAATGACGGGCCATCCAATGCCAGTAACCTGCAAATAAGAGATACTGTTCCTGCTTCCATCACCAACGTAACCTGGGTAGCTACAGCCAGCGGAAATGCACAGATCACCGGTACGGCAAATGGTACAGGAAATATTATCGGCTTAACCGGTAGCTTCCCTCCGGGTGTTGCCAATGCGGTGATTGTAACTATTACCGGTGTGATACAACCTGGTTATACCGGTGCTCCCATAGAAAACCGCGGGTATGCATTACCAGTGGGTAAAGCAGTGGTATCTGATACTGCGGCTACTATTGTAGAAACCAGGCCTGGTATTAACATCACCAAGTCTGGCCCCGCTTCTCTGAAAGCGGGTCAGCCTGTTACCTATAATATACGTGTTACCAATGCAGGACCTTCAGATGCAATCGGGCTGGTTATAAAAGATACGATCCATGCAGCCATCCAGAATCCTGCATGGACAATTGTAACAAGTGGTGCAGGTACAACTGTAAGCAGCAGCAGTGGCACAGGAAATATCAATGTAACAGGTAATCTCCCTGCCGGCAATGGCAATGTGATGGATATTACTGTAACGGGTAAGGTAGATCCCTCCTTTAGCGGTACTTCCATCAGGAATACGGCATATGCTGTACCCGCTGGTTTGCCAGGTGTTTCTTCTACGGTGATCACCAATACTACCAGGTCTGCTGATCTGCGTATTTCCAAGAGCGGGCCTGCTAACGCAACAGCCGGAGAGAACATTACCTATACACTGGAGGTTACCAACGGTGGCCCATCCAATGCTACGAACATCAGTATAAAAGATACCGTGAGCACATTGCTCACCAATATCACCTGGACGGCAGTGGCCAATGGCAATGCCACAGTGAGTGCTGCCAGCGGCGTTGGAAGTGTGATCAATCTCACCGGTAATCTTGCTGCGGATGGAAGTACGATCGTAGTTACGATCAACGGCACAATAAATCCAGCAGCACCAAATGGTGTTATCACTAATACGGCGAGGGCAATACCGCCGGCAGGAACAACAGATTTTGCGGAAGCTATCAGTACCGTTACCACCAGTGTACTTCGGCAGGCAGACCTGGTGATCGTAAAAAGCGGGCCGGCGAATAGAACAGCAGGAGAAAGTATTGCTTACAAACTGGTTGTTACAAATAAAGGACTGTCTGATGTTACTGCTGCGGCTATCATTGATTCATTACCGGCAGACATTCTTAACCCGGTAGTAACCGCATCCCAAACTGGCAGCGCCAGTTTTGTAATCCTGCCTGTTGTGAACAATGTGGTGCGGGTAACAGGTAATATACCTGCAGGCACTGGGAATGCTATAACTGTTAATATTACCGGACAGGTAAATCCAGGCTCTCAACCGGTAGCTATCCGGAACACAGCGAAAGTGCTTCCGCCATCTGATGTTACAGAAACAGTGCCGGAAACAAATTCCAGTACCATTACCACCAATATCACAACTGATGTAGGCGTGCTGATCTCCAAATCAGGCCCTGCATCTGTAAATGTAAAAGATCCTATCAGTTATACGATAGAAGTGAACAACACGGGTATTTCAAATGCAAGCCCTGTTAAAATAGCGGATACTATTCCGGCAGAGATCACGAATGTAACGTGGACGGTAGCTGTGGAAGGAGCCTCCACCAGCGCCACCCCGCTCAGTGGATCAGGAAATATCGTTGGTGTGATCGGTACCATCCAGGGAATGTCCACAGAATCAAGTGGCCGTATTATCATCACTGTAAATGGAACGGTGAGCACCAGTGCAGGATTAACCATCACTAACACGGCCAGTGCAGAATTTGATGGCAAGAAAGAAAGTACGGTGGTAACGAGTGTAAATAAATCTGTGGACCTGCAATTGAATAAAACGGCGCCGGCTAATATTGCTGCGGGCCAGAAGATCGTATATGTATTGAAACTCACCAATAATGGTCCTGCAGATGCCATTGGGGCAGCTGTTACAGATAATGTGCCTGTTGAAATACAAAATGTAACCTGGAAAGCAGCAGTAACCGGTGGTGCAACTGTAAGCGCTTCATCCGGCACAGGCAATAATATTGCGGTAACAGCAGATGTACCTGCCAATACAGGTATGGTTACCTTTACCATTGAAGGCACAATAGACCCTGCATATGTTGGTACCCTTATCAACACAGCAGAGGCGCAACCTGCTGCTGGCGTTACAGATCCGCGGCCGGCGAAAGTGAGTGTTGCAACGATCGTGAATAAACAGACCGGCTTCTCTGTTTCTAAATCCGGCCCATCTGTTGTGTCAGCGGGTTTACCGGTGACCTATACACTGAATGTGACCAATGCAGGGCCTTCCAGCGCCACTGCCGTTAACATTACAGACCTTGTGCCTGCGCAGATCAGTAATGTAACATGGTCTTCTGCAGTAAGTAATGGAGTTGTGGTGACCGCTCATGCCACCGGTACAGGTAACCAGGTAGCGTTAACTGCAAACATACCTGCCAGTGGTATTGTGATAGTAACCATCGAAGGCACGGCGGATCCCCTGTTCAATGGTACCGTGAGCAACGTAGCTACTGCAGGGAATAATGATCAGACGGTGACCAGCGATTCGCTTAAAACACAGATCAGCTATTCACCCACACTGGAAATATCAAAATCAGGCCCTGGCAGGATCAATGCAGGGGAACGCATTAATTATGTGATCACACTTTCCAATAACGGGCCATCTGTTGCGCAGAATATAAATGTAGTGGATGTGATACCAACTGCATTGCTTGATGTTAAATGGTCTGCCATAGCAAGTGGCAACGCTGCTATCAGTGGTGGAAATCTCACAGATCAAACAGGTAATGTTGGCTTTACGGCTACTTTGCCACCGGGTACCGCCAATAATATTATCATCACTGTAAACGCACAGGCAAACCCGGATCTGGTGGGAGACATTATGAACATTGCCCGTGCTATCCCGGGTGCAGGATTACCGGAAATTGCAGATACCGTGGTGACCAATATCCGTAATGTGCCTACATTACGCATAGAAAAAGCAGCACCGGCAGATGTAACTTCCGGCAGTAACCTCAACTATAGCTTTAATGTATTCAATGACGGGCCTTCCAATGCGAAAAATGTGACCATCACAGATACATTACCTGCCCGGATGCAAAACGTAACATGGTCTGCCAAAGGTGTTGGCACTGCTACAATTGTTGGCGGCGACCTGGTGAACCAAACAGGCCATGTGAACTTTGTGGCTAACCTGCCTGCAGGAACAACCAACATCATTAGTGTAACCATCAATGGTAAAACAGATCCCGCATTTGCAGGGCTGCTTCAAAACACGGCATATGCCAAACCATTGGGTGAAGCGCTGGTAACATCCAATACCACCAGCACTACATTAAGGAGCCAGCCTGGATTACAGATCGTTAAGAATGGCCCGCAAACAGCCAGTGCAGGTACGGGCGTTAGTTATATGATAGAGCTTTCCAACAGTGGTCCTTCAGATGCAGCCAACATTGCGGTGACAGATGTAATACCTGCTCAGCTGAAAAATGCACTATGGTCAGCTACAGCATCAGGCAGTGCCACCATTGCCGGCGGAAATATTGCAGACAGGGCCGGCGATGTGAGTTTCACTGCCAGTATTCCTGCGGGAGATGGTAACCGTGTGAAAGTAGCGATCAGTGGTACACTGGATGCGGGGGATACCAGCACGGTAACTAATATCGCTACTTATACCATACCTGGAGAACCGCCGGTAAGCAGTACACCGGTTGTAACAAAAATTACATCAGACCCGGGTATTGAACTGAGTAAATCGGCGCCGGACAGTATTGCTGCTGGTAACCGCATCCGCTATGTGATCATGGTAGAAAATGCCGGGCCTTCCAATAGCGGTACTATCAACATTACAGATACCGTTCCTGGCCCTATCCGTGGTATTACGTGGACGGCCACTGCAGCAGGAGCTGCAACTATCCAGGGTAGTACAACAGGTGCCGGCAACCTGATCAGCCTGCCGGTGAATATTCCTGCAGGTACAGGCAATTATATCATGCTTGCCATTGAAGGTACTGTTCCTCCAACATTTGAAGGGCCATTGAAGAATATTGCCAGGGCGAAAGCAGGTGAAGTGGTCCTTTCACAGGATTCAGTAAATACACTGGCATATGTAAGCACTAACCTGAACGTTGTTAAAACAGGGCCGCAGGTAATTGCTGCAGGATTACCCGTTCATTATATCGTGAACATTAATAACAGCGGTGTATCTAATGCAACGGATGTAAGGATCAGGGACCTGGTGCCACCTGAGATCATGAATGTACAATGGACGGTGACATTGCTGGGCAATGCGCAATTGATCAACAATAGCCCGGCCAGCGGAACAGGTAATGATATTCAGCTGCAGGCATATATCCCGGCAGGTACCGGTAATGTGGTGCAGTTACTGGTGAATGGAATAGCAGATCCCGGCTTTACCGGTACTATCAGCAATACGGCTATCGCAGGAAATGTAAACGGAGACGCAGATACTGCTGTTGTAAGTACCAGCATAATAGAAGATGGCCGCATTGTGATCAATAAAACCGGGCCGCTGAAGATCTCTGCTGGTAATACCGTAAGTTATAACCTCAGCATTACAAATGCAGGCCCTTCTGACCTGGAAGACATTGATATTACAGATGTGGTGGCTGCTGCCATTACAGATGTAAGCTGGACCACTTCCACTACCGGCAACGCATTGGTAACAGTTGGCAAAACCGGTGCAGGTAACAACGTAGTGATCAGAGGAGATATAGCCGGTAGTGCAGGTAATACTATACAGGTACAGATAACCGGTAAATTAAATGCAGATGCCACAGGCACCATCACCAATATGGCCTTTGTGAAGAAGCCGGATGGCAGCACTGTTAGTTCTGATACGGTAACTACACAAATTGAACAGGAAGCAGATCTGCGCATCCATAAAGTAGCGCCGGATAAAGAAGAGGCGGGTACGGTAATGGAATATACCGTGTCTCTGCAAAACAACGGCCCTGCTAATCTTAAGAACATGACCGTGAGGGATACAGTAGCCCCGCAACTCACAAATGTTACCTGGACGGCCACTGCTACCGGCAATGCGCAAGTTGGTGGTACAACCACGCTCAGCGGAACGGGTAATCTTGTTGTATTCAATGCAGACCTTGCTGCGGGCGCTGCTAATCTTATCCGCCTGCAGATCACCGGGACTATAGATCCTTCCTTTATAGGTAATATTTCAAATAGGGCGGTAGCAGAAACTGTAACAGGCAAACGGATCACTTCCAATATCGCAGAAACGGCTATCGGCAGGAATGCAAATATCTCTATCACTAAAACAGGCAAGGATAACGTGATCAATACAGACAGCATGTCTTACATCATCACTGCATCCAATGCCGGCCCTTCAGTGGCAGACGGGGCTGTGATCACAGACCGGTTGCCTGCCGCTATGAGCCATATCAACGCAAGGGTTATAGGTACAACAGGTAATGCAGGAAACGTAACACTTAGCGTGGTAAATAATCTACTGAGCGGAACGGTGGAAACTTTCCCTGCAGGCAGCAGTGTAAGGATATTGGTAACGGGCATTGTGAGTGGAACCGGGCAGATGAGTAATACAGCTTCCATTGCTCCGCCGTCCCGTGTGCAGGATACAGATACCACAGATAATAAAACGCCGGGTGTAAATACAAACATTACGCCGCAAACCAAACTGAAGGCTGCGAAAGAGATCCTGACACCTGCACCTTACCCGGTGGGCAGCACTATCCGTTACAGGCTAACGGTGAATAATCCGGGCCTGCTGGCATTAAACCCTGTTGTTTTCACAGACCAGTTGCCGGCACGCAGCAAAGTGTCAGCACCTGTTATTACAGCTCCTGCAAAAGGCACAGCAGTGTATGATGCAAATACTAACCAGATCAGGTGGACGATAGGTTTAATGGATGGCAACACCAGTGCACAAATGGAATATGCCATGACGATCATTGATACCGGGGCTATTTCCAATAAAGCAGTAGTAGCTGTTCCGGGTACTAATGGTTTCACTCCGGCTATCCCGGATTCCGGTTTAATTAATGTAACGAGTGAATACCTGGCTAACCTGAAAGTGGTGAAAGAACTGAATACGGCAGCACCGTACAGGATCAGGGACGTTGTTACGTTCACCATCACTTTAACAAATGCGGGCCCCAATAAAGCCACACGTGTTGTGGTGGAAGACGTGATTGCCGCCAACCTGGATGTTCCAAGGGATATCATTGTAAGCGCAGGCGCTACCAACTATAACCCTGGTACCCGCCGTTTTGTGTGGACGCTGGACAGCCTTGCAGCAAATGGCACTGCCACTTTGCGATTCGGTATCAGGATCAACAGCGGAGGAAGTGTAACCAATACGGCGAGCGGTACTTCTGCAGAAAAAGACCTGGTGCCCGGGGATAACATTTCTGTTATACCGGAACAACCTATCACGGGAGAAGTAGTGTTTATTCCTAACACCTTTACTCCAAACGGAGATGGCAGGAACGACAAGCTCGTGATCCTGGATATCACGAAATTCCCCGGATCTGCTCTTGTAGTGTACAACCGCTGGGGAAATATAGTGTACCAATCCAAAGATTATCAAAACCAATGGGATGGATCCGGACTGAATGAGGGAACCTATTATTATACCCTGGAACTACGTACACCAACTGGCATCAGGGTATTCAAAGGATGGATAGAATTGTTACGATAGCTATTAAAAGAATATTTATGACGCGCTTGAAATACAGGATATACATAGGGCTGCTCAGCTGCTTTTTAATAGCAGGTAACCTGCAGGCACAGCAGAATGTACAGTTCAGCCAGTATGTGTTCAACGGACTCAGTGTAAACCCTGCGTATGCAGGATATAAGGGAGACTGGTACCTCAATACCATTTACAGGCATCAATGGGTAGGCATCCCTGGCGCGCCCCGCACAGGCGCTATATCTGTAGACGGGCTCACCAATGCCCGGGACGAAAAGGTGGGTGTGGGTTTACAGGTGATGTTCGATAAACTTGGACCGCAGGAAGCATTGTCTGCCTACGCCTCCTACTCCTACCGCATTCCGTTGGATGATGCAGATACAAAACGCTTATGCATTGGCCTGGGCGGAGGCATCACACAGTATTCGATAGATGGGAAGGCATTAACTTATGTGGATGATCTGGATGAGGCCATCCCTACCGGCAAAACATCTATTCGTATCCCGGATGCACGTTTTGGCGTCTATTATTACACATCTTCTTTTTATGCCGGAGTTTCTGTGATGGACCTTTTCTCTTTGTATACAGACAACAGTAAGTATTACTGGAATGGCTACAGTTATAAGGTGATTAAAAAAACACAACACATGTACCTCACTACAGGTTTCATGTGGAAGTTATCCGAACACCTGCAGCTGAAACCCTCCCTGTTGGTGAAAGAAGATTTCAAAGGCCCTACCAATGTAGACCTGAATGCTTTTCTGCTGATAGAAGAGAAGTTATGGCTGGGAGCTTCTTACCGTACAGGCGTGCGTTTATGGAATAAACCACAACTGGAAAAAGGGCTTGATCCTATAGATGCCGCCAGTTTTATGGTGGAATATTATGCAGGGGAACGTTTCCGTTTTGGTTACGCTTATGATCTTACGATCAATAAGATGGCCAGCCAGCAGCAAGGATCACATGAGATCTCCATCGGCGTATTTTTCGCGAATCGTCAAAACCGTTTGCGGGTGAGCAGTCCGCGTTATTTCTAATTGTAAAAGCGAACTATGTTCTTAAGATGCAGTATTATCATTGTGTTTATTGTATGGGCCGCATCTGCTTATGCGCAGGAGCAACGTTCCCTGCAACAGCGTGCAGATGCTCATTTTCAACGTGCGGAATATGCACCCGCAGCTGCATTATATGAAGTGATCGTTCGGAAGAAGCCATCTGCAGAGATCATGGAGAAGCTGGCTACCTCTTACAGGGCTGTGAATAAATACGAAGCAGCTGCCGGATGGTATGAAAAACTATTACAGCAACCTGGCGCTGCAGCTATCAATAAAAGATATTATGGAGATATGCTAAAGAGCATGGGGCAATATGAAGCCGCTAAAGTGCAATATAGCAGCTGGTCTTCAGAAGGTAATGCACAACAACTTATAGCAGGTTGCGATTCTGCCATGGCCTGGTTAAAGAACCCGGTATCGCTGCAATGGCAGGACCTTACTGCTCTCAATACACCCAATAGTGATTGGGGTACAGTGAAGTATGGAGATAAGATCGTTTTTGTATCTGACCGGGGAAATGATAAACGCAGGTATAAACGTAATAAACATCCCTTCCTGAAACTCTATACGGCCCAGCCCAATGGTGCATATGTAAGCTCCTTCCATAATGCTATGGATCATTTCCCTTATCACTCAGGTCCCGTATGCTTTTCCCGGAACGAGGACACAGCATGGCTAACTGTTACCTACCCCCGGAAAGTGAATTTTGAAAAAGCAGAACGGCCTGCTGTATATGGTAACCGAAGGCTTGAACTGCTCACCTATGTAAAAAAAGGGGCCACCTGGGCTTTACTGGCGCCCTTCCCGCATAATAATACAGCAGCTTTTTCATTAGGCCATGCTGCTATCAGTAATGATGGAAATATACTGTACTATACATCAGACCAGCCAGGTGGTGTTGGGCAAACAGATATCTGGTACAGTACACGCTTAAGCGATAGCAGCTGGAGTGCCCCCGTGAACTGCGGCCCGCAGATCAATACAACAGAGGCAGAAGAATTTCCTGTGATAGCGCCGGATGGTACATTGTATTTTTCCAGCAAAGGGCATGCAGGCATGGGAGGCTTTGATGTATTTGCTGCAAAAGGAGAAGGCAAACAATGGAGTACGCCCCTGAATATGCGTGTACCTGTTAACTCTTCTGCAGATGATTTTTCCTTCATGATAGACGGGCAATCCCGCGGGTATTTATCTTCTAACCGCAAAGGGGGAATAGGAGATGATGATATCTATGCCTTTATCATGGAAATGAGTAAAACACCATTTGTTGAACCGGACAGAAAAGTGCTGATCCTTGCAGCCACGGTGTTGGATAAGTTAAATAATAACCCGGTGCCGGAGGCTTTTACACTGATCAGCCAGCCGCCAAAAGACAGGCAATGGACACAAATTACGCCTGCAGATGGGACCAACTATTTAGTGCTGAACAATGATAGTAAGTATACAGCAGCAGCTTATAAAGGCGGCCGGAAAGCATTACCGGTTGAAGTATCTACTGCTGGCCGTACCGGCAACGATACGATACGTGTAACGCTTTACCTGGATGCGCAAACTGTTAAAGAAAGCCTGGCCATAGAAAACATTTATTACGACTTCAACAAGAGCTCCATCCGGGCAGATGCTGCAGCGATCCTGGATAAATTGGTGACGTTATTGCAGGAACACCCTTCAGCTACTGTATTACTCACTGCTCATACGGATGTAAGAGGCAGCGATGCTTATAATATTACTTTATCCAGCCATCGTGCTGCGAAGGCAAAAGAATACCTGTTGCAAAAAGGTATTCCTGCAGCGAGGATCGCTACAGGCTTCCAGGGAAAAAGAGCACCAGCTGACGATTGTGACCCTTGCAATGAAGCCCGGCATCAAAGCAATAGGAGAACAAATATTCAAATTCTTAAAAATTAACATGCTTATAATCAATGTATAGTGAATTTGTAACCTTGATATTTGGTTTATATTATAAACTAATTTACTTTTGGTTTGCAAACCTAATCTAACTATATGTTTAAGCTATTCTCAACCCTGATCATCTTCACCTGCATTCCCCTGCTGCTACAGGCCCAGTCGACTATCAGCGGCAGGGTAACAGATGCTAAAAAGCGACCCCTTGCCGGAGTGAACATTACGATCAAAGGCTCCTATGACGGAGCTACCAGTGCTAAAGACGGCACCTTTACTTTTACCAGTACCGCCAACGGAGAAAGATTCATCACAGCCAGCCTTACAGGATATCAAACACTGGAAATAAAAGCAGAACTCGGCACTTCCCAACAGTTTAACCTGGTATTAAAAGAAACAGTGAATCAGCTAAACATGGTTACTATTTCTGCAGGTAGTTTTGAAGCCAGCGATGAAAAGAAGAATACGGTATTGAAACCGCTGGATATTGTTACTACCGCAGGTGCCAACGCAGATATCGTAAGCGCACTGAAAACATTGCCTGGAGCGCAACAGGTAGGAGAGAAGGAAGGCCTTTTTGTAAGAGGAGGTACCGGTTACGAAACGCAAACCTTTATTGATGGTATGATGGTACGGAACGCTTTCTTCTCCGGCATGCCTGACTTTGCTGCGCGTGGCAGGTTTTCTCCCTTCCTTTTTAAAGGCACCACTTTCAGCAGCGGGGGGTATTCCGCACAATACGGGCAGGGTTTATCTTCCGCACTGGTATTGGAATCCACTGATCTGCCGGAGCGCTCTTCCTATTCATTGGGTATTGGTTCTGTTGGGCCAAGTGTTGGCGTGGATATTCTCACGAAGGATAAAAAGAAAGCCTATGGTTTTGAAGCGGATTACTTCAACCTGTCTCCTTATTTCAAAATAATGAAGCAAAAGCAGGAACCTACTATTGCGCCACAGGGAACCAATGGTTCTGCCAATTATCGGTTAAAAACCTCCAAGACCGGTATGCTGAAGATCTTTGTTACCGGCAGTTACCAGCGTTTTGGCTTTGAAGGAGAAAGCCTGGAATACCCGGGTTTTAAAGAAGCGTTTGAACTGGAGAGCTATAATATATACACGAACATCAACTATAAGGAAAACCTGGGTAAAGGCTGGCGCATGAACCTGGGTACTTCCTATAGTACTAACAGGGACAGGATCTATATGGATACTATTAATAAAGTACCTGCTCCCACGCGCGTAAAAGCCCGTCAGGACCTCAGCCAGGTAAGGCTGATGTTTACAAAGGGATTGGGTAAGTTCTCCGTATTACGTATTGGCAGTGAATATCAATACGGCGATGAGCGCTCCCGTTTTAACGGATTTGATGCTAACTACGTAGATGGTTACACGGCAGGTTTCGTAGAAAGCGATGTATATTTCACCCCACGTTTTGTAGGCCGTTTCGGAGCGCGATACGAGTATACTTCTATCCTGGCCAGATCAAACGTTGCACCCAGGGCTTCGCTGGCTTATAAGCTGGATAATAAAAGCCAGGTGGCTTTTGCCTATGGGGATTTTTATCAGAAACCTGAGCCCCAATACCTGCGCTTTACCCATGAACTGGGTTTCATGAAAGCAACCCATTACATTGCCAGTTATCAGCGCCTCGCGCAGTTCCATACTTTCCGTGCCGAATTGTTTTACAAAAAATATCATGATCTTGTGAAAACCACACCGGATTATAGTAACAACGGTACCGGTTATGCCAAAGGGCTGGAAGTTTTCTGGAGAGACAGGAAGTCTATCAAAAATGCAGATTACTGGATCTCTTATTCTTACCTTGATACCAAGCGGGATTACCTGAACTATCCTTATGAAGTGCAGCCGGATTTTGCCGCTAATCATACGGCCACGCTGGTATACAAACATTATATTCCATCCACGCAATTAAACCTGGGGGCCACGTATACATTCGCTACCGGGAGACCTTATTTTAATCCCAACCGTCCGGAAAGTGAGTTCATGAAAGATCGCACAAGAACGTTAAATACGCTCAGCGTGAATGTGAACTATCTCACTTCCATCGGTAAGGCATTTACGGTATTTGTGTTTACCATGACCAATGTATTAGGGAATGATCAGGAGTATGGCTTCCGTTATTCTTCAGACAAATTACGCCGCAATATGGTGGGCCCAATGGCACCGCGGTTCTTTTACCTGGGCATGTTCATGAGCTTTGGTATCGACCGCCGCCAGGAACAAATAGACAGACAATAATCATTCATTCATCGTTTATAAAATCTACAATCATATGAAACAAATCCTCTTTTCTCTTTTAATGGTTACCGGGATCACTTTTGCAGCCCGGGCCCAGAGCGAACAATATCAGCAGGCTATGAACCAGCAGGTAGGGTTGCTGGACAGTGCCAGCTCTTTTACACAAGCTGGCATGCAGCAACTGGGTAATACATTTGAGCGGGTAGCCGAAGCAGAAAAAACACAGTGGCTGCCGTATTATTATGCTGCTTACTGCCGGGTGAATGAAGCCTTTTTTACACAGGATAAGGGAAAGGTGGATGAAATAGCTGATAAGGCATTGCTGAATATTGAAAAAGCAGCAGCATTGAAAGGAAAGGATTCAGAGATCAGTTGTATCTTGTCCATGATCGCATCTGCCCGCATAGGGGTAGATCCAATGACCCGCGGCATGAAATATGGTATGGAATCAGGTCAGCACCTGGAGGAGGCCAAAAAACTGAACCCGGAGAATCCAAGGGTATATATGCTGGAGGGCCAGGCTCTCCTGTATACACCGGAAGCTTTTGGTGGCAGCAAAACAAAAGCAAAAGAAAAGTTTGAAGAATCTTTGAAAAAATTCGCAACAGAAAAACCGGCAGATAAACTTACGCCTCATTGGGGTGAAGGATATGTGAAGGCGCTGATGGCGGATCTCAGTAAATAAAATTATAACAGCATACAGGCAGGTGGTTCCCGCCTGTATGCTGATCTACCTACACGTAACTGAACTAAATGGACTTTAAAGAACTTGATCCGGTGTTACATTCACAGCTGCGGCTGGCAGTGATGTCTGTATTGATCAGCGAACAGGAAGCGGAATTTACGCATCTGAAAGAAAAAACAAATGCTACGGCAGGTAACCTGAGTGTGCAGATCAATAAATTGAAAGATGTGGAATATATTGAAGTTGTCAAGCAATTCAAGGATAATTATCCGCAAACGATCTGTAAGATCACACCTAAAGGGGTGAAAGCTTTTCAGGGCTATGTAAAGTCTATTCAATCCTATTTGCATACCGGCAAAAAGTAGCGCACTGTTACATCAATGCAGCGTTAATCCCTATCTTCATTATCTTAAAGACACAGATAATGGAACTTGTTGACCATACCCTGAAAGTGGCTCCTACAGCCGCTCTGGTGCTATACCATGCACGCTCGCTATATGAAAGCGGTCCGGAAAAGACCTATTTATCAAAAATAGATTTTAGCGAAATTCAGCAGCTTTCTGAAAAGATGGAAGCATCTTATAAAGACTTCGACTATACGGTATTGTGCCGCAAGCGTTTTGTCCGTTATCTGCTGGATCAGTATTTATCGGAAGATGCACCTGTACAGGTATGCATTTTAGGTGCAGGGCTTGATCCGATCTCTTTGCATCTGCTGC
This sequence comes from Chitinophaga niabensis, assembly GCF_900129465.1. Taxonomy (NCBI): domain Bacteria; kingdom Pseudomonadati; phylum Bacteroidota; class Chitinophagia; order Chitinophagales; family Chitinophagaceae; genus Chitinophaga; species Chitinophaga niabensis. The sequence goes on along the minus strand of NZ_FSRA01000002.1, from coordinate 431,594 downwards.
AACAGTATGATCATGCAGTATCCGGCATTTTTGAAGTGGATATGGATCACCTTGGGATAAAACAAAAGCTCTACGAACGTTTGTTGCCCGATAATAAAAAGATACATTTTATTCAGGCGGATATCACAGATACCCTGCATCTGCTGGACCGTCTCCGCGATGCGGGGTATTCTCCTGCTTTTCCTACGCTGGTAATATTTGAAGGCCTGCTGCCTTATATCGGGGATGAACATTTCCTCAACATCATGCAGCTGTTCAGAACGGTGAATAAAACGAATGTGGTGCTGATGGATTATATCCTTCCTGAGGAATATATGCCTGAGAGTACTTTGCCTGCCTGGTATGCCGTAAAGAAAGGTGTGGAAGCTTTTATCGGGGGAAGTCTTTATAGCTGCAGCCGTCAGCAGATCTTTAACCTCGTGGCCGTTCTGCATGGCGATGTTGCCAGCGTGGATTCCATGCAGGATGTGGAATTCAAGCTCAATGGCCGGAATGAGGTATATTATGAAGATGGGGAAGGCCTGATCGAAATGGTAGTGTTCTATCTGTAGATTAAAGACCTTCCGAAGCCAGTTCTGATTTCTTTAGCGGATTGCGGGTAGCTTCTGCATAATCTTCCCTTTGCATAATAATGTCTATGCAGGTGTATACGGCCTGCCTGAAAGAAGACGCATCTGCGGTGTTCTTACCGGCAATGTCAAATGCAGTGCCGTGATCAGGAGAAGTGCGTACAATGGGAAGGCCCGCGGTGAAGTTGATACCTTCTCCTGTAGCTAAGGATTTGAAGGGGATCAGGCCCTGGTCGTGATACATGGCCAGTACGCCATCGAACTTGCGGAACATTTCCCTTGCAAAGAAGGCATCTGCGCTATAGGGGCCAAAACAAAGCAGGCCGTTGTGTTTGGCTTGTTTAATGGCAGGGCCGATGTGTTTGATCTCTTCATCGCCGATGAGGCCTTCATCGCCGGCATGCGGGTTAAGGCCCAATACGGCAATACGGGGTTTATCTATACCAAAATCCTTCACCAGGCTGTCTTTCATGATATTCAGCTTGCTCAGGATATTTTCTTTTGTTACATACTTCGCTATCTCGGCAACGGGTACATGTTCCGTGAGCAGGCCCACGCGCATGTTCTCAGCGGTCATAAACATCAGCACATCCTTACTCTGGAAAGCATCCTGGAGGTAAGGGGTGTGGCCGGTGAAATTAAAATCCGCGCTTTGAATGTTCTTTTTATGGATAGGGGCTGTTACCAGGCCGTCGATCTCTTTATTCTTCAGGCATTCGATGGCAACTGCCAGGGAACGGGCTGCGTATTTGCCGCCGGTTTCGTTCAGGATGCCAGGTGTGATCTGCACTTCTTCCTCCCAGCAATTGAAAACGCTCACCTGCTTTGGGTTCAGCCGGTTAAAATCCTTTATGCTCTGGTAATTGAAATTGTTTTCGTTGAGCAGCTTCCGGTAGAAGTTAATGGTTTTGTTGGAAGCAAATATCACAGGCGTACATAGTTCCAGCATACGCGGGTCAGCGAAGGTCTTAATGATCACTTCAGTTCCAATACTGTTAAGATCTCCAACGGAGATGCCGATCACGGGCCGGTTTATTTGTGCGGAGGCTGTTGTACTCATGCGTTTTACTGATAAAGTATGCTGACAAATATACGTGGAATTGTTGACAGATTAGGAGAGGCGGCCAAACTCGGTAGTATTCCTTAATTTTGCCGAATGTATACGCTAAAGAAATCACTGGGTCAGCATTTCCTGAAAGACGAGAACATCTGTAAACAGATCGTGGGATCGCTGCCTGTGGAAAAGGGTATGCAGGTACTGGAAGTAGGACCCGGAGCGGGTGCCATCACCAAATACCTGCTGGAGATCCCGGATATTCACTTTAAGGCGGTAGAGCTGGATGCAGAGAAAGTGCAATACCTGGAGAAAACCTTCCCGGCTATACAGGGAAAGCTGATCCTGGATAGTTTCCTGGAAACGCCGGTACCTTATGAGGGCCAGTTTTCCGTGATCGGCAATTTCCCTTATAATATCTCCACGCAGATCATGTTCCGGATCCTGGACTGGAGGGAGCAGGTGCCTGTAGTGGTGGGTATGTTCCAGAAAGAAGTGGCAGTAAGGATTGCAGCGAAGGAAGGAAATAAGGATTATGGGATCCTGAGCGTATTCCTGCAACGGTTCTATGATATAGAATTCCTCTTTGAAGTACAGGAAGATGCCTTCAATCCTCCGCCGAAAGTAAAATCCGGCGTGATCCGCCTTACCAGGCTGGATGCTCCGCTGGCTGTGAAGAGTGAAAAGAAGTTCACCTTACTGGTGAAAACAGCATTCGGCCAGCGTCGTAAACAATTGCGCAATCCGCTGAAAGGTTTTTTTGATAAGGAATATTTACAGCAACCAATATTTACTAAAAGGGCCGAAGAGCTTACTGTAGCAGATTTCGTAGCCCTGTCCGAACACATGTTATGAGTCAGAAAGTTTTAATTACCGCCAAAGTACATGAGTACCTGATCAATCAGCTTGAGTCAAAAGGATACACCGTTCATTACCAGCCCTCCATTACTTATGATGGGGTGATGCAGGCGATACATGATGTAAAAGGCATGATCGTAACCACCCGTATTAAAGTAGATAAGGCCATGATAGACCGTGCTGCGGAACTGCAGTGGATAGGGCGTTTGGGGTCCGGCATGGAACTGATAGACGTACCTTATGCAGAAAGTAAAGGTATTCATTGTGCCAGCAGCCCTGAAGGAAATATGGATACCGTAGGCGAACAGGCGGTGGGTATGCTCATTATGCTGCAGCATAACCTGCTTCGCAGCAACCTGCAATTGCGGGAAGGGATCTGGGAGCGGGATGGCAACAGGGCCTGGGAACTGGGTGGCAAAACCATTGGTATTATTGGTTATGGCCATACGGGAAGTGCATTTGCCCGTAAGCTCCGCGGGTTTGATATGCGTATCCTGGCTTACGATAAATATAAAAAAGGGTATGGTAATGATCTTGTAACGGAAACAGATATGGACACCATTTTCCGGGAAGCGGATGTGGTGAGTTTGCATCTGCCGCTTACAGAAGAAACCCGGCACCTGGGGAACACTGCTTTCTTCAGTTCATTTGCAAAACCGGTCTGCCTGATGAATACTTCCCGCGGTAAAGTGGTAAGCACGGCTGACCTTGTGGCGGCGCTGGAATCCGGAAAGATTGCAGGTGCTTGTCTTGATGTATTGGAAAACGAAAAACTGGAAACATTCAGTGAAACAGAAAAGGAACAGTTCCGGTATTTACTGCAAAATGACCGCGTGATCCTCACCCCGCATATAGCAGGATATTCTCATGAAGCCAGTATAAAAATGGCGCAGATCGTACTTAAGAAGCTAAACGTTTAGCTTCTCTGTATTAGTGAATTTTATATGTGAAACGGGCTAGGGATCGGAATAAATTTTAGTTATATTTGCAATCATCACTACTTAATGACGTCTTTGCGCAAGCGGGGGCGTTAATTTTTTTTTCTCATACTAAATCATAAAGGTTATGTCAGGCGTAAATTATGTAACCAAGGAAACCCTTGATTCAATGAGGGATGAACTTACGCAGCTTAAAACAAAAGGCCGCTCAGAGATTGCCAAAGCTATTTCCGAAGCACGTGAAAAAGGGGATTTGAAAGAGAATGCAGAATACGATGCAGCAAAGGAAGCACAAGGCATGCATGAAGCCAAGATCGCCGTCCTGGAAAATGCGATCGCTACTGCAAGGATTGTGGCAGCAGATGCCATCGATACTTCCAAAGTATCTGTGCTTTGCAAAGTAACTATCACCAATCTCGCGAATAAGAAAACCCTTACTTATCAGCTGGTTTCAGAATCCGAAGCGGACCTGAAGCTGGGTAAGATCTCTGTTACTTCCCCGATCGGAAAAGGATTGCTGGGTAAGAAAGTGGGAGAGGAAGCCAATATCCTGGCGCCTAATGGGAATAATATGAAATTCAAGATAGAACAGATCTCTATCTGAGTAAAATAACTTTACAGCATGAAGGCCTTCCGATGAGACCGGGGGGCCTTTTTTAACTCAACCCGTTATGACCATCTTTTCAAAAATTATCAAAGGCGAAATTCCCAGTTACCGTATTGCTGAGAACGACCGGTTCTATGCTTTCCTGGATATTTTTCCGTTAGTGAAAGGGCATACGCTGATAGTGCCTAAAGTGGAGACCGATAAATTTTTTGATGTAGCGGACGATCTGCTGCAGGAATGGTTATTGTTTGCAAAACCTATTGCAAGGGCTATAGAAAAGGCGATTCCCTGTAACCGTGTAGGATTGAGCGTGGTAGGGCTGGAGGTACCACATGCGCATATGCACCTGGTGCCCATCAACTCTGCTGATGACCTTAATTTTACCCGTTCCAAACTGAAGTTATCTCCGGAAGAATTCAGGGGAATACAGGAATCTATCCTGGCTCAGTTATAAAGTTGAGACATAGAACTTGAAGCCGATCCCGTGGAGTGTTTCGAGTTTTACTTCTTTATCGTCACTGAAGTGTTTTCTGATCTTGGTGATAAAAACGTCCATGCTCCGGCCGAGGAAATAATCGTCCTTTCCCCAGACGTGGTATAGGATCTCTTCGCGTTTAAGCGTTTTATTGGCGTTCTCGCAAAAGAACTTCAGGAGGTCTGCTTCCTTTTGTGTAAGGGAGGCTTTTAATTTGCCGCTTTTGTCCGTCAGCTTAAGTTCTCCATAATCAAAAGTGGTTTTGCCTACGGCGAACGTAGTCCGTTTGTCTGCATTGAGCGGACGGGTACGTTTCAGGAAAACTTCAATACGGAGTAATAATTCCTGCATGCTGAAAGGCTTGGTAACATAGTCGTCAGCACCATGTTTGAACCCGCTGATCTTATCCTCATCCAGGGATTTGGATGTGAGGAACAGTATAGGGATCAAGTCGTTCCGTTGCCTGATCTGCTTTGCCAGTTCGAAGCCGTTTTTCTTAGGCATTACAACATCCAGCAGGCATATATCGTACAGGCTTTTCTGAAACGTTTTCCAAGCTATCTCTCCATCTGAACAGTGGGTCACCTCGTATCCGGATTCTTCCAACCGCTTTTTGGTAATTGCACCCAGGTTATAATCATCCTCCACTAGTAATATTCTAGCCTTCGTATCCATCTACGAAAAATATTAGGGGTGATAAAAGATATAAATAATCATTTTAACATGTGTAACATTCACTTAATACGTGTTCTTTAAGTGACTCAGCCATAATTTAGTTCAAAATAAGTACATTTTCCCAATTAACAAACAGCAGCTATCGTCTATTTGTTCAAAAGGCTGGCTAACCCTTTGATACTCTTTCAGGGTGCTGTTGCAGGAATTTATCCCAACCCTTTGCCTTTCCGATACCTGCGAGGGGATTATTTTCCTGAAAATGATGACAAACCGCCACTGCCAGGGCATCCGTAGCATCCAGGTACTCAGGTTGCTCGGAGAACAGGAGGATCCTTTGCAGCATTTGCCAGACCTGCTCCTTATTGGCATTACCGTTGCCGGTGATGGATTGCTTTACTTTTTTAGGGGAATATTCAGCTACCTGTACCCCGGCCTGCATGGCGGTGGCAATAGCTACTCCCTGAGCCCGGCCCAATTTTAGCATACTCTGAACATTCTTCCCAAAGAAGGGGGCTTCGATGGCGCAACTGTGAGGCTGGTGTTTCTGAATGAGCTCATTCATGCAGTGGTGGATCTTTTGCAGCCTTTCGTAATGATCTTTCTTAGGGTTGAGCTTTAGTACATTCATTTCAATGATCTGAACTTTTTGGCCGGTAACGGCAATCAAACCATAACCCATGATAATAGTACCTGGATCGATGCCTAGAATTATTTTAGTGTTGTTTGCCAAGCGAAAGTTATTTTTGCCAAAATCTGTACGTCTGAACAAAAGTACCAAATTAATACTCAATTACGTTCTGGGGGCAGCCCTCTTCATCTGGTTAACCTTTGCTTTGTATCAGCAGATACAGCATCAGCCAGACCTTCCCGCTGCCTGGCAGCACATGAAAGAGTCCCTGGTACAGAAAGGTTTCTTTCTTTTACTAATAGTGACCGTGCTCATGTTCGCCAACTGGGGGCTGGAAGCCCGGAAATGGCAGTTGCTGGTGCAGCCGCTGGAAGAAGTGCCTTTTTACAGAGCCTTTGGTGCTATACTGAGTGGTGTTTCCTTATCTGTAAACACCCCCAACAGGATGGGGGAGTATGGCGGCCGCATCCTTTACCTGAATAATCGTAACAAGCTGAAAGCCATTGCGGCTACCATTGTAGGTAGCTTTTCGCAACTGATCACTACCATTGTGTTCGGCATGATCGGGTTGATCTATTACATTAATAGCTATGCCATGAATGAGAACGATCACCAGTTCGTTCCCCATTTTAAGGAGAAATTATTGTTAGCAATTCTTCCGGTGATCATAGTTTTGGTGCTAATGCTCTATTTTCGGTTACGGATCATCGTAGCTATATTTGAGAGGATCCCCTGGTTGCGAAAAGTGAAAGTGTTTGTACAAATAATAGCCCGTTATTCACCCCGTGAACTGGAGAAGCTTTTACTCCTGAGTGCCATACGGTACGTGGTTTTTACGGCACAATATTTGATTTTATTATATGCGTTGGGTGTAACATTTGTGTGGTGGCAGGGGTTCTTTATGATCAATGTTATCTACCTTGTAATGGCCATGGTACCTACCATAGCTATTGCCGAAATAGGCATCCGAGGCAAAGTGAGCGTGAGCTTCCTGGGGCTGTTAAGCGCTAACGCAGCCGGAATTCTGGCAGCAACTGTGGCCATTTGGCTCATTAACCTGGTATTACCCGCCGTTATTGGCAGTATTTTGCTCCTCGACGTAAAAATTTTCAAGGATAAATAGCGATTGATCGATGAAGTATTTTTTAATGTTACTTATCGGGTTAACCCTTTCTTCTGAACGCTCTCAAGCGCAGGATAACTTCTGCGGGATAAAGAATACCAGCTTCAAAGCAGGCGAATCCTTCACCCTGAAAGTATTCTATAACCTCGGCAGCATGTTTGTGGGCGCCGGGGAAGCCGTTATTAATTGTACACTTGAAAAGTATAATGGTAAAGATGCTTATCATATAGTAGGAGATGGGCGTACCTATCGTACCTACGACTGGATCTTTAAAGTGCGGGACCGCTACGAAACTTATATAGATACCGCTACCATGCTGCCTATCCGTTTTATCCGGAATGTGAATGAGGGAGGATACAAGATCTATAATAATGTTGGCTTTAACCGGGAAGCATCCAGTGCTACCAGCACCAACGGCACTTTTAAAGTGCCTGCCTGTGTCCAGGATGTGATCAGCGCTATTTTCTATGCCCGTAATATCGATTTCTCCAAATATAAGCCGGGGGACAAGATCCCCTTCAGTATGTTCCTGGACGATGAAGTGTACGAAATTTACATCCGTTACATGGGTAAGGAAGAGGTGGATACCCGTTATGGCAAGTTCAGGGCTATCAAGTTCAAACCCCTGCTGATAAAGGGAAACACATTCAAAGGAGGGGAGGATATGAGTGTTTGGGTGAGTGACGACGGGAATAAGATACCACTTCGTATAGACAGCCCTATCTCCGTAGGAAGCATTAAAGTGGATATGATCAACTATGCCAACCTCCGCTACGATCTGACCTCTCTGGTGAAGAAAAGATAAGTTATATTTGTTCCAGGCTAAAAGCTTTTAAATTATGGAAGAACGTAAACCTAAGATACTGTTGGCGGAAGACGATACCAACCTTGGCATGGTACTGAAGAATTACCTGGAGCTGAACGATTATGAGGTAGAACTTTGCAGGGATGGCATTCTGGCCCTTGCTGCTTTCAGGAGAGAGAAATTTGATATATGCCTGCTGGATATCATGATGCCCAATATGGACGGTTTTAAACTGGCTGAAGAGATCAGGGACGTTGACCCGGATATTCCACTCTTCTTCCTTTCTGCCAAAACCATGAAGGAGGACATTATCCAGGGTTATAAACTGGGTGCGGATGATTATATCTCCAAACCTTTCGACAGTGAATTGCTGCTGCTCAAAATAAAAGCCATCCTGAAACGCAACCAGGAGCTGAATAATAAGGAAGAAGAAACCTTTGAGTTCAGCATAGGCTCCTACGCTTTCAATTCACGCCTCCGTACCCTGGTAAAGGATGGCGAATCCCATACGCTTTCTCCGAAAGAGAATGAGCTGCTGCATATGCTTTGCGAACATAAGAACGATCTGCTGCCACGTGAAGTTGCTTTGAAGAAGATCTGGGGTAGCGATACTTATTTCAATGGCAGAAGCATGGATGTGTATATTGCCAAACTAAGGAAATACCTGAAAGAAGATACCAATATCGAGATCGTGAATATCCATGGGAATGGGTTCCGGCTCGTTGTAAAGGACTAGCATAAAAAAAGGCGGGCTTTTAAAGCCCGCCTTTTTTTAGAATAACATATTAGGGCCCCGCAGCGGTGTTTTACCCATATGCGTATACGCTTTCTCTGTTACTTCCCTTCCCCGCGGTGTACGTTTAATAAACCCTTCCTGGATCAGGAATGGCTCATACACCTCTTCCAGCGTGCCGGCTTCTTCTCCTACAGCTGTGGCAATGGTGGTAAGTCCAACAGGGCCTCCCTTAAAATTTTCAATGATCACATTCAGGATGCGGTTATCCATTTCATCCAGTCCGTATTCATCCACACTCAATGCTTTCAGGCTGTATTGCGCAATTTCCATATCTATCACGCCATTCCCGATCACCTGCGCAAAATCCCGTACACGGCGTAAAAGTCCATTGGCAATACGTGGAGTGCCACGGGAACGGCGTGCAATTTCCATTGCGGCATCTGAAGTGATCTTAGTGCCCAGCAATCCTGCAGCGCGCCAGAGGATCTTTTGCAGGGTGGCAGAATTATAATATTCCAGGCGGGATTTGATCCCGAACCTGCTTAAGAGTGGTGATGTGAGTAATCCGGAACGGGTGGTGGCACCGATCAATGTGAAAGGATGAAGATTGATCTGTACGGAACGGGCATTGGGGCCGGAATCGATCATGATATCAATGCGGTAATCCTCCATGGCAGAATACAGGTATTCCTCCACTACTGTACTCAGGCGGTGTATTTCATCTATGAACAGTACGTCTTTAGGTTCAAGGTTAGTGAGCAGCCCTGCGAGATCGCCGGGTTTTTCAATAACAGGCCCTGAAGTTTCGCGGATGTTCACCCCTAATTCATTGGCAACAATACGGGAAAGTGTAGTTTTCCCTAAACCCGGAGGGCCGTGGAAAAGGATGTGGTCCAATGCTTCGTCCCGCAGTTTGGCTGCCTGGATAAAGACCTTCAGGTTCACAATGATCTGTTCCTGGCCGGAAAAATCGAGGATTTCTTTAGGCCGGATACTATTTTCGAACTCCTTCTCTGCGGCGCTTAGCCGGTTCTCATCTGGTCTTATGTTTGAATTGCTCATTAGATCACCTTTCGGATTCATCAAATGTAGTTAGAATCTAGTATTTTTAAGCAAATCAGCATCTGCTCATGAAAATTAAACTACCCGCCCTGTTCGGTCTGCTACTGGCAGGGATAGCACCATTAAAAGCACAACAGATCAATGAACAGGAAGTTAACCGCATTATCAGTGTATTGGCTGCAGACAGTCTGCAAGGCCGTAATACCTATTCTCCCGGTATTGAAAAAGCATCCTTGTTTATAGAATCAGAATTTGCAAAAGCCGGGTTGATACCCCTGCCCGGTGCGCAGGATTTCCGGCAGCGTTTTGCCACAGTGGGCAGAAAGATCTATGCACTGGATTCAGTGCCTGCAGATCAAAGTGCCCAGTTCCTGCACAATGTAACCGGTATGATCAAAGGCAGCAGCAAACCGGATGAATATGTGATCTTTTCTGCACACTACGATCACATTGGCATCCTCAAAGCAGTGGAAGAAGATAGTATTGCCAATGGTGCGGACGATGATGCATCCGGCGTTACAGCCGTGATCCTGCTGGCGGATCATTTTGCGAAACACCCCCCGGAGCGCAGTGTGATCTTTACTGCTTTTACCGCAGAAGAGATCGGCGGTTTCGGTTCCCGTTATTTCTCCAAACAACTGGATCCCGCTAAGATCGTTGCAATGTTTAATATCGAGATGATCGGCAAGGAATCGAAGTTTGGGAGGAACAGTGCATTCATTACCGGTTATGAGCGATCTGATTTTGGGAAGATCCTGCAAAAGAACCTGGATGGCTCCAGTTTTCAATTCCATCCGGACCCTTATCCGGAGCAGCGTTTATTCTATCGTTCAGATAACGCCACACTGGCCAGGCTGGGTGTGCCGGCACATACTATTTCCACTACGCAGATAGATAAGGATACTTTGTATCATTCCGTGAATGATGAAATAGAAAGTATGGATATGAAGAACATCGCAGATATTATTGAAGCGATTGCGGTAAGTGCTAAAAGTATTGTGGGAGGGAAGGATACACCTACACGGATAGCAGAAGAGAATAAATAAAAAAAGGGGCCTTGTTTTAAGAGGCCCCTTTTTTTATTTTCCTAAAGTAAGGATTGCAAATTGTGCGAAGTGGTCTGAAGCAAATAAGCCAGCCCATGACTGCGTGATGCAGGCATGTTGCCATACCGCCCAGTTGGCGCCTTTCAGGAAGATATAATCAATTGGTTCGTTCCCGATCTCTTTTGGCCCGAAACTATTGAAAGTACTGTTGGGTCCGTAATGCGGTATTTTGCTGAGGGGCTTGGCATCTTTCAGGTGTAATGGGTTCTGTGCATCCACAATTACCTCAATGGGTTCATCGTTTGGTTTGGCGTTGAAATCACCTGTGATCACGGCGGGTATTTTTCCTGCAATAGCATTTACTTTTTGCAGCAGCAGTTTAGCACTTTCACGGCGGGCAACCCTTCCCCTGTGATCAAAGTGGGTATTAAAATGATAGAATTCCTTTTTTGTTTTCCTGTCTTTAAAACGGGCATAGGTAACAATCCGCGGGAGTTGCGCGTCCCATCCTTTGCTGCCCACTTTATCCGGTGTTTCAGAGAGCCAGAAGGTTTTAGTATCTAATAACATCAGGCGGGTAGTGTCATAAAAGATAGCGGAGAATTCTCCTTTTTTATCACCATCGTCCCGGCCCACGCCTACATGTTTATATTGCGTAAGTGCTGCGGAGAGATCAGTGATCTGATCCCAGAGCGCTTCCTGTACGCCAAGGATATGCGGATGATGGAACAGTACCTGTGAGGATACTTTGTCCTTACGGTTGGGCCATGCATTAATGCTATCGCCCGCATTATTATAGCGGATGTTGAAGGTCATTACCTGCAGGCTGTTGTCCTGTGCCATGGCTGATACAGCGATGATGAGGCATAACAGGAGTGTAGCGGTGGATTTTTTCATGATATAACAAGATAGCGTTTTTACATTGGATTTTCCAATACCGAGATATTGTTGTCTGAGAGTGATAAAGTGTTAGTGTATTTTGAATGCATACTATACATTTTGAGATAGATTTGATGTTATAAAATCATTATCAGATGCCAAAGATAATTTCAATGACCGGTATGCATACCAACAGCACTTATCTGCCGGGGATACTTTTCAGAGATGATCAGGCTTATTACCATGCACATGTTCCTGCGCTGGATATTACAGGATATGGCATTACAAAGGAGGAGGCAAAAGCGTCGTTGCTGTTAACGCTGAAGATCTATTTTGATCGGCTGATGAAAGAGCGGGGATTGATTAAAGATATGGAATCACATGGCTGGATGATCGGGCCGCATCATGTGGTTCCGCCTGATCTGCTGAAGAGTGGTTTAGGTGGTTTGGAAAAGTGTATTGAGAGTGGCAGTGGTGTTTACCAGATCGGTTGCCGGATCAAATGGCCAGAGGGAGGTTTGTTTGGCTGATGGGGGGAGATCAATTGTATTGTTAACCTTAAATATTACAGTATGAATTTTATTGCATTGTCAGATGTTCCCCTGGATGCTTTCCGGTCTTTTTTACAGGAGCAGGGATATCGCTTTGGATGTATTCCCTGCGGGCATGAAAAGTGGTGTAAGGAGGGAAAGTTGCGGCCTATTGTTTTACGGATGTCCGCAGATCCGGTACCCGCGTATATAATCATGAATGCATTAAGGGCTATGGGAGTGGCTGTGAGTGAATTACTGCATTTCCTTGAAACCTGGCGCCGGGGTATAAAGAAAGAGCCGGAAATTCCGGCCCTTTCATGATGATATCTTATTTCAGGTCTTTTAGTATTTCCTGTACGGCTCTTTCCAGTTGTGGGTCTTTGTCTTCCAGCCGGTCGGTGAAGGAGGTCTTCACATAGATGTCTGGTGCTACACCTTCTTTCTCGAGGTTTTTTCCATCGAGGGTATAACATCCCCAGGATGGTAAGCGATAGAAAGATCCGTCTACGAGTCCTTTGCCGGAAGTGAAAATGATCCAGCGGTAAGATTCCGTGCCGATGATCTTGCCCAGTTTCAAAGCTTTGAAACCAGCGGCTGTCATTTCGGCATCACTAAGCGATTGCTCGTTGATCAGTAATACGATTGGCTTACCGGCAGGGGCAAAGTTGGGTTGCGGGGATAATTTTCCTTCACGGTATTGCCATTGCAGGTAAGGGCGTTGGGAAAGGAATTTCAATACTTCATCGTGTACATTACCACCGGTATTGTAACGGAGGTCAAGGATCAGCGCGTCTTTGCTGCCCAGTTTGCCGGCCATATCGATGAGGAATTTTTCCAGCTCACCGCCACCCATGTTCTTCATATAGGTGTAAGCGATCTTGTTATTGCTGAGTTTGTTCACCCGCTGCTCATTGCCATAGATCCATTCATCGTAGAGCTGGTTATTATTAGCGCCAGGGCTTTGCGGATGCAGCCTTACATCGTAAGGTTTGCCACCGCGCTCAAATGTAAGCGTGATCTCTCTTTCCATGGCAGGGCGGGTAAAGTAGATATCCCTGTTGCGGGTTTTGTCTACCACAACGCCGTTTACCCTGGTGAGTACATCACCGCTTTGTACGGTTATGTTTTGCTTATCTGCATTACTGTTTGCCAGGATGCGGGATACGGTATAAGGTTGCTTCTCGTCAAAGAGGATACCCGTTTCCATGGTACGGTAGCTAAGGGTAATGTTTTCTTCTGCGCCATAAGAGTTGAAGCCAAGATGCGAAGAGTTCAGTTCGCCCAGCAGGTCGTTCAGCATCGTGCGGAGGTCTGCCCGGTTATTGATATAAGGAAGATATTTGCTGTATTGGTCCCGCAGTTTGGCCCAATTGGTACCGTGAAATTCTGCATTGTAGAAGTTCTCTTCCACATTGGCCCAGGTTTCGTAGAAGATCTGATCGAATTCCTGGCTGAGGTTGCGGTAAAAAGATTGGCCGATATCAATCTTGTCTACCTTGTTAGCATCTGCATTCAGTTTGTGAATGTTGCCGCCAACCAGTACAAACAGTTTGCCGTCCACTTCTTTTATTTCATCAGCGCCGGATTCGGTGCCGGCGATCTTTTCTGTTTTAGGGGCTTCAAATGGTTCCAATACTGTTTTCCAGGCACTGAACCTGCCATCGTGGTTAGATACATAGAAAACAGTGGTTTTGTCTCCTTTTTGTGAAACAAGCATGGGGCCATATTGTGTGCCGAAATCAGGGCTGATCCTTTCTACCCGTTCCATGATCCGGGCAGTATTAATATTGATGGTATTGGGTACGGGGGCAGGTTTGGCGGTATCTTTCTTTTCGTCTTTCTTATCTTCTTTCTTCTCTTCTTTTTTGAAGAGCTCGTCAAACTTATCCGCACGGAAAGGATCATCAAACTTATCCAATGCAACACGGTATATTTTGGCATTGCTCAAACCAAAAGGATAGGCAGGTTTGGTGCGGGAAGAATTGAAATAAATATATTTCCCGTCCGGAGACCATAACGGAGAGGTTTCTGTAACCCCTGTATTGGTGAGATTGGTAGTGGTATTCTTTTTCAGGTTATGTACCAGCACGTCCTGCTCAAAGTTGCGGTAAGCAGTGAAGAGTACATACTCACCATTGGGAGAGAAGCTGGGTTCTGCATTCTGGAAAGCCCATATTTCATCCTTTGCAACAGTTTTGGATTCCAGTGTTTTCAGGTCCATTACCCGTACTTCATCACGGCCACTGAGATATACCGCCTGTGTACGGTCTTTATTGACATTCAGGGCGCGGTTATTCCTTTTATCGCTGGTGTGTTGTTTGGGCGTTCCTTTGCCATCTGCTGAAACGGTGAACCAGTTCAGGTAACCATCAACGGTTTGGTTGAAAAGCAGCGTACGGTTATCCGCCAGCCACTGTACCTGAACAGCACGTTCTGCGGAGCGGGGGATCTGGCGGATGAATTTGCCTTCGATATCGGAAACAAAGATCTCTCCCCTGGAAATGAAAGCGAGTTTTTTGCCATCGGGCGATACATCATAATAAGAGATCCTGTCACGCACCTCAAACGCTTGCTCTTTAGGCAGAACAGGGTTGCGGAAGAGATTGATCTCCAGCTTTTCTGATTTGCCGGAGGCAACATCATAGATCCATATCTGGTAATCTTTTTCAAAAACCACTTTGCCGCCATTGGCATTGGCGGAGGGGCGTTTGATAGAGGTCGGAAAGTTAGTCAGGGCTTTTTTCTGACCGTTCACGAAAGTATAGAGATTGTATTCTCCATTCGCTTCGTCAGAGGCAAAAAAGATCTCTCCCTTGCGGTTGATGGTAGGCCAGAGGTCTTTGCCAATGTATGTTGTATAACGTTTATAGGCTTTTGTAGCAGGAATGTAAGACTGGATATCCGGGTTAAATTCTCCTTTATACCGTTTACGGTTAGCGGCAAAGCTGCTTTCCCAGGTATCATTGAAGAATAACTCTCCGCTGCTGGGATGTTCCGTTACATTGTGAATGAGGTTGAAGTAATGATCAAACACCCTTACCGGGGTAGTACCTTCTATACTTACTTTAAAGCTGGTTGCATTGCCCTCACGGTTGGAAGAAATGTAAACAGATTTGGAGTCCCAGCTCCAGGATTCCATCAGATCGGTGGTTTCATGAACCGTGAGTTGTTTTACTTCCCCGCCGTTGATGGGTAACAGAAAAACATCTGCATTGCCGTACTGGAAAGCCGTGAAGGCAATCCATTTGCCATCCGGGGATACTTTCGGGGCAATTTCAGTTCCCTGCATGGCGGTAAGGCGCACTGCCTGAGGGTTCTGTACATCTGCTTTCCAGAGGTCCCCTTCATAACTGAACACAACGGTTTTGCCATCGGGGGTTAAGGTAGGGTAAGTAGTGAAATAGGTTGCTGTGCTTTGGGCGCTGGCTGGCAGGGTTAAGGCTGTGGCCAGCATGCCTGTAAGTATAGATCTCATGAGACGGGTTTTGTTTGGTTGCGGGGGTAAATTAAGAAGGAATTGGCGGTTGCGGAAACCATTCATACAAATAGGGGATGTTTTTCTTTGGAACGCAGTTGCGGGAGCTTTTAAAATGCCAGGGCAGATCATTTGATCTGCCCTGGATATGTTTACACTACTACGTTGATCATCTTACCTTTTACAAAGATCACTTTCTTAGGTGTTTTACCTTCCAGCCATCTTTGAATCACCTCATTCCCCAGCGCTATCTTTTCCACTTCTTCCACACTTGCATCCAGTGAAATATTGATTGTTGTACGCAGTTTACCATTTACGGAAACAGGATATTCTTTCGCACTTTCTGTTACATATTTCTCTTCAAATACCGGGAATGGCGCATCCAGTATAGAGCCGCTGTTGCCGATCAAAGACCATAACTCTTCACTAACATGCGGCGCGTAGGGGGTAAGAAGGATTAACAGCTGTTCAAGGACCGCTTTCTTGTTGCATTTGAGATCTGTGAGTTCATTTACACAGATCATGAAAGTACTCACAGCTGTATTGAACGAAAGTCTTTCTGTATCATCTTCTATCTTACGGATGGTATTATGCAATACCTTCAGTTCTTCAGCAGTGGGTGCATCATTCTTCACCACCAATCCTTTCTGTTCGTCTGCAAAAAGACGCCAGAATTTTTTCAGGAAACGGTGTACACCTTCAATGCCCTTGGTTTCCCATGGCTTGCTTTGCTCTACCGGGCCCAGGAACATCTCATACATCCGGAAGGTATCTGCTCCGAACTTTTCCACGATCACGTTGGGGTTCACGGTATTGAAAAGGCGTTTGCTCATTTTCTCCGTGAGTGTTCCGCAAATGTATTTACCGTTCTCCAGAATGAATTGTGCAGTAGCAAAATCCTGGCGCCAGTTTTTGAAGGCGGTGGTATCGAGTTCCAGGCCGTCTACAATATTCACATCCACATGGATCTCATCTGTTTCGTATTGAGCACGCAAACCTGCGGATACGAACTGGTTGGTGCCCCTTACCCTGTAAACCAGGCGGGAGCTGCCTTGTATCATACCCTGGTTCACCAGTTTCTTATAAGGTTCATCGAACCCGATGTGCCCGAGGTCGTACAATACTTTCGTCCACATGCGGGAGTAGAGCAAATGCCCTACGGCATGTTCTGTACCGCCGATATAAAGATCCACCTGGCCCCAGTAATCTGAGATCTTACGGTCGCAGAAGGTTTCGGTGTTATGAGGGTCCATATACCGGAGGAAATACCAGCTGCTGCCGGCATAACCGGGCATGGTATTGGTTTCGCGGCGTAAAGAGGAACCGGGCGCTGCGGGCAGGTTTACCCATTCTTTGATATTGGCCAGCGGGCCTTCGCCATCTTCACCCGGCGTGTAGTGTTCTACGTGAGGGAGTTCCAGCGGAAGGTCTTTTACATCCATCGCTTCCGGAATACCATTGCGGAATACTATGGGGAAGGGTTCTCCCCAGTAACGCTGGCGGCTGAATCCTGCATCCCGCATCCTGTAATTGATCTGTCTTTTACCGATCCCCAGGTTCTCTATTTTAGTGATCACAGCCTCCATTGCTTCTTTCATTTCCATACCGGTAATGAAATCGCTGTTGAAGAGTTTTCCTTCTTTCGTTGGGTTAGCTTCTTTACCATCAAACGCATCGCCCAGGATGTTGGTGATGGGAATGGAGAAGTGGTTTGCGAAGTTGAAATCGCGCTGATCGCCACATGGAACAGCCATGATAGCACCGGTGCCGTATCCTGCCAGTACGTATTCAGAGATCCAGATGGGAATTTTACGGCCATCAAAAGGGTTTACAGCATAAGCGCCGGTAAAGCAACCGGTGATCTGTTTCACTTCTGCCATCCGTTCTCTTTCAGAACGGCTTTGCACATATTCCTTATAAGCAGTAACTGCTTCTGTTTGTTCGTCTGTAGTAATGCTGTCTACCAGGTCATGTTCCGGAGCTATTACCATGAAGTCTACGCCGAAAATGGTATCGGGGCGGGTGGTGTATACCACTACGCTTTCGAGGGAGCCTGTTATATTGAACTTGATCTCGGCTCCCTGGCTTTTACCGATCCAGTTACGCTGCATATCTTTCATGGCATCGCTGAAAGTGATCTCATCGAGGCCTTTCAGCAAACGGTCTGCATATTCTGTGATGCGCAGGAACCATTGGCGCATTTTCTTTTTCTGTACGGGATGGCCGCCACGTTCACTTACGCCGTTGATCACTTCGTCATTAGCCAATACGGTTCCCAACGCAGGGCACCAGTTCACTTCTGCATAGGCGAGATAGCCAAGGCGGTATTGCATCAGGATCTCCTGTTGCTGCTCGTAAGTGGATTCATTCCAGGTTTCAGCGCTGAAACGGATGCTGCGGTCCCCGGGGCATTCATGATGGTGGTTGCCGGAGGCTTCAAAGATGCGTACCAGGAGATCTATTGGCTCTGCTTTTCCTGCATGGCGGTTATACCAGCTGTCGAACAGCTGGAGGAAGATCTGCTGGGTCCATTTATAATAAGTTGGTTGGCTGGTCTGAATTTCCCGGCTCCAGTCGTAACAAAACCCGATATTATCCAGTTGTTTCCGGAAAGCCTGGATATTTTCTTCTGTAGTTACTGCGGGATGCTGACCGGTTTCCAGGGCATATTGTTCCGCAGGAAGGCCAAAAGCGTCATATCCCATGGGGTGCAATACGTTAAAGCCCTTCAGGCGTTTAAAACGGGCATAGATATCTGAGGCAATATAACCCAGGGGATGCCCTACGTGCAAACCGGCCCCGGAGGGGTAGGGGAACATGTCCAGCACATAACACTTTGGTTTGGTACTGCTGTTGCTGACAAGATAAGCCTGGGTGTCCACCCAGCGTTGCTGCCATTTCCTTTCTATTTGCCTGAAATTGTATTCCATACTTAAATCTTTGATTGTCGCGCGCTTTCAGTAATTTAAATCTTTGTTCCTCAATTTCCAAAGCGGCGCAAAACCTATATAATAAAAAATGTTAAAATACCGTTTGGGAGGGCAAAAGTAAACATAACTGCCAATTTTTATTATTTTCGCCCATAAACTATAGATGAATGGCTCAATCAGGGAAATCGTCAGCTAAGAAATCGAAGCCTTCTTACTTGTATTCCATAATAGGCATCACCCTCGTGCTTTTGTTGCTTGGGGTTCTTGGTCTGTTCATGATCTACGCCAAAAACCTAAGCGATTACTACAAGGAAAGCATTGAGCTGCAGGTGATCCTGAGGGATAACGTGAAGGAAAACCAGGCCTTGTTGTTAAAAGATTCACTGGCCGTTCTGCCAGCCGTGAAAAAGATCCAGTACGTATCCAAAGAGATGGCGGCTGAAAAGTTCAAAAAAGAGAACCCGGACGAGAATTTTGCCGTGCTGGGTTTCAATCCCTTATATTCCAGTATCGATATCAGCCTCTATGCCCGGTATGTACATCCGGACAGCCTGAAGATGATCGAGCAAAATATAGCAGGCCGCAGTATGGTCCGGGAACTTTACTATCAGCGTACCCTGGTGAGTGAAGTGCTGGATAAGGCCAAACAGATAGGACTGGTGATCCTGGTGATCAGTATCGTAATGGCTATTGTGGTATTGTTCCTGATCGATAACACCATCCGCCTGGCGATGTTCAGCAACCGTTTCCTCATCAAAACCATGCAAATGGTAGGGGCTACCCGCTGGTTCATTGCCAAGCCCTTTGATATAAGGAGCATTATTAATGGTGGTCTCAGCGCACTTTTGGCCATTGCCGGCCTGGTGGTACTGATCTATTATGCGGAATCCAGCCTTATTGGTTTAAGGGGAATGCGGGATTACTTCATCACCGGGTTATTGTTCCTGGGGCTGATTGTGATAGGTATTGGTATTTCGCTGGTGAGTACACACCGCTCCGTAATGAAATACCTGAAACTGAAACTGGATGATCTTTATTGATTAAAAGTTAATTTGCATATATGTCTAAAGAAATTAAACACACAACAGAAGAACGCAGCCTTTTCGGCAAAAGCAATTATCAGCTGATGCTGGCAGGTGTGGTACTGATCGTGATCGGCTTCCTGTTGATGATGGGCGGTGGTGGAGATGATCCTACCCGTTTTGATCCTAAGGAAGTATACAGCTTCCGCCGTATTACCCTGGCTCCCATCGTTATCCTGCTGGGCCTGGTGGTAGAGATCTTTGCCATCATGCGCAAGCCGAAACAATAATGTTAAAAAGATAACTTAAATATAGCGATGGGTCCCTCATCGCTTTTCTTATTTGTAAGCACCATGAGCACAATAGAAGCCATTATCATTGCAATAGTAGAAGGATTAACGGAATTTATCCCGGTGTCTTCCACCGGTCATATGATCATTGCCAGCAGCCTGATGGGCATCAATAAAGACGAATTCACCAAACTATTTGAGGTGTGCGTACAGCTGGGAGCCATCCTGGCGGTAGTAGTGCTTTACTGGAAAAAGTTCTTCAACTTCAGTAAGCCGGATTTCTACTTTAAATTGTTCCTGGGTGTTTTGCCCGCGCTGATCCTGGGTTACCTGTTCGGGGACTATATAGACAGTATGCTGGAGAAACCGGAAGTAGTAGGGCTGGCCCTGTTGCTGGGAGGGATCGTGCTGCTGTTCGTGGATAAATGGTTCCAGAACCCCACCATCGATTCAGATGAAAAGATGGACTATTTCAAGGCTATCCGAATTGGCTTCTATCAGTGTATTGCGCTGATCCCCGGCGTTAGCAGAAGTGCTGCCACTATTATTGGGGGTATGCAGCAAAAGCTTACCCGCCATGCCGCTGCCGAATTTTCTTTTTTCCTGGCTGTACCTACCATGGCAGCTGCCACCGGTTATAAGATCTTAAAACACCATGACCTGCTGCTGAGTTCCGGTGAGAATATCAAACTCCTGCTGATCGGTAATGTGGTAGCATTTATTGTAGCCATGCTGGCTATCAAGTTCTTCATCGGCGCTTTGCAGAAATACGGATTCAGGATCTGGGGCTATTACCGCATCATAGTAGGTGTTATCATCCTGGCAGGCTTTTTTGCCGGCTATAAAATGAGCGTGTAGGGTATGTGATATATAAATTATTTTTATATATTGCAGGTAATGAATCCTATGAAAAACGATGCATTCCTCGAATCCCTGAGGCAGGCTGTTCAGCTGAAAGAAGGTTATGAATTGCAGGCAGCAAAAGGGCAGATCAGGCTTATTAAAGAGGGGGAGGAAGTAACTGAAGGTGTTTTCTTCAAATACGATACGGCTTTCCTGTTACAGGGGCTAACCTTTTTCAAACGCTTTTCCCGGGTAGAAAGGTTCTTCATCGAAATTATGGGTGGAGACGCTGAGCAATTCTATACCCTTCTTCGCGTACATCCTGAAAAAATTCAGCTCAGCACACCTGAAGAGGTGAAGCAATTTGTGTATGATCGGCTGCCGGTACTGGCAGAATTCCCTTCTTTAAAAGAGGTAAACAACTGGTTATCCTCCACTCCCATGGAATTACATCCGGAATTAATAGGCAATAACGGCAATACTGCTACCATGCGGGAACTGGTGATCCTGCGCCTGGAAGGGGATGCCCGCTATAAGGAATTATATGCCCGTTTCAGGAGCATGTTATGTCTTAAAGCCGCAGAAGGACAGTCTCCCTACGTGAAGATGTATAAGGTGTTCCAGAAACTGGAAAAGGACCTGAAAGAAATGGCGCCCTAACCTTTTACGGCCAGCAGCAGTTCCAGGTCTGTATATTTCAGTTTGAATTTCTCGCTCAGGTGGTAATTGGTGAGCGCTCCTTTATAAAGATAGATACCGTTGCGCACCCCTCTCTTGATCCATACAAGATTTTCAAATCCGCCATCGTCTGCAGCTTCCAGCAGCAAAGGCATCAGTACATTACTGATGGCCTGGGAAGCGGTACCCGCAAACCCGGAAGGGATATTGGGCACGCAATAGTGGATCACATCGTATTTCTTGAAGATGGGGTTTTCGTGGGTGGTTACCTCAGAGGTTTCAAAACAGCCTCCGCGGTCGATACTTACATCCACGATCACGGCGCCGGCTTTCATATTGCTTACCATGGATTCAGTTACCACAATGGGGGTACGGCCGCTTTGAGAAGAAAGGGCCCCCACGGCTACATCTGCATTGCGTAACTGTTCTGCCAGGGCACGGGGCTGGATCACAGAAGTAAATATCCGTACGCCGATGTTGTTCTGCAGCCTTTTTAATTTATAGATGTTATTGTCGAATACTTTTACGGAAGAACCCAGCGCCAGTGCAGTGCGGGCAGCAAATTCCCCAACAATACCTGCCCCGATGATCACTACTTTGGTAGGAGGGATACCTGTGATACCTCCCAGCAGTATCCCCTTCCCTTTATTACTGTTACTAAGGTACTGGCCAGCGATCAGCATCACTGCACCTCCTGCGATCTCACTCATGGCCCGTACAATGGGATAAGTACCTGAATCGTCTTTCAGGTTCTCGAAGGAGAGCAGGGTGATCCTTTTATTCATCATCTGCTGTAACTGCTCCGCTTTGAGCATGGAGAGATGGATGGGGGAAATAACGATCTGGTGAGGATGCAGCAGTTCTATTTCTTCATCATTCAGCGGAGCTGATTTAACGATGATGTCTGCTTTGAACACTTCTTTCTTATCGTATACTATTTCGGCGCCGGCCTCTGAATAGTCTGTATCATAAAAGTGGGAACCATCCCCCGCTTTATGCTCTACTACAATGTGGTGGCCATTATTGCTAAGAATGCTCACCGCATCTGGCGTTAGCGCTATCCGGCTTTCCTGGAAAGAAGTTTCCTTTGGTATGCCGATGAATAAACGGGAATTTTTTTGTGGATAATCCAGCGTTTCTTCCAGTGGTGAATAAGTAAAACCGGCACTCACAACAGGTTTTTGCCTTTGCTCCATAATCGTAGACAATTGTGTTAGGTCTCTTTCAAAGATACATTTATTATTGAAGGGACAGCTCAAATTCACCGGGGTTCGCAGAACCGGCAATAAGTTTTCGCCTATGGTCAGGCGTAACGGATAAGAAAAGGTGTACAGTGTCCGCAGGTAAAAGAGGGGCTACCATCTCCGGCCATTCTACAAAACAAATGGCATCCGGGTGATAGAGGCAATCTTCTACGCCAGCCTCCACAGCCTCTTCCAGGCTTTTTAGCCGGTAGAGGTCCAGGTGGTAAATGATCCTTTCCCGGGAGCCGCCATCCTTAAAACGGTATTCATTAATGATGGAAAAAGTGGGGCTGCCGGTGGTGTCTTCCACCCCTTTGGCTGCGCATAAAGCTTTCACGAAAGTGGTCTTTCCTGCGCCCATTTCTCCGTTAAGGGCAAATACGTGCTGGCGGGGGAATGTTTCCCAGAAGCGTTCAGCTGTCTGGGTAAGCTCTGCATGTGAAAACGTCAGTCTCATAAACGATAATACCTGATCAGAAGCTAAAATTAGCAATTCCGTTGCATTAAAAGTCCTGCTTCCCCTTAAATGGCCTCTATGGCCCTGAATGCCGCTGCCAGTATGGGTAAAAAGCACCTCCGTTGCATTAATTTCATTATGAAAAGATCAGCTATGTGGTAATTTTGGAATATGGAAACGATCAGTTGTAAAGTAAAAGGAATGAACTGTTCCAGCTGTGCGCTTACCATCTCCAAATACCTGGAAAAAAAAGGCATGGAAGATGTGGCCATCAGTGTGGCTACGGAAGAGCTGAGCTTCAATGTGCCGCAGGGCACAGATGCGGAGGATGTGATCAACGGGATCAATAACCTGGGGTATGAGGTGATCCTTCCCAACCAGGGGGCTAAAAAGCGTCCTGTGTATACTACACTCACTTTTAAGTTCATCTTCTGCGCCATCTTCACCGCCCCTTTGCTGCTGCATATGTGGGTGAACTGGCATTGGCTGCATAATGCATGGGTACAATTAGCTTTAACCACGCCGGTATACCTGGTGGGCATGGCGCATTTTGGCCGCAGCGCTTTCCGCTCCCTGCGGAACGGGATGGCCAATATGGATGTGCTCATCACCATCGGTGCCACAGCAGCATTTGCTTACAGCCTTACCGGTACATTGCAGCACCTGGGAGCAGATTACCTGTTCTATGAAACCACTGCCGCCATCCTTACCCTCGTTTTCCTGGGTAACCTGCTGGAGGAAAGGTCTGTTAAATCTACCACCACCGCTATTGCAGAACTGGCAAAGATGCAGCATACCATGGCCCGGCGTATTCATGCCAATGCAGAGGGAGTGGAGCATATAGACGAAGTGCATAATAACGACCTCCGCACGGGAGACCGTGTTTTAGTGAATACCGGGGATAAGATCCCCATGGATGGTACCATTTACTGGGGCAGCGGGCATGTGAATGAATCTATGATCACCGGGGAAAGTGAACCGGTGGCGAAAAATGAAAAGGATAAAGTAATAGGCGGCACCATCCTGGAAAACGGCAGCCTTAAAATGTATATCACCGCCGTTGGCAAGGATACAGTGCTCTCTTATATTATTGACCTGGTAAAACAGGCGCAGAGCAATAAACCGCCCATGCAGAAACTGGCGGATAAGATCAGCGCCATTTTTGTACCCCTGGTGCTGGGTATTGCACTGGCCACTTTCCTGGGCTGGTACTTTGTTGGAAACACTACACTGGATATTGCCATTATGCGAAGTGTAGCCGTGCTGGTTATTGCCTGCCCCTGTGCAATGGGATTAGCTACACCGGCTGCTGTAATGGTAGGGCTTGGCCGCGCCGCGCGGAATGGCATTCTTATAAAAGGAGCGAATACACTGGAAATGTTCCGCAACATCCGCCAGATGGTATTTGATAAAACAGGTACACTTACTACGGGTAAACTGCAACTAGGAGAATGGAAAGCGATCGATATGGACGATGCTGCTTTTAAATCTACCGTACTGAGCCTGGAAAAATTCTCTTCCCATCCTATTGCCCGTTCTATTACTGCTTTATGGAAAGGCTTGCCGGAAGTAGCTCTGCAGCAGATACGGGAACAAAAGGGCATTGGTATGAAAGCAGTGGATAAAGAAGGTAATGAATGGCAGCTGGGTTCCTATATCATGGCAAAGAACGCCACAACAGACGATACGCATAATATTTACCTGTTGAAGAACGGCGTGCTGGCAGGCTGGATAGATTTCATTGATGAGCTGCGTCCTGAGGCAAAGAGCGTGATCGCACAGCTGAAGAAGAATGGCATCCGCACCATTTTGCTCAGTGGTGATATGAAACGCAAATGTGACCTGATTGCGCAGGAGTTAGGTATTGATGAAGTATATGCAGAACAGTCCCCACAGCAAAAGTTGCATAAAATAGACGGTCTCATGCAAACAGCTCCTACCGCTATGATAGGAGATGGCATCAATGATGCGCCCGCACTGGCCAAAGCCAGCATCGGTATTTCCCTCAGCGATTCCACGCAGGTGGCCATGCAAAGTGCCAATGTGATATTGCTGAACAATCATCTCGGGGCTTTGCCATTAGCGATGGGCCTGGGTAAACATACCTACCTCACCATTAAACAGAACCTCTTCTGGGCGTTTATATACAATGTGGTGGCCATTCCCGTGGCTGCTTTAGGCTATCTCAACCCCATTATCGGCGCCCTTATTATGGGATTATCCGATGTGGTACTGGCCATTAACTCCGTACGTTTGAGATTTAAAAAAGTGCTGTAAGGATTTTTATCGTTAATTCGTATATCATAATTCGTTCAGGAAATGATATACTGGTTAGACCTTATCGGCACATTCGTATTTGCCATATCCGGCGCACTCGCGGCCTGGGATAAGAAAATGTACCACGATATCTTTGGGGTGAGCTTCACCGCTTTTGTGACTTCCATTGGCGGTGGTACCCTGCGGGATCTGATCCTTGGGGTAAGGCCTGTATGGGTAGGAGATAAGAATTACATTGTTGCCATTGCCCTGGGGGTATTGGTAACCATCCTTTTCCGTGCACGCCTGCTGCGTTTCCGGCGGTCTATCTTTGTGTTCGATACCATTGGTATTGGTTTTTATACAGTAATAGGTTTACAGAAGGCCTTGTTCTATGGGGTACATCCCTGGGCCGCTGTGATCCTGGGTATGATCTCTGCCATTTTTGGCGGGGTGATCAGGGATATGATGGTGAATGAAATACCGTTGATCTTCAGCCGCCAGATCTATGCCACGGCTTGTTTGGCGGGTGCCGCATTATATATAGGGTTGCGTTATGCAGGTGTGGATGAAGACTGGAACATGGTGGCCAGCATTCTGCTGGTGATCGCCATCCGGTTAACAGCCTTACGTAAAGGCTGGTCTTTACCCTATTTACAGAAAGAATAAACATGTCATCTGCACTTTCCATATTACAAAAGTTCTGGGGGCACCAGCAATTCCGGCCCATGCAGGAAGAGATCATTGCATCTGTGGCCAGTGGCCGGGATACACTTGCGCTTTTACCTACCGGTGGCGGTAAATCTATTTGCTTCCAGGTGCCCGCTATGATGAACGACGGGTTATGTATGGTGATCACGCCACTCATTGCGCTGATGAAAGACCAGGTGGAGAACCTGAATAAAAGAGGTATACCTGCTTTTGCTATCTATGCCGGCATGCATGCAAGGGATGTGGAGAAGGTAATGATCATGGCTCGGGAAGGAGAAATAAAATTCCTCTATGTTTCCCCGGAACGCTTGCAAAGCAGGCGTTTCAGATGGTTCTGCGAAGTGCTGCCGGTTAAACTCATTGCTGTAGACGAAGCACATTGCATCTCCCAATGGGGCTACGATTTTCGCCCCGCGTATTTGCAGGTAGCTACCATCCGCGAGCTTTTCCCTGAAGCACCCATCCTTGCACTAACGGCTACGGCCACACCCAAAGTAAAAGAAGATATTTGCGAACGCTTGCTGCTGGAGGATCCGGCTATTTTTGTGAAAAGCTTTGCACGTGCCAATCTCTCTTACAGCGTGGCGGAGGAAGAAGGTAAACTCACCCGCATCCGCCAGATACTGGACCGTGTGCCGGGCAGCGCTATTATTTATTGCCGGAACCGCAGACAAACAAAAGAGATCGCCGGATTACTGAGTAACCAGGGGATCACCGCCAGTTACTATCATGCCGGGTTATCATCCGCAGAACGTAGTACAAGGCAGGAAGCCTGGATCAATAACGCAATACGGGTAATGGTATGTACCAATGCTTTTGGCATGGGCATCGATAAACCGGATGTACGCATGGTGATCCATGCGGATGTGCCGGATAGTATTGAAGCTTATTACCAGGAGGCGGGCCGCGCAGGAAGGGATGAACAAAAAGCATATGCCGTACTGTTGTACAAGGAGCGGGATATCACAGAAATGAAAGAACGGATTGCCCTGCAATTCCCTTCACTGGAACAGATCAAAGAGGTCTACCAGGGGGTGGTGAATTACCTGCAGGTGCCGGTGGGCAGCATAGAAGGCGTGTACTATGATTTTGACATCAATGATTTTGTAAAACGGTTTTCCCTCAACATTACAGTTGCATTCAGCACGTTGCGCATACTGGAACAGGAAGGCGTATGGCAACTCAGCGAAAGTATATTCATTCCCTCAAAGCTGGAGTTTGTAACCGGCAGGGACCGGTTATATGAATACGAGCAGCTGAACCCTGCTATGGAGCCATTGCTTAAAACTTTACTACGTACTTATGGCGGCATCTTTGATGATGTGGTGCCCATCTTTGAACGGCAGCTGGCTAAGCTGATGCAGATAGATGAACAGGATGTAGTGCATGATCTGCAGTTGTTACACCGGCAGGCTATCGTAAAATACCAGCCCCGTAAAGACAAACCACAATTGAGTTTCCTGCAGGAGCGCGTGGCAGTACAACATCTCACCATTGACCAGGCCCTCCTGAAACGCAGGAGGGAAGCCATGGAAGAAAGGATAGAAGCCATCGCACAGTACCTGCGTGACAAGGATACCTGCCGTACACAGCAACTGGTGGCTTATTTCGGGGAAAAGGATGCGCAGCCCTGTGGTGTATGCGATGTGTGTGTGAAAAAGCAGAAAGGAGCATTACGGCCTAAAGAGTTCGGGGAACTGGCTACTGCCATTTTAGCTGCGCTGCAAACAGAAACTACAATAGAAACATTAATGCAAAATATAGATGCGCCGGAGGATAGGGTACTCACAACACTGCAGTTCTTAATTGCAGAGAAATGTGTACTGCGCGATAAGGATGGGGTATTGGTAGCAGTGAAAGTTTAGCAATAGTAATTGAAGGTGCTTAAAGTATAAGCCTGTGCTATTACCATCAGCAAGTGAGGATACTTAAAACATAGCCTAAGCATCCTCACCGCCGTAGCCTATTCTAAAGTGTAATAACCTTCCCTTCTTTGCTGCTCTTGAATGCAGCTTCTATCACCTTCACTACGTTCAATCCTTCTTCCCCTGTTACCGGATTTGGTTTACCCTCTCTTATCGCGGCATAAATGCCCTGGTAATAATCCAGGTAGTTACCATTTACAGAAGGCAGGAATTCTTTCACTGCAACACCATTTTTCTCTGTGTGCAGCAAACCCCATTCAGCAGGCGTTTCAGCTCCCCAATCCGGCGTATCAGGTAACACGCCTTTCATGAGCAGTGCTTCCTGTACATCGGATTTAGATTTGATGAAAGAGCCTTTCCTTCCATGGAGGAGATAGGCTGGCAGGGCTTCCCTTACCAGGTAAGAAGATTTAAGGCGTACGCGCAATTGATCGTAATACAGCAGCAGTTCAAAATAATCGTCTACTACGGAATTTGTGCGGATCATACGTACATCTCCAAATACAGCCTTTGGCATGCCGAAAATGGTCAGTGCCTGATCTATCAGATGGGAACCCAGGTCGTACAATGCGCCCGTACCATTATTGGCCACTTCTTTATGTGCCTTATAACTGAGTTCTTCTTTAAAACGGTCGTAGTGAAATTCCACTTCCAGTATATCGCCTAATAATCCCTCCTCTACTACTTTCTTCACGATCTTATAATCACTGTCGTACCGGCGGTTCTGGTAAACACTCAGCAAAAGTTTCTTAGAGGCCGCAAGTTGCAACAGTTCTTCACCTTCTGCGGTGGTAACGGTGAAAGGTTTTTCCACGATCACATGTTTGCCGGCCAGCAAGGCAGCTTTTGCATATTCGTAGTGGGTATGATTGGGGGTATTCACCACAATCAGTTCCAGGGAAGTGTCTTTGAACAGATCGGTTACTGCTCCGTAGATCTTTACATACGGATAACGTTGTTGTGTGAGATGTTTGCTGCGTTCTACTACTGCAGTCAGTTCAAATCCCGGGTGCACGTGTATAAAAGGTGCGTGGAATGCGTAACCGCTGTGGCCATAGGAGCAAAGGCCTGTTTTGATCGGAGATGCCATAATAACTATTTTATCGGATTACCATTTTTGTCGAACAGTTGTTTCAGTTTCTTTTCAGTAAAGTAAATAGGAAGAAAGGTCTCCAGCATAATGAATACAAAAGCGGTAATAAAAGACACGGCCACATGGAACAAATAACCAAGGAGCAGCAGCACCGGCGTACCTGCCAGTATAAAAATGATACTTAGATTAAACATCATTTTTGCATTGTATACCTGCGCAAAATCCCAGGTGTGCTGACTTCTCATAGCCCTGGTGGTTCTGTATCCGATCGCCAGGTTAATGTTCTTACGTGGCTTTTTCCAGAACAATAGCGCCAGCAGACCTAATAGCAGTGTTACAGGAATGAAATAAAGGAGTGCCATGTTCATTCATTTTTAAAACCAGCTCGTTCCCTTTTTCTTACTACGGCCTCCTAAACCTAATGCACCCAGCAAGCTGCGGGTGATCACATTCGCCGCGGTACGGCCTACCTGGCGGGCAGCAGAACTACTCATCATAGTTTCCAGTAAACCTTTCTCTTCTTTCTCTTTCCCTTTTTTGGCAGGAGCTTCCGCTTCTTCCTGTTTACTCTTTTCAGCTGCTTCTTCCAGTTTGGCATTCAGGATCTCGTAAGCGCTTTCACTATCTATTTCCTGGTTGTATTTTTTAACCAGTTTGGAAGCATTCACCAATGCATCTATTTCCGCATCGCTCAAAATATCCATGCGGGAACGTGGAGATACCAGCATCGTAGCTGCCAGTGGCGTAGGTGTGCCTTTTTCACTGAGGCAGGTTACCAAAGCTTCCCCGATCCCTATCTGGGTAAGGAGTTCGTCTGTTTTAT
Organism: Chitinophaga niabensis; assembly: GCF_900129465.1. NCBI lineage: Bacteria > Pseudomonadati > Bacteroidota > Chitinophagia > Chitinophagales > Chitinophagaceae > Chitinophaga > Chitinophaga niabensis. The sequence continues at coordinate 401,859 of NZ_FSRA01000002.1, read as the reverse complement.
AGAAATCAGACAGCGGATAGTTCTCTGCTGTTTGTTTGATGGATTTACGGTCATTAGCAGTAAAGGCACGCAGCGCATGCTGCACTTTCAAACCTAACTGGCCTAATACAGAAGGAGGTACATCCATCGGGTTTTGGGTACAGAAGAAAATACCCACACCTTTTGAACGGATCAGTTTGATGATGGTTTCAATCTGTTGCAACAATGCATCGCTGGCTTCCTGGAAGATCAGGTGCGCCTCATCTATGAACATCACCAGCTTGGGTTTATCCAGGTCACCTTCTTCAGGGAGGCTGGCATAGAGTTCCGCCAGGAGGCTGAGCATAAAAGTGGAAAAGAGTTTGGGCCTGTCCTGCAGGTCTGTAACCCGTACGATGGAGATCTTGCCACGTCCATCATCGCTGATGTGCATGAGATCATCTACCTCAAACGACTTCTCTCCAAAAAATATTTCTGCACCCTGTTGTTCCAGCTCTATCACCTTGCGCAGGATAGTGCCGGTAGAGGTGGTTGAGATCTTACCGTAATCTTTTTCCAGTTCCTTTTTGCCCTCATCACTTACATACTGCAATACTTTTTTGAAATCCTTCAGGTCCAGTAAAGGCAGTTTATTATCGTCGCAGTATTTGAAAACCATGGCTACGAACCCTGATTGCGTATCGTTCAGTTCCAGTATTTTGGATAACAACACGGGGCCGAATTCGCTGACTGTAGCACGGAGGCGGGCACCTTTTTCCTTACTAAGGGTCAGTAATTCTACCGGATAGGCAGTAGGTTTATAAGTACCGCCTATTTTAGCATACCGTTCTTCTATCTTTGGATTGGAGGCGCCTGCTGCGGCAATTCCGCTGAGGTCTCCTTTGATATCCATGAGCATAACTGGTACGCTGGCATCGCTTAATCCTTCTGCAATCACCTGCAGGGTTTTGGTTTTACCGGTACCGGTGGCACCGGCTATAAGGCCGTGGCGGTTTAATGTTTTTAATGGGAGCAGCACATCTGCGCCGGACACTACTTCGCCATTCAGCATGGCGCAGCCCAGTTTAAAATGTTCTCCCTTGAAGGTGTAACCGTTCCTGATGTATTCGAGAAATGCTTCCTGATTTGCCATGGTGGGTTATTTTTTGCTGATCCAAGATATGAAAAACCTATTCCTCTTTCAAGAGACCTTTAGCATCCTGGATGCTCTTCAGCATCAGGGCCTTTACGTCGCTGATCTTCTTCTCTTCTGTTTCCAGGTATGCTTTTTTCTCTGCTATGCTTTTACCCTGCATCTGCATATCATATGCATGCATCCAGGTGTTCATGGCATTGTTTGCACTGTCCAGCAATACGCCGGCTGCTGTATAGGCAGCAGCATTGACTTTCTTCTTTTGCAGGCTGTCCGTTACTTCTGTTACACGGGTTTTAAGACGGCGGATCACCATCATCTTAGCCATGCCTTCATCGTGGATGTTCATCACCACACCTGAAAGAGAATCTACTGCCAGGGAATCTTTAATAACAGCTTCGTCCTGTGCTGGGCCTTTGTTGCTACCCTGGCAGGCAGCCAGGCTTATCAATACGGCAACGGGCAAAATGTATTTATACATAACTTAAGATTTTTAGTATTAGAGGGCACTTAACGGAAACGATTCTTTCAGCCGGATACCTTTTTCGGTGGACTGTAAGATACCACATTCATTAGCAGGATCGTGCTCAAAATAGAGAACATATTGCCTTTCGTTGGCTTCCGTGAGAAAACGTTTTTTCTCTTCCAATGTGGTCAGCGGAAACATATCATACGCCATTACATAAGGTAATGGAATATGCGCGGCGGAAGGCAGCAGGTCTGCCATATAGATGATAGTATGACCGTTGTAACGGATCTCCGGCAGCATCATGGCATCTGTATGCCCATAGGCAAAACGTACCCGGATGTGGTCTGTAAAAGAAACCCCGTCGTGTTGTTCTATGAATTGCAGCTGCCCGCTTTTTTCAATGGGCAGGATGTTTTCTTTCAGGAAAGATGCTTTCTCCCGGTCGTTAGGGTTTACGGCCCATTTCCAGTGTGCGGCATTGCTCCAGTAATGTGCATTTTTGAAGGCAGGTACCAGGTGATCTCCTTCCCGCTCAATACTTCCGCCGCAATGGTCAAAGTGAAGGTGTGTGAGGAATACATCTGTGATATCGTTGCGGTGATAACCTGCGGCGGCCAGTGATTTGTCCAGCGTGTCATCTCCATGGAGATAATAATGGCTGAAGAACTTATCGTCCTGTTTATTCCCGATGCCGTTATCGATCAGCACAAGGCGGTTGCCATCTTCTACCAGCAGGCAGCGCATGGCCCAGGTGCACATATTATTCTCGTCCGGAGGATTCAGTTTCTGCCACAAGGTTTTAGGCACTACGCCAAACATGGCGCCTCCGTCAAGTTTAAATAATCCGGTATTAATTGTGTGAAGCTTCATGTTTTGCTAATCTACGTTGTTTATCTAAAGCAGAAAAAAGCCAGATAAGCCCGATGGAGAAAAAGCCTATCAGTACCAGTACGGAGTTGCGCATGTTGCCGGAAATATGGTCTATCCAGCCAAAGCTGAACAGGCCAATTACGATCGCGAACTTTTCCGTTACATCGTAGTAACTGAAGAAGGAAGTGGTATCCTTTGTTTCCGGGATCAGCTTTGCATAAGTAGAACGGCTGAGCGATTGAATACCTCCCATCACCAGGCCTACCAATACGGCTAAAAGATAGAATTGCATTTCTGTTTGAACGAAATAAGCACATAAGCAAACTCCTATCCACAGCAGTACGGTTAAGATCAATACATTGAAGTTACCATATCTTTCAGATAACCGGGCCATGCCCCATGCACCAAGTATAGCTACGAGCTGGATCAGTACCACGCAGGCAATCAGGTTGCTGCTTTCCATTTTTAGTTCTTTGCTTGCAAAAATGGTGGCTACCATCATTACGGTCTGTACGCCCATGCTGTAAAAGAAGAAGGCGCGTAAATATCTTTTCAGTACCGGCATTACGCGTACCTGTGCATATACTTTCTTCAGTTCAATGAATCCTTCCGTAAATACGTTTTTGGAATGCTGATCTACAGTAGGCATGGATCTGGGCAGGCGTTTAAATGTGATCTGTGCGAAACCCAGCCACCATAGCCCTACGAGCAGAAAAGTGATCCGTACGGCCATCGCATCATCTATTCCCAAGGGTTTGATCAATACAATGGCAAACCCGATCAATTGTAGCAGCACACTGCCAATATATCCAAAGGAGTAACCACGGGCGCTCACCCTGTCGCGATACTCTACGGGCGCTATTTCAGGAAGATAGGAGTTGTAGAACACGAGCCCGCCGCAATACCCGATGGCAGCCAGAATAAAACAGATAGTACCGTATTCAATAGTATCTTTTGTGAAGAAGTACAATGCTCCGCAGGAGATAGCACCTACATAACAGAAGAACCGGAGGAAATTCTTTTTATTACCACGTGTATCTGCAATTGAGGATAGGATAGGAAGACTGATGGCAATCAGGAGGTAAGCAAAAGACAGCGCATAGTCGAACAATACGGAATTCTTGATGGAATATCCGAAGAAGCTGACAATGTCTCCACCGAATCTGGCCTCCGTTACACCAATAAAATATATTGGGAAGAAGGTGGTGGTGATCACCAGGTTGTACACGGAATTGGCCCAATCGTACATGGCCCATCCATTAATGACTTTTTTGTTCGGCAAGCTCATAGGTTGTGCAGTTACATGAATTAAAAATCCGCCTGCAAAATACCATTTGCGAGGCACTACTTATAGTCTGTAATATGAATTCTTTCTTTACAAAAACCGTATTCTGCTTCTTCGTTTGAGCTCACGATCACCATACGGTTGCTGCAATACTTACTGATCAGTTGCTGATAAAGGCTTACGCCATCTGCATCCAGGTTGGTGCATGGCTCATCCAGCAGGAGTACGGGAACGTCTGAAAAAATGGCGAGGGCCAGCCTTGCCCGTTGTTTCATGCCGGAAGAAAAATTGCGCACCTGTTTGCGCCAGGCTTTTTCCAGGCCAACGGTTTGGGCAATTTCTTTTGGTGTTAAGCCGGGGAGAAAAGATTTGAAATGGAGATGGAACCCGAAACATTCTTCCAGGGTGAATTCTTCCACCAGCTCCAGGTAAGGTGCTACAATGGCGCTATGGCGGAAGAACTGGTCCTGCGGGAGGGTTTTCCCTTCTGCTGATTGATATGCTATACTGCCTTCACTGTGATGGTGATGGCCGCTGATGATCTGGAGCAAAGTAGATTTACCGGAACCGTTGGCCCCAAGTATGGCGTAATGTCCAGTACCGGTAAATGTAAAGGAGAAACGACGGAAGATCCAGTCGTAATTATATCGCTTTCCTACCTGGTTAAGCGAGATCGTCATTTGCCCTTGTACTATATCCTCTCATAATGCCGCGGCCTGAATCGCGGATGAAGGAGAGTATTTCATCTCTTTCATCTGTGGCCGGGAATTCGGCTTCTATGATACGGATAGCTTTGGAAATATTGTTTCCTTTTACGAAGAGGATACGATAGATATCCAGGATGTGATTGATCTTTTCAAGGGTAAAACCTCTGCGTTTCAGACCTACGGAATTTACACCCACATAGGAGAGCGGTTCGCGGGCAGCTTTAACATAGGGGGGCACATCTTTGCGGACCAGCGAACCGCCGGTTACAAAAGCATGGTTGCCTATTTTACAGAACTGCTGAACAGCCACCATACCAGCCAGCACAACATGGTCACCTACGGTGATATGCCCTGCCAGGGTAGTATTGTTAGAGAAAACGCAATTGTTACCAACATGGCAATCGTGCGCAATATGGCTGTAAGCCATGATCAGGCAGTTGTTTCCGATGATGGTCTTCAAACGATCTTTTGTACCACGGTTAATGGTTACATATTCGCGGATAGTAGTATTATTTCCTATTTCCACACTGGTGTCCTCGCCTTCAAATTTGAGGTCCTGTGGAATGGCAGAGATAACAGCTCCGGGGAAGATGCGGCAGTTTTTGCCAATGCGGGCGCCTTCCATGATGGTCACATTGGAGCCGATCCAGGTGCCTTCCCCGATCTCAACATTCTTATGAATAACGGTAAACGGATCGATCTTTACATTGGGCGCAACTTTGGCGTCCGGATGAATGTAAGTGAGCGGATGAATCATGCTGTTATTTTCCTTCGCGTTTAACAATTTGGGCAACCATGTCAGCTTCTGTAGCTACTTTGTTGCCAATGAATACCGTACCGCGCATTTCAACGAGACCTCTGCGGATGGGGCTTAACAGCTCCATCTTCAGGATCATGGTATCACCGGGTAATACCTTTTGTTTGAATTTACAATTATCGATCTTCAGAAAATAGGTATCATAGTTTTCCGGGTCCGGTAAAGGGTTCAGTGCCAGGATACCACCCACCTGTGCCAGCGCCTCACATTGCAATACACCCGGCATCACGGGATTTCCGGGAAAGTGCCCCTGGAAAAAATGTTCGTTAAAAGTAACATTCTTGATACCAACCACACGGGTGTCGCTCAGTTCAATGATCTTGTCTACCAACAGCATAGGGTAGCGGTGGGGCAAGGTTTTTTCGATACGGCGGATATCAAAGATAGCAGGTTGATTAGGATCGTAAATAGGAACGTCCTTATTGTGCTTGTTCTTTTTGATGTATGCTTTGATCTTCCGGGCAAACTCCACATTGGAGGCATGACCGGGACGGTTAGCAATGATATGTGCCTTGATAGGGAAACCGATCAGGGCAAGATCTCCCACAATGTCCAGCAGCTTATGGCGGGCCGGTTCATTGGGGAAGTGCAGTTGTGCGTTGTTGAGGATACCTTCTCTTTGTACAGAGATCGTATCACGTCCAAAAGCAGTAGCCAGGCGGGCCAGTTCTGCTTCTGTCATTTGCTTATCTACCACAACAATGGCGTTGTTGATGTCTCCGCCTTTGATTAGGTTATTTGCGAGCAGGTATTCCAGTTCATGCAGGAAAACGAAAGTGCGGCAGGGTGCTATTTCCTTTTTGAAATCAGCCAGGCTTTTAAGATTGGCGTGCTGGGTACCCAGTACCTGGGAGTTGAAGTCTATCAGTGCAGTGATGCGATAGTCAATAGCAGGGAGGGCTACCATTTCTACCTTCTTTACATCATCATAATAGTTGATATTGGTATCGATGGAGTAATATACCTTTTTAGCATCCTGTTCCTGTATGCCTACTTCTTCTATGATCTCAATAAAGGGCATGGAGCTTCCATCCATGATGGGGATCTCGGGACCGTTCAGTTCTATCAGTACGTTATCTACACCCATACCTACGAGAGCAGCCAGGATGTGTTCCACAGTGCTTACACGGGCGCCATTATGCTCCAGTGTTGTACCCCGGGCAGTATCTACCACATAATCCACATCAGCTTTCACGATCGGTTGATCCGGAAGGTCAATGCGTTGGAATTTAATACCAAAGCCGGGCATAGCCGGCTTAAGGGTCATATTCACGTGCGATCCTGTATGCAAACCAACACCCGAAATGGTTACGGGGCCTTTTAGGGTTTGTTGGTTCTGCTGCTGATTTTCCATCATTATAAGCTCGTATTCAGTGCGTTTAAAATCTCCTAACTAACGTGGTTATACCCCTTCTTTTTCAGATAACAGTTGTTTCACCATCTCCTCCAACTCCTTCACCCGCTTTTCAAGATCGGGCAAATTTCTAAAAATTGCCTGACTTTTCAGTGAACTTTTATAATCATATGCCGGGGAACCGGTCAAAGACGTGTTGGGAGAGGTTATTGATTTAGAAAGGCCGCTTTGCGCATTGATCTTTGTGCCATCCGCAATCTGGATGTGCCCAACAATGCCAACCTGCCCTCCGATCACACAATTCTTACCGATCTTGGTACTTCCGGAAACGCCTGTTTGTGCAGCAATTACAGTGCTGCTGCCTATTTCCACGTTATGAGCTATCTGGATGAGGTTATCCAGCTTTACGCCTGAATGAATAATGGTAGAACCCATGGTGGCCCTGTCTATAGTAGTATTGGCGCCAATTTCTACATCGTCGTGGATCACTACGTTGCCCACCTGTGGTACTTTTTTATAAGTACCATCTGCCTGGGGAGCGAATCCAAATCCATCACCGCCTATTACACAACCTGCATGCAGGATCACACGGTTACCCAGTACGCAATTATCATAGACCTTTACACCGGGGTAAAGTACGGAGCCACTATTGATCTTCACATTGTCTCCCAGGTATACGCCGGGGTAGATCTTCACATTATCTCCAAGCACTACGTTTTCGCCGAGGTAAGCAAAAGCGCCAATGAACACGTTCTGCCCCATTTTAACGGTAGCAGGCACGTGGGATGGTTGCTGAATGCCGGTTTTTGCACCAGCACCTACCATTTGCTGGTATTTCTCCAGCAGCAACGCAAAGGAGCTGTAAGCATCCTTTACCCTGATCAGTGTGGGCTTAATAGTGCCTTCGATCTCCAGGGAATCGTTTACCACCAGGATAGACGCCTGGGTTGTGTAAAGGAATTCCTCATATTTGGGATTGGCAATAAAACTCAGCATGCCATCCCCTGCCTCTTCGATCTTGGCGATATTGTGCACCTTCACTTCCGGGTCTCCTTCCAGCTTCCCATTCAGGATGGTAGCCAGCTGTAATGCGCTAAATTGCATAGTTAATAATTGAAATGTTACCGTTCCGGCTGCCTACGCTTAATATGAATAGATTCGATAACATGTTAAGTTCGTATAAAACGTTGTTAGCCTAGAATTTTGGATGACAAATGTAGAATTTTTTTATCGGTCGTGCCAATGTTTGCGACACAAGGGCATTATCTACCGAAGAAATATCTCTCACGGTGCCATCTTTAAATAGAATATTGATCTTTTCATCGATTGAGTCATAGGCTTTTAGACTGGCAGTATCCGTAAATACCAGGTATTCTGCCTCTTCATTGGTCAAATCCCACCTTTGCTTCACTTTTTCTTTCAGATCTTCCACCCGGCTGGCGTCAAATGGCTCATTGCTGAGGGTGACTTTGAATAACTCCCTGTTTACCAGCCATTGGCATAGCAGGCTCAGGACCTTATCCGGGTGTTGGCACCATACTTTAATGGCCCCCATAATATCATAGTCATCTAATAAACAGAATTTTGTAAGGCATTTTTCATCCCCCTCAAATTCCACCCTGCCTATCTTATTATATAAGAAATAGTGAAGGGCCGGCGAGCAAAAAAGTTCTTCTCCCTTGATAGCCAGTGATTTAGCCCGGTGAAGGATCTGTACCAGCATGTTTTCCGCACTTAATACGGTTTTGTGAAGGTACACCTGCCAGTACATCAGCCTGCGGGCAACGATGAACTTTTCTATGGAATTAATGCCTTTCTCTTCTACCATCAGCTCACCATTATATACGGTGAGCATTTTTATGATCCTGTCGTAGCTGATCACCCCTTCGGAAACTCCTGTATAAAAGCTGTCCCTGCTGAGGTAATCTAATCTATCTACATCCAACTGGCTGGAAACCAATTGATGCAGGAATTTTTTATGATACTTGTCGTTAAAGATCTTTAATGTGAGGTCCAGTGCTCCGTTCATTTCCCGGTTCAGGCGCTGCATTAACAATTGAGAGATCTCTTCATGTGATACGCCTTCCACGAGGGTATGCTCTAAAGCATGGGAGTAAGGACCGTGTCCTATGTCATGCAATAATATGGCCATTTTAGCGGCAACTTCCTCTTCTTCCGTAATATCCACCCCTTTAGCCTTAAGTTCGGTGAGGGCGCAGCTCATCAAATGGTAAGCGCCCATACTGTGATGAAAGCGGGTATGCATAGCTCCGGGGTACACCAGGTGCGCCATTGCCATCTGGTGGATCCGGCGTAATCGCTGGTAACAGGGATGAGAGATAATGCTGAATATCAATGGATGATCGATGGTAATGAACCCGTGGACAGGGTCGTTCACAATCTTTCGTTTGCGGTCAGTCATTCGGATGTTTTAAAAACTATCGGTGCAAAGCTACAGATTTGGATGTAACTTTTCCGGTAGAAAGGTATTATGTGACAGTCTGTAATTTACTAAATAGACGCGGCTCGCTTGCTGTTCCCCCATCAAACCAGCTACCTTTCCCTATTTTTTAACAAATTGTTGGAGATTGCCATATTTTGGAGGAATGATTTTTGACAGATAGTGGTAATTTTAAGCAGTACCAAAAAAGCTACATGAACCAAATCAACATACTCTGGGTAGATGATGAAATAGAATCTTTGAAATCGCAGATCATTTTCCTCGAAAACAAAGGCTATAAAGTTTCCGCCCTCACAAACGGCTATGATGCCCTGGAGTTCCTCAAAGAAAATATCGTAGATGTAGTGCTGCTCGACGAATCCATGCCCGGGATCACCGGCCTGGAAACTTTGGGTAAGATCAAGGAGATCAACCAGCAGATCCCCATCGTGATGATCACGAAGAATGAGGCGGAGAACGTGATGGACGATGCCATTGGCTCCCAGATCACGGATTACCTGATCAAACCCGTGAACCCGAACCAGGTATTGCTTTCCCTTAAAAAGATCATAGACAATAAAAGGCTGGTGGCTGAAAAGACCACCACGGCCTATCAGCAGCAGTTTCGCACTTTGTTCATGGCCCTGAACGATAACCCGGACCATGCCGAATGGGCCGAGATCTATAAAAAGCTGGTGTACTGGGAAATGGAAATGAGCAAAAGCGACAGCCCGGAAATGATGGAAATACTGCATTCCCAGAAAGCTGAAGCCAACGCGGAATTTGCCAAGTTCATTGCCCGCAACTACAGCAGCTGGATGCAGCCAAAAGCAAAAGATGCTCCTGTTATGAGCCATACTTTGTTTGCACAGAAAGTGGTGCCCAACCTGGACCCCAATGTGCCTAACTTCTTCATTCTGATAGACAATCTGCGGTACGACCAGTGGAAAGTGATCCAGCCTATTTTCGCAGAATCCTTCCGCCTGATAGACGAAGAAACTATTTACAGTATTCTCCCCACTTCCACGCAATATAGCCGCAATGCCATATTTGCAGGGATGTTACCCATAGATATCGAAGCCAAATTTCCCCAGGAATGGCGGAATGATGATGAGGAGGGAGGAAAGAACCTGCATGAAGAATATTTTCTGAAAGAGCAGCTGGCACGCCTGAAAATGGACCCGCGGTTCTCTTATACCAAAGTGACCAACCATGCGGACGGGCAGCATATGGTGAATAACATCCATAATCTGCTGGATTTTCCGCTGAATGTGATCGTTTATAATTTTGTGGACATGCTCAGCCATGCCCGTACGGAGATGGAAGTACTCAAAGAACTGGCAGCAGATGAAATTGCCTACCGTTCCATTACAGCCAGCTGGTTTGAACATTCCCCGCTGTACCAGGCTTTAAAACGGATAGCGGATAAAAAGGTGAACCTTATCATTGCCACAGACCACGGCAGCGTAAGGGTGAAAAACCCGGTAAAAGTGATCGGGGATAAGCAGACCACCACCAATCTGCGCTATAAACACGGCCGCAACTTAAACTACGATCCAAAAGAGGTGCTGGCCTTCCGTGATCCTAAGGAAGCGGGCCTGCCGAGGCCAAATGTCAATTCTTCTTATATCTTTGCGCGCGAAGACGGGTATCTTTGCTATCCCAACAATTATAATTATTTCGTGAACTATTACCGCAATACATTCCAGCACGGCGGCATTTCCCTGGAAGAAATGATCGTTCCGGTGGCCCGGATGGTGAGTAAATAGCGGATAAAAAAAGGAGAAATCATGAACCTGAAAAGTACCCCCAACAATCTGGCGAAGCTGGAAAAGATATTTGAAGAGGCGAAGTATATACTGCGGTACGAGAAAGGCACCTTCAATTCCGGTTACTGTATACTGGAACACAAGAAAGTGGTAGTGGTCAATAAATTCCTGAACATGGAAGGTAAGATCAATACATTGATGGACATCCTGCCTTCTATTACCCTGGAAGAAGGTTTCCTGACGCCGGAGTCACAAAAGCTGTACCGGCAGATCAAAGATAACCGCGATGCAGAAGATGCGGCAGAAAGCAACGGAACAGAAGAAACCTCCGCCGCTCCTGCAGAAGAAAATCCAACAGAAACACCAGAATAATTGCCTGCGTTTTGAAAGTTACATTCCTCGGAACGGGCACTTCACAAGGCGTACCGGTTATTGCCTGCCCCTGTAAAATATGTGCATCTCATGATCCGCGCGACAAACGGTTGCGCAGCAGCATCCTGATTGCCTCAGACGCAGGGAATATTGTAGTGGATACCACACCCGATTTCCGTTACCAGATGTTACGCGCACAGGTAAAACACCTGGAAGCCGTATTGATCACACATTCTCATAAAGACCATATTGCCGGGATGGACGACATCCGGGCATTCAATTATTTTCAGCAACAACCCATTGATATCTATGCATCGGACTTTTCACAGAATGTGATCATTCGTGAATTTTCTTATGCTTTCGCCGATTTTAAATACCCCGGCATACCGGAAATGAACCTTCGCACCATTATGGACGATCCTTTTGTGATCAATGGCCTGCAGTTCATTCCCATCAATGTGATGCACCATAAAATGCCGGTACTGGGCTTCCGCTTCGGTGATTTTACTTACATCACGGATGCTAATTACATAGCGCCGGAAGAAAAAGAAAAGATCAAAGGCTCAAAGGTATTAGTGCTGAATGCGCTCCGCCGGGAGCAGCATATCTCCCATTTCACCCTGGACGAAGCTATTGCGCTGGGAAAAGAATTACAGATACCCCAGGTGTATTTCACGCACATCAGCCACCAGCTTGGCCTGCATGCAGAAGTAAACCCCACGCTGCCGGAGGGGATGGCACTGGCATATGATGGGCTGGAAGTGGATTTGTAAGGATGGAATAAAAATACGACCTTCCCTTACGTAATAATCCATTGTTTGTGTTAAAAGAATTTTTCACTTTTTCCCGCCGTGAGCGTACAGGAATTGCCTGTTTGTTAAGCCTGATAGTACTGCTCTGGTGTGTACCAATTGCCTGGTCTTATTTCCGTTCGGATATTGCTTTTACAGATACAACAGGGTTTCATGCTGCTGCAAGGCAATTGCATGAGATGATGAAGGATACGGTTGCTGAAAGGCCGCAGTTCCGGCATAGGACTTTTTCTAAAAGGGATAGCTTCCCCCGGTTTGTTCGCAAGACATTGGTAGTGGATATTAATACTGCGGACTCCTTACTATGGGAACAGTTACCCGGCATCGGACCCGTACTGGCCAGGAGGATCATATACTTCCGGGAGCGGCTGGGGGGCTTTCATTCCATTGCCCAGGTGGGAGAAACCTATGGTTTGGCGGATTCTGTATTTAATAAAATTCAACCGTTGTTACGGCTGGGTGATGTTTCACTAAGAAAGATCGATCTCAATGAGACAGATGAAAAATCTTTGGCCGATCATCCATACATCAACACGAAACTGGCCCGTGTGATCATAAGATATCGCAATAGCCACGGGCCTTTCAGCCAGGTGGAGGGCCTTAAAGGTATCGCTTTGGTGGATGACTCTATTTATCGTAAACTTGAAAAATACTTAGTGGTCAATTAAAACAAAATTCTGGTTATGAACTTTCAGCCAACGGAAATGCAACAACAGATTGCGCAAGTGATCCGCGATTTCGGTAAAACACATATGCAACCTCACCATATCCTGGAATGGGATGAAACACAATCCTTTCCGGTAGAACTATTCAAAAAACTGGGTGAACTGGGCCTGATGGGCGTATTGGTACCAGAACAATACGGCGGTTCCGGGCTGGGTTATCTTGAATACGTTACAGTAGTAAGTGAGGTGTCACGCATCTGTGGCGCTATCGGATTAAGTGTGGCCGCACATAATTCACTGTGCACGGGGCACATTCTCCAATTTGCAAATGAAGAACAAAAACAGAAATATCTTCCCAAACTGGCTACAGCAGAATGGATCGGCGCATGGGGCCTGACGGAACCCAATACCGGCTCTGATGCCATGAACATGAAATGTGTGGCACGTAAAGAAGGAAATGAATGGGTGATCAATGGTACCAAATGCTGGATCACACACGGAAAAAGCGGGGATGTGGCTGTGGTGATAGCCCGTACGGGAGAAGTAAGGGATAGCCGTGGTATGAGTGCTTTTATCGTAGAAAGAGGCACACCTGGTTTTAGCGGTGGTAAGAAGGAAAATAAATTGGGCATGCGCGCTTCTGAAACCGCAGAGATGATCTTCGACAATTGCCGTATTCCTGCAGAGAACCTGTTGGGCAAAGAAGGAGAAGGCTTTATTCAATCCATGAAAGTACTGGATGGCGGGCGTATTTCCATCGCTGCTTTATCCCTGGGTATTGCCAAGGGTGCTTATGATGCCGCATTAAAATATTCACAGGAACGTTATCAGTTTGATCAGCCGATTGCCAACTTCCAGGGCATCTCTTTTAAGCTGGCAGATATGCACACAAATATTGCCGCTGCGGAATTACTTACCCTGCAGGCAGCGGATATGAAGAATAAACATCTGCCTATGACCAAACAGGCTGCCATGGCAAAGTACTATGCTTCTGAAGTGGCGGTAAGCACAGCAAATGATGCGGTGCAGATCTTTGGGGGCTATGGTTATACAAAGGATTTTCCGGTAGAGAAATATTATCGGGATGCGAAGTTGTGTACGATAGGGGAAGGTACTTCGGAGATACAAAAGATAGTAATAGCGCGGGAAGCGCTGAAGCAATAAGAAAAGGCCAGGTTAGAACCTGGCCTTTTTTGTCTATTGTTTGTTGTAAACTTCAAATTCCGTCACATTGAGGTTACCATCTGTTTTGATGGTGAATTCCAGCCTCACGTAACGCCGTGTTACAGTATTAAAGTTGGCGTCTTCTGTAAGAGCGGGTGCTGATGTTTTCTCATACAGCGTTTCCCAGATGGCCTCATCATTTGAGGCAAGCACCTTATAGCTCTGTATTAAAGTATTCCCTACCGTCCAGTAATGTTTTACCTGGTTGAAAGCTTTAGGGGCTTTCAGATCTACAGTTACCCATACCTTTTTATCATCCGTCCGGTCTGCTGCCAATGGCTGCCAGAAAGTAGTGAGATTGCCATCCACCAATGTTGTGGCAGTGGATGAACTTTGTTTCACCGGTTTGGCAATTGCCATATTCAATGGCCTGGAAGTATAGGCTGTATAGAAAGTATCCAGGCTAAGCGGAGATGGTTTGTAAAGAGAACGGAAAGTTACGGAAGAACCTTCCCGTACATCTTCCAGCAATATTGAAGTTTCGTTAGCGGCAATGTAGGTACGTTTCGCAACGCCTGCAATGTCCACATAATTGATCTCAGTGCTGAAGGACGCCGTATCTCCGGCAAGCCAGTTCAATGTTACATCATCTCCGGCAATGGCAACAGAGCCAATGGGGCGGGAGAGGATAACGGACTCATATACGGTATTATATACCGTACCCTGTACATCTACGCGGATAGACCTGTTTTTGTCCGCATCCATTGTGTAGATGTTGAATGTGTAGGTATTCTCCTGCATATTGGTGAGCATTACGCTTACGGTATCCTTTGGATTTTTTTGCGGAACAGGAAAAACAAGGGAATCCGCTTTATTGTTCCAGTAAACTACTGCCTGAGTGGTTTTAGGATCGGTGCCGCGTAACCATGTTAGTTTAATCCTACTCCTGCCAGGGTACACATTTATGGAGTCAGCCCTTCCAACATAGGTAATACCATTGGGTACTACATAGTCTTTGTAGGTAGCATCCATTTTACTGCAGGATATGAACAGTACGGCCAGCAATGCTGGTAGCAGCAGGCGGCATACAGGATATTTTTGCATTGGACTTGAATTAATAAGTTAAAAAAAACGTCTTTACTTTTTAGCACCCCAGAATACCAGTTCTGAAATATAGATATACTGGAACAGCCCCCATGTTTCAAGTGTTTTGAAACGGATATACCTTACGGATGGTGTACCCGGAGGGAATTCAAAGTCTTCTCCGTTGGTTACGGCAAATGCTTCGTCTTCGCTGGTATTAGTGCCTAGCGGAGAACCGGAAGGTTTTACGGATTGGAAAGTGGCTAATAATGTCCAGCTGGCATCAAAGTCGCCATTTGTGTTCGGGCTGTTGCTACCCCATATTTCGAATCTCTTTGGATCTCCTCCGCGGTAGAAGCCGCTGGTTCCTCCACGATGATAGAGTTTAAACCGGCTCAGGTTACTTTCTGCACCAATGTCAAAAGTAAACCATTGCGGCATTTTAGGTTCATTGGGTCTTGTGTGGAAGCAATCATTGGTATTGGCAGTTCCCCAGATATTGTTGAATAAAAAGCTGATGTTACGTGGGCTCAGGTTGGAGAAAACGTGGCCAATATTTACGTCTGTAGGCAGTGATACTTCCTTGAAACCAAGCCTGTCCAGTTTTGTCTCAAAAATAGGTTTGAGCGTAAGGGTAAGCGTATCTGACTTATTATTCCAACGGTCCCGTACATACGTGGCAAACTTAATGGGAATGGTATCAAACCCGCGTGCAGAGAAAGCTCCTTTGGGGGATGCCGTGTAATAGGTAGTTACATCCGTCCAATCTCCTCTTCCTGTGGTATCTCTCATCAGCACAATGGCCAGTGAGGCTTCGTTAGGATTTTGAAATGTAACGGAAGCACCGCCAAATGTTTCTTTTAACGTGAGCGTAGCAAATACAGAATGCACCGGAGGTTCCAAGGGTGTAACTGTAGCACTTACGGGAGCGGATTCCTTTTTATTCCGGCCAACGGAATATATTTTCACATCATGTGGTTTTACGTCTCCAAAACCTTCCAATATCAGCGTGTCTTTGAAAAGGGAAGTTTTACTTTCTCTTAATACACCTGGCTGGATATCATACACTGCTTTTACATAAAGCAGGTTTTTATCCGAAGGAATCTTGTAATGCAGCTTGGCTCCGCCGGCTGTCTGAATAACAGTAACATCTGTCACCGGGGCAGGAGCAGGAGCACTGTCGTCCAGGTATATAAGCTGGCCTTTTTCCTTACAGGAGGACCAGAGGAAAAGTCCCAGTAATAGTATAAGAATGTGACGCCTGTTCATATTGAATATTTTTATGTAAAGCATAGAATGATCAATTGATTGTAATGACAATATATTACCAACCCGGAGACTGCAACAGGTTCCTGTTCACGGTAAGGTTATTTTCTCTGATAGGCCAGAAATAATCCTTCAGGCTGAAAGTCTGTGTATAGATGGGGCGTACACGGTAATATGCTTCCGGTGTTGCCTGATCCAGGTCCCATCCTGTAACAGGTGCATTGATTACACTCAATGCTTCTTTCCAGCGGCGGAGATCATAAAAGCGATGACCTTCAAAAGCCAGTTCTATCAGGCGTTCCTGGTGAATGATCTTGCGGAAGCCGTCTTTCGTTTGATAAGCTGCAGGATTTTTTGCGTAGGTGGTCCATGCAGTTTCTACAGAAGGGATGGCTGCTCTTGTTCTTACAAGATTGATCCAGCGCAGCGCTTCAGGCGTAGGCCCGTCCTTTTCATTCAATGCCTCAGCATACAGCAGATAAAGATCTGCCAGCCTCATTTCAGGCCATGGATAATCCCTGATGGTAAGGGTAGAGTTAGCACCAACAATATTCTGGAAGTGTACCAGTTTCTTTACCCAGTAACCGGTGGTAGAATAAGAAAAGTTTACCTGCTGGGAGGATGCCTGTCCCTTTTTGGCTTTAAGCGTAATGCTTTTTGTATCGTCTGTTTGACCATAACCATACCATTTACCGCCATCAAAAGCGATGTTGGCGTAAAAGCGGTCTTCCCTGTCAAAGTGTAATGCTGCAGTAGTATAGCCTTCTTCTATATTGAACCGCTCTGTGTTAACGGCAGTACGCAATCCGTAACGGCCAGTGTAATCCCATGTTCTGTCCTCATTGATGGGCACGCCATTTTTGGTATAGAACAATTCTGCTATTTTCAGGGGCGGAGCCATTTGTCCGCGTGGAGCAGTATTGCCAGCCTGTGCAGGGTCAATTCCGCGTGGAATATTGAGGATCTGCAGTGGGTTGCTCATACTGTTTGTGTTGGCCCAGATGATCTCGGAATTCCATTTTTCTGTTACGGCATTGCGAACGCTCATTTGCGTGATTGTTTCAGGAGCAAGCGGGGTTTGCAAGGCGCCAGGTATAAAAGTGTAGAGTTTTAAACCTACCTCCTGGCAAAGCTCAACAGCCTCTTTGCAGGCCTCTGCCGCTTTAACCCATTTGGTATCATCTTTCGTTGTGTTGAACAATTTGATGCCCCGGTTATCTACATAGGAAGAGTAATCCGCGTTGCCATTGAACAGAGGGCTGGCAGCTGTTACCAGTATTTTAGCCTTTATGGCAAGGCAGATAGGTTTGGTGATACGGCCCAACTCATCTGTTTCGTTAATAATTGTTACAGGCAGATCATCCTTTGCCTCATCCATCAGTTTAACGATGTATTCAAAGCAGGAATCCACCGGATCACGGTAAACCCTTACTGCTTCATTGCTTGCTTCAAGCGGCAGATTTTCCTTGATCAATGGAATAGGACCATAATGGCGTAACAGGTAGAAATGATAGTACGCTTTCAGGAACTTCACCTCTGCTATCCAACGCCTTCTGTCATCATTATTGATATCAGGTACTTTATTGATATTTTCCAGGAAAATATTGCAGTCCCGCAGGCCGATGAAAAGTTTTTTTCCTTGTTGGGTACCGTCCCAGTAATTGGCATAAGGGTCTACCACGTTCTGGAAACCGCGTGCTATATGATAAGGCGGAGGTTGCAGGGCGCTTGCTACAAACGGATAGATGAGAGAAAGTTCATCACCGCTGGTAAGCCCCGGATTGGCAGAAGGGTTGCCATCTGCCGGTAAATAGGAGTAACAGGTGAAAAGATATTTTTCTGCTTCTTTGCGCATGGTGAACGCATTCTCAATGGTGGCTACATAATCAGGCACCACATCCAGGTATTTCTTGCAGGAGTTCAGCAATGGCAATACTAGTATTGCCCCCACTATGATCCTCCATGTATATTTGATTTTCATTTCTTGCTGATTTTAATGGCTTAATTGAATGTGATATTCAGACCAACGTTAACTACCCGCTGCAACGGATAACCAAGCCCCTTTCCACCTTGTTCCACATCCCATAGTTTGAAGCTGGAGAGTACAAACAGATTGGTGGCATTCAGATAGAAGCGCAGGGTACTGGTATGGAGCCTTCTCTGGAAGCTTTTAGGCACATTGTATCCAAGCTCTGCTTGTTTGAGCCGCAGAAAACTTCCATCACGCATAAACCAGGTACTTCTTTGGGTATTATTATCCATCTGTGTAGTACTCAGCCTGGGCCATAACGCGTAAACATTACGATTGTCCTCAGACCAGTGATCATCTGCATATGCTTTCAGCAATTGTGATTCATTCACAAAAGGTGCAGTTGCTGCCGGATCTATCCAGAAAGATTCCCGGGCAGTGCCCTGGAAGAATACAGAAAAGTCAAAGGCTTTATATCCCATAGAAAAACCAATGCCGTAAGTGATCTCCGGAGTTGTAGGATAGCCGATAGGTACCCTGTCTGCCGTAGTGATCTCTCCATCCCTGTTCACATCTGTGTATTTGATATCACCACCGCCGTAAGGGCCAAAGTTTTGCCTGGGAGAGTTCCTTGCTTCTTCATCATCTACAAAAAGTCTTTCAGCAATGTATCCCCATTGTTGGGCAACGGGATAATCAACACGGGAACGGTATTTTTCATTGGCCAGATAACTGGGTTCTTCATATACTTTAAAGCGGCCGGTAGCATAAGTAAAATTACCCATTACTTCCAGCCAGGTGTCGCTGGAAAAGTTAGCGGAGTAATTCAGAGAAAGGTCCACACCACGGCTGTATGCTTCACCCACATTGGCCCTGGATGTATCTGAAAGCCCCATGGTTGAAGGGTTGTTAGCGCGGTCCATCAGGATGTCCTTACGCTGTGTAGTGTAATATTCTCCTGTAAAGGTGAATTTGTTGAAAAGACCTAGTTCCAGGGCAATATTACTTTGATAGGATTTTTCCCAGGTAATGTCTAAGTTGGAATACCGGCTGATGGAATAACCAGGGCGGTTATAGCCGTTATCTCTTCCAAAGGTGGCTCCTTTAGCAGGGTCAGCAGGATTGGTACTGGATAAATAGAAGAAACGGTCTTCCTGGTTACCGATCGCATCGTTACCCACCATACCGTAAGTACCTCTCAATTTTAAATTAGTAACAGACTGGCTGAAGGGTTTGAAGAAATCTTCATTGGAAATAGTCCAGGCCACCCCTGCTGATGGGAAAAAGCCAAAACGTTGTTTTTCATAAAAACGTTCTGAGCCATTATAGCCAAAGTTAAATTCTGCAAAATACTTGGATGCGTAATTATAAGTTAACCTGCCTGATACGCCGGAGTTCCGGTAAGGTAAAGATAATTGCAGCGCATTGTTTGTGCTTGTGATTGATGGCGGAGGAGTAATAGTACTTCTCAGGATGCCAATGAGCATACCATTGATGCTATGGTTGCCAATAGCCTTGCCATAAGTCAGGGCGGATTCCCAATAAAAAACGGAATTCAAACGCTGACCGCTTCCACTGCCACCGGTATAAACCTGCAGGTATTCTGTTCCCTGATCAGGGTTTAGCGGAACAATAGTAAAAGTGTTGCTTTGTTTGTCATAACCGGTTGAAGTATAAAAGAACGGATTATAGGCACGGCTAACAGCAAAGTTAGAAGTACGGTTTACGTTCAGCATGGTACGGAAGTTCAAACCAGGTAACAGAAAGTCAAAATTTTGCTTAAGCTCTGTTTGTGCGGACATAAAAGAGCGGGACTCATCTTTATAACCCATTACCATCAGGGCATATGGGTTAATGTAACTTCCCAAAGCGCCTGCATTTCCGAACATAATATGTTTCACATACCAGTGGTCTGCATCTTTTTCAAAGTAAGCGGGGAACATTACCGGATTAGAGTGCATGGCCAGGTTGTACATCAATTCTCCACCTGAAGTGGCGCCACTGCCCAGAGGGCCTTTGTAGTCATCATAGTTACCAGCTGCACGCACTGTTAACGTGGTGCTTTTGGTAAGATCAACATCAACGTTGGCGCGGAAAGTATACCTGCCTATATTAACGTTGTTATTAAAGTTATTCCGCTTATCGACTTTCAGCATTCCGTTATCCCGTGTATAGGAACCGGAAATGAAATAACGGGCCACATTACCACCGCCACTTACGTTCAGGTTGGCACGCTGGCTGGTAGCATATTTCCTGAACAACATTTCATCCCAGTCATTAGCCGGGTATACATAAGGGTTCCCACCTTTGGCGGTACCTTCTATTTTATCTTCGGTATAAGGGAGTGGCTCAAGCCTGTTACGTGTAAGCGTTGCTTCATTGGCAAGCTTCATATAGGTAATAGGATCTGCCAGTTCTATTCTTTTGGTAGGGGCAGTGAAGGAGTTCTCTACCCTGAAGTTCACTTTGGCGGGTCCCTGCTTACCTCTTTTTGTAGTAACGAGGATCACACCGTTAGCGCCCCTTGCACCATACAATGCGGTGGATGTAGCATCCTTCATAATGGAGAAGCTTTCAATATCATCAGGGCGAAGACGCGCCAGGTCATCTGTTGTAAGCTCTACGCCATCTATCAGGATCAGTGGGTCCTGCTTGTACCCAAAAGTGGTAACACCACGCACAAAGAAGTTCGCATTGTCCTGCCCGGGCTCACCGCTACGCTGAAATGCGATCAACCCTGCAGCACGTCCTGCAAGAGCTGTGGTAAGGTTGCTGGAGGGAACTTTGAGGTCTTCCACATTGATGGAGGTTACTGACCCTACCACTTCTTTTTTCTTTTGTGTGCCATAAGCTACTACCACTGTTTCATTAAGGTTGTTAGTAGATGGTTTCATGACGATGTTGATGGTACTGCGGCCATTGGCAGGGATTTCCTGTTCCTGGAAACCTATCATACGCACGATGATCACAGCATTATCCGGCACCACAAGGATGTACCGGCCGTTAATGTCTGTGGTGGTACCAACAGAAGTTTTGTTCTTTACCATCAGGGTAACACCGGGGAGTGGTGTACCGCTACTGTCAGTTACAAGACCTTTGATCTCATGATCAGCAAGCGGCCTGGGAGCTTCCGCGGCTGCATATTGCACCCGCAGGAGCAATAGGAACAGGGAACTCAGGAGGAGTAGATTTTTTAACATGGAATTGGAATTTTTTGGATTTGATAAAAGCGCACAACCTTCAGGGGCAGTGCTTAAAAGAGCGGATCAGATAATAAATACCGCAGGTAATACCAGCGGGGCTTCCGCGTGGGCGCCGCATCATTGTTCTCCCTTTCATAGCTGTGGTAGCGCTACTCATAGACGTTGGAATTTTTTTAGTTTCACTAAATAGACAAGATGATTTCCCATGCTGCAAACGTTTGCAGAATATAGTCCTGAAAAATCGCACAGCACCTTTTAAAATGATTACTGCGGATCGTTATCTCGCATAAGGATTGTCAATATGTCAATTCTGGTCAGTGGAATTACTCATCTGCTATGATATTCCTGGTATAGGCAGACTTTTAGAAAACTGCTTGATATTGCTTCTTAATTTTGGTTGAATAATAACTATCAATATTGCAAACGATTGCATCTAATGTAACGTGACCTTAAAAATAGGAGGGAAGTTATGAAAAATATAATACCAAATTATCATTATATGGTATTATATTAATTTCAAACGATATTATAGTAACTACAACGATGTAAATTTATCTAGCAGTTCGAGAGCCGACCTATAAATCTATAGCAAACGATTGCATTTTCCTAATAGATTGATTCTATTCGGCTTACGGCTATATTTATATGTTTATTCTATAATACTTTCTATCTTGTGCAGATATTATCTCCAACTATATGACCACTTTTGAAGAACAACTCAACAACCTTTTTCCGGCAGATTCCGCCATCCCCCAGGAATTCAGGCTGCCGGCAGAGGTCCATCAACGGGAATATCTCTCCGATGGCGTTATGAAAACATGGACAGGCGAGGTGCACACTGTACTGTCCCCCATTTGTATTAAAACCGAAAAAGGCCTGGAACGAAAGGTGATCGGCTCCTATCCATTATGCGGCGAAGAAGAAGCTAAGGCTTCTTTGGATGCAGCCATTCTCGCTTACCGGGACGGGCGCGGGGAATGGCCCACCATGTCTGTTTCCGAAAGGATTGCCTGTGTGGAGAAATTCACCGGGAAGATGATCGCTAAAAAGCAGGAAGTAGTGCAGCTGATCATGTGGGAGATCGGTAAATCCCTGGCAGATTCTATTAAGGAGTTCGACAGAACGGTAGAGTACATCAACGCTACCATTGATGCGCTGAAGGACCTGGATCGTAAATCTTCCCGTTTCCAGATAGAGCAGGGGATCATTGGCCAGGTACGTCGTTCCCCTCTTGGTGTTGTACTTTGTATGGGCCCTTTCAACTATCCGCTGAATGAAACATTCACTACCCTGATCCCTGCATTGATCATGGGAAATACCCTACTGTTCAAACCTCCCAAGCACGGCACTTTAGTACATTATCCGCTGCTGGAAGCTTTCAGGGATTGTTTCCCTAAAGGTGTGGTGAACACGATCTATGGCCGCGGTAATGTGATCATTGCGCCTTTAATGGAATCCGGCAAGATCAATGTATTAACGCTGATAGGTTCCAGTAAAGTAGCCAACCAGTTGAAAAAGATGCATCCTAAAGTAAACCGTCTTCGTGCTATCCTTGGTTTAGATGCAAAGAATGCAGCCATTATTACAGAGAAGGCAGATATTGACCTGGCAGTAAAAGAATGTGTGCTGGGCTCTTTATCTTTTAACGGCCAACGCTGTACTGCTATTAAGATGATCTATGTGCATAAGCATGTAGCGGATGCATTCCTGGAAAAACTGACAGCTGCCATCGGAAAATTGAAATTCGGGATGCCATGGGAGAAGGATGTGTTCCTGACGCCCCTGCCAGAACCTCATAAACCGGGCTATTTACAAAGTTGTGTGGCGGATGCAGTTGCACATGGCGCCAGGGTGATGAACCCTCATGGCGGGGCTGCAAATGCTTCTTTTGTGTATCCTGCAGTAGTGTATCCTGTTAACGAGAAGATGAAATTATACCGGGAGGAACAATTCGGACCAGTGATCCCTGTGATCCCCTTTGAGAATATTGAAACGCCCATCGACTATTTAATTGAATCCGATCACGGGCAACAGGTGAGTATTTTTACAAATGACGCTACAGAACTTTCTATTCTCATCGATCCTTTGATCAACCAGGTGAGCCGTGTAAACATCAATTGCCAGTGTCAGCGCGGACCTGATATCTTCCCTTTCACCGGAAGAAAAGATTCTGCAGAAGCAACACTTTCTGTTTCCGACGCTTTAAGAGCATTTTCCATTCGCTCAATGGTGGCCACAAAACAAACAGAAGAGAACAAAGCACTCATTAATGAGATCGTCAGCGGTCAATCCTCAAATTTTCTTTCTACAAAGTATATTTTTTAATAAACTGTAAAGACGCTGTCCTGTTAAGATTTAGCAGGACAGCATTTCACTTTTTATACAATTCTTCATTTTTACACATTAGTGTGATGGAAAATTGCAAACAGAAAGTTAAATTTGGGTTAATTACTTTCCTTACCAATTTATCAACCTAAAACAAACAGTAAGATCGAGAAAATTTCTACTCCATGTAAAGCCGCCTCATTCGGGGCGGTTTTCTTTTGGGGTTGCAAAGAAATTAAAGGAGAACGACTTCAGTTTTGCCGGTGGGATACCGTACATCTTCTTAAAGGCCGTCGAAAAATGATTCGGCGAACTATAGCCTAAATGATCTGCTACTTCATTCACATTCATCTTTCCTTCTGCCAGGATCTGGCGGGCTGCTTTCATTCTCATTTCCTGCACATAACCAAAAACAGTGTGTCCAAACAATTGTTTGAATCCCTTTTTCAGTTTAAACTCATTTAATCCAAACCTTCTGCAAAGCAGGCCCAGGCTTAGCGATGGTTCAAGATAGTGTTCCAGCAGGAACGATTTTACCTGTTGCAAACGCTTAACGTCTGCGGGGGAAATACTTCTCGCGGCCGGAATTGCCTTCACATGAAATTGCAGCAATGCCTGAAGTGGGTCCCACAGGTCTGCATACTGATCGTCTATTACATCAGTTAAAGGGGTTTGCTCTTTTACCAGGAATGAAACGTGGTCAGAAAAGAACGCATGGTTTGCGATGGCGTGGTGCACATCGGCTGGCATTTTTGGGGTCATAACTCTAAATCCGTTTTACGTATATGTTTATCCGTTTATCGTACTATCCACCGGGGTTGAGTGGAATAACTTCGATGCAACAAAAATAATCATAAACATGTTGCGGAAAATACTGAAATGGATAACTGGCGGGATTGGCGTATTGGTGGCGTTAATCCTTATATTTTATTTCTTAATGTATATGGTGGTAAGTAACAAGAGAGACAAAACTTACAACGTAGAAGTACGGATGTTTGATATTCCTTCCGATTCTGCCTCCATAGCGGAAGGAGCGCATATATACGCTACAAAAGGTTGTGCAGACTGCCATGGAGAGGATCTTTCCGGAAAAACTTTCCTCGAAGACGGGATGGTTGGTACCATCAGAGCGGCAAACCTCACTTTCGGAAAAGGAGGAAGGCCGGCAGATTATACTGACCGTGACTGGATCCTGGCCTTGCGTCATGGAATAAAAACAGACGGTAAACCTCTTGTAATAATGCCTTCATATGAATATTGTAAACTGGCGGACCATGATCTGGCGAACCTTATTGCTTATTGCAAATCTGTGCCTGCAGTGGATGCTGAACCGGCGCTCATTAAGCTTGGCCCGTTGGGCACTGTATTGTCGGGTTTGGATAAACTTCCGCTGATACCTGCCGAACAGATAGATCATAAGGCACAGTATCCTCAAAAGATAGAAAGATCTGTATCTGTTGAATATGGGAAATATCTTACCCTGTCCTGCACAGGTTGTCATAAACCCAATCTTAAAGGAGGAGATAATATTGTTCCCGGCGGTACACCAGTGCGCGATATCACAGCAAGTGGCAATATTGGTAAATGGACGCTTGATCAGTTTATCAAAGTATTGCGCACAGGCGCTACTCCGGATGGCCGCCAGCTGAAAAATGAAGATATGCCCTGGCAAATGACGAAGAATTATACGGACGAAGAGTTACAGGCCCTTTACCTCTATCTCAAAACACTTTAAGATGTCTCTGCCCAGAACGATCAGCAACCCGATCATTGGAGATAAGGTCACTTTCCTGGAAACTACGGAAGAAACGGGCGGATCTCATGTTACTGTAATCGTAGAACTGGCCCCGGGTGGAAAGAATGGTCTGCATTTTCATACTACCTACAAAGAGAAATTTGAAGTGATGGAAGGAGAGCTGGGGCTGCGGATCGGAAAAGGATTTCTTTTCCTTTCTAGGGGTGGCATGGCAGAAGTGCCGTTATATGAGCGTCACCTGTTCTTCAATCCCAGTGGCAAGCGCCCGGTTACTTTCAAGGTAACGATCACGCCGGCCAGGCAATTTGAAGCCTGCCTGCGTGTTGCGTATGGACTGGCAACAGATGGGAAAGTGCGTAAGGGCGGCATTCCGCTTAAGCTAACACATCTGGCCATACTGATGGAAATGGGAGAAACCTATCTGACTTTTCTGCCTTATTGGTTACAGGTCAGATTGTTTCGTTACCTTGGGAGGATTGCAAGAAGAAGAGGTGTTTTAAAAGAGCTGGAACCGTATTATAAATCGTAGAGACGCAAATGGATGCGCCCCTACTTAAATGTGATCTTACAATGTTATTTCTTTTCGTTGCTTTTATCAGAGAAGCTGCAAACTTTATTTTTTGCTTTTTTCACGATATCAAACGCTTTCTCAATCCAGGAAGTCTTCGTCAGCTTTGGGTTTAGGGGTGGAGGCTCCCAGGCCTGCGAACCAAACATCCACGTTACCGGCAATAGCTGCAGGTAATTTACTTTTCACGAAATCTTTAACGGTATCAATGGCTTGAATGGCTTGTTCTTCGGTAAGGCCTGCTCTGTCTTTGAGGTTCTGTATAAGCTCTTGCATGGGTAAAAAATTGATGGTTGTTAAAGAAAAGATACTGCCGTAACAAGGTACGAAAAACAATGTATCTCTTCTCCAACAACCATCAAAGGTTATAATAAGTTTACGCTACTTTCAGCGTCACCAGCGTGCTCTTCTCCAGCTTTTCTTCTGCGTAGGCACGTGTGAGTTCAAAAGATTTTTCATCTGTAGATGGCAGGTGGAACATGGCATCTGCCAGCAACACTTCACAGATAGAGCGAAGCCCGCGGGCACCCAGCTTATATTCCAGGGCTTTGTCTACAATATAGTCCACAGCATCATCTGCAATCTTCAGATCTATTCCTTCTACCTGGAAGAGTTTCCTGTATTGTTTCACCAGGGCATTACGCGGTTTGGTGAGAATGTCTTTCAGGGCGTCCTTATCCAGCGTGTTCAGATAAGTTACAACCGGTAAACGGCCCAACAGTTCCGGGATCAATCCAAATTGCTTCAGGTCCTGTGAGTTTACGTAGCGGAGGATGTGTTTGCGTGCATCTTCTTCCTTGTCTTTATTCACAGTGAAGCCAATGGAATGTGTCTGGATCCTGCGGCTGATGATACGGTCTACACCATCAAATGCACCTCCGCATATGAACAGGATATTCTGTGTGTTAACCTTGATGAGTTTTTGTTCCGGGTGTTTACGGCCACCTTGTGGTGGAACCAATACTTCCGTGCCTTCCAGCAGTTTCAGCAAACCTTGCTGCACACCTTCGCCGCTCACATCGCGGGTGATGGAAGGGTTATCGCTTTTACGGGCGATCTTGTCTATTTCATCGATATAAACAATTCCTCTTTCGGCTGCTTCCACATCATAGTTACAAACCTGCAGGAGGCGCGTGAGGATGCTTTCCACGTCTTCTCCCACATAACCTGCTTCCGTGAAAACGGTAGCATCTACAATGGTGAAAGGAACATTCAGCAATTTAGCGATGGATTTTGCCAGGAGGGTTTTACCGGTACCGGTTTCTCCCACCATGATCAGGTTGCTCTTTTCAATTTCCACATCATCCTCCAGCACCTGCTGATTCAATCTTTTGTAGTGGTTATAAACAGCCACTGCGAGTATCCTTTTGGCATCGTCCTGCCCGATCACATATTCATCCAGGAACTTCTTGATCTCTACCGGTTTGGACACTTTGGGAACAAACAAGGAGGCGCCGGATTTTTTGGTTTCGCCGGAAGGCGCAAATTCCTGCTCAATGATCTCCTGCGCATTAGCCACACAATTTTCGCAAATGTGTCCCTCAGCACCAGCTATCAGTATCCTTACTTCGTCTTTATTACGATTGCAGAACGAACAGCGTATTTTGGATTCTTTCATTTAATATTTTTTAATATAACATTCAGCTTCCCGTCAGGGGGATACAAAATTACACTTTTTCGCGGTTAACAGGCAGCCGGACGGCTTGAAATTAACATACCTTTTGGAAGCCCGGCAGGGTAGGGCAGGTTAATGAAGGGGGCGGTCTTTTTTAACTATAATGATATTAAATTAACAGTATACCCGGAGCAAGGAGAAGACAACCTGAACAAAAGGAGAACAAAAGGAGAAGCCTATGTGAAGAAAGGGGAAGAAAGTATCAGAACTATGGGAAGATGTATCCAAAGTTACAAAAAAAGAAACCGTCTCTAAAAGTAATTGAGACGGTTTCTTCAGGATTATTGAGGATTATTTTCCGCTGCTTTTTTCCTTGGATTCTTTTCGAGTACGTCATCAATAATGCCGTATTCTTTAGCTTCATCAGCTGTCATCCAATAGTCACGATCGGAGTCTTTTTCCACTTTTTTAATGGGTTGACCGCAGTGACCGGCAATGATCTCGTTCAGCTCTTTCTTCAGCTTTACGAATTCGCGGGCTGTGATCTCGATGTCAGAAGTTTGACCTTCTGCACCGCCATGTGGCTGGTGGATCATTACACGTGCATGTTTCAGCGCGGTACGTTTTCCTTTAGAACCGGCTACGAGCAATACTGCACCGAAAGAAGCCGCCATACCTGTACAGATGGTAGCGATATCCGGGGAGATGATCTGCATTGTATCGTAGATACCCAGGCCAGCGTATACGCTACCACCGGGGCTGTTAATGTACATTTGAATGTCGCGGTTGCGATCAGCTGATTCCAGGAATAATAACTGGGCAGTGATAACATTCGCCACATAATCATTTACGGGATCTCCTAAAAAGATGATCCGGTCAGCCATGAGACGGGAAAATACGTCCATCTGTGTAACATTCAGCTGACGCTCCTCAATGATATAAGGGGTCAGGGAATTGATCTGGTGACTTTTAGCGTAACTATCTACCACCAGGCTACTGATACCGCGGTGCTGGATGGCATATTTCCTGAATTCGTTGTTAATGTTCATGATGGTGATGTTTATGAGGTAATTTTACAAATTCGTCAGCGGTTATTTCCTCTTCTTTCACGTTCACCTTTGTTTCTGCCCAATCAAACAGCTTTTGAGTGATCATTTCGCGGTATGTTTGATCAACATATTTTTCATCCTGCAGCAGGCGGTCCAGGTAGCTATCCAGCCATTCTGCCTGTTCGCCGCCAATACCATAGTAACCCATGATCTTGGTGCGTGCATTTTCTTTCAGTTCTTCGAAAGAAACTTCCAGGGAATTATCACGGATCAGTTTATCGCTGATCAGCGTCCAGCGGAGCTGATGGTCGAAATTAGGGTATTCGTGCTCGGCTTCCTCTGCTGTTTTAGGTTTTTCACCACCTTTTTGCAGCCAGCGTTTGAGGAATTCTTTAGGAAGCTCGATGGGTGTTTCGTGCACCAAAGTTTCAAAAAGTTCGTTGTGGAGATGGTTGGTAGCTTCCTGTTTCCAGTATTTACCGATCTCTTCCTTCAGTTTGTCTTTGAATGCTTCTACTGTTGTAATGTCCTGGCCGGGATAAACTTCCTTGAAGAATTCTTCATTCAGTTCTCTTTTTTCGATCAGTCCTACTTTGGTAATAGTTAATTGGAAGTATTTCTTAGCGGCATCTTTTTCATTTGCCAGCCCAAGGTCCTTTTGAATAAACTCTATGCGCTCTTTATCGAAAGCTTTACCCAGCTGGATATTGAGGGTATCACCTGCTTTTTTGCCCTGGAGTTTATCCTGTACATCTTTGGAGAAGTATTTCACCAGCAGGGAGTTCTCTTTCTTTTCAGCGCCTTCAGCTACATTGCCTTTAGCATCGCTTTCCAGGAATTCCAGGGTGAGTACATTATCTTCAGAAGTGATTGTTTCAGGCTCGGACATTTTGCCACCTTTCAGCTGGAGGCGTTCCAGTTCCTGTGCTACTATTTCATCCGTAACCTTTACATTATAACGGGTGAGCGTGGTTTTATCAAGAAGCGGGGTAGCATCGAAAGAAGGTTTAAGGCCGATCTCGAAGTTAAAGTCGTATGCTTCAGGTTGAGCGTAGTTGAAGTTTTTGGCTTCTGCATCCAAAGACAGGGGTTGTGCGAAGATCTCCAGTTTTTCTGTTTGGAGGTAACCCATCAGTTCCTTTTCAACGGTTTTCAGTACTTCGTCCTGGAACAGGGCCTGGCCGCTCATTTTTTTGATCATGCCCGCAGGAACCTGACCTTTACGGAAACCCGGAATATTAGCTGTTTTAGAAAAGTGCTTTACGGCTTTCTCGAAATTGGGAAGGTAGTCTTCCTGGCTCACTTTCACAGTGATCTTATCATTTAATAAACCAATGTTCTCTCTGGTTACGGTTGCCATTTGTTTTTTGTTAATATATTAAAACACAGAATATAAAAGCTATTTCAGGGCTCGAAGCACTTGTCTACGAAGATTGTGCCATGCGCCTGTGGAGAGGGAGTCCCTGCCTTTTTAGCAGTTAGGATGAAGCGTTGGCAGTCAATCTTCACTTTGAGCTGTCAACGCTCCCGGGTAAAATGT
This sequence comes from Chitinophaga niabensis, assembly GCF_900129465.1. NCBI lineage: Bacteria > Pseudomonadati > Bacteroidota > Chitinophagia > Chitinophagales > Chitinophagaceae > Chitinophaga > Chitinophaga niabensis. The sequence continues at coordinate 371,650 of NZ_FSRA01000002.1, read as the reverse complement.
TAGTGCGGGTGATAGGACTCGAACCTACATACCGTGAGGCACCAGATCCTAAGTCTGGCGTGTCTACCAATTTCACCACACCCGCGAATTCAAAAAGCCTTTATTTTAAAGGACTGCAAAGGTATCGTTTTTTGGGAATTATAAAAATATTTGGGCCTGAGGTGGCCAATTTCCCCTGTTCCAATACTGCTGCTGATTTCGTAATTTTGATATTAGCATGGAAACTGTGACCGTTCAAAAATATAATCTCGACGAAGAGCAGGAAAAAAAAGAGATCGTCCGGCATTACCGGGCCCTGTTACGAGCCCTCAAACCCCGTTTGAAGAAAGGGGACCGTGAACTTGTACGTACCGCCTTTGAAATGGCGGCGGATGCCCATAAAGATATGCGCCGTAAATCAGGCGAGCCCTACATTCTGCATCCCCTGGCTGTTGCACAGATCACTGTGGAGGAAATAGGCCTGGGAGTACGTTCTGCTATCTGTGCCTTATTGCACGATACCGTGGAAGATACAGAAGTAACGCTGGAAGACGTGGAAAGGGAATTTGGAACTGAAATAGCCCATATCGTTAACGGGCTGACCAAAATATCTACTGTTATTGACTCCAATACCAGTACCACACAGGCAGAGAACTTCAAAAAGATATTACTGACCCTGGCAGACGATCCCAGGGTGATCCTCATTAAACTGGCAGACCGGCTGCACAATATGCGCACGCTGGATAGCATGAGCCGGGAAAAACAACTGAAGATAGCCTCCGAGACCGTATTCGTATATGCGCCCCTGGCACATCGCCTGGGCCTGTATATTATTAAGAGTGAGCTGGAAGACCTGGCCATGAAGTATACGGAACAGGATAAATACCGGGAAATTGCCCGCCGGCTCAAGGAAACCAAGCGGGAGAGGACCCGTTATATCAATGAGTTCATCAAACCTATTAAAGAGGTATTACAGGAAGAAGGTTTCGATTTCGAAATATACGGACGCCCCAAGAGCATCCATTCCATCTGGAATAAGATCAAAACCAAGGGCGTTCAGTTTGAAGAGGTGTACGACCTCTTTGCCATTCGTATTATCCTGGATTCCGCCGTGGAAAAGGAAAAGGCGGATTGCTGGAAAGTGTATTCCATCATTACAGACTTCTACCACCCCAGCCCCGAACGTACCAGGGACTGGCTCAGTAACCCCAAAAGCAATGGGTATGAGGCACTGCATGTAACTGTGATGGGGCCTAATGGTAAATGGGTGGAAGTGCAGATCAGGAGCAAGCGGATGAACGATTACGCGGAGAAAGGGGTAGCTGCTCACTGGCGTTATAAGGAAGGGAACCAAACTGTTCAGGAATCTAAATTTGAGCAGTGGTTCACCCAGATCAGGGAGATCCTGAACAGCCCGGATTCCAATACGCTGGACTTCCTGGCAGACTTTAAGAGCAACCTGTTCACGGAGGAGATCTATGTTTATACCCCCAAAGGAGATCTTAAGATACTGCCGGTAGGCTCTACTGCGCTGGATTTTGCTTACTCTATCCATAGTGCGGTGGGGAACAAGTGTATCGGGGCCAAAGTGAACTACAAGCTGGTGCCCTTAAGCCACAAGCTGCGCAGCGGAGACCAGGTGGAGATCATCACTTCCAATAAACAAAAACCCTCAGATGACTGGCTTAACTTTGTTCTAACGGCCAAAGCCAAGAGCAAGATCAAGGACGCACTGAAGGAAGAGAAGCGGAAAGTGGCCATGGACGGAAAAGAGCTGTTGGAGCGTAAGCTGGACCATATGAAAGTTTCTGCCAGCCAATACAACATCAACGAACTGGTCCAATTCTATAAACAACCATCGCCGCTGGACCTTTATTACCAGATAGCGGTACGTAATATCGATCTGAAAGAGCTCAAGCAGTTCAATGTGCTGGGAGATAAGCTGGAGCCGCCTAAACCGGTGAAACTGCCGGAGGTGGTGATAGAAGAACCCCACCAGAAGCAGCCTTCCAAGAAGGATGCGGAACTCATTATATTCGGGGAAAGCTCTGATAAAATTGCCTATAAGCTGGCCAACTGCTGCAGGCCCATCCCCGGGGATGATGTATTTGGCTTTATCACTGCCAGCGAAGGATTGAAGATCCATCGCACCAATTGCCCCAACGCTGCACAGTTGCTGGCCCATTATGGCCACCGGGTAGTGAAAACGAAATGGGTGAAGAACCGGGAAATCTCTTTCCTTACAGGCTTACGCATTGTGGGGATGGACGATGTGGGGGTGATCCACAAGATCACCAATATCATTTCCGGAGAGCTCAAGATCAACATTGCGGGGCTTACCATTGAATCAAAAGAAGGTTTATTTGAAGGTTTGATCAAAGTTTTCGTGCACGATAAGGATGAACTGGAAGAATTAGTGACCCGCTTAAAGGGCCTTGATGGCATCCAGAGCATCAACCGGCTGGAAGATTAAGGATTATTTCTAGAACTATTCATTCAATCGCCTTATTTTTGCGACTCTTTTAAACCATAAATTACAATTCAACAATGGTAGATGTACTGCTGGGGCTGCAATGGGGCGATGAAGGCAAAGGTAAGATCGTAGATTACTTTGCGGGCAAATATGATGTGATAGCCCGTTTTCAGGGTGGACCCAATGCGGGCCATACCCTGTATGTCAATAATCAGAAGGTTGTGCTGCACACCATTCCTTCCGGTGTATTCCACAATAATACCCTTAACCTCATCGGAAACGGTGTGGTACTGGATCCTGTAACCTTTAAGAAGGAATGTGAGAAAGTATCCGCGCTGGGTATTGATCTGAAGAAGAACCTTTACATCTCTGAGAAAACACATATCATTGTACCTACTCACCGTGCACTGGATAAAGCTTCCGAACTGTCCAAAGGACTGGAAAAGATCGGATCCACGCTGAAAGGCATCGGACCGGCTTATATGGACAAAACGGGCCGGAACGGATTACGTGTAGGAGACGTACTACATGCAGACTTTGAGGCATCTTATACCAAATTAAAGAACAAACACCTTCAGTTACTGGCTAATTACGACTTCAGCGAAGATATTTCCGAGTGGGAAAAAGAATTCTTTGAAGCAGTGAGCTTCCTGAAGGAAATGAATATCGTAAGCGGAGAATATTGGCTCAATGCCCATCTGAAGGCAGGAAAGAAAGTGCTGGCAGAAGGCGCACAAGGAAGTATGTTAGATGTTGACTTCGGCACCTATCCTTTCGTTACTTCTTCAAATACCATTTCAGCGGGCGTTTGCACCGGTTTGGGGATTGCGCCTAAGTGGATCAGGGAAGTGATTGGTGTAACCAAAGCATACTGTACACGGGTAGGTAGTGGTCCTTTCCCAACAGAACTGGAAGATGAAACAGGAGAAACACTCCGCCAGGCTGGTCATGAGTTTGGTGCAACAACAGGGCGTCCCCGCCGTTGTGGCTGGATTGACCTGGTAGCACTGGACTATACCTGCATTTTAAGTGGTGTTACCCAATTGGTGATGACCAAAAGTGATGTACTGGATGCTTTTAAAGATGTGTACGCTTGTACCGCATATGAAATAAATGGTAAGCAGACGAAAGAAATGCCGTTTCAACTCAATGGCCTGAGTATCAAACCAGTATTGGAACATTTCGCCGGTTGGTCCACACCAACAGCTGATAGCCGCCAATACAATGCACTACCTGCGGAAATGAAAAATTTCTTATCTTTTGTGGAAAGCTATCTGGGGGTACCTGTACAATTCGTTTCAAACGGCCCGGGACGTGACCAGATACTGGAAAAATAAAGAGGAAAAAATACAAAAAAAAGAGTCAAAAAAAAATTTGGCTAATCAAAAAAACTGTTAAAACTTTACGCAAGAATCTAATTGCAACGTACCATTATGAAATCAAAATCTGATAAAGAAAAAGAGACTAAAAAGACTGCTTCTTCACAGACTGGCAAAGCCCCTGAAAAGAAGGCCAGTGCTAAGCCTAAGAAAGAAGTAGACGAAGATGATGAGGACGAGGAGGAAACTCCCCGTAAGTCTGCTGCTTCTCAAAAATCAGATAAGCTTGCGGCAAAATCCAAGAAGAAAGACGAAGAGGATGATGATGACGATGAGGAAGATGATGACGACGATATGCCAAAGAAATCCGGCGCTAAGAAACCGGCTAAGGCTGGCGCCAAAAAGAAGAAGGATGATGACGACGAAGATGATGACGATGATAGCGATGATGAGGGAGACGATGATGATGCGTGGGAAAAAGGTGAAGATGAGGACTATGATCCTGACTTCGAAGAATTTGATATACCTAAAGCGAAGAGCAAACGTGGCCGCCCAAGTTCCAAGAAAGGAGATGACGATGATCTGGATATAGACGATGAGTTCAAGGACATGGATATGTTCAACGACCGGTTCGATGATGATGACGATGATGATTACTAATTCGTAAAAGTGCTATCATACAGTTTTCCTGTTAAAAATATAAGCGCATTTAAACAGCAAATGTTGAGCTGGGGCAACCGGTTCAACATTTGTTGTTTTTTAGACAATAATGATTACCGCTTAAGGGGGCAACGCGCAGAAGCATTGCTGGCAGCCGATGCTGTAGAGCAGCTGCAATGTAATGCCGGCACTGCATTTGAACAGTTGCGCGCATTTCATGCTGCCCGTCCTGGTTGGTTATTCGGCCACCTGGGTTATGATCTCAAGAACGAAACTGAAAAACTCTCTTCCATTCATCCGGATGGTATACAATTTCCTGATCTCTTCTTTTTCAGACCCCGTTATCTCCTGCTTTTAGAACAACAACAGGTATTGATCAGCGGGGAAGACCTCAAGGAAACAGCTGCCCGTAAGATCTATGAGTCCTGCCTGGCTGAACCGGAAACCCCTCCGGCAGCAGTTACCCGGGCATCTTTCAACCTGGAAGCCAGGATGGATGAAACATATTACCTGGCTGCCGTACGTTCCCTGCAGGAACACATCCGCAAAGGAGATTGTTATGAAGTGAATTTCTGCCGGGAGCAGTATGCATATACTACTATAGACCCGCTGCTATTATTCCACCGGCTCAATGCTTTATCCCCGGCCCCTTTTGCTGCCTACTACCGTACAGGAGATAAATACCTGGTTTGCTCCAGCCCTGAAAGGTTCCTGCGGAAAGAAGGCAGTACGCTCATTTCCCAGCCCATCAAAGGAACCATTACCCGCGCCACAGATCCTGCTGCGGATGAGTTGCTGCGGCAGGAATTACTGCATAATCCAAAAGAAAGGGCAGAGAATGTAATGATCGTAGACCTTGTACGTAACGATCTTTCCAAAACTGCGGTACAGGGAACAGTGCATGTGGATGAGCTTTTCGGGATCTATGCTTTTCCGCAGGTGCATCATATGATCTCAACGGTGATGGCTACACTCGACGAACGTTTCCATTTTACAGATGCCATCCGCGAAGCTTTTCCCATGGGGTCCATGACCGGCGCACCTAAGGTAAGGGTGATGGAACTGATAGAGCAATATGAAAGAACCAAACGCGGCCTGTTTTCCGGCGCTGTTGGTTACATCACGCCGGAAGGGAACTTTGATCTCAATGTAGTGATCAGGAGTATGCTGTACAATGCAGAACATCGTTACCTGTCTTTCCAGACAGGCTCTGCTATTACTTTTAATAGTACGCCGGAAAAAGAATGGGAGGAATGTCTTTTAAAAGCAAAAGCCCTGAAAACCGCATTAGGCCTTTGAGGCCCCGATCAATTGCTTCACTGCTTCTTTTACTACGGGATAGGAGAACTGGAACCCCGTCTGCTGGATCTTGGCAGAAGATACCTTTACACTTTTCAATACTTCAACGCTCATTTCCCCCAGGGCGAGCTTCAGCGCAAAGGCAGGTACATGAACTGTTATGAAGCTATTTCCCTTTGCGGCATGTGCCAGGGAAGTTACCAGTTCCTGGTTGGTTACAGGATGCGGCGCTACCGCATTATAAACACCATTCAGCCTGTCGTTCACGATGGCATTGAAGTACAATCTTACCAGGTCCTGTAAATGGATCCAGGAAACAAACTGGTCTCCACTCCCCATTACAGTAGCAAAACCCAGTTTCAGCGGTTTGTGGAATTCTTTGAGTGCGCCGCCTTTAAGGCTCAGCACAATACCTGTCCTGAAAATGATCACTTTTTTGCCCAGGGTTTCTATCTGCCGTACACTATCCTCCCAGGCCTTGCAGGTAGTACCCAGGAAGTCAGTTGCCGGAGGATCGTTCTCTGTAAAGGCATGATCTGTATAAGGCCCGTAATAACCTGTGGCAGAGGCGCTGATCACTTTTCTTACTTTATTGGGATGCTGGCGGAGCTGATCAAATAACAGCTGGCTGCTTTGTACACGGCTGTCTACTATTTCCTGTTTGCGGGCAGACGTCCAGCGGGCATCTGCTACACCGGCTCCTGCAAGATGAATGATATGATCGGCTTCCTGTAAGGCTGTGGTATCCAGTGTTTTGTGCCCGAGGTCCCATGAGGCGTACCTTAGCTGAGGATGGTCTGACGACATCTTTTTGCGGGAAAGAACGATCACTTTGTATCCTTTCTCCAGTAACAGGGAGGTAAGGGCCCGGCCAATAAGCCCGGTGCCACCGGTAATTAAAACCGTATCCATCATGGTAGTGCCAGCTTTTTGATAATATACGCCCTAAATTTACGCAATAAATCGCGCTCATGGGAAATATACACCTTACACCCTTTCACCCCTTTGCAATAAGATAATTTTCGTGTAGGTTTGAAAGCAGAAGCATGCATAAAATAGCCAAGTGTTACGTTTATCCTGTATCAAACCATAAATAGTTATCCATGCGCATTCGATCTATCGTACAAATTTTTGCCCTCCTGCTGTGTGGAACAGTCGCAACCGCCCAAAAGGTCACTTATTCAGAACCGGAACGGGATGATTATAAATCCACGGAGTTTGAAATAATAGGCAAGATTTCGGGTAATATCCTTGTATATAAGGCCGATCGCGGGGATTATCACATTTCCGTGTATGATAATGGCATGCAGCTGAAGGACAGGGTGAAGCTGGACTTTTTGCCTAAGAAGCTGATCAGCGTGGACTTTGTGAACTATGGGGATAAGGCTTATATGCTCTACCAGTTCCAGCGTAAGGATGCGGTATACAGTTTCTGCGGGATCGTGAACAGCATGGGTGTTTTTGAATCTGCGCCCGTGATGGTGGATTCCACCCGTATCGGCAATTTCTCCAAAGACAATAAAGTATATTCAGTAGAAGTATCCGAAGATAAAAGCCGCATCCTGGTATACAAGATCAACCAGGATAAGGAGGACAACCATGTTTTCTATACTTTCCTCTACGATAGCGCATTTAACCTGGTCAATAACAGCCGCGTTTCCCTGCCCATGGAAACCAAACGCCACTTCCTGAGCAATTTCCACCTGAATAACGACGGAGACCTTATTTTCACCAAACTGGAAAGGACCTCTAACCGGGATTATATTACCAGCGGAAAGATAGTGATCAAAAGAGCTGTGGTGGACGATTTTGAGTACCAGGACTTTGAATCGAAAGGATTGCTGCTGGATGAAGTGAAGGTAAAACTGGATAACCAGGACAAACAGGCCCTTGTTACTGCTTTTTATTATAAACAGAAGAGAGGGAATGTGGAAGGTTTATACCTTTTCCGCCTGGATTATGGCCAACGGCAACGGTTATTCGAAAAGCTGGTGGCATTCAGTCCCGAACTTAAACAAAGCGCCCGTGGGGAATCTTCCACTTCTGCGGCTTTCAACGATTATTTCATCCGCAAGGTGATCAATACCAAGAACGGCGGCTTTTTGCTGACGGCAGAAGCTTATTATACCACTTCCCGCACCCAGCCCTGGAACCGCTGGAACTATATGTATGGCGGTTATGGCGGATACAGTCCCTATTATTATTCACCTTACTCTCCTTATTATTATAACCCCTATGGCTGGAACGATGCCCAGGGAACCCGTTACCACTATGATAACGTGGCCATCCTTTCATTTGACGACAAAGGGGAGCTGACATACAGCAATTTTGTGCATAAAAGCCAGTTCGACGATGGTGCCGATCTTTACCTGAGCTATATGTTAGTAAATGTGGGCAGTGAGCTGCATTTCCTGTTCAATGAACTGGACCGCCGGCAGTATGTACTGTCTGAAAACACCATTGGGCCTGATGGCAAAGTGAACCGTATGCCTACACTGCGCAACCTGGATAAGGGTTTTACCTGGATGCCCCGTTATGGCAAACAGATCAGCGGGCGTACCGTACTGATCCCCTGCATTTACAGGAATTATATTTGCTTTGCTAAAATTGACTTTTAATTACACCTTTGCACCGTGATACGTTTTTTTAGATCAGGCAATCCGCTGACGGTTTTGCTGCTGTTCATCTACACGTTGCTCGTTAAATTCTACTATCTTTTACACCCGTCTCTCTATCAGGCAGATGGTTCCGAAGGTTTGCTGTATAATGCTTTAACCGGCTGGCTGGAAGGGATAGTGGGCAAGAGCCCGTTCTTTTTCACCTCACTGGTGCTGCTCCTGCAGTTCCTGCAGGCTTTGTTGCTTACCCGTACCATCAATAATCACCGCCTTTTTGCCAAAGATACTTACCTGCCCGCTATGAGCTTTTTGCTCTTCACTTCCTTACTGGAGGGCTGGAATGTGTTTTCTCCTGCGCTGATCGTAAATACCATCATGCTGTGGATCTTTGCCAGCATTTCTGATCTGTACATGCGATCTTCCGCAAGGGATGTGGCTTTTAATATTGGGTTTGCCCTGGGGATCTGTGGGCTTTTCTACTTCCCCGCCATCCTTTTTGTGCTGCTGTTATTCCTGAGCCTGCTCATCATGCGGTCTTTCCGCCTGGCAGAATGGATAATAGGGTTACTGGGGCTGTTCTGCCCTTTTTACCTGCTGGGAACTTACCTGTTCCTGACGGATAAGTGGGATCTGATCTATGAAATGCCCCGGATAGGCTTCCATTTACCGATGATCACGGATTATAAGGTCTGGGGCGCACTGATTGCGAATGTGTTGTTCTTTGCAGTAGGCTGGCTGCTTTTGCAGCGGACCTTCAAGAAGATGCTGATCCAGGGGCGCAAGATTTGGGCAACGGTGGTTGTTTACGTGCTGGTGGCCATGTTCGTGCCCTTTTTCAGCGAGCATTTTTCACCTAATTACTGGGTATTGGTGGTATTGCCAATTTCCATGTTTGTAGGGAATGTTTTCTGGTCCATTACTAATAACGGTATTGCAAGCGCTATACACATACTCGTTTTAGCATATGTTATTGTAATGCAATACTTTTCACATTAGCCCTTGTGTTAGTAGAATCATAAATTCTATGAGCGGTTATTGTAAATTCCCGAAGGCTAAGTAATTTTGCTTTTTCCGGGATAAATTAATGTACATTTTTATATGAAACGGAGCGAAAGCGAAGTTCCATCTGACCGATAAAAACAAATATTAACTGATGAAATTTGGTGTTGTTACATTTCCAGGCTCAAACTGCGATCAGGACATGATTGATGCATTGCGTTACGACCTTAACCAGGATGTTATTGCGCTTTGGCATAAAGACAAGGATCTTAGCATGTTTGGTACGGAAGATTGCGTGCTGCTGCCAGGTGGCTTTTCTTATGGTGATTACCTGCGTTGCGGGGCTATTGCCAAATTCAGCCCTATGATGCAGAGCGTAATTGAGTTTGCCAAAAAGGGCGGCCGTGTAATAGGTGTTTGCAACGGATTCCAGATCCTTTGCGAGGCAGGTTTGTTACCAGGCGCCCTGCTGAAGAACCAGAACCAACAGTTCATCTGCAAGAATGTTTTCATGAAAAGCGAAAACACCCAGGCATCTATTACTAAAGATGTAACGGGCAGGCCGCTGATGATCCCTATCGCACATGGCGAAGGCAGGTATTATGCTGATGATGCCACCCTGGACGAACTGTTTAAACACAACCAGGTGCTTTTCCGCTATTGCGATGAGTTTGGCAATATTATTGAACAAGCTAACCCGAATGGTGCTATTCGCAACATTGCCGGGATCTGTAATAAAGAGAGAAATGTTTTTGGAATGATGCCTCACCCTGAAAGGGCTTCCAGCGAAATACTGGGTAACCGCGATGGGCAGCTGATTTTCCAGAGCCTTATCAATAACAATTAGATCAACCACCAACCAGAAAAAAAAGAACTATGAAGAAATTACTCGTTGCATTGTGCTTATTTGCACTGCCCGTGCTGGCTTTAGCACAGGAAGAAAACCCGGTTAAATGGGCGTTCTCCTCTAAGAAGGTAAATGCCACTACATATGAAGTGATTGCCACTGCCACTATTGAAAAAGGCTGGCACGTATATGCACAGGAAGCTGGCGAAGGCCCGATCCCTACCACTTTTAAATTTGCCAAAAACCCGCTGGTGGTACCCACCGGTAAAGTAAAAGAAGTGGGTAAACTGCATAAAGCATTCGATAAGAACTTTGATTCAGAACTGAAGTATTATGAAAACACCGTTTCCTTTGTACAAACAGTTACTGTAAAAGGGAAAGCGGCTACAAAGCTGAAAGGCTCTGTAGAGTTTATGGTCTGCGACGATCACCAATGCCTGCCACCTACAGAAGTAGAATTCGCTTTTAATGTAGGAGGAAAGTAAATTGACCACTCCAATACATCATTATATTCAGGTATAGCAGGAACGAGTTCTTTACAGGAACTCGTTTTTGCATTTACATTCTTTACAATCTGTTAAGTCTATCATATATATGAAGTACTTTTTATTATTCCTTACCAGCCTCCAGCTCATGCTCTTGCCTGCTCTGCGTGCGCAGGATGCAGATGCCACAGCGAAGCATGTGAAGTGGACGTTTACATCCGAGAAGATAGGGGAAGGGGCGTATACCTTAAAATTCAAAGCAAACATTGCCGAAGGCTGGAAGTTGTTTTCCCCCAGTATGGGAGATGACGATCCTAATACCCGTGTTATACTGGATAGCATTAGTGATGTAAGGGCTGCGATCACAGGTTTAGGTTATGAAGGCAAAGAGCTGAAAGCGCCGGAACCTTTGCTGGATAACCAGGAAATCAAATTCTTTGAGAAAGAAACAGTAGTTACCCTGCAGGTTAAATTCAAAGGCCCGGTGAACGATCTTAAAGGAACGATCAATTACTTCATCCTGAAAGGAGAAGAGATCAACCCGGAAGAAACTGAATTCCGCTTTAAAGCAGATGCTGCCGGAAACCTTTCCGGAGAAGCAGGCGGGCTGGTAGCTTCGGCTGACCAGGCCAATAAATTGAAACGGGATAACATTGATCTGCAGAATCCTGTAAATAAAGTAGGCGGTATCGGTAACGAAGGGGAAACAAACCCCTGGTTCATCTTCCTGCTTGGATTCCTGGGAGGATTGCTGGCACTGGTAACACCTTGCGTGTTCCCTATGATCCCGCTGACAGTATCGTTCTTTACAAAGAGCGCGCAGGATAAAAAGAAAGGCATTTTCAATGCCACCATGTATGGCTTCTTTATCTTCCTGATCTATATCTTATTCAGCGTGCCTTTCCACATAGCGGGACTGGCAGAGCCTGAGATCTTCAATAATATTTCTACCAACGTTTGGCTGAACGTATTTTTCTTTGCGGTATTTGTAGTGTTTGCGATATCCTTCTTCGGATATTTTGAGATCACATTGCCCAGCGGATTAGCCAGCAAGGCAGATTCCAAAGCAAATAAAGGAACACTGGTAGGGATCTTCTTCATGGCATTAACGCTGGTTGTGGTATCGTTCTCCTGTACAGGACCTATCCTGGGTTCTTTGCTGGCAGGTTCTTTGGGTTCTGACGGCGGTGCATGGTTGCTTACTGCCGGTATGGCCGGTTTTGGCGTATCACTGGCATTACCTTTTGCACTGTTTGCGATGTTCCCGAACTGGTTAAGCTCTCTGCCAAAATCAGGCGGATGGCTTACTTCCGTAAAAGTGGTATTAGGTTTTATTGAAGTAGCGCTGGCGATTAAATTCCTTTCCAATGCAGACCTCGTGATGCACTGGGGTATCCTGCACCGCGAAACTTTCTTCCTGATCTGGATCATTATCGGATTGCTGACCACGCTCTACCTGTTAGGTTTGATCCGTTTCCCGCATGATAGCCCTGTGAAAAAGCTGGGGGCCACCAGGATCTTCTTTGCCGTTATTTTTGGCGCCTTTACTATATACCTGCTTCCGGGTGTTACCAATACTAAATATGCCAACGTAAGGCTGATGAGCGGATTCGCGCCACCGATGTCTTATAGCTGGTATGGTAACAGTGCGCATGAAAAAGGTGCGGTAGAACCCAATGTGATCAATGACTACGATAAAGCGCTGGAACTGGCCAAAGCACAGAACAAACCTATCCTCATAGACTTTACCGGATGGGCTTGCGTGAATTGCCGGAACATGGAAGAGAATGTATGGACAGATCCTGAAGTGCATGCGCTGATCAAGGATAACTACATCCTCGTTTCATTGTATGTGGATGATAAGCAGAAGCTGCCGGAAGATGAGCAGTTCATGCACACCTTCCCTGATGGCCGTAAAAAACCGATCAAAACTATCGGGAATAAGTATGCCACCATGCAGACCCTGAACTTCAACAATAACTCACAACCTTTGTATGTATTGATCAGCCCTGAAGAAAAGTTGCTGACGTACCCTGTGGCTTACACGCCCAACATCCAGGAGTATGCCAACTGGCTCAGATCAGGCCTGGATGCATTTAAAAAGGTAAAGAAATAAAAATGGAAAAGCCGTCCCGGAATGTGGGACGGCTTTTTTCTTCGGTGCATCCGTTTAACTAAAATAACGATTGGCCGCAGCCCTGGTAAGTTTTGCCATCGAACCGGATGGTTACGGTCATGGGATGTTTTATATCTGCATCATCCGTGCACCGCTTGTTCTCAAATTTTGCGGTGAGGGTGTGATCTTTAATAGTGGTGATGAATTCTGTTGCCTCATTATCTCCTTTCTGCGCATCACTATATGGGAATTCATATTTATCCTGGTCGTAGTTCATATGCAGGATGATCTTTTTATTAGGGATCACTGCAATGCTCCATCCGGGTTCATTACCAGTGCCCCAGTGAGAGGCACCATCTTTACGTACAATATTTGCTCCTTTGCTCAGGTCTTTTCTATCTGCTTTTACTGCTGTCAATACCTTTTCCACCAGTTTGCTTACTTCAGCCGGTTGTAAACGGTAGTCACTTGGCGGAGCAGGGGACTGATAACTGGTGAATACTGCTTTTTCAAGACCGGGCAGATCTGCTGCTGCACGTGTTTCTGACTGTAGCACGGAATCATTACCATAGTAAAAGCTATTCTCTGTTACATTGTTCTCACTTTCCACGATCTCCCGGAGCAATACAGGTTTGCCGGACAGGGAATCCAGGTAGATCCAGGTCTGCGGAGCTTTGATCCGCTGATCTCCTTCCGGATAAAGAAGTACACGTAATGGCCGTCCGCTGTTATTGAAGGTAGCCACTATGCCATTTGAGTTCTCTCCGTTCAAAAAATCATGGAGCGCCAGCAGGTAATAATCGGAACCGGATTTTTCATCAATGTCTCCTACATAAGTACTGATATCCGTAGGTGTACTGCTTACGGCCGTAACATTAGCCTGCACACTGTCTGCCTCCGCCTTTTTTTCTGAGGAGGGACCGGCACAGGCAGCCAACATCATTGTTAAAAGAAAGAATAAAGAATATGGTTTCATATTTATAGGTTTACGGGTGAGGTATAAGCAAATCCTGTGCTAGAATAATTTGAACCAAGGCAAGTTGTTGTTTTTCAATGAAATATGTATTTATAACCCCTTTCACTTCAAGATTACTTCAAATTTGTGTGTAATTTGCAGAAGATATGAAAGTCTTGCTGATAGAGGATAACGAAGAACTGGCCAGCAGTATTTCTGAATTTCTGGGGAGAGAGGGGTATATCTGCGAAGTGAGCTATAATATCACGGATGCCCAGGATAAGCTGATCTCATTTCAATATGATTGTGTGCTGCTGGATATCATGTTGCCGGACGGGAATGGATTACAGCTCCTGTCTTTTATAAGAGCGGAGCGCATACAAAGCAGCATCCTGATACTGTCTGCCAAAAACTCGCTGGACGATAAGATCGCCGGACTGGAAGAGGGTGCGGATGATTATCTCACTAAACCTTTCCATCTTCCGGAACTGCATGCCCGCCTGCGCGCCATTTACCGCCGCAAAAAGCTGAACGGGAGCAATATTATTGCCTTTAATGAAATAAGTTTGAATATAGATACACTGGAAGCTACGGTGAACGGGCAATTACTGGATATGACGCGGAAGGAGTTTGACCTGCTCCTGTATTTTGTGGTGAACAAGAACAGGGTACTTTCCCGCCAATCCATTGCCGCACATCTCTGGGGGGATTATACAGACAATTTTGCGAACTTTGATTTTGTATACCAGCACGTAAAAAATATCAGGAAAAAGATCAGCGCAGCAAATGGTACGGATTATATTGGAACAGTGTACGGGCTGGGATACAAGTTTAATACATCAAAGCAATGAAGCTCGTTGATAAATTCACCTTATGGTTCCTGGGTATTACCATGGTGATCATACCTATCAATAGTGTGATCACTTATTATAGTATCAAACGGGAGATTGATAAATCAGCTATTGAGCGCCTGAAACATGTGAATGTGCGGGTGGCAGAACAGATAGGGAAAGGGCAGCCGCCCGGAGAATATACCGCAGGCTGCAGGGTGTTGTATGCTAAAACGGATACAGCTTTTGCTGCCGATCACTATGTAATTACAGAAAGGGATGTAACCCACGATCCTCAGCTGAATGATAATGACCGCAAGATCATTGTTACTTCTTATCATAATATCAATAATCAATATTACAGGATCACTTCCGGCGATTATGTATCGCGCTCGGAACAGATCCTGGCGGGATTGAGGATCTCCATCATGTGGAAGCTGATCATCCTGGTGGCATTGGTGGTGTTAACGGCCCGGGTAGCTTCGCGGGTAGTGCTGGCTCCTTTTTACGGCACCATTAAAAAATTGCAGCTATTCAACCTGAAATCCAAGAAACGGCTGGTGTTGCCGGAAACGCGCACCAAGGAGTTCAAGGAACTGAACCTCTTTGTAAAGAAGATGACGGATAAAGCGGTGGATGATTATAGCTCCCTCAAAGAATTTTCCGAAAATGCGTCCCATGAGCTGCAGACGCCCTTGGCCATTATCCGGAGTAAGCTGGAACTGTTATCAGAATCTGATATCCAGGGAGATCAGGCTGTACTTATCGCGGATATGAACAATGCGGTAGAGAAGCTCACGCGCATTAACCGTTCGCTGGTTTTGTTATCCCGCCTGGAGAACAATGAATATGAAGCTACGGAAGAGGTGCCTTTTGACCAATACACCAGGGAGGCCCTGGGTGCTTTCTGCGACCTGATAGCCCTGAAAGAACTGACCGTAAAGTCCAGCATAGAAGAATCTGTTTGCCTGAAGCTGCATGCCTCACTGGCAGACATCCTGCTCAATAACCTGCTCAGCAATGCTATCCGCCACAATATGCCCGGCGGTACCATAGAAGTGATCCTGAACCGGGAATTCCTGATGGTAAAAAATACCGGAAAAGCGCCAGAACATCCTACCTCGGAAATGTTCCAGCGATTTAAGAAAGGAAGCCAGTGTAACAACTCTATCGGAATTGGTCTGTCTATTGTAAAACAGATATGTGACATGAATTCCTTTGAAATCCAGTACCACTATACATCCGGGCTCCATATCCTTATCGTGAACTTCCCCCCGGAATCCCATTCTTCAAAATTGCTTCAAAATGATGAGCGCTATTTGCATGAGAGAATTCAGCTTTAAAGCTGCCATGCATAATCGCACATTCATTAGAGATGACTATACGCTACAAGGTTCATCTGCTGATGTCAGCCATATTTTGTTGCGCTACCTGGAATGCGCAAGCCCAGGTACTTACAATGAAAGATGCTGTACAAACGGCTTTGAACAATTACGGGACCATTAAAGCCAAGGCCAATTACTTAAACGCTTCCAAGGCTACCGTTCAACAATCCAGGAGGGATTACCTCCCCAATCTTAATTTTTCGGCTCAACAGGATTACGGAACCGTCAATGGGCAGAATGGCCCCCTGTACGGTTTTGGCGGTCTTGGTGTGGCTTCTTCCGGTTTACCCTTACCTTCTCAGAACTGGAATGCTGCCTTCGGGGCTTTGTACCTGGCCAATATCAACTGGGAATTCTTTGCATTCGGCAGGGCGAAAGAAAAGATTAAAACGGCTGCATCTGTGGCCGCGCGCGATGAGCGTGACTGGCAGCAGGAACAGTTCCGGCATGAAGTGAGAGTGGCAGGGGCCTATCTGAACTTACTGGCGGCGCAGCGTTTAACAAATTCCTGGGAGCGCAACCTCGAAAGAGCGGACACTTTCCGTGCTGTGGTAACACGCCGCGTGCAGAATGGGTTGATTGCCGGGGTGGATTCCTCCCTCGCCAATGCTGAAGTTTCCAATGCCAGGATAGCCCTTACAAAAGCAAAGGACCTGGAACAGGAGCAGGGAAATGTGCTGGCCCAATTACTGGGTGTAGCACCTGCGGAGTTTGTGCTGGACAGTTTGTTCATTACACGGTTACCTTCTGCCATCACAGATACTGCCGCATTAAACCCTGATGCGCATCCGCTTTTACAATATTATAAAAGCAGGGTACTGCTGAGTGAGGAACAGGAGAAATATATCAAAACATTTAACTACCCTGCCTTTAGTGTTTTCAGTGTATTGCAAACAAGGGCTTCCGGTTTCCATAATGATTATGCGCAGGACCAGAATTCTTATACACATAATTACTGGGAAGGGATCAAACCAACCAGGAGCAATTACCTGCTGGGTGTGGGAGTTACCTGGAACCTGACGAGCCCTCTCAGGGTACGTCATCAGTCTGCGGCACAGGATTTTACTTCCAAAGCATTACAGAACGAAATGGAAGTAGTGGACCAGCAATTGAAAGCGCAGGTGGTACTGGCAGATACTAAAATGAAGAATGCGCTGGACAATTACAGGGAAGCCGCCGTACAGATCAAATCTGCAGCAGATGCTTATTTACAGAAAACAGTGATGTACCGTAACGGATTGAGCACGCTGGTAGATGTAACACAGGCACTGTATGCATTGAACCGTGCGGAAACAGACCGGGATATTGCTTATAGCAATGTGTGGCAGGCGTTGTTGCTGAAATCTGCGGCAGTAGGCAACTTCGGGTTATTTATCAATGAATTCTAATAGCTAGATAATGGGACTGATTAAAAGCGCACTGAACAAACCGATCACGATCCTGGTATTGGTGGCAGGACTATTCTTCTTTGGTATCAAGGCGGTGCGGCAGATTAAGGTAGATATCTTTCCGAAACTGGAATTACCGGTATTATATATTGCGCATCCGTTTGGTGGATATACGCCTAACCAGATGGAAGCTTTCTTTGCCAAGAACTATGTGAACATCCTGCTCTTTGTGAATGGTTTGAAATCCATTGAAACAAAGAACGTACAAGGCCTTACCCTGATGAAACTGAGTTTTTATGAGGGAACCAATATGGCGCAGGCAGCAGCAGAGGTATCTGCCTTCAGTAACAGGGCACAGGCTATTTTCCCTCCGGGATCACAGCCGCCGTTCATTATCCGTTTTGATGCATCCACTTTGCCGGTGGGAGAGCTGGTATTGAGCAGTGATAAAAGAACGAATAATGAATTGATGGACCTGGCGAATGTATATGTAAGGGCATCCTTTACTTCCATTCCTGGTCTTGTAGCCCCGCCTCCCTTTGGTGGTAATATCCGTACCGTGGTGATCAAAGCAGACCCTGAAATGCTGCGTTCCCACAATCTTACGCCGGACCAATTAGTGGAAGCGCTCCGTTTGAATAACCAAACAGCACCTTCCGGTAACGTACGTATCGGCGACAAGAACTATCTTACTCCTACTAATACCAATATCACCAATATCAAAGATTTTGAGAACATCCCGCTATTCAAAGGTGGTGTGCAAAACCTTTATCTCCGGGATGTAGCTACTGTGGAGGATGGGGCCGATATCGCTGCCGGTTATGCACTGGTAAATGGTAAACGTTCTGTATACCTGAATGTGGCTAAATCTGCGGATGCTTCTACATGGGAAGTGGTACAGAACCTGAAGAAATCTATCCCGCGTTTACAGGCCGCATTGCCGGAAGATGTAACGCTTACATATGAATTCGATCAGTCCACTTACGTAATGAATGCCGTGAAGAGCCTGATAAGTGAAGGTGTAATTGGTGCGGTATTAACCGGTTTGATGGTGGTGTTGTTCCTGGGTGACCTGAGAGGGGCACTGATCGTGATCCTCACCATTCCGGTATCTATCATTTCCGGGGTATTGTTCCTGAGCCTCTTCGGGCAAACGATCAATATCATGACGCTGAGCGGACTCGCATTGGCCATTGGTATCCTGGTAGATGAAAGTACGGTGACGATTGAGAATATACACCAGCACCTTGATATGGGGAAACCCAAGGCGCTGGCTATCTGGGATGCCTGTAAGGAGATAGCGTTCCCGAAACTGCTGATCCTTTTCTGTATCCTCGCCGTGTTTGCACCGGCATTTACAATGACGGGTATTCCCGGATCATTGTTCCTGCCGCTGGCATTGGCAATCGGTTTCTCCATGATCACTTCTTATTTCCTTTCCCAAACCTTTGTGCCCGTAATGGCCAACTGGATCATGAAGGGTCATAAGAAACATGCGCATATTCCCAGTGCGGCAAGTGAAGGTGATACCTGGGACCAGAAGAAAGAACTGGTAGAACGTGCAGATAGCAACAGAGATGGAAAGATCAGCCGGTTTGAAAAGTTCAGGGCACGTTTTATGCGTTTCATCAATCGCATGATACCTTACCGCAAACCCATTGTAATAGGTTATCTGATAGTGATCAGCGCGATTGCCGTATTACTGCTGATGAATATCGGGCGGGATGTGTTACCGAAAACAAACGGCGGCCAGTTCCAGGTGAGGATCCGTTCTGAACAGGGTACAAGGATGGAGCGTACGGAACAGAGAACATTAGTGGCGCTGAAAAGTATGGAAGAAGTGATCGGGAAAGAGAATATTTCCATCACCTCTGCTTATGTAGGGCAACACCCTTCCCTGTTTTCTGTGAGCCCTATTTATTTGTTCATGCCCGGCCCGCAGGAAGCAGTTATACAGGTGAGCCTGAATAAAGAGTATCACGTGGATCTGGATGAATTAAAAGAAAAGTTACGTGCAAAAATAAAAGAAAGAGCGCCTGAACTTTCTCTGTCCTTTGAACCTATTGAACTCACAGATAAGATCCTTAGCCAGGGTTCTCCTACACCTGTAGAGGTGCGGATCTCCGGCAGGAATAAGAAGCTGAATGAAGAGTACGCAGAGAAACTGATGGCGAAGCTGAGAGGAATTTCTTACTTAAGGGATGTTCAATTAACGCAATCCACCAAGTATCCTGCTATCAATATAGACATCGATCGTACCCGTGCAGCACAGCTGGGCGTGGATATGACAGATGTTACCCGTTCGCTCATTGCCTCTACTTCTTCTTCCCGTTTAACGGAGAAAAATGTTTGGGTAGATGAAAAGGCTGGGTTGATGTACAGCGTGCAGGTGCAGATCCCGGAGAATAAAATGACGAGCATTGATGATATCAGTGAAATACCGATCCTTAAAAACTCAGCCCGCCCTGTGTTAGGTGATATCGCCACACTCACACAGACCACTACATACGGAGAGAATGATAACCTGGGTGCTATGCCTATGCTTTCCGTAACAGCGAACCTGAACAATAAAGACTTAGGTACCGCTACCAAAGATGTACAGGCTGCAATTGCCTCGCTGGGAGAATTACCCCGTGGATTAGCAATGGAACCGATCGGGCTTTCCAATACCTTAACAGAAACATTGGACAGCCTGGAATCAGGATTGCTGGTGGCTATTGTGGTGATCTTCCTGATGCTGGCAGCTAACTTCCAGTCCTTCAGCGTTTCCTTTGTAGTTTTGACAACGGTACCGGCGGTAATATTAGGATCTCTTGCATTACTGATGCTCACAGGTTCTACCCTGAACCTTCAGTCTTACATGGGTATCATTATGTCCGTAGGGGTGTCCATTTCCAATGCGGTGCTGCTGATCACCAATGCGGAACATCTGAGGAAGCATAACGGCGATTCGCTGGCCTCTGCAAAAGAAGCTGCTGCACTTCGCTTACGTCCTATCCTGATGACGAGCCTCGCGATGGTGGCAGGTATGATACCAATGGCCATTGGCCATGGAGAAGGTGGGGACCAGGTATCTCCATTGGGCCGTGCGGTGATAGGAGGGCTGGTAGCTTCTACATTTGCCGTACTGATCATTCTGCCACTGGTATTTGCCTGGGTACAGAAAAAAGCATCCATTGCATCCGTTTCCCTTGATCCTGAAAATAAAGAAAGTAAACACTATATACCTTCGTTGTATGATCACAATAACAAATAGAATACTGATAGCAGCCGTAGCGTTGGCTGGCTGCGGTGTTTCGCAAAGCAAAACAGACACCCGCAAGGACGAAGCTGCTTCAGTTCCCGCGGTTGCCACCTTTGCATTGGAGAAAAATATCTTTTCAGCATCCCTCAGAATGCCGGGAGAACTGGTGCCTTTTCAACAGGTGGATCTATACGCCAAGGTGAACAGTTTTGTGAAGAAGTTATATGTGGATGTGGGATCTGCCGTATCTGCGGGGCAGGTATTGGCAACACTGGAAGCACCGGAACTAAGCTCCCAGCTGGCAGGTGCTGAATCAAGACTGCGTTCCCAGGAAGCAGTATACCTTGCAAGCAAAGCTAATTACGATCGTTTATATACCACCAGTCAAACACCGGGTACTGTTTCACAGAACGATCTGGACCTGGCATTTGCCAAACAGAAATCTGATTTTGCACAGCAGGAATCAGCAAAGGCTGCTTATAGGGAAATTGCTGATAACCGCAACTACCTGGAGATCCGCGCACCTTTTGCAGGTGTGATCAGTGGCAGGAATGTGAGTGCAGGTGCTTATGTTGGCCCTTCCGGTAAAGGTTCCGAAATGCCGATGTTCACTTTACAGGAACAAAAGAAATTACGTTTGGTAGTGGCCGTTCCGGAAGCTTATTCCAGTTATCTCAAGGATAAAAGTGAAGTGGGATTTACCGTGAAATCTTTGCCGGGTCAACCATTTAAAGCAAATGTAAACCGTCTTTCAGGTGCGCTGGATAGCCGTTTGCGCTCTCAGCGTGTGGAAATGGACGTGTTGAATAACGATAAGAAATTATTACCGGGTATGGTAGCGGAAGTGAGTATTCCGTTGAATACAACAGACAGTGTATTTGTTGTACCGGTTACAGCAGTAGTAAGTTCTACTGAGAAGATCTTTGTAGTACGGCTGAAGGACCAAAAGGCGGAATGGGTGGAAGTAAGGAAAGGTAGAGAGGCAGAAGGAAAAGTGGAGATATTCGGAGAATTGAACAGCGGGGACATATTGGTAGAAAAGGCGAATGACGAGATCAGGAATGGCTCGGCTTTAACTTCTAAGAAGTAAACAGGGATTATGCTTATGTTAAAGGCCAATGATGAAAGTTGGTAAAAGGAAAGGTTGACGAATCAGAGACAGGGATTAGGGAAAAGGGGAACAGCGCGGTGATAGGCGTTGTTCCCCTTATGTTTTTGGTACTTACTTACCCAGCCATTTCTTAAAGTCGTTCGCCCGTAGCCGGCTGATGATAATATCCTCATACGCGGGTGGTTTCACCATAAGTTTGATCTTGCCATCAAACCAGGCATAAGCCTGATCAATGGCATTGAAACTCACAATGAACTGGCGGTTAACCCGGAAGAACTTCTCCGGGTCCAGCTGGCTTTCCAGTTCGTCCAGGTTATTATCTATGAGGTGATGGGTATCTGAAAAGGTACGGATGTAATGTAAACGCTCCCGGGTATAGGCAATGGCCACCTCATTGATATGGAGGGAAAAAAGCCGGGTGCCCTGGCGGAGGAGGAAACGGTTGCGGTATTCCTTTTGTTGCAGCTGCCGGATAATACCGGCTATCTCAGATTTGGATTGTGTTAAGGTAAAATGCTGCCGGAACTTTTCCAGGGCAAAGGCAAGGTCTTTTCTTTTGAGGGGTTTGAGCAAATAATCAATGCTGTTGTACTTAAACGCCCGCAGCGCGTATTCATCAAAAGCACTCACAAAAATGATGTGACTTTTCACCTCTACTTCCTGGAAAATATCAAAGCTCTTTCCATCTCCTAACTCGATGTCAAGAAAAATGATATCCGGTGCCGGATTGTCTTTCAGATAGTATACTGCTTTTTCTACAGTATCTATAACACCTAACACCCGGATGCTTTCATCTTCGGCAGCCAGCATCTTTAGTAGTTTTTCAGCGGCTAAGGTTTCGTCTTCAATTACAAGTGCTGTCATTCTTCAATGGTTTCATATGTATGGTGAGGAATGAGCGGGATCATTACTTTAAACAGCCCATCCTGTTCCGTTATCCGGGGTGTTCTTTTCACCGGTAATAATCCATACCGTGAACTGATGTTACGTAAACCTGTTTTTTCTGATGGGGGAGGGTTCTTTTTCTTTTGTAAATTATTGCAGACATGCAGCTGATCTTCTTCATCTGTATAAAAGCGGATAGTGAGTGGCTGACGCTGGGAAACGATATTGTGTTTTACGGCATTTTCTACCAGCAGCTGTAATACAAACGGAGGTATGAGGAAATCATCGTAACATTCATCTACCTGCATATCTATGATCAGTGCATCGTTAAAACGGGTATGTAACATGAGCAGGTAAGAAGAAAGGAATTCCCTTTCCTCTCTAAAGGTAGTGAGCGCCTTACCGTTATTTTTTAGCAGGTAGCGGTATACCATGGCCATTTCTTCCACATACCGCTCTGCTTTTTCCGGGTCCTGGGAGATCAGCGAGGAGAGGCTGTTGAGGCTGTTAAAAAGGAAATGTGGCTTGATCTGGTCTCTGAGGAACTTGTACTGAATATGAAGCGTACTCTTCCGGATGTTTTCTGATTCAATGAAAAGCCTTTTCCACTGCCGTACATAATATACACATTCGTAAGCGCCGATCACCAAAGAACTGCATAACATATTTAAGCCGGCTATATAAGCGAATTCATGATGCAGCCCTATCCACCGGGAAAAGAGAAATCCGGAAACAGATACCAGTAGCAGGATCGGCAATCCATATAAAACGATCAGCCGTAATTTCTTTTTAAGATAAATGATGCCGCTTGCTTTCCTCCGGGTGAGCAAAATGATCCAGAGCGCGCTTTCGCTGACCATGATGGCATAAAATGCAGAAGCGGCAATGCTCAGGTAACTGATCGTTGCAACGTGGAACAGGAGGAGTAGAAAGATGAAAAGAAAAACAGGCGCATAACACCTTATTTTTTTTGTCGTCATTGTAAATAGATTTAGTTGCGCATGGCCGCTAACAATTCTTTGGGGCTATTGGGGCACAAGTTAAGCGCAGATTTTGGACGGGGGTATCACATAATTATGTATTTAAACAGAAAAAAACGCCCAAGTTGTCTTGGGCGTTACGTAGAAATACGTAATTATGCGTACTTGTCCGTTGATATTATTGTACGTTGTAGTCTACCACCACATTATCCACCAGCATCTTATCTCCTTCATACACTACTCTTTTACCAGCAGGTACAATCACTATAACAGTAGATTGCTGCGGTGGCAGGATGATATTAAAAGAATCAGAGACCTTACGGGCTATAAAACTTCCGGTGGTGGTATTGTAAAGATCAGAGCGCTTGTCTAGCGGCAATGTGATCTCTTTACTTTCGGGATAAGGATTGTAATAGAGGAAAGTGGGGTATGCTTTATCACGGTAGAAATCTGTTGCAAGCAGGTTCAATTGCAGGATGCCGGGTATTTCCGTTGGGCGGATGATGCTGCCAAAGATACCAACATGCGCACTGCCATATACACTGAATTGGGATACCTCGGGGTTTTTACCCGGTACCCAGTTGGGGCCGTCGCCCTGAGCCACAGGCCCTTTGATGTGTGCATATTTTTCAAAACCGGATGTACGGATCAATCCTTCATATCCTATCACCCCTTTGGTGGCTGCCGCCATTTGCGGAATGGCTTCATGTTCATCCGGCATATGTGCAGGATAAAAGAAACGGGCTGCATTAGCTGCATTCAACATCCATTTACCAATTGCCGTGGCATATGATTGATTGTACCGTACCAAGGGAACGAGTGGCCATGCAAAGTCATAGGTGTTCATCAGGAAGCCGTATCCGCCATGATCAACAGTGCTGCCCACTACGCCTGAAATATCCATGCCATTCCAGTTGCCAATTAATACACCCCATCCTTCCCTGCAAAGCGGTGTGCCATCAAAACTCCATCCCAGCATTTTATTCACGGAAAAATCTTTCCCCTGCTCTGCATTGATCCTTGCAGCAAGGTAGGCGCCAAAGGGCATCAGTACTTCGTAAGTAGGATTCAATGGTTGCGATTGCAATGCATTCAAAGCACTGATAGCGCCGCTGAGATATTTCTCATCGCCGAATTTTTTGTAAGCGGAATATAAAACCCATGCATGACCTGCAGCAGCATCCGGCTGCGGACAGATATGTGTTTTCATGGGGCGCATTTTACCATAATCGAAATAGGAATAATTATAGTCACCATGCAGGAGAGAATCCGCGAGATAGAATTTATCTGCAATGCTCCGGGCAATGCTGTCAAAACCGGGTTCATTGGGATACTTATCGTAAATAGCGTAGAACAATACATTCGGAAATACATCGTACCACCAGTCGCGGCCATAACCGCCACCCAGCAAGGCTACTTCCGGACAGGTATTGTTCATCATGATGTTCCAGCCAATATCTTTGTTGAAGTAGTTTTTCAGCATACCCACATAATTGAGATCACGCTGCCGGGATTTATCAATGCCTACCAGTGATGCGCCCAATATGGCACCCATGCTGGCCAGTGCTTCATGGAACATGCCTTTGTTATGTGATGGGCCTTGCCGTACATCTCCGATAGCCGTATATAAACCTACTACGGTCTGTGGATAGTTTTTGTGGCTACTGTCCAGCCATACCAATGGCCAGTATTCGCCGGTAGCGTTTGGATCATATACCGTACTGTCGAACTGCAGGGCCAGTTGATGATAATCTATTATTTCCAGCGGCTGCGGCAGGTTGGGCATGGAATCCACCCTGGCAAGGTTTTGCTGGGGCATAGCCTTTTTAGGGGACTCTTTGCAGGCTGCCAGCAGCAGCAGGGAAAGGGAATATAAGATCAGATGCTTCATATAGCCTGTTGAATTTTGTTTAAGTCTTTTTCTTCTTCCTGATGCATCAGTTCCACTCTTTCCCGCATGATCACTTTTGCCACATAGATAGAGCCGAGTTGCATAACGGCAATGATGATGATGGCATACCGGAGTGCGATCTCCATGGAAAAAAAGTGTGCCAGCAAAAGAAAGGTAGCTGCACCCAGGAACCGGCCTACATATAAACCGGCTTCATGGTTAAGGATGTAGGCAAATTCGCCCCTGTTCTCTTTCTGTGCAAGAATGTCTATCACGCTGAACTGTATTGGAAAGTAGGCGAGGTCCATTAAGGGTTTGGCAAGTAACAGAAAGAGCATGAAGAGTACAACCCCTATTTCGTTATACAAAATACCATTAAAAAGCGCGGCGATGGTAAATAATATAAGGCCGCCTGCAAATATGCGCAAACGATGCGCCGGGCCGGAAACCCTGCCAATGATATACATTAGTACGGCTGCAATAATGGCTCCGATAGATTGAGCAGTACCTAATGCTCCTTCTTTTCCTAATAGTAACATGATCAGCATGGCAGGCGCTGTTACCAGGAATCCCTGCGCCAGCCCTTTCAGCAGCGCGAGGAACAATAGCTTATACCATAAAGGGTGAAACTTCAGAAAAATATATTTCTTTTGTATAGGGTTGCTGAAAGTACCACGGAAACAAACAATGGATGCCAGTACCGTAATCACAAATACCAGCCCTGTAATGATCAGGTAAGCGCTGTGCGCTCCTCCTTTGCCTCCCCATGTTTCAATAAACCAGCCAATGCCTACGGGGATCACTACGGCAATGATCGTATAGAAGAATGTTTCTAATCCGTAATAGTAATTCCTGTTACCGTCGTGGGTGATGGCCAATGCCAGGTAATCACGATTGGCCCAGTAGAAACCAAAGGACATGCCCATGGTGATCCCTGCAATGCCAATGCCTGTAAGGCTGAGGGTTTTGAGAGACATCATGATCATCATGGATACGCCGCTGAGCAACATGCCGGCAGAGTAAAGTTTCCGGATATTAAAATGTTTCAGTAGGAATCCATTTAACAGAAAGGTTAATGGTATACCGGTATAGATCGTTAACTGGTAGATCACCACTTTGGCGGGATCGTTGGAGCTGCGCATCACGTAAGCTGCAACAAAAATATCTATTACCGGTAGTACAAATGCGTACACAATATTCGTCATTACGAGGATGCGAAAGTTATGCGGCTGACTATTGAAATGGGCTATTTCAGACCTTAATTTCCTAAGCATGATCGTATTTTAGTAATGAGAATATTTCTTTAATGGAAAGCGTTGCACCGCAAACAAATTCATCCGAAGCACCATAATACATGGTAATGGTATCGCCGTTTACAGTGTGCCCGTTGGTGAATACCACGTTGCCAAAGAAGCCGGTCAGCTCATAAGGTGCAGTAGGTACCATAATAGGTTCTTCTGTGCGGGCCAGTACTTTAGAAGGATCGTTCAGGTCCAGCAGGAAAGCCCCGAGGCAATATTGATGCAGCTTATTGGCGCCATGGTATATTTCCAGCCAGCCTTGCGCTGTTTTAATAGGAGCACATCCTGCACCTACGCGTGCATTATCCCAGCTTTCTTCCCGGGTTTTGACAATGCATTTATGATTCCCCCAGTGAATGGCATCCGGGGACTCTGCAATCCAGATATAATTTCCGCCAATATCTACACTGCTGGGGCGGTGCAGGGCATAATATTTCCCATTGATCTTTTCTTCGAAGATGGCACAGTCTTTATTATGCGGAGGAATGATCATACCGTGGGATTCAAATTCCTTCCAGTTGGTGGTGGTACGCATACCAACTCCCACACCACTGTCAGACACAGCAGTGAAGGTGAGATAGTATTTGTTATCTATCTGTGTTACCCGGCAGTCTTCTATTCCAAAGGATTGTAACATTCCTTCTCCATATAGCGAAGTATATCCTTCCGGTTCATAAAAATGTACACCATCATCGCTGCAAAGCAATCGCAGATGAGATAGGGTAGTGAGGTAATCCACACCGTGATAACTGATCACTCTCGCATCTGTAGCTATCAATGCGGGATCATCCTTGGGGATCTCCATGATCTTTGTACCCGTGGGCGTGAGGATGGGGAAGGAGATCACATCCGCCTGCTGTTCCGGCCTTTCTGCTACCCTTACGATCAGCCATGTTTTATTTTCGAACTGAAAAACGCCGGGGTTTAAAAGACAGGTGATCAGTAATCCTTCACTGCTGGCTTTTAAGTCCGCGGGAGACAACAATGGGTTTGCTTCAAATCGCTTTGCTATATCACTCATGTCTGCTGCTTTTAAAATCCTGTGTTCTGTGTGATGCTACCGCCTGATTTATCGATTTCACCCTGCGGAATGGGGTAGAGGTAATTTTTGTCCTGGAAGTTTTTACCCATAGCGGTAAGTACTGCTTTGGCGGTTTCCCATCTTTTCAGATCATAGAAACGTTGTGATTCAAAACCTAATTCCACCCTGCGTTCACTTACCAGCCAGGAAGTAACAAGGGCTTTATCTGTAGCCGCGATATTCCTGGCAGGCAATGTACCTGCAGGAGGCAGGGCACCCGTTACAGAAGGGCTTGTTCTCGCACGTGCACGAATAGAATTGATAATGCCGATGGCGGCAGGATAATTAGCGCTTTCGTTATAAGCTTCTGCTTTCCATAAAAGCACATCTGCCCAACGGATGAAGATCTTATTATTGGGAGCATCGTCGTTTCCTTTATTGCTGTTGTCTGTAGTGCCCAGTAATTTGTAACATGCCTGGTTGGCTACATCTGCAGTGTACAGCAAACGGGGATCGTTAGCTTCAAATGCGCTGATGAAATTAGCAGTAGGTGCTATAAAGCCCCAGCCTTGTAATGCACATAAACCATTCCCGTTCCTGGGGTTCTTTCCCTGCTGGTGGTCATAAGCAAAGATCACTTCATTGTCGGCGAATTCTTTGGCTACGCTGAAAGCATCAAAGTAGTTCGTATTAAGGCCGTAAAAACCAAGGCCTTCCAGTTCTGTAATGATCGCGATCACATCTGCCCACTTTTTACCGTACAATGCCACCTTGGCTTGCATGGCCATCACAGCACCTTTAGATGCCCTCCATTTTTCTGTATTGTCTGAAAATTTGGTATTAGGTAATAAGGGTTTGGCTTCAGCAAGGTCTTTACTAACCTGCTCCATTACAACGGCTTTCTTTTCTCTTTTTGCTACGCTATAGGCTTCTGAGAAGTTCTTCAGTGGTTTCAACAACAGGGGAACATCCCCGAAATTGTTCACGAGTTCAAAATAGTAGAAAGCGCGCAGGAAGTATACCTCTCCCAATAGCCTTTTACGCAGCGTTTCATCAATGCCGATCTTGGTTGTAACAGCAGGATCAGTCAGGTAGCTGATAGCAAGATTGGCGCGGGAGATGCCTTCATAATCATAACTCCACTGGCCATTAAAGCCACCATTCGCCGCAGTAAAGCTATAGTTGGAGTATTGGTCCATCCAGGCCTGGTCCCCATCCGGGTTCCATTTCTTTTGCATATCTCCGGAGGCAATATCCTGCAGTACAAAATCATTGCGGGTAACGGTTCCGCCATCCCACTGCCATTCTCCCAACAGGTTGAGCGTGCTGGAAAGCATCTGGTAAGAAGAGGTAACGGACGAAGTAACAGTTCCCAGTTTGGGATCAGTGTTGATCTGATCAGGCGTTAACAGGCCTATCGGATCTTTATGTAATTGCTTTGTACAGCTGCTTAAAATGGCTGTAATGGCGAGAATATAATAGAATGATTTCATGGCTTTTACTTTTAAACAGTAATTAGAACTGAACGTTTACACCAAACAACAATGCGCGTGATTGCGGATAGGTTCCCTGGTCGAAGAAGTCAGTGGATTCCGGGTCCAGGCCTGTGTAGTTGGTGATGGTGAAAATGTTTTGCGCTGATACATACAACCGTACATTTTTAATGCCGGTATTTGTTCTTTTCAGCATGGAGCCGAAAGAATATCCTATTTCCAGGTTCTTCAGGCGCAGGTAAGAAGCATCTTCCACGAAAATATCCGATACCCTGCTGCTGCCGTTATCGTTGAAAGTGGAACGGGGAATGGTATTGCTGGTTCCTTCACCATGCCATGCTTCCAAGGTCCGGATGCTGTGGTTAAAAGGACGGGTATCGTAATCCGTGATCTTTTTCAGATCGTTGTATTTGTCAACACCCTGTACGCCCTGGAAGAGGATGCCGATATCAAAACCTTTATAGCTGCCGGAGAGATTTAAACCATAGGAGAGCTTAGGATTTGGATTACCGATGAAGGTGCGGTCGTTATCATTGATGATACCATCGTTGTTCAGGTCTTTGAATTTGATGTCGCCGGGTTTTTCAGAAGGATTAGGCGTGCCGTGTAAGTAGCTGGTGATCTCTGCCTGGTTCTGGTAGATGCCATTCATTACATAACCGTAGAAAGAACTCAGCGGATGACCTACCTGTGTTCTGGAAACATTGCCGGTGATGTTGGGCAAATTAGGATGCAGTTTTTCCACGTTATTGGTAACAGTGGCTACGTTCGCATTGATGTCATATTTAAACGCATGATCATTGTTCCGCAGGTTCAGTGCAATTTCTATACCCTTGTTGGATACTTCACCTGCATTCACAATAGTGGGAGAAACGCTTCCTACTAAAGCAGGGAGGGAAATAGGCAGCAGGATGTCCGATGTTTTCTTAGAGAAATAATCTACAGAGAGATATACTTTGTTCCGCAGGATACCGATGTCTACCCCTATATTTTGCTGGCGGGTGGTTTCCCATTTCAGATCGGGATTGCCATAACGGGAAATCACATATTGATCACCGGTTTTACGCAGTAAAGTAAGGTAAGCGTAATTACCGATCTCCTGGTTCCCCAACGTACCTGCACTCGCGCGCAATTTCAGGTCTGAGATCCAGCTGACATCCTGCATGAATTTTTCTTCGGAGATGCGCCAGCCTAAAGAAACAGAAGGGAAGTAACCCCACTGGTTGTTCTCAGCAAAACGGGAAGAAGCATCTGCCCTTAAATTCACAGTGGCCATGTATCGTGCATCATAAGAGTAAGTAGCGGAACCGAAAAGAGAGAACAGTCCCCATTCAGAACCGTTACCGCCATTCCATACATCCGTTTGTGTTCCGCCATAATCAATGTACTGGAAGGTGGTGTTCACATATTCAAACCGGCTCCGTGAGGCGCCAATGGAAGAAGCGTAGTTAGTGATATATTCAGTACCGGCCAGTGCGCTGATATTATGTTTGCCGAAGGCCTTTGTGTAGTTCAATGTATTGTTCCAGGTGATGGTGTATTCTTCACCTCTGTCCTCATTCAGGCCATTGGGGCGGTTTTTGCGTCCCTGCCCCTTATCTGTAGCGTTTCCGCCACCATCGTCATCACCAAAGTTTTGGTTGAATGTTTTGTTATGGGTCATGTTCAGATCAACGCCCAGGTTGGTACGGAACTTCAGAGCATTGTCTTTCAGGAAGCCGTACTCTGCATATACGTTACCGAAGGTCTTTAAGCTATTCCTTTTATCGTTCGTGAAATAGGCGAGGGCAACGGGATTGCTGCTGTATTCATATTTATTGCTTTCCCATCCGCCATTGGCCTGATCGCTGTGTTTATAGAAAGGCAGGTCGGTGAAGGGATCGCCTGGTTTGTAAGTAGGATCGCCGGGATCTTTATATACGGGGATCACCGGTGGGCGGATCAATGCATGACGGATAATGCCGGGGGCGTCTCCTTTGGAAGATAATTTATCCTGCAGTTCATAAGAGAACTGGAGGTTGGTGCCGATGGATAATCTATCGGTGAGGTTGGCCCGGATATTGGTCCTGAAGTTATAACGTTTATACTGATCATTGTCGTAAACCACAATCCCATCCTGGCTGTAATAACTGCCGGATACCAGGAACTGTACTTTGTCGCTACCGCCGCTGGCAGATACCTGGAGGTTCTGGGAGCGGCCTGTTTCAAATAATTCCTTCTGCCAGTCTGTATTAGCAAGGTCCGTTCTGCTTTTATCGGCCGTATATGGATTGGTACCTGTAAAGCCGGAATTATTCCAGCTTTCTTCCATCTTATTCATATACTGGTCCCTGTTCAACATTTTGGGCAGGTTGGCTACCTTCTGGATGCCATTGAAATAGTTGATATCTATATTAGTGGCGCCTTTTTTACCTGTTTTGGTTACCACCACAATTACACCCGCGGAAGCCCTTGAGCCATAAATAGCTGCAGCGGAGGCATCTTTTAATACCGTGATGGATTGAATATCTGAGGGGCTGAGGAAGGAGATGTCGCGGGAAGGGATGCCGTCTATGATAAATAATGGACTGTTGTTGCCGATGGTTCCTTCACCCCGTATACGGATACTGATATCTTCACCCGGCGCACCGGTGCTTTGTGTGATCTGCACACCGGCAACCTGGCCTTGCAGGGCTTGTGCCACATCAGGTACCTTACGCTGATCAAGATCTGCCATGTTCACGGTGGAAATAGCACCAGTAAGGGAAGCTTTTTTCTGACTGTTATATCCCAAAACCACTACTTCGCCCAAACCGGTTTCTGCAGGTTCGAGCGCTATCATGATGGCTGTTTTACCCGCAACAGGTACTTCCTGTTTCTGGTAACCTACAAAGCTCACCACCAATATGGCATCCGGGGCTACGGTAATGGAAAAAGTGCCGCTGGCATCTGTAGAAGTGGTTTTAGTTGCATTTTTTACCTGGATGGAGGCACCTGCTAAAGGTTGCCCGAAAACGGAAGTGATCTTTCCGGTGACTTTGATCTCAGTTGATTGAGAGAAAGCGGTCACCTGGAAACATACTAATAATAGTGTTAGTATTTTTTTCATAACGGCGATTTAAATAATGTGGAATGCTATTACAAAGTAGGGTTATTGCATACCGGGCTTATGCACTATAGTCACATTTTACTGTACTATAGTTACAACGGGTACTTACTTTGCTGAAATACAATGATTTAACTTTGCGCAGATTGTTGACCCCGGTATTCGTTGGGTGCGCAGAGGTAACGTTTTTTGAACTCCCGGAAGAAGTAAGACTGGTTATTGAAACCGGTACGGTAGAAAATTTCGGAGACGGTGAACTGGGTGGAAGTAAGTAAATGGGCCGCATGTTTCAGGCGGATGTGTTTAATAAACTCTCCGGGCGTCATATTGGTCATCGTTTTTAGTTTACGATAGAGCTGCATTTTGCTCATGGCCAGTTCTTTTTCCAGTACTGCGGCATTTAGTTCCGGTTCGTCCAGTTTCTCTTCAATGATGCGCACCAGGTGCTGGATAAATTCCTTATCCGTATCCGGCATGTCTGCAGTGGTAATATTTCCGTTGTTCCTGAAAAGATCATGCATCCGCTGACGGTATTCCAGCAATTTCCGGACCCGGACCATTAAATGGGCAATATGGAAGGGTTTGGCGATATAGGCATCCGCTCCCACTTCATACCCTTCCGTTTTATGTTCCACGCTTCCTTTGGCAGATAATATAATAAAAGGTATCTGGCAGGTGGCAGGAGCGTTCTTTACTTTATTGCAAAGGGTGAGGCCGTCCATATCCGGCATCATAATGTCGCTGATAATGAGGTCCGGGATCACTTTGGCCATCAGGTCCAGTGCCTCTTTGCCATTTTCTGCTTCATAAATGGTATAATGGTCTTTTAAGATATCCTTCAGCAGGTAACGGATGCCGGGTTCATCTTCCACTACCAGGATGTTCTTACGGCTGTTGTCCGGCGACAGTTGTTCAATGATAGCCCGCTTATTATTTTCTTCCGGGGAAATGGCAGGGTCCCTGTAGGAAGTGAGGGATTCATATAAATAAGAGGGTTTGTCTGAAATGAGCTGGGCATTTTCTCCTGCAGTACTTAGCGGTAATTCTACCTTAAAGGTGATCCAGCCTTCCACACAGGTAGCAGTTATTTTCCCCTGCAGCATGGTAACCAGCTGTTTGGTGAAAGCAAGGCCTATTCCTGTGCCGAATTTTTCATTACCTGGTTTGGCCACATAGAATTTGTCAAATAACTTATCCAGTTGATCCGGAGGGATGTGGCTGCCGGAATTGCTGACCGCTATTTCCAGCTGGCCGTTGTTTTCTGCGGCGCTGAGTTCTATCTTTTTGCCGCCATGTTTAAAGGCGTTGGATAAAAGATTGAAAAGGATCTTTTCAAGTTTGTCTTTGTCCACCCAGGCTTTAATATCCGGGGGGATGTTCCGTTGGTAATCAATACCGTTCTGTTCACTGAGTGTAACAAAAGGATCCGTGAGATTATACAGCAGGTCTGATACATGCAGGTAGCTGTATTGATTATTATGGAAGCCGGCTTCTGCTTTCCGGAACTCCAGCAGTTGCTGCACAAGATAAGTGAGGCGGGAGGCTTGTTGGTGAATAAGGTTGAGGAAATGAGGTTTCTCTTTTTTATCCATGAACCGTTCTGCTGAACCCATGATCAATGTCAGGGGAGTTTGCAGTTCGTGCGCGATATTGGTGAAAAAGCCCAACTGCCCCTGGTGGATCTCTTCTTCCTTTACCCGCATCAGGTGTTCCATAGCCAGTTGGTTCTGATTCCTGCGGTATTGATAGAACAGGTAACCGAGGAAGGATAATACAATAATGTATACCAGGAAGGCAGGGAAAGTAAGCCAGAAATATTGCTGCACTTCCAGGTTCAGCAGCGCAATGTCGTTTGTCCATACCCCTTCTCCGTTAGACCATTTTATCCGGAAGGTATAATGGCCGGGTAATACATTGCTGTAAGCAATCTTTCCATTGGTGCCGGGGTAATGCCATACTTTATCATATCCTTCCAGGTAATAGGCATATTCACATTTATCTGCATTGAGGAAGCTGATGGCTTTCGCATCCAGGTCAAAATAACCATCCCTGCGGTGAATGGTGTAATCCAGTGTTTTGTTGCCTGCTGGCCGGAGTATGGTACCATGTGTACTTGCGCCACCCATGATGATATTGGAAACAAGCAGGTTCGGGCACCAGCTGGTATTCCTGATCCTTTGCGGCAGAAAATAATTGAAGCCTGAAGTACCGCCTATAAAAAGATGATCGGAGGAATCTTTCCAAACCGCGCCATCACAGAATTCGTTACTCTGCAATCCGTCTGCCTGCTGGTAATAGGAAACGGTTGCTTTATCCGGCTGTACTTTGGCCAGTCCTTTATTGGTAGTTACCCAAATGTTGCCGGCATTGTCTTCTTCAATAGCGTGAATGGTATTATTAGGCAAACCATTTTCTGTAGTAAGTTTCCGGAATGCAGGTTCATCTTTTACGGCATCCGCCTGGTTGATCCAGTTGAGTCCGTAACTGGTTCCCACCCAGATCCTGTTATGGCTGTCATTGTAAAGGGAGAGCACATCATTATTGGAAAGGCTGCCTTCGTAGGTGAAGGCCTTGAAGGTTTTGAAGCGCCGGGTCCTTTTATCCAGCAGGCTCAATCCTCCATACCGGCAGGCAATCCAGATATGATCAGTATCTCCGGCCGCGAGGGCATAAATGATATCATTGGCAGGACCGGTGTTGCTGCCGTTAAAAGTGTATTGCTCCAGGAAAACAAGGCTGATACTTCCATTATTATTCAAACGCAGTTTCAGGTGAATGAGCCCATAACTGCTGGTGCCCAGCCATACAGACTTGTCGTCATCCTGCAGGATGGCATAAACGGAACCGAATTCCGGATGTTTGTCGTACCCCTCTATGCTGGCCCATTTGTGGAACTTACGGTTGCGGGTATCATACACACCGATACCTTTTCCATCCGTACCAATATAGATCAATTGATCTGTGCCTTTTTTCAGGGCATAAACGGCATTGTTATCCAATTCGCCGGGAGATAAAAAATAATTCCGTTTTGTAAGATCTGATCCCGGCTGCCAGAAACCGGGCAGCTCAATAATACCACTGCCTTTTGTGCCAACCCAAAGGTTACCATTGTATTCACAGAATGCACGCACCGGTTTGCTGTAGGGCATATCAGCATCTGCCGTGGCGATGGAGCCGAAGGGTTTTGTTTTAGGGAATATTTTGATCATGCCATTTCCATCGGTGCCGTACCATAAGATCTGTTCGCTGCCTAAAGCCCATGCGGT
Source organism: Chitinophaga niabensis (assembly GCF_900129465.1). Classification (NCBI taxonomy): domain Bacteria; kingdom Pseudomonadati; phylum Bacteroidota; class Chitinophagia; order Chitinophagales; family Chitinophagaceae; genus Chitinophaga; species Chitinophaga niabensis. The sequence goes on along the minus strand of NZ_FSRA01000002.1, from coordinate 336,020 downwards.
TACGCGGATGTTCTGCATTTGCCGCGCTTCCTCCTGCAGAAAATCAGCAGGGCGGAACTGGTTGTCAAACACCCCAAATCCTTTGCCGGACCATGCGAGCAGGTAATGATCATTATAGCGGACCATAGCGGTAAGCCCGTTTTTCATTTGCAGGATGAGCTTCGCAACGTTATCTGTGAGCTGGTATAATTGATTATCTGCTGTAGTGAAGAACAGGTGTTCCTTAATTACAAAGAAATTACTAACCTTTTGCTGTATGTTTTGCAACCTCTTAAACTGCTGCCCGTTCCAGGTATATTTTTCCAGCTCGCCAGCATGGTTGATCAGCCATAGGGCGTTACTGTCATCAAAAGCAAATTTACTGATCCCTGACTCCGGGAACTTAAAAACACGGAAAGAATCTGCCGCAGCATCATAGCGGGTGAGCCCATGTTTTTGAGTGAGGCAGAATACCGTGCCGGCAGTATCTACTGCCAGTTGGAATTCCTGTTCACTTATTTTGCTGCGCTGGTGTTGCTGATAGAAATAATTATAGATCCGGCCACTGTGTTTTTCATACCGGGAAATACCTTCGATCGTACTGATCCAGATATTGCCTTTTTTATCCTCCGTGATATATTGTATCACGTTATTGCCTATACTTTTCAGGTCGTTTTCTTTACTGTAATTGAAAACGTGGAAAGAAGAGCCATCATACCGGTTGAGTCCATCCCAGGTAGCTACCCAGATGATGTCGTCCGCATCTTTATAAATATAATTGATAGCGCTGTTGGAAAGGCCGTTGCGGTTATCCAGGTTCTGGAGGAAATATTTATCGGCAGGCTGGGCATGAGCAGATAGCAAACACAGTAAACCTCCCAGGAAAAGGAAGCATGATCTTAAAGGTTGTGGCTGAAATGCGAATAACATGGTATACCTGCTTGTTTGATCCATGCGCCTTAAGCACAATTGATAAATGGGTGGTGGGATGAAAGTACGGTTTTGGTTCGGGTTGCTTATCATGCCTGACCGGCGTGGATATAGTAAATTTAATCTTTTTCAGTTACTTTTTAAGGAGTATCTTTCTGGAAATGAACACGATAAAGGAAACCGACGTTTGTATTATTGGAGCTGGCCCTGCTGGCGCCACAGCAGCTTTACAGTTACATCAGTATAATATTCCCTGCATAGTAGTAGATAAGGCCGTATTCCCGAGAGATAAGGTCTGCGGAGACGGATTGAGCGGGAAAGTGCTCACCATCCTGAACAGCATCGACCCTGCTATAGGGGAAAGATTGGTGGGCTTGCAGGATAAAGAGGAGAGCTGGGGCGTTACTTTTGTTGCTTCCAACAGGGCATCGCTGGATATAGCATATAAACCGGTGAATGATGGTGCGGCGGGTTTTGTTTGCAAACGTATGGTGTTTGATAACTTCCTGGTGGATGAAATGAAACGTTGTGGAACTATTGAATTGATAGAAGGTACAGCCATCGATACATATACTTTACAGCAGGATGGATACCTGCTCAGCGATGCTTCCGGCTCTTTACGGATCAAAGCGAAACTGATCATCGTGGCCAATGGCGCACACTCCTCCTTTACGAAAGATGTGGCAGGCATACAAATGGAGCCCAAACATTATTGCGCGGGGCTTCGTGCTTATTATAAAAATGTTGAGGGCCTGCATCCGAAGGGCCACCTGGAATTACATTTCCTGAAATCCCTGCTGCCCGGTTATTTCTGGATCTTCCCCTTGCCGAATGGAGAAGCCAATGTAGGGGTGGGCATCCTGAGCGAAGTGGTAAGAAAGAGGAAACTGAACCTGCGGAAAATGCTGCAGGATACATTGGAGAATGACCCCATGCTGAAAGAGCGTTTCAAAGATGCGGTGCTGATAGATAAAATAGATGGATATGGATTGCCTTTGGGCAGTAAGAAAAGGAAGCTGAGCGGTGAACGGTATATGTTGATCGGTGATGCCGGTCACCTTATAGATCCCTTTACCGGAGAAGGTATTGGTAATGCGCTGTATTCCGGAAGGTATGCAGCACAACAGGCTAAACTGGCTATTGCTGCTAATAATTTTTCTGCGGAACAGCTAAAAGCATATGATGAAACCATCTATTATAAACTGGGACCCGAGTTAAAACTCAGCGCACGTTTGCAAAAACTGGTGCATCGCCCATGGTTGTTTAATTACCTGATGAAATTAGGTATGGGAAATAAACAACTGCGTGAACTGATGTCCTGTATGTTCTATGAGCTGGACCTGAGGAAGAAATTAACGAAGCCTTCCTTTTACGTTAAGTTGTTGTTTAACAGGGCCTAAATGCGCAGGTTGGGGCTGAATGTCCCCACCATAGCATATATATAGTTTTTGAATTGATTATTACCGCTTAGCAATTTGTTTGTTAGCGCCTGCCTGCATCGTGGCATGAATTTGATGAAGGAATGGTAAACCTTTATCTTATGGCAAAGAAGAACGCTAACCCAAAGAATGTAAATCCAGACAAAAAATTAGCAGACCTTAACCCGGATCGTGTAGATAGCACCGGTGAATTTATGACTACAGACCAGGGCCTGAAAATTAACGACGATAATAATTCTTTAAAGGCTGGTGAACGCGGTGCTACATTGCTGGAGGATTTTATTCTCCGGGAAAAGATCACACACTTTGACCATGAACGCATCCCTGAGCGGATCGTGCATGCACGCGGATCTGCTGCACATGGTTTTTTCCAGGTATATAGGTCGATGGAGAAATATACGAAGGCCGGTTTTCTGCAGGACCCTTCTGTTAAAACCCCTGTGTTCGTAAGGTTCTCCACGGTTGCTGGTTCCCGGGGCTCAACAGACCTGGCGCGGGATGTGAGAGGTTTTGCCGTGAAGTTCTACACAGAAGAAGGGAATTACGACCTGGTGGGTAATAATATGCCCGTGTTCTTCATCCAGGATGCCATAAAATTTCCTGACCTGATCCATGCCGTAAAACCGGAGCCGGATCATGAAATGCCGCAGGCCGCTTCCGCACATGATACTTTCTGGGATTTTATTTCTTTAACACCGGAGTCCATGCATATGATCATGTGGGCCATGTCTGACAGGGCTATTCCCCGTAGTTATAGAATGATGGAGGGGTTTGGGGTGCATACATTCCGTTTTATCAATGCAAAAGGAAAGTCGCACTTTGTGAAGTTCCATTGGAAACCTTTGCTGGGTATGCACGCTGTGGTTTGGGACGAAGCGCAGAAGATCTCCGGTAAAGATCCGGATTTTCACCGCAGGGACCTGTATGAAGCGATCGCCGCAGGAGCTTTCCCGGAATGGGAATTTGGGGTGCAGATAGTGGCAGAAGAAGACGAACATAAATTTCCGTTCGACCTGTTAGATCCTACTAAAATAATCCCGGAAGAAATTGTGCCGGTTATGCGGATCGGCAAAATGACGCTGAACCGTAACCCAGATAATTTCTTTGCTGAAACAGAGCAGGTGGCTTTTCACCCGGGGCATCTTGTACCGGGGATTGATTTCACCAACGATCCGCTTTTACAGGGGCGGTTGTTCTCTTACACAGATACGCAACTATCCCGCCTGGGCAGTCCTAATTTTCATGAGATACCCATCAACCGTTCTGTGAATACGGTACATAATAATCAGCGGGATGGCCACATGCGTCAGCAGATCAATGTAGGTAAAGCCAGTTATCATCCTAATACTACGGGTGGCGGATGTCCTTTCCAGGCAAAGATGGCGGAAGGTGGTTTTACATCTCATGAAGAAAGGATAGATGCAAAAAAGGTACGTGGGCGCAGCAAGAGCTTTATGGATTTTTTCAGCCAGGCTACTTTGTTCTTCAATAGTCAGTCTGAACCAGAGCAGGATCATATAGTAGATGCCTTACGGTTTGAATTAGGTAAACTGGAAACACCGGCTATCCGTGAACGCATGGTAGGTTTGCTGGCGAAAGTGAGTACACAACTGGCACAGCGTGTGGCAGATGGATTAGGAATTAAAGTATCGAAACCACAGGAGCCGCTCAATCATAATTTTGGTGCGGACGCAAATCCGAAGAACTTTCAGCATAGCCCTGTTCCCCAGGGCATAGAAAAATCTCCTGCATTAAGTATGGCAAACACAAGAAAGGATACGATCAGCACAAGGCAGATCGCTATACTTGCAGCAGATGGTGTGGATGGTGTTTCTTTAAATAAGATGAAAGCTGCGCTGGAAGCAGAAGGTGCCCAGGCGAAAGTGATCGCACCACATGGAGGCGTGATCAAAAATGCAAAAGGGGCAGACGTTAAAGTAGATATGACCTTCCTCACAGCTGCATCTGTTTTATTTGATGCAGTTTTTATACCCGGAGGAGAAAGAAGTGCAGCTACTTTGATCAATGAACCAGATGCCATTCATTTCATCAACGAAGGGTATAAACATTGTAAAGCGATTGCTGCGGACGCGCAGGGATTGGATGTTTTGAAAGCAAGTTTTGTAAAGATTAAAAGTGATGGTGTGATCACAGGGGAAAAGGCATTGGAGAAAGCGTTTATAAAAGCAATCGCACAGCATCGTTTCTGGACAAGAGAAAAGGTGCCGGCATGATGTAAATATAGGATAGAGGAAGAAGGCCCTGAGTTTCATTCAGGGTCTTTTTTTATTCGTTTTGTTTCGGTTTGACCAATAAATTACTTTTAAAACATTGTAATACGCTTTCAATTTGTTGTTATTTTACGTAACTGATTGATTTTCACCAATCATAAAAAGTTTCGAATAATTAGAATTATCCGTACATTTATTTAGTGGGGAGCAAAATAATTTAACCTAGCAAAGCCCTGAGGAGAGCGCCTCACAACACAGCCTGTTTAACGACATTTTTTCTACACGCATCTGACTGCCGGTGACGATCACCGGGAGAACGGATTACTTATGCACATTAACCTTTAAACCATGAAAATCTTAATCCGAAGAAACATGTTATGACCGGTGGCACTTACGGTACATGGATCTGGCTGCGGGCAAACATTGGCCGTGATTACATGTATCGTCAGAAAGTAAGGGCTACCGGAATGAACCGGCCCGCATCTCCATTTTGAAGATCATTCTCGCAGAGAATGATATGGACATGTGTATAAAATTTAACCTGACGGGTTTCCTAAGAATTAAAAAAAGGTCTTAAGTTGTGGAGCTTAAGACCTTTTCTTATACCTGTATCTATGACGCAATTTAGGAAGTACTATTTTGGACTTGCATTGGGGTACCTGTTATGCAATTGGCTGATTGAACTTTTCTTCCACACCGGCCCTTACCAACAAAAGCTGCTCATTGAAACGATAGTACTGGTGGTCAATATGGGCTTTCTTTTATTATACATCCGAAATGAAAACACCTGGATCAAAGTAGCGCTTATCCTATCCCAGCTGCTGGCGGCAGGCCTTTACGGATTCTTTACCATCAGGATGTTCTTCACAGAGTTCAGTATCCTTTCTTTTATCCTGTACGATCTTTTCCTGTTCTTCAATATGACATTCTTTAACCAGATCGTATTTAAGAAGTCTTTGTAAGTGTACTTAATATTTTCAGTTTATCAATGATCAGTAAGATGATGAAAACGGATAATGATATGCAAACAAGTGATACGGCAAGTATGGCATAGTATCGTATCGTCCATTCCGTAGTGGTCTTTAAACGGCTGAGGAAACTGATCCCTTTTTTAGGTGCGCCTTCAAAGAGAGAGAAGCGAATGCTGCAGAATTCATTCTCTGCATCAAAGTTGCCTAACTCAACACCGAGTTCCTGTAGCTTTGTTTCTATTTCCAGGATCTTATCGTGCAGGGAAACATAATCACTGATCACGCCGCTCCTTGATCTTAGCTCGTTCAGCGATAGCAATGTTTTTTCAAGCGATGCTTTTTTCGCATTCAACTCCCTGTATTCATTGGTTTTATCGATCTTGGTAATTTCTGTGGAGTTGATCCTGCCAATGTTCTGGACCTTTAGATAGAAACTGTCGAACTTTTCAGGGTTCACGCCTATCAGCAGGTGAATTTCCCTGTTGCCTTTGTTGCCGGTATTTTGTTCATATTGGATAATACCATCAAAACTTTTTGTTTTGTTTTTGATCTCATTCAGGTCCTTTTCAAACTGGCTGGTTTTAGTTCTCACCGTAGCTGTTTTCTCATACTTCTGAGAAGCCGCAAAACTTGCCTGCCTGCTCACATTATTCTCTGACGCATAGTTCTTCCTTAAGTTTTCTACACTGCTAAAGAAGTCGCCCGCGTTGTCGGAGCTGGCAATAATGTCTGTGGCTACATAACCATAGATCAATCTGCAGATGAACATGAAAAAGAAGAGAACGATGAACCATCTGGCGATCTTCCAGAATCGTTGTTTTAGTTTCATAGGGCGAGGATTTGGCGTTAAAACTAAAAGGCCTTAAGTTATGAAACTTAAGGCCTTTTCTTTCGTGGAGGATATCGGACTCGAACCGATCACCTCAAACATGCCATGCTTGCGCTCTACCAGATGAGCTAATCCCCCGAAGGCTTGAATGGAGTGCAAATTTAGCCGCTTTTTTGATAAAACAAAAAATAATTCTCCTGCCCCGCGCTAAGTATACTTTTTATGCTTTATATGAGGTATGGGGGCTGATCCAGCCCTGTTCCCCTACCCGGGAACAGGGCATTGTGTTTGGATCAGTTATCCGCCATCCTATCGGCTAGAATTGGAGCCGGTACATGAGGTCCGGGAAAAAACCTATCTGGTTGAGGGTGCCTACCTGTTTCAATACCTGGTTGTAACGTTGTGTAAATACATTCTCCCGGTTGCTTACATTTTGCAGGTCTAAGAAAAGGGTATGGGAGATCTTTCGTTTCGCATTGTTCAGCCGGAAGCCGAACCGCAGGTCTGCCCTGAAATAAGAAGGGAGGCGTTCTGCATTGTACTTCGATTCATCCAGCTTTTCTACTCCGGCGGCAACAGAGGCAGGAATATCCACAGGGGTGTAATACCTGCCACCTGCATTGGCTACTTTAAGATCTATTGTAAAAGCATTTTTGCCATCTTTACCGATCTTCCATTCACGGCCTGCCAGTACATTGAGCACTATCCTGTTATTAAAAGTGGAAGCTCTTTCCACACCATCGCTGCCTTTATACTTCGCATCAAAAACGGAGGCGGTGGTGAGGAGATAGAATCCACTGCTGAAAAACTTTTCTACGGTCAGTTCCACACCGGTATTGGTTCCTGTACCATTGTTCACTAAACCGGCTTTTTCAGGAAAAGTGAAATCCGCGCCGGCATTGAGTACAGAAAAACCACTGGGTTGTTGTTCCACGGGCGCATTGTATATAGATTGATGATACAGTTCTGCTTTCAGGCGCCAGTCGCGGGCAAAAGACCAGTCGTACCCCAATACGTAATGATGTGCTTTGGTAAGTCCCAGATCACGGTTGGATTGATCGTAAGTGCCATCCGGTTGCTGTGACTGATAAAGATATACAGGTAAGGGTTGTTGCTGGCTGTGCAGGCCATAGCTGAAGGTGAGTGTTTTCGTATTGTCGATCGCGTAGCTGAGGGAAGCCCTTGGTTCTATATTGGATGTTTCATTGAAGCCGTAATAGATGCCGTGTACGCCGGCATTGAGAGAAAGTTTATCGGAGAAACGGTATTTGCCCTGGAGGTATGGTTGCAGTAATAAAGAGCTTCCGTCGTAAGCCCTGGTGGTTATCCAGTCTGCCTGCTCTATCCGGGTTTGAACGTAAGTGTCCAGTCCCTGTATTTCAGCCAGCACACCACCTCTCACAGTGAACCTTGTATTGATCTTTGAATTGATATAGGTAGAAAGGCGCAGGCCGGTATTGGTGGTTGTTCCGTAAACAACATGTTTACGCTCGGTTTCGGTTTCGTTGTACTTGTAAGTATCTCCTTCGTTGCCGGAATAAGAATAGGAAAGAATAGAACGGATGAAGGAATTGCGGCCTACATCAATCGTATGTTTGAGTCCCACCACGCCCATCCTTGAGCGGAAATAAACATCTTCATCTTTATTGGCAAAGAGGTCAGTTGAATCAAGGTCTTTCCCGATAAAATCAATCTGGCTGACACCGCCCATACCAAATAAGCTGAACTTGCCGAGTTTGGAATCTGCAAAGCTGAGGTTGAAGATCAGGTCCTGGTATTGTGGCGTGGCTTGTGTGCCTACATTCAAACCAAGCGATTGTGCCAGCTGTGCAAAAGAATAACGGTAGCCTACCAGGAAGGAGGCGCCTTTTTTACCGATGGGGCCTTCTATCATAGCCTCCAGCCCGCTGAACATATTCAGTTGCAGCGTTTTTTCCACTTTCTCTTTATTACCTGTGCGCAATGCAATATCAAATACAGCGCCTGTAGCATTTCCATATTCAGCAGAGAAAGCGCCGGTATAGAAATCAGAGTTCTTCAGTGCATTGGTGTTTAATGCACTTACCGGACCTCCGGTTGTACCCAATGTAGAGAAGTGATTGGGGTTGGGGATAGGAATACCTTCCATTCTCCATAATACTGCGGTGGGAGCATTACCGCGTACCACAATATCGTTGCGGGAATCGTTGGTAGTAGCTACCCCGGCAAAGTTGCTGGCCAGCCGGGATGGGTCGTTACGGCCTCCGGCATAACGGGTTACATCATCCATATTAAAAGAGCGGGCACTGCTGCCGGCAAATTCATTGGCTGCATTTCCTTTACGGGCCCTGCCGGAGGAGATGGTAACCCCGCTTAATGAACTGATGTTTTGATCCATCGGAATATCCAGCGCTACCTGTTTTCCGGAGGTAACCAGTACTTCAGGGATAGCCACTGTTTTATAACCCAGGAAGGTAAAGGAGATCCGGTGACGTCCGGGAGGTACGCCTCTTATTACATACCGGCCTGTTGAATCTGTGATGGCACCCATACCGGTACCTGTTAATTGTACCGCTACATGTGCGAGCGGTCTTTCAGATGCTTTGTCTGTTACAATACCACTGATCGTTTGGGTATTGTTCTGCGCCAGGGTAGGGAGGAAGCCAAAGAACAGCAGTGATAGGAGAAAGTGTTTCATAGCGAATAATTGTGTGCGTTAAGTAGCTAAATTGCACACTCCTCCCTGTCCGTAAAAACGAAGTATGCCATCTCTGGCAACAATGCGACATCCACACGGTATGTGCAGACGAGTTAATCTTTCAGGTTCCTGGGATCTATAATGGAAAAGAGATGATCGCGATGCGAATCGCTGATAGGTATGATGTGTTCATTGATATAAATCCGGTTCTTGCGGATAGCAGTTATCTTATCCAGTGCTATGATATAGGATTTATGTACCCTTATAAACCTTGATGGCGGCAGCTTTTCAGAGATGGCTTTCATCATCAGCCGGGTAACGATGGGTTTGGCGGTATTGTGTAAATAGATCTTGATATAATCTTTTAATCCTTCAATATAACTGATGTCGTTAATGGCAACCTTCACCAGGTTATATTCCACATTCACAAAGAAGTAATCCGCTGCATGATTTACAACGGGTGCTTTTTTAAGTGAATGATATTCTGCCGCTTTGTTCACTGCCTTCAGGAAACGTTCAAAGGGCACAGGTTTTACGAGGTAATCCAATACATCCAGTTCAAAACCATCCAGTGCATATTTCTTATAGGCTGTAATAAAGATCACCATGGGCCGGTTGGTCATGCCCTGCAGGAATTGTGTGCCTGTAAGGCCTGCCATCTGGATGTCCAGGAAGATCAGGTCAACAGGCTCCCGCTGCATCACTTCCATGGCCTCATAGGCATTATTGCACCGCCCTGCCAGTTGCAGGAAAGGGATGCGCCGGATATTATCCTCCAGCAGGTCCAGCGATAAGAGCTCATCATCAACTGCCAGGCATCTGATCATTTAAATAGATTTTAAGAGATGCATTAAAGTAATTATCGTTCTTAACGGCGCTGATCGCATGTTTATTGGGATAGAGCAATTTCAACCGCCTTTCCAGGTTGGTAAGCCCTATGCCCGAAGTTTTATCTTTTGTTTCAACGCTTCGGGGATTGAACTTGTTCAACACGGTAAGCGAAAGCTCACCCTGCTGCACTTCCAGGTCTATGATGATCTCAGGATCTTCTATTAAACCGATACCGTGTTTAAAAGCATTCTCTATCAAAGGGATTAGTAACATCGGTTCAATAGAGAGCTCTTCCGGCGGATTAACAGCCCTGAAGGTGATGCGTACCTGGTGTCCGAAACGCAGGGTCTGCAGGTCTATATAACTCTGGATATAATCGATCTCTTTCCGCAGGCATACTTTCTCTTCATCCGATTCATACAGCATGTAATGCATTAAGTTGGAGAGTTCCAGCAAGGCGGGTTCCAGCTTATCTGATTTTTTACGGGCCAGCGATACGATACTGTTCAGCGTGTTGAACATAAAATGCGGGCTTACCTGTGAACGCAGGAATACCAGTTCTGTTTTCAGGTTCTCCTGCTGCAGCCGCTGGTCCTGGATAAAATGAATGATCAGCATATAGGAGGTGCCCGTGGCCATTACGGCCATGCTGATCAGGAACTTGATAGTAATGCCTACCCACAGGATAGAATTGTAGTGCGCATCAAACTGTGCTACCGCCACTGCACTCACCACAGCAATAAAAATACACAGGCTGGTGAGGATGATGAGATATTCTTTGATCCTCTTCTTCAGAAAGTACCTGGGGTACAGGTAATACACCATGATATAAAATACCACCACCTGTGCCAGGGTAAATATCATCTTGCTGAGAGAAAAGAATTCCGGTTTACCCGTTCCATCTTTAAGTGGTAACAGGAAAAGCGGCACCCCTATACTGGGTACCCACAGAAAGAAATGCAGGATCAGGTTGACCCGTTTGGTAGACAACATCGCAATAAAACTACTTAATTCTTCTCCATTTATTGCGCCCGGAGACGAATGGACAGGGTGTGCCTTCCAGCAGGCTTATTGTGCAGACAAAAATTTTTTACGGGATAAATTTGGTTATTTGATTACATGCCGTATATTTGTCTACAGAATTAGTAGACTAATAGGATACATAATTTACCACCACAAAACAACCAGGGTGCTGCAACGCCTCCTGTATCTTATTGAACTAAATGCATTTGAAATGAAAAATCTCAAACCCATGCGTTTTGTGGTAACATCTCCCACAAGTTTTAACACCAGGTGTTATTGCAGCATGTAATCATCCGTTTTACAATTATGGAACCAACTATATAAAGCTTTTGTCGGGCAGCGGGAGAAGTGTGCGTCACCTATTACTTGGTGGTAAATTATCTGGCGCCGCAGAACCCGCTTTTGCCTGACACCAAATTTGCACATCACCAACCATTATCAATCACCCAACCATTCATTCGTTCCCGGCGCCACGCTGCGTGGTGCCGGCTTCGGGTGAGGTCTGAACCTGCTTTTCCCCATGCTGCTCGCTGCATTGATCATATATCTTTTTAAATCCTTTAAACGATTGCATGAAAAAAGAGGTTTGATAACATCAAACCTGAATTCGGATAATTAGTCTATATGATTGATCTGTGAAATGCCCGTGGAATTCGCTTCCATGGGCTATTTGCTTATATTTGCCCTATGTACGCGCTTATCCTTGAAAACATATCCCGCTACGTGACCCTCGATCCGCAGGAGCAGGCACACTTTACTGCAGCATTACAACACAAAACCTTACGCAGGAAAGAATTCATCCTGCAGGAAGGAGAACTTTGCCGGTACGATCATTTTGTGATCAAAGGCAGTTTGCGCCAGTATGAAATTGATGAGGAAGGAAGGGAACACATTATGCAGTTTGCTTTTGAAGACTGGTGGATAGGAGACTGGTACAGCATGTTAACCGGCACGCCTTCTGTTTACAATATCGATGCGCTGGAAGATTCAGAAGTACTGTTGATAGACAAGAACCGTTTGGAAGAACTGTTCCTGGAAATACCCAAACTGGAAAGATACTTCAGGATCATTATGCAGCATGCGTTTGTAGCACAGCAGCGCAGGATCCTCTTTTTGCAGAAACCGGCAGAAGAACGGTATGCGGATTTTTATAGCCGTTACGGCCATTTTGAACAACGGGTGCCACAGCAACAGATTGCTTCCTACCTGGGCATTACCCGAGAAACACTGAACCGGGTGAAAAATAAACAGTGATATATATCACAGATTAGCAGGCGTGGCTGCGGCAATTTTGTATCCTAATCCAGGATACACATGTTACAAACTATCTTTTCTACAGACAATTGCTGGACAGGTTTTATCATCCGGCTTACATTAGGTATTGTTCTTTTCCCCCACGGCGCACAAAAAATGTTCGGCTGGTTTGGCGGGCCGGGCTTCTCCGGGGAAATGCACCATCTTACCCAACAGGCAGGCCTGCCTGCTTTTGTGGCTGTGCTGGTGATCCTCATAGAATTCTTTGCTGCCTTAATGCTGATAACAGGCACCGGTACCCGTATTGCCGCAATAGCCGTAATAGGTTTGTTCATCGGCATCATCTGGCACGTGCATGCCTCCATGGGCTTTTTCATGAACTGGTTTGGCACTATGCCGGCAGGGCACGAAGGATATGAATATCATCTCTTAATTATTGGCCTTGCCATCGCTTTACTCTTCACGGGCAGTGGCCGTTTTTCGGTCGACCGCCTGATCTTCCCCTAAATTTCTGTAAATTAATGTGCAGAAAGAAAGTATGAAGATTCTAATTATTGAAGACGAACAGGCACTGAGTAAAAGCATTGCTACCTACCTCGCAGCGGAAAATTATACCTGCGAGGTAGCGGCAGATTGTAAAACTGCGCTGGACAGGATAGAGACATTTGAATATGACTGCATCCTGCTGGATATCTCCCTGCCGGATGGAAACGGGCTGCAGGTATTGCAGGCCCTGAAGCGGGACCATAAAACAGAAGGGGTGATCATTATCTCCGCGCGCGATTCCATCGACGACCGGATCAAAGGCCTTCAGCTGGGGGCAGACGATTACCTCACCAAACCATTTCATTTATCAGAGCTCAGCGCAAGGATCGCCGCAGTGATCCGCCGCCGCCGTTTTTCAGGAAGTAATACCCTGGAAGCAGGAGGGCTGGTGCTGGATACACAGGCAAGGACGGTAAAGGTAAAAGATCAAACGGTTGATCTTACCCGCAAGGAATACGATCTCCTTTTATACCTTATTACCAACCGCAACCGCGTAATTTCCAAACACGCCATTGCGGAACATTTGTCAGGAGACGGCGAAGGGCTGTTTGATAATTACGATTTCATCTACGCCCACATGAAGAACCTGAAGAAGAAATTATTACAGGCCGGCTGGCAGGATCAGATCAAAGCAGTATATGGTATGGGGTATAAAATGGATGTGCCATGAAACTGCTCAATAAAACCGTACAATATTATTTCCTGCTTTCCGTGGTACTGCTGCTGGTAGCGGTACCCGTATTCTATTTTGTATTACAACGCATTGTGATCGCCAATGTAGATGCAAGGTTGATTGCCACCAAAACCCAGCTGATCCCGCGTTTGCAGGTAATGGAAAATAAACAGCCTTTACTGGACAATGACATTACACTGGAGAAGTCTGGTAAACCCGGCGCAAAAGATTCCCTCTATACATCGGATAAAGGCACTTACCGCCTGCTTACTTCTTACCTGGTGATCAACCAGGAAACGTATCGTTTACAGATCAAATCCTCCCTGGCTAATCACCAGGCATTGATCACCAGCATCATCATTCTGCAGGTACTGCTACTTTCTTTACTGCTGGCAGGTTTGCTACTGATCAACAGGAGCCTGGCCCGGCAGGTCTGGAAACCATTCTATAATACCCTGCGCAAACTGCGTGCGTATAAAGTGGACCAGGTGGAGCCTTTGCAATTGCCACATTCCAAAGTAAATGAATTTGAAGAACTGAATACCGCTGTAGAACAGCTCGCGGAACGCAGCAGAAAATCTTATGTGGCGCAGAAAGAGTTTGCAGAGAATGCTTCTCATGAAATGCGCACACCGCTGGCCATCTTCCAGGGGAAACTGGAACTGCTGATGCAAACCACCCCGCTCACGGAAGAGCAGGCTATGCTTATAACGGACATGGCTTCAGCAAGCCAGCGGATGGCCAGGCTGAACAAAGGCCTCATCCTGCTCACCCGTATCCAGAACGGCCAGTTCCCCGAAACGGAAGAAGTGTCCATCAAAAAAATGGCACTTCACCTGCTGGACCAATACCAGCAACAAATGCAGCAAAAGGAATTAATACTGGAGCAGCATTGGGAGGAAGATCTGCATATTGCAGCTAATCCCACATTGATGGAAGTATTGCTCAGTAACCTGCTGGTGAATGCCATCCGGCATAATCTGAAAGGAGGCCAGATCATTGTAAAACTCTCAGCCGGTGTATTTACCGTACAGAATACCGGCCAGCTGTATGCCCTTAATGCGAACCGGCTTTTCCAGCGCTTCTCCAAGAACAGTGCGGATGCAGAGAGCATGGGGCTTGGGCTGGAGATTGTGAAAAAGATCTGCGACCTGTACCAGTTTGAGATCAGTTATACCTATGAGCATCCCCTTCATGCTTTCCATGTTATAATGAAACGTTAAAACCCGCCCGGCCTTCCCTTTTATTCAGAATGTATTCAGAATGCCCCGTGAATTTTACGGTATCAATTAAAAACTGGATACTATGAATAAGAAATTCACATTTGCCGCCATAGCATTAATTGCGGCAGGGGTTGCAGGAGGGTACGCTATCAGTGCTACCACCAACAAGCCTTACAACAGTATCTTACAGGATGATCCCAAGCCCCTTGTTCAAACTTCTTATACCGGTTCTTCCGCAAACGCAGCACAACCGGTAGATTTTGAAAGAGCAGCAGGTACGGCAGTTCCTTCTGTGGTACATATCAGAACCGTCGTTAAGTTCAAACAGGCCAGCATACAACAACGTGGCCAGCGGGGAGATAATCCCTTCGGCATGGACGACGATATTTTTCAACGTTTCTTTGGCGATGAAGGCGGTTCCCGCCAATTCCGCCGTCCGGACCAGAAAGCTTCCGGTTCAGGTGTGATCATCAGTGAGGATGGGTACATTGTTACCAATAACCACGTGGTGGACGGCGCATCAGAAGTGACCGTAACCCTGAACGACCGTAAGAACTACTCCGCAAAAGTAATTGGTACAGACCCTAATACAGACCTGGCATTGGTGAAGATCGACGCAAAAGGTTTGCCTGTAATGCCTTTGGGTAATTCAGACGAAACTAAATTAGGGCAATGGGTACTGGCCATCGGTTACCCGCTGAACCTGGATGTAACCGTTACACAAGGTATTATCAGTGCCAAATCCCGCAACATTGGTATCAACAGGCAAGGCTCTGCCCCGGTAGAAGCTTTCCTGCAAACAGATGCTGCAGTGAACCCCGGTAGTAGTGGTGGTGCATTGGTGAATACAAATGGCGAACTCGTAGGTATTAACGCCGCGATTGCTTCTCCTACAGGTTCCTATGCAGGGTATGCGTATTCTATCCCTTCCAACCTCATGAAAAAGGTGATCGGCGATATTATGAAATTTGGCTCCGTACAACGCGGATACCTTGGTATCAGCATGGCGCCTGAGAACCTGGAAGATGCACAGAAGAAAGAATTAGGCATCCCCGATAACCTGAATGGTGTGTTTGTAGTGGATACTGATCCGAGTGGTGCAGCAGCGGCTGCCGGTGTGAAGAAAGGAGATGCGATCACGAAAGTGAATGATGTGGTAGTTACTTCAGGCGCACAATTGTCTGAACAGATTGCCCGTCAGAAACCAGGTGATAAGGTGAGCCTGACCGTGTTAAGAGGTGGAAAGGAAAATGTGCTGAATGTTACACTGAAAGGAAAGATGGGTGCTATGGCCAGTCAGATGGCTGCAGCTGTTGAGTCCCTTGGTGCTGAACTTAAACCTCTTTCCCCGGAACAAGCTAGGAAACTGGGTATTGCCGGCGGATTGCAGGTAACGGATATTAGCGATGGCGTATTAGATGCGCAAACGAATATGAAGGAAGGATTTGTGATCACCAAAATAGGTGGGATTCCGGTAAAGAACCTGGACGAACTGAAAGCGGCGCTCGCAAAACAAAATGGAAATTTTCAGATCGAAGGTACTTACCCCGGTAGTGGAAATGTTTATTACTACGGGATCAACGATTTTAACAGATAAGGGTTTAAGGATTAAAACTGAAAAGGCTTCTTCATTTTTATGAGGAGGCCTTTTTTTATTGTTCTTTAAAGATGTTCTCTATCACTTCTTTCAACTCCTTTGGCTGCAGGGGTTTCTTTAATAATCTTACCACCAGCGGATTGGCATTGGTGCGGGAAATATCACCAAAATCCAGTGAAGAGGAAACCATGATGATGTACACCTGGTTCTTGATCTTCTGAGGGTAGGAATCAAAGGACCGCAGGAATTCAAACCCGTCCATTTCCGGCATCTGAATGTCCAGCAGGATAACGGTAGGGGGGATGTGCGGTAAGGTGATATTGCTGGAAAGGAACTCCAGCGCTTTATTGGCATTACTGAAAGCAAGGATCGTTCTGCTGATCTGCTGTATGGATATCAGCCGTTCATGCAGTAGCAGATCGATGTCGTTATCATCTATCAGTATGACGCGAAGATCAGGAATCGAATTCATTTCTGTTTGGGATAGAAATTTCAAATTGTGTGCCCTCACCGTAACGGGAATCTACACTGATAGTTCCACCGATCTTGCTTAAAGCTTCCTTTACAATGTATAAGCCAATGCCGCTTCCGGGTTTATTGTTATTCTTTGAACGGAAGAACATTTTGAAGATATTGCTCAGATGCTCACTCAGGATGCCTATTCCGTTATCTTCTATCCGGATGGTGGCCTTATGGGGTTCTACTACTACGTTCAGATTCACCTGGGGATATGCTTCTTCCGGTTTCTGATACTTAACGGCATTTGAGATAAGATTGTTCAGTATTACACTTATTCTGAAGAAATCCCCCTTGAACGGCACATGCTGATCGATCTTTACCTTGAAACTGATGGTGGTGTTCTGGTGTTTGAAAGTATCAATACAGTCGTTAATGAGGGCTTCAAAATCTATTTTCTCGTATTCCAGGTCCAGCCGGGAATTACGGTAATATTCAATGATCTTTTGTATGAAACTGTCCAGCCGGGTAATACATACCTCTATCATATTCATATAACCCTGGGGATCTGTCAGGCTCTGGTCCAGCCGGCTGAGGTTGATAATGCCCTGAACGCTCATCAGCGGTGCCCTGAGATCATGGGAGGTGGAGTAAATGAAGCGGTTCAGTTCATCATTTGTTTTCTCCAGCTCTGCCACTTTTTCTTTGAGCTGTTTCCTGGCGGAGTAGATCTCGTAAGCGTTGTTTATGGTTTTGAACAGTTCATGTTCATCCCAGGGTTTCTTGATGTAGGAGAAGATATGCCCTTTGTTAATGGCATCGATAATATCTTCCACATCGGTGTAACCTGTGAGCAGAATGCGGATGGGGTCGGGTAAAAGGTCTTTGATCTCGTTGAAGAATTCTACCCCTGTAGTGGTAGGCATCTTCTGATCCGCTATGATGATGTGTACTTCTATGCCTTTCAGTACCTGCATACCTTCTGCGGCTGAATTGGCAGTATAGATCTCATAGCTCCTGCGGAAGTTGGCGCGGAAGGCATTTAAGTTATGTACCTCATCATCGATGTACAGTATCCTGATTCGGTTATTTTTCATTGAGGGTCTATTAGTTAGGACATATAACTCTGAGTACTTGGCACATTTTGAGGTAAATATATAATAAATTCCGTTCCTATACCCGGAGTGGATTCTACCAGTATCTTACCATGATGTTTCTCGATTATACTAAATACGATGGATAAACCTAATCCGGTTCCTTCGCCTACATCTTTCGTTGTAAAGAAAGGCTCAAAGATCCGCTCTTTTACCTTGTCCGTCATACCGATGCCGGTATCCCTGATCCCTATGCTCACCTGTTTATTTTCCATCAGGCGGGTGGTAATGGTGAGCTTTTCATCTCCCTGCACCGGCTTCATCTTAATGGCATTCAATGCGTTGTTGATGATATTGAGGAAAACCTGGTTCAGTTTACCGGCATAACATTCAATCTTGGGTAATTCCCCAAAGTCCTGTATGATGGTCACATTCTTGGGCATGGTATTACGGAGGAGCACCAGCGTGGAATTAATACCTTCGTGAATATCAACGGATTTAAGATCGCTTTCATCCAGGCGGCTGAATGTTCTGAGGCCTTTTACGATCTCTGCCGTGCGGTTGGCGCCATCTTCAATTCCTTTGATCAGGGAATCTATTTCCGTGTGTACGTATTCGATATCTATCTGCTGCTTGTAGCGGTCTATCTCTTTTAACTGCTCTTCTATATTCCCATTTGGCCCCAGTTCTTCGTACTTTTTCAGGAGGCCTTTGAGGTCTTCGAAATCCAGCTTCAGGGGTTTGATATTAGAGGTAACGAAGTTAATAGGGTTATTGATCTCATGCGCAATACCCGCGGTGAGCTGACCCAGCGAGGCCATTTTCTCCGATTCCACCAGTTGCGTTTGCGCTTCTTTGAGATTGGTGAGTACTTTGTTCAACTCTTTATTACTGGTTTGCAGCTCTTCAGTTCTTTCCTGCACTTTGGCTTCCAGTATAATGTTCTGCTCGCGCACGAGTTGCTCATTTTCCTGGGATACCAGCAGGGCCATGGCCTGCGACTCTTCTTTCTCTTTCCGGTAGATATTGATCTTATTGGCCAGTGCGAAAGACAGCAGGGGTACTTCCGCCGCAGAACCTACCTGCAGGGCATAGTAAGTAAAGTCGTTATAAGGCAGCACATTAAAGTTCCGCATCACAAACACCACTACACTGGTGAGGAAAATACCCCATGCCACCAGGAAGTAGCGGGCAGGAATGAATCCTTTGATGCTTACTTTGATACCTACAAAAATGGCCAGTAGGGAAGCAAACATGGCTGTCATCTGGGACATCATGTTGGCTATGAAATACTGGTCCATGAAAGTAGGGATCAGGCAGAGCAGGTATGCCACCACTACGGCGTTGAGGATGGTATGCCCTGTTTTATATTTCTCGCGTGTATGTAAGAAAGACTGAATGAATATAGCGGCCGTGATACCATTGAAAATGGGTATCAGTAATGTATCGTGTGTGGCAAACCAGGTATTGTTGGGCCAGAGGAACCGGAAAGTGTACCCCTGTTGCGATGCCTGAGTAAGCCCTACGCAGATGATGTAACCCACGTAATACAGGTAGCTGGTATCGCGGATGGTGATATAGATAAAGAGATTGTACAGGGCCATTACGAGAATGATGCCGATGTAAAGGCCGAATATGAAGTTCCGTTCTGTGTTCTTGAAGTTCATGGTAGTTTCCACACCCAGGTAAACAGGTAACTGTGCCTGTTCTCCGGCCCTTACTTCAAAGTAGAATTCGCGGGTTTCACCTTTGGGGATGTCCAGCGGGAAGATATAGTTCTGATGATTGTATGGCCGTTCTTTAAACGGTTTAAGCTGCCCCAGCGCTACTTTTTTGTATCCGCCACCCGGCAGCACTTCGTATAAGGTGATCTCATCAATGGTAGGATATTCCACTTCCAGCAAAAGCCGGTGTACATCTGTTTCGTTTTTGATGGAAAACTTTGCCCAGTTGGTGAAAGCGGAGATCTGGAGGTTAGGAACTTCCTGGCCGGAAGGCCGGAAATGCTGTTTAACGATATCGTTTATGGTAAGCTTGCTGCTACTGTCACTATAGAGTTCCAATGACGCTCCTATTTGCATGAGTTTGGAGCTATCTTTAAATACGACGGGTTCACCTGCTTTGGAATATTGGCTCCAGAGCAGGCCAAGGAATACTAAAACGAAAAAACGTATAGGCATTGGAATACGAAATTGAATATTAAGTTACTGCGCTTTGCGCAGCAAACATAATAGTTTATACCCATTGCGGGAGCCCGAGCTGATAATTTACTTCAAACGATCCTTTGGGGCCGGTTTCTACCCGTATCTGGTTAGGGTTTTTTCTCAGGTTAAAAATAAGGTCTCTTTCGCTTTGGTCTGCGCTGGACACTTCATGCACATCTCTGATAATCATGGCAGTAGCTACCAGGTCGTCTTTAGGGTAATAGAAAACACCCTCATTTCCGAGGGAGGTATCGATCACGGCACCAACACGTTTGGCCCCACGGGTTGTAATGGGGGCACAGAGTACGTGTACATTGTCAACGGGTAACTGCGTCATGAGTGCCACACAAACCCTGCTCAGGATGAGGCTTCCGATGCCCATCCCCGCCACTTCCTTTGAATTCCACAGGCCACAGATCTCTGCGCTGCCGATCTTTACATCCGAATAGATCTTTGGATCATATTTACCTATAGCAAGTTCAATAGGCAGCGGTAATACACCGTCTGCCATCTGTACCCTTGCGCCACCATAGGTTTTTGTACCGGTATCATCTTCCACGATCACCACCACGGTGTTCTTATGGGAGATCCAGTCTACATTTCCGGAAGTGATCTTATTGATCCCGAAGTAGATCTGTAACAGCTTGCTGTGGCCCTCATAGAACCGCATGCATGCTTCCGGATCATCCGGCGCCATAAAAGCCCTTACATTTATCGATGCACTCATTGATTGCTCTTTTTATTTACGCTGGGCATTATTGAATGAGTTGATCAAAGTCTACATAATACCTGCCTGATGATTGCAGCTGACCTAACAGGATCCTTCTGCAGGTATCTGCCACAAGTGCCCCGCCGAGCATCACAGAGGATGCCAGTTGCGGCCAGGTTGTGATCGTTTTACCGATCTCTCCAAGCGATTGCTTCATCCGGGGGCTCATATCTTTTATACCAGCCATAGGCCCCAGGATGGGTATCTTTTCTTCATTGGTAAGGTTGCGTAATACGCTCAGATCTGCGATGTCTGGTATCAGGCCATGTAAGAGAGGGTAATCCTCTTCCAGGTCATAGCGTTCAATATCCAGCATGCCCCTGTCGTTAGTGTCCATCACTACAGGAACTTTCAGTGCTTTAGCCCTGATCCGGCTGAGGATCTTAACATCCACGCCATCACATTCTTCCACCAGCACATCCAGTTTGCCCCCTTCGGTGAAGAAACTATGCAGGTTTTCTTCGGTGGCGCCATCCGTATAGCACTTCACTTTCATGAAAGGATCCAGCTCCAGTATTTCCCGGGCAGCTATGATCACTTTTGGAAGGCCAAGGTTAAAAACACCGGTACGGAGCCGGTTCAGATTGGAAAGCTCAACGGTATCGAAATCTGCCAGCCGGAGCTCTCCGCAGATCCGTTCCATCGTCAAAGTTAAGGCAATCGTTTGCCCCACGGACAAACCGATCACCCCAATTCGCTTGCTTCCCAGTATATCTCGCTCTTCAATGGTTATTTTATGCAGGTTGCGCGAGGTGCGCATGGTAATAAACTCTTGTTCGTCCAGCAGGTGTACAACTTTTCCTGCCCATGGATAATGTACCCATACACCGTAATCTTCCGGGGCAATACCTCCCAGGTGTTCCTTAATGGCGGCGGTTGACTCTTCTGCCGTTAATCGGCGCGATGGGTGTTTACTTTTGATCAGCTCTTTTAACTGACCCTCTAACTCATCGTACACGCTTATCTGAGGGTTATCCTGCAACAATTTCAGCAGGGCCTCCTTCTCCTTCCCAATCGCGGGCCGGTAAAAAAATGGCGAATAGGTCAACGGCTCATGCCTTGTCTTCTGTACGCGATCCTGAATCATCATGCTGCTTCTGGACTTGATTTACTAGGTGAATAATTTTGCCTGTCTCGGTTCTCTTTTCTTCTTGTCAGGTTAATTTTTACGGGCCAAAGTATAAGGACTTCACCAAAACCATGTCCACAAAAGGAAGATATGCTCCTCCTTTATCCTTTCAATATTTAAAGTAATAACGAAAATACTGGTTGCCAAAATGCCAAAAGACCGCTAAACCCTGTTACCGGGTGAAGTGGTTAGATCAGCTGACAGATTGTTTTTCAAGTTGTGCTAAAATCAAATTTTCCTTCTCCTCTTCAGGCGAAGTAAGCAAAACAGTCGTTTGCCGGTAAGATTATTCCAACATTCAATTTTTGATGGGGATGGACGAGAGCCGGCGTCTGCCGGTTTGGATAGTACAGGGCGGCATCCGGAGCCTTGCTTACCGGGGCAGGGCCGGGCCATCTGCCAGGGATATTTCGCTTCATCTTTCGATAATGATTAAATACTACAACAACAACACATGAATATAAAAGTAAAATAGCAATTAATTTCAAATTAAACTATAATCTTCTTCTTTATTTTAATCATATCGCAAAAGTAAGGATAATATGATATTATGAATATTATGTATGTTGTAACGCATGCTTTAAACTTGGTGTAAAATTTGCGCTGAATTACCCGCTATCTTTTAGATTTGTAAGATCAATAATAAACATATGCATAAAAGAGAATTCCTCAAAGTGGCCAGCCTGGCCGGTTTAGCCGCAATGGCTGATCCAAAAGGATTGTTTGCCGCGGAGAATAAGAAGGCCCTGTTAGCGGAAAAAGCACCTTTTACGCTGCCTGCACTTTCTTATGCTACTGATGCTTTGGAACCATATATCGACAAAATGACGATGGAGATCCACCACGATAAGCATCATGCCGCCTATGTGAAGAACCTGAACGATGCCCTGAAAGGTTCCCCGCTGGAAGGTTTGGAACTGGAGCAGATCCTCGCAAAAGTGACCGCAAAGGAAGCCGCTATCCGCAATAACGGAGGTGGGCATTACAATCACAGCCTTTTCTGGACCCTGCTGGGCGCACAGAAAACCACACCTTCTGCAAAGCTCTCGGCTGCTATCAATGCCAGCTTTGGCTCTTTTGAAGCATTCCAGACAAAGTTCAACGATGCCGCTAAAACCCAATTCGGTTCAGGCTGGGCATGGCTGATCGTGAAGAAAGATGGTAAGCTCGCGGTGATCAACACCCCTAACCAGGATAATCCCCTGATGACGGAACTGGTGAAAGAAACCGGCAAACCCATCCTGGCGCTGGATGTTTGGGAACATGCTTATTACCTGAAATACCAGAACAAACGCCCGGATTATGTGGCCGCCTTCTGGAATGTGATCAACTGGAACGAAGTGGAAAAGCTGTACGATGCCGCTAAAAAATAAAAAAAGCCCCGATCCATCGGGGCTTTTCTTTTATTTCCTTTTGAAGAATACAAATCCATTCTTTTCACCGGTCACCTCCAGGTTGGGATGTGCCCGCCACGGAGCTGAATCCTGGATCCGGCAGATAAAATAGGCCGGCTTATCAATGTTGCCTTCCAGCAACCATTTATTATCTTTCTGATTTTCCTTATAATAGGCAGGATCGCCACCCGGCTGCTTCCTCGTATAATAAAGATGTGCATAGCTGTGATAGCTCAAAGGATGCACATACACGTCCTTCCCGATGAACGATTCAAAGTATTCAATGGCTGCGCCCTGTGAGAACTTCTCCACTTTGGGTACAAAATTCAACACCGTTGCTTCCAGTATAAAGATAGTGCTGATGAAAAGGCAGAGCAGCCCCTGTTTTACTTTTTTGTTAAAGAGCATTACACAGCTCACGATCACCAGGATCATATAGCCAATGCCATAACCCATTTCCCCGAAGCTGAAAGGCACATCTGCTTCCAGGTTGGCCCGCGCAAAAGGATCGCCGATATGAGGAATGAGTTCATGTTTATAAATACCCACCAGTGGCAGTAATCCAATGGCAAGGCCCAGGATGATCCCTATCACCATGATCAGGCTGATATTCCATCCTTTCAATGTAAACCTTCCTTCCAGCAAACGGTAGATCTGTAAAGCCGCGAGGTAGCTCAGCGGGAAATAACAGAGGGAAGAATAGTGAACGATCTTTGTTTTAACGATGGAAAACAGCAATAACACTACCCAGAATAACACCCACATCCATACCCTGAAATCTTTGGACTCACCTGATTGCTGCAGGTAAATGGATTTTGTACGGCTGGTTTGGAAATAGCTGAGCAGGAAGATGCTGGCCGGAAAACAGCCAATCAGCAATACGATCCAGTGATAAAAGAATGGTCCGCCATGCCCTGCATCCGGTGTGCTGAAAAGCCGCCACTGGTAAACCACAAATTCATTCACAAACCACCAGCCGTGTGCGGCTATTTCATAACCAAACCACAGCGCGGTGGTCAGTAAAGAGAACACCATGATCAGCAGCAGGTGTACGATCTTTATCTGGATGCGGAACTTGTTCACGATCCAGTAGACCAGCAAAGCCAGCACGGCGATGAGGAACGCTGCAGGCCCTTTGGTGAGTACTGCCAGCCCCAGGAAGATGCCGCTGAAAATAGCCATGCGCGTAGGTTTCGCAGACCATGTGATCCGTGACGCAAAATATAGTGCAACAAAAATGAAGTAGTTGAAAGTAGGATCTATGATCCCGGATTTAAAATAGAAATGCGGCAACCAGGAACCGGCATAAATGAGTGCCCACCAGATGCCGAACTTTTCATCTACCTGTTTTTTACCGATATGAAAGAACGTGAGCAGGGTGGCAATCCCAACAATAGCATTGGGCAGGCGGGCTGCAAAATCATTGATGCCAAAGATGTTCATGCTGATGGCCTGCATCCAGATAAATAACGGCGGCTTTTCCCAGAAAGGCTGAAAGTCTATCTGCACCTGGGAGTAATTGCCGGTAACGATCATTTCTCTCGCAGCTTCTGCAAAATTGATCTCGTCCCAGTCGAACAGATGCACAGCACCCAGGAAGGGAATGAATAACAGGGCCGCAACGATTGCGATCAAAAGATACTTCATCAGGATGTACGATTTATGCTTCTCTATTGTTGAGATGCTAAGTTCGCAAAGAAACCTTAATTATTCTGTTATTTATATATTTCCCGCAGAAGGTGTGATCACCGTGTTGTGGATACACGTAGTTCCGGGTGTTTGACTTTTTCTGTATTCGAACAGCCAGTAAACAAGCGTACAGCAGAAAGTGCCGATGATGCTGCCTACATATACATCTGAAAAGAAGTGCTGGCTAAGGTACAAACGGGAGTGTGCAGTGCTCAGTGCAAGCAGGAACAATACCCAGCCCATTTTCTTATTGCTCCACATCAATGTAATGAAACAGTACATGGCAAATGCAGTAGAGGTATGGCCCGAAGGAAAGCTCAGTCCGCTATGCACACTGATCCAGGGCAGGATATGAAGAACGGTAGGATCTGTGAAATAGGAGATAGGCCTGGGTTCACTGAATGCGCGTTTGAGGAATTGCACGATGAGTGTTACGAGCAGGAAAGCGGCAGCACCCATAAAGAAATTCCGCCATTGGCGCTTGAAAAGGAAGAAGGCAAGGATCAACCCGAAGAGGAGGCCGTTGCCCACATAAGTACTGATGGTAACCAGGATATCCGCAACGGGATTGTGCGCGCCGTTCACCGCAAGGAACAGCTGGTCCTTTGTAAAGATCGTCAATAGGGCTCCGCCAATGATCAGCCACAGGAGGAATGGGATAAAAAAATAACGGTTCTTAGCCACTAGTGTTGCCAGTGTTTTCAGCATGCGTTGTAAGTTGTAGGTCCGTAATGTGTGTATTTAGTTATGCGCTTATTTCGTGTTTATTTCGTTTTCTCTGGATATATTGTTTAATGCGTTTGTATGATCTGTAATAGAATTCCTGGTTAAACAGGTTGGAATCGTTCATGGCTTTTACTACCAGGAAAATAGCAATGGGCAGCAATACTAAATTGGCCAGCCACATCCCGCTCCAGGTAGCCATCACATCGTTCCTGGCCATTTTCTCCCCCAACATAAAGAATATATTGAAGATCACAAAGAATATAACGGCAAAAACGAGCGGAGTACCTAAGCCACCCTTACGAATTATTGAACCAAGTGGAGCCCCGATCAGGAATAAAACCACGCAAGCCAATGCCAGCGAGAATTTCCGCTGCCATTCCACTTTGAAAAGAAGTATTCTTTTAAAGTTATCGGAGAAGTCTTTTGCAGTGGTACTAAGGCTGCTTTCTGCATCACGGATATTTGATTCCACCCTGTCCAGCACATAACGCCTGGATTTTGCAGGGATGATATCATAGAAAGAAGTTGCTTTTAAAGGAGGCGCCTGGGCCATCCAGCCAGTATCTTTCCATTTATAGAATGGATAACGGGTTGAAACATAGGCGCTTGCAGTACGGCCAAATGTTGAGTCCACACGATATAAGGAATCAATGCCTTCATCCAGCTGGCGGATGTTCAGCATTTGCTGGTTGGAAGCAAAGAGGTCCATTGGTAAACGGTCGAATGCAAAAGAAGCCAGGTCGAAGGGCATTTTGTATTTCTTGAAGCCCACCCGTACCAGTTCATTGTTGCCGGTGCCGCGGGGTTCTCCTTTATCCTCAAAGCGCCAGCCGTTCTCCAGTGTAAAGTTCAGGTAACGTTTGTCCTGCGACAATTCCATGAGCCCTTTTTCCGCCAGGATCAGCCTTTCATTCCTGGTGCCGGCTGTGCGGTCATAGATCATTACCTGGTGAATGGTTTTATTGTCGGGCTCCTTACGCGCTACCTTGATCACGTAACCGGGAATATCCGTGTAGAATACACCCTGTTTGA
This sequence comes from Chitinophaga niabensis, assembly GCF_900129465.1. NCBI lineage: Bacteria > Pseudomonadati > Bacteroidota > Chitinophagia > Chitinophagales > Chitinophagaceae > Chitinophaga > Chitinophaga niabensis. Next base: position 309,324 of record NZ_FSRA01000002.1, on the reverse strand, counting down.
TATTGAAGGCCGGTTTGGATTGTGTGATATCGTATAAAAGGGATTTTGCGCGGAGGTTGGCAATGGGAATAATGTAGTTGGAAAAGAGAAAAGCACCCAGTGCTATGATACAGGAAAGGATAAACAAAGGCCTGATGAAACGCAGCAGGGAAATACCGGAAGACTTAATGGCCACCAGTTCAAAGCTCTCGCCCAGGTTCCCGAAGGTCATAATGGAAGACAGCAGTACCGCCAGTGGCATAGCGAGCGGAACAAGCCCTGCGCTGGTATAGGCCAGCAGTTCTACGATCACCGGTGTATCCAGGCCTTTCCCTACGAGGTCATCAATGTACTTCCATACAAATTGCATGATGAGAACAAAAAGCGTCACAAAAAATGTGGCGATAAATGGCCCAATGAAGGTTTTAATGATGAGTTTATCGAGTTTCTTCACAGTCGGTGAATGAAAAATAAAAATGAAAAATGTAAAACTGCCTGATATTCAGTATACTTTTGTATGCTGATGCACAAAGTTAACACGAATCCGCTAAGCTCCACAGTATGGGCTTATCAAAAAAGCGTTAAATTATTCATATGAACCAATATCAGCTGGATAGCAAAGAACTGAGCATAGTAACGGATGCAGACTGGCTCTTACATAAGAACCGGATCATTGAAAAGGTATTTCAGCTTTTCGGAGCGTTGCAACTGGCCATGGCAGCAGATCGGGTGATATCGGCCTTTCCGGTGGAAGGCGCATTTTCCCCGAAGATCTCCAAAGGAGAGAATTACCAGGGCCTGCCTTATGTGATCCTCGATTATCCCCGTCTTTTTAGTCGCGACAATATCTTTGCCTGCCGTACTTTTTTCTGGTGGGGCCGTTTTTTCAGCACCACCGTACACCTTGGCGGAGAATACTTAGTACCGCACAGAGCTACATTGCTGGCTTCGCAGGCTTTGCTGGCGGCGGAACACTGGTCTGTTTGTATACAGGACGATCCCTGGCAGCATCACTTTGAGGCAAACAACTTCCTGCCTATCACTTCCCTGTCGCCGGAGCATTGGGAAAGCATAGTGCAAAAGTCTTTTGTAAAACTTGCTAAAAGGTACGAGTTGCAGGATTGGGAAAAAATAATTGATAAGGCCGTGGCTGCTTACGCGCCACTGCTGGAATTGCTGAACAGGGGGCCGGTTTAATTGCCGATACGGTGAAATAGGTCTTTTATCTGGTAATTCCACAACTGACTTTGATCTGCCACTTCTTTCTTCTCAGCAAAATCTCTAACGGTAAGTATAGTCATGTTCGTTACTTCTGATATCTGAATACTAAATTCAAAGTATTCTCCTTTGGGGGCGTGTAACCAGCGTAAACGTATCCGTTCATCTGGTAACTGTTCCAATACCTCTGCTTCCTCTTCTGTGGATCCGTTCCAGGAGAAAGAAAAAACATTATCCCTGAAATCCACTTTGTCCGCAAACCATTCCTGAAGGCCTGCCGGGGTTGATAGAAATTCAAACAGGATACCTGGGGAGCATCTAACCGGATATTCTAACTCATATTGCACTTTCTTTGACATCGCACAGTATTATTATAAAAACTAAATCATCTGCATGCAATTATAGAAAATAATTTAGTCTAACAAAGGAAATTTTGAGTTTTTTTTGATATATTAACTAATTCATTATCAAACGTGGTTTTATTTTGAAATATGATCTTTCTGGATTATGTATATACCACTTCTTTATTTGGTTATTTCCCCAATCTTCAGAATTCAGGTTAAAACAATGGCGGTTTAGGGCAAAATAGTATTACATCTTGAATATTCTTGCCCACAATCGATTTAGCTTAAAAAGGATTTAACAGGACTATATTTTTTTTGGCCAGCATCTAAAAAAAGTTATTTTTGTCTAGCATTCTTCTAAATTAACTTTTTTTTAACCTGTAACTGTTCCCGTGCTATGTCAATGCGCCAACTTAAAATCACGAAGTCGATCACCAATCGTGAGTCTCAGTCGTTAGAAAAGTACCTGCAGGAGATCGGCAAAGTGGATCTCATTACGCCGGAAGAAGAAGTGAACCTGGCCATCCGGATCAAACAGGGCGACCAGCGCGCTTTAGAGAAGCTAACAAAAGCAAACCTGCGTTTCGTAGTGTCTGTTGCAAAACAATACCAGAACCAGGGCTTATCCTTAAGTGATCTGATCAATGAAGGAAACCTGGGGCTGATAAAAGCAGCACAGCGTTTCGATGAAACCCGTGGTTTTAAATTCATCTCCTACGCCGTTTGGTGGATCCGTCAATCGATCCTCCAGGCATTGGCAGAACAATCCCGTATTGTACGTTTACCGTTGAATAAAGTGGGATTGTCCAACAAGATCAGCAAAGCATATTCCCAGTTAGAACAGGAATTTGAGAGAGAGCCTTCTCCGGATGAGCTGGCTACTATCCTCGAAATAAATACGGAAGAAGTGGAAGCTACTTTAGGTGTAGCTGCCCGCCACGTATCCATGGATGCGCCTTTCATTGACGGAGAAGATAATTCCCTGCTCGATGTACTGGAAAATCCGAATGCTGTGAGCGCAGATGAGGAACTGGACCATCATGATTCCCTCCGCCGCGAGATCGAGCGTTCCCTTTCTACCCTTACAGACCGCCAGAAAGATGTGATCATGCTGTACTTCGGTATTGGTGTGGAACATCCCATGTCCCTGGAAGATATCGGTGAGAAATTTGGCCTTACACGTGAGCGCGTTCGCCAGATCAAAGACAAAGCCATCACAAAGCTCCGTACCACTTCCCGCAGCAAGTTGCTCCGCAACTACCTGGGAGGTTGATAATCAGCTGTAACATATTGTAAATGAAGGGATCAGGTGCAAACCTGGTCCCTTTTTTCGTTTATAGCGGTTTGATAGTTCTATATCCCTATATCACTGAAGGTGCATTCCTATAGCACTCTTATAGCATTCCTATATCGTTTGGATATAGGTATGTGCCTACAATGCTATAGGAATGCTATAGGAGCGATATAGGAGAAAGAGGAGATCGTACTCCCCCGGAAGGAGGCTGATACTTTGAAAAAAAGGGATTTTTTAAGCCGGACCGGCCATCTTTCTTCGTTTTTTTAACTTTTTACTTTTTAGAAAGCTTATTTTTGCACTCCCGGTCAAAATGCCGGTATCAAGTATATGTTTGAATCATTATCGGAGCGGTTAGAGTCAGCCTTCAAGCAGCTTAAGGGAGAAGGACGCATTTCTGAGATCAATGTGGCCACTACTGTGAAGGAAATTCGCAGGGCCCTGGTGGATGCGGATGTGAACTATAAGATCGCTAAGGAATTCACCGATAAGGTAAAGGATAAAGCACTGGGCGAGAAAGTGATCACGGCTATTTCCCCCAGCCAGCTGATGGTGAAGATCGTGAAGGACGAACTGGCCGAACTGATGGGTAACACGGAAGTGGAGCTGGATATCAAAGCCAACCCTACCGTGATCCTGATAGCGGGTCTGCAGGGTTCCGGTAAAACCACTTTCTCCGGTAAACTGGCCAATTTCCTCAAAACACAAAAGAACAAGAAACCTTTACTGGTAGCGGCGGACATTTACCGTCCCGCGGCGATCGATCAGTTGAAAGTACTGGGCGGCCAGATAGGGGTGGAAGTATATAGCGAACCTGAGAACAAGAATGCTGTGCAGATAGCAGAGAATGCTATCAAACAGGCTAAAGCACAGGGTTACAACATTGTGATCATAGATACCGCGGGCCGTTTGGCGGTGGATGAAGTGATGATGACCGAGGTAGCCAATGTAAAAGCTGCCGTACAACCACAGGAGATCCTCTTTGTAGTGGATTCCATGACCGGTCAGGATGCCGTGAATACAGCCAAAGCCTTCAACGACAGGCTGGACTTTACCGGTGTGGTACTCACCAAATTAGATGGTGATACCCGCGGTGGTGCTGCGTTGACCATCAAATACACCGTGAACAAGCCCATCAAGTTTGTGAGCATGGGTGAAAAGCTGGATACGCTGGATGTGTTCTATCCTGAAAGGATGGCGCAGCGGATCCTGGGGATGGGAGACATTACCACCCTCGTGGAAAGAGCACAGGCACAGTTCAACGAGGAGCAGGCTAAAAAGCTCGAAAAGAAGATCCGCCAGAACCAGTTTGATTTTGACGACTTCAAGGAGCAATTACAGCAGATCAAAAAAATGGGTAGCATCAAGGACCTGCTGGGAATGATCCCGGGGGTAGGTAAAGCGGTGAAAGACCTCGATATCAGCGATGATTCCTTCAAAGGCATAGAGGCCATGATCAATTCCATGACCCCTGCAGAAAGGGCTAATCCGGACCTTATCGATGGCAGCCGCCGGAAACGGATCGCCAAAGGAGCCGGTAAAGAGATCACCGACGTGAACCAGTTCATGAAGCAATTTGAGCAGATGCGGCAGATGATGAAAATGATGAACAAGATCCCGGGCGGGGCTAAAGGCCTCAAAATGAGAGGATAGGAGGGATAACGGATAATAAAACAGATTGATCTGTAAGAGATTAGTTTATTATTCGTAACCCTTTAGAGATATTCAGCAAATGAAAACATTTTGAGAATTTGAATTTTAGGGCTACATTTGCTGCCCGATTGAAACAATTTTATTCACTAACAACTCGCACCAAATAATTCGACTTATTTATGCCAGTAAAGATCAGATTACAGAGACACGGCGCTAAAAAGAGACCTTTTTACTTTATAGTAGTGGCTGATGCCCGCGCGCCAAGGGATGGTAAATTCATCCAAAAGATAGGTACATACAATCCTTTGACTGTACCGGCTTCTATCAACATCGATACGCAAAAAGCATTACGCTGGTTGCAGAAAGGTGCACAACCTACCGATACTGTTAGACGCATCCTGTCCTTCAAAGGCGTACTTTACCTGAAACACCTCCTGAGAGGCGTTAAACTCGGACTGTTCGATGAACCAACTGCTTACACTAAGTTTGAGCAATGGCAGGCTGATCACGAAGAAAAAGTATCTGCTCGCCGCGAAAGCCAAAAGAGAGCTGCCCGCGCAGTTACTCCGATTGTAAGGAAAGTTGAAGATGCTCCTGCTGCTGAAGCTGAAGGCGACGGCCCTGCTGAAGCATAATTCATCAAATACCATATTGCAAAAAGGGAAGATTTGTTCGCAAAGATTCCCTTTTTGCTTTTTAAAAGGCATCCTTGAATGGCTAATTATTTCAATATCGGGAAACTCGCTGCCGCTTATGGTACAGACGGGGAATTCGTTCTCCGGCACAGCCTGGGAAAGAAAACAGCCCTGAAAGATATCACGGCGGTGTTCATTGAAGAACGGAAGGACAGTTTCATGCCCTACTTCATTCAGAAAGCCAAAGCCAAAGACGCAGAGAACACCTATCTCAAACTGGAAGGCATTGATACCCGGGAAGCTACGCGGGTACTGATGCAGAAAGGGGTTTACCTGGAAGAGGCAGACTTTAAAGGCCTGGCTTCATCGGCTGCACCCTTATCACTTTTAGGTTTTAAGGTAGAAGACAAAGAAGCGGGTTTACTGGGTGAGATAGAAGAGATCATTGAAATGCCGCAACAGGTGCTGGCCAAGGTAATGTTCAAAGAGCAGGAGATGTTGCTTCCGCTGAATGAGCAGACCCTGCTGAAGATAGACAAGAAACAACAGATCGTATACCTGGAACTGCCGGATGGCCTGCTGGACATCTATTTGGGGAAATAAACCATTTGATCATGCGGATAGACATCATTACCGTATTACCGGAACTGCTGGAAAGCCCTTTTGCACATTCTATCATGAAACGTGCGCGCAACAAGGGTTTGCTGGAAGTGAACGTGCATCATTTACGCCAGTATTCCACCCTTCGCCAGAACCAGGTGGACGATTACCAGTTTGGCGGCGGCGCCGGCATGGTGATGATGATAGAGCCACTGGTGAATGCCATTGAGAGCCTGCAGAAGGAAGTAACTTATGATGAAGTGATCTACCTGACGCCGGATGGCAAACCGTTTAACCAGCGCATGGCCAACGGGCTTTCCCTGAAAGGGAACCTGCTGCTCATTTGCGGGCATTACAAAGGCATAGATGAAAGGGTACGGGAGCATTTTGTGACATTGGAGGTATCCATCGGGGATTTTGTACTCTCCGGGGGGGAACTGGCCGCCGCAGTAATGGTAGACGCCATAGGGCGCCTGCTGCCGGGGGTGCTGAACGACGAAACCTCCGCTTTGTTCGATTCTTTCCAGGATAACCTGCTGGCGCCCCCTGTGTATACGAGGCCGGAGGAGTTCAGGGGCTGGAAAGTGCCTGCCATCCTGCTAAGCGGGGATCACCGTAAAGTGGATGAATGGCGCCATGAGGAAGCCCTCAGGAGAACAAAAGAGCGCCGGCCGGACATCTTAAGCCATGATTAGCAACTAATTTTTTTAAAAACCGGGAAAAGCTCTTGGTATTTGGATATAGTTCCTTACCTTTGCCGTCCTATAAATTAGAAAAAGATGAACGCGATTTCTTTTGTTCACGAGCAGTTGACTGCTGCCAAGCAATTTCCGAAATTCAAAGCCGGTGACAACGTTACCGTTAACTATAAGATCGTAGAAGGTAACAAGGAGCGTATCCAGTCCTTCAAAGGTGATGTTGTAAAGGTTCAGGGTACTGGGTTTACAGCTTCTTTCACTGTGCGTAAGATCTCTGACGGAGTAGGTGTTGAAAGGTTGTTCCCTATGCATTCTCCAAACATTGATTCAGTGGTGCTGAACAAAGTTGGTAAAGTGAGAAGGGCTAAACTGTATTACCTGCGTGATCGCCAGGGTAAAGCAGCTCGTATTAAGGAAAAAAGGGTTTAGTACTAATACAGGAAATTAATTCTTGACGGGAGTCCAATGGGCTTCCGTTTTTTTTATGCCCGGCCCGATCTGCGGAAAAACATCTGTTCCCCCCTCTTCTGCGTATATATTAACAGTTTCTAACCGAAACAACAATTAGAGAGCAAAAATCCTGTCTAATCCGCATCCATCCTGCCTTCGCGCGCATCCTTAAAACTTAATTAAAGTCCTGCGATTGCATTGAAAAACCCCAAATTAAAACCTATCTTTGTTAGCTGAACATTATAAAAACTGAGAAATGACCGCAATTTTCGTTAAATCACCGCTTTTACTTTTTCAAGAACTGGGCATGACTGAACTTATCCTTATCGCATTGGTTGTATTGCTCCTGTTCGGAGGTAAGAAAATTCCTGAACTGATGCGTGGCCTGGGTAAAGGTATCCGTGAGTTCAAAGATGCCAAAGACAACGTGCGTCGTGAGATGGAAGAAGGCATGAAAGAAGGCGAAGTTAAGAAGAACTAATCGCGTCTCTCCCTCCCACATAGAAAGAGTAGAGGATTTCCGTTTTATTAGAGATCTCCCATTGTAAGATTTAAACTGGTTTGGGTTTGACTGAATTCAGCAGTATATCGTCTTTTCAAGAGGCGTTGTATGCCGGAAAAACGACCTGCGAGGCAATGGTGCATTTGTACCTGCGCCGGATTGAGCAGGCCCGGCATTTGAACGCATACCTGGAAGTATTCAGCGAGGACGCTTTGGCGCAGGCAGCGGCATTGGATGCGCGTATCCAAAAAGGAGAGCGCCCCGGCAGCCTGGCAGGCGTAGTGATCGGCATTAAAGATGTGATCTGCTACAAAGGCCATGAGGTAACCGCCGCATCAAAGATCCTGGAAGGGTTTACTTCTCTTTATTCTGCAACAGCCGTTGAGCGGCTGATCGCTGAAGGCGCCATTATCATCGGGCGCCTTAATTGTGATGAGTTTGCCATGGGCTCCACCAATGAGAACTCTGCCTACGGCAATGTGCTCAATGCCCTGGATAATACACGTGTTCCCGGCGGCAGTTCCGGAGGTTCTGCTGTAGCCGTTCAGGCTGGTTTATGCCAGGTGAGCCTGGGTAGCGATACCGGCGGTTCCGTACGCCAGCCAGCTGATTTTTGCGGTATTGTAGGCCTTAAACCCACTTATGGCCGGATCTCGCGGCATGGGCTCATCGCCTATGCTTCCTCGTTCGACCAAATAGGCATTTTTGGCTCGAATATTGCAGATGTGGCACTGGTTCTACAAGTCATCGCCGGACCAGATGCATACGACAGTACAGCCTCTCAAAGTAAAGTGCCTGATTATCAAGCTAGTCTCCCACACAATAAAAACCGGAGATTTGCGTATTTAAAGGATGCCCTGCATCACGAAGGCCTTGATACTGAGATGCGTGGGGGGTATGAAAGTTTCTTTGAAGATTTGAAAGCAGAAGGGCACACCGTAGAAGGGGTGAACTTCGATTACCTGGATTATGTTGTGGCAGCCTATTATGTGCTCACCACCGCAGAAGCCTCCAGCAACCTTAGCAGATTTGACGGGGTAAAGTATGGTTACCGTACACCTGAAAAGGATCTGGACTTGACCGATTTCTATAAAAAAAGCAGGTCTGAGGGCTTTGGAAAAGAGGTAAAACGCCGTATCCTCCTGGGTACCTTTGTGCTGAGCGCCGGTTACTACGACGCTTATTTCACTAAGGCTCAGCAGGTTAGGAGGCTGGTAGTAGAAAGGATGCAAAAGATCCTGGGCGAATATGATGCCATTCTGCTCCCTACCGTACCTACAACGGCTTTTAAGATCGGTGAAAAAATGGATGATCCCATAGCCATGTACCTGGCGGACATCTACACAGTTTTAGCCAATCTGACCGGGGTTCCGGCAATTTCCGTACCTTTGCACAGGCATTCCAACGGGATGCCATATGGTATACAGATCATCACGAAGGAGTTTGACGAAGAGAACTTGTTACAAATAGCACATAGCATGTTGCATGAGCAGCAAGTAAACATAGAATAAAACAACAACGCGTATGACGAAAGTCTTTTTATCACTCCTATTGCCGGCCTTGGGGATTATTACCAGTGCAGACGCCGCCAGCAATATGAGCCCTAAGGAGATGGTTATCCCGGGAATTGAACTATCCGCTGATACCTCAGTCACCCTTAAAAAATCCGCACACCTGCCGAAAGACACAGTGGTGCCCGCTTCTCCTGCTACTTTAGCAGTGAAACAGGCCGCACAGGCTATGCCCGTGGTCGTTCGCAATCCCAAGGTGTACGAACAAATGAATAATCACTACATTACCGGATATGTAAATGATTACGCCACCCGTTACAGCCAGCACCTCGCAGTGATGGTAGACAAGGCGGCGCCTTATTTTACCATGATCGAAAAGGTTTTCACAGACCACGGCATCCCCGAGGAAATGAAATACCTGGCAGTGATTGAATCAGGTATGTCCTACAATGCCCGCTCAAGGGTTGGCGCCGTAGGAATGTGGCAGTTTATGAGCGGTACGGCCAGGATCTTTGGCCTCAGCGTAGGAAAGAAAGTGGACGAACGGAAGGATTTTTACAAATCCACCGTGGCCGCCGCTAAATTCCTGAATGAACTGTATGAGCAATTCGACGACTGGTTACTGGTAGTAGCTGCCTACAATTGTGGAGCAGGTGGTGTACAAAGAGCACAAAAGATCAGCGGAAGAAGCGATTTCTGGGGCATCCAGTATTTCCTTCCTGCAGAATCCCGTAATCATGTATACAAATTCATTGCCACCGGGTACATCCTCGATCGTTTCAATACCTTCTTTGGTGTGAGCGATAATTATGTAGCACCCGCAGCAAGGATGACCATGCCTGCCGAATACAAAAAAGCAGCACCACTGTCTGACGAAGATCTTTACAACACCGTAGTTTTCAATATCACCGGTAAATACAAACTCGAAGCGATTGCGAAAAAACTGTCTGTGGACGAAGCCGAGCTGGATAGATTAAATCCAAACTTTGCTCAGACACTGGCAGGTGAAACCAACAGCTACGATCTGAGGATCCCGAAAGAGAAGATGAAAACATTCCAGGCAGAGAAAGAAGAGATCCTGAAAGAATCCCTTCAGCTTACACTGGATGATAAAGCTGCCACAGTTGATAAATCACGTTTCCCCGCTCCGGTTAAAAGACCCGAAGTGAATGCAAACCCTGCCAAGAAAAAGGTGGTTGCAAAGAAAACAGTGAGCAAGAAAAAGAAAACAACTACAAGAAGAAAATAATTTACTGATTGAAAGGTAAAAGCCCTCCGATGAAGATCGGGGGGCTTTTTTTATTTAAATTTAGCAGATGGAAAAGATCACACCGAAAGACCTCCGCTATCCTGATCTCGCGGGAAAGAGATTCAATAAACGTTTCACCGGAAAACCCGAATACATCCGTCTCCCCACTACAACCCAGGAGGTGATAGCAGCTGTACAGGAAGCCGTGACCAGTAAAAAGCGTTTAGTGGTACGCAGTGGTGGTCATTGCCTGGAAGGTTTTGTATCAGACCCCGCAGTACAGGTGTTGCTCGATATGTCGCTGATGACGGACATTCATTATGATACGGAAAGGTCTGCCTTTGCAGTGGAAGCCGGTGCCACAGTAGGTGAAATGTATCGCAGGCTTTTCCTGGGCTGGGGAGTTGTGCTTCCTGCCGGAGAACATCCCGGCATTGGTGTAGGCGGACATATAGCGGGTGGCGCTTTCGGTTTTATTTGCCGGGAGTATGGGTTGGCGGCAGATCATCTTTATGGCCTGGAGCTGGTAACAGTGGATGCGTCCGGCAAAGCTTACAGTGTGATCGCTACCAGGGAAGCAAATGATCCTAACCGGGAACTCTGGTGGGCACATACAGGTGGTGGTGCCGGGAACTTTGGTATTGTGACCCGCTTCTGGTTCCGGTCTCCTGGTGCCGTTGGAGCTGACCCCGCTGCTGCGTTACCAAAAGCACCTGCATCTATTACCACTTTCCGGTTGGGTTGGGACTGGAAGGATATTGATGAGCAATTGTTTATCCGGCTCGCGCGGAATTTCGGAGAATGGGGATACAAGAACAGTGCGCCGGATTCTCCATACACACCATTATTCAGCCTGCTTTTCCTTAACCATCGCAACATTGGCAGGTTGGAAATAAAAGGGCTGTGCTTAGGGCCTAAAGCTGCTGAACTTATCAACGAACATCTGGCTGCCATCGCCGGCCCCCTGGGTTTGCCTTATACACCACAGATAGAAGAAACTTCCTGGCTGCGTTTCGCACTCAATCCTTTCCCTGAATTATTCCAACCTGGGTACGACAATGTACTGGCAAAACCAAAGGATGCATTCCTTCGCCAGCCTTTTACAGATAGCCAGATTGCAACGGCCTATAAATACCTTAACATGGAAGGAAGTTTCGGAGGTGGATTGGGGATGGCCACCTACGGCGGAAAAGTAAATACAGTACCTCCGGAAGCAACGGCATCGGCTCAACGGGATTGCATTTTTGATACTGCCTGCAATGTGGGTTGGGGTGATCCCTCAGCTGAAGCGGCTGCGCTGACCTGGGTACGGGATTTTTATAAAGAGCTGTTTATAAAAACCGGTGGTGTTCCTGTACCCAATGAACAAACCGATGGCTGTATGATCAATCATCCGGATATTGATCTCAAAGACCCGGAATGGAACCAATCAGGTGTTCCATGGCATACGCTGTATTATAAAGAGAACTACCCGCGCCTGCAAAATGTAAAAAGCAAATGGGACCCGCTGAATATATTTCAGCATGCTTTGTCTGTTGAGGCGGCGAAGTAAAAGTTTCGTCAATTATCCTGAAAGGCAGTGTAGAATACTGTATCTATAAAAAAGAAGGTATTTGAATGTACGATCACATTCTCATCATGGATATCTTCCAGGATGATACCCCATTCTTTGTTGTAGTAGTTGTTAGTGGGGAGACCGTTCCTTTTTCGATTTTCAAAACCGTTGAACGCGAGTAATTTCCTTACATCTGGTAGTTCAACAACGTCGTCGGAAGCAACAAAAGGTTGCTGGAGAACGGCATGAAAAGATTCATATGCTTCAATGAACCCAAGGAAGGAATAGGTTGTATTAGGAAAAGTAGATTGTGAATTACAAGGCTGTTAAAAAACTCAAGCCAGGTTGCATAATAAACGCCATCATTTAACTTAATAACACTTTTGCTGTCGGCCTCAAAGTATACGCTGGCTTCACCACCTCTTACGAGAAATTTTTCATTGGGAGGAACCTCATCATACCAAAGGGCATTTTCCCAGGCATGTTTTTTTAAGAATTCGGCCTGTTCTTCTTTGATGACTGATTTACTTTCGAAATCTTTTTTAACCGTTGTACTTGTGCTAAAGCTTCTGCATAGGAGATTTCTGGTTGTTGTGCAAGTATCTGTTGCCCCCTCAATGCTAACTCCTCGAATGATATTTTCAAGTTTTCTTCCGGGATCATAGTTATTCATTTGCTGTAAAAATAGCAAAATTAGTGCAATGTTTATTTTGAGGAAGCGTCTACACAATCGTAACCTCTATCCCCACATCTTCCAGCAGCTTCTTCATGTGATCAGAGATACCTTTATCCGTGATCACCTGGTCTACATCTTCCAGCCGGCAGATCCTGCCGAAACCCCTTTTCCCAAACTTGGAAGAATCAGCTACCACAATTGTTTTTTGTGCGGCTGCCATCATTTGCTGGTTGAGATGCGCTTCATTTATATTGGAAGTCGTTAATCCAAATTCAACATCAATCCCGTCTACACCGAGGAACAATTTACTGCAGGAAAAATCAGCCAGGATCTTCTCTGCATAAGTACCCGTAACAGAAGAGGAATTGTTCCGCAACACACCACCCAGCTGCAACACTTCAATATCATGAAAACGGTTCAGCTCCAGGGCAACATGCAGTGCTGAGGTAATGATCATTAATGGCCCGCGGGGTTGAATATGTTGAGCAAGGGCCAGTACAGTAGTGCCCGAGCCGATAATGATCGCATCACCCGGTACAATAAGAGAGGCGGCCGCCTTTCCGATGTTATTCTTCTCTTCCCGCCTGATCTTCTCTTTTTCATTCACCGGTTTATCGTTCGTATAAGGGTTTTGTGCAGTAGCCCCTCCATGGGAGCGGTACAGCAGGGCTTTATCTTCCAGTAGTTTCAAATCCTTTCGAATTGTTACTCCCGAAACATCCAGTTCTTTGCAAAGCTCCAATACGTTAATGTAGCCTTTCTCGTGCAACCGGCTAAGAATAAACTTGTGCCTCTCTGCGATATTGATCATCGGAATATAATTGGGTTCAGTTTCAAGGTTAGGTGAAAATCAGCTTGAAAACCATCGGATTACTATTTTAATGCAATGGTTTCCACTCTAATTTACAGCGGATTTTTAGAAAAGTGATGAAAATGTTGGGGAAGATACCCTGAGTTAATAATTAGTTCATATTGGTAACCCCGTCACTTTCAACCCCCTGCGGCTTCTATCGAATATTTCCTCCCGTTCTTACATAAAAGCCTTTTGCGATTACGATTTATTGTCTATTTTGGTTTCGAATTATTATTTATTCTTTTAAATATATAATAATTAAACCAAAACGTAATCATATAAAAGAAATTGTCATATACTGATACGGCTATCAATCAACCACATCAACCACGTAACACAATAACCATTCATATTCCTTAAATCTTAGATTATGGAACTTTCCAAACGATTCCACATTTATCGGTTTTTATCGGTTTGCATCGGGATCATTTTCGTTTCCACGTTATCGCTCAGGGCACAGGACCTGCCCATTACGGGAAAGGTAACATCCGCCACGGAGGGTACCCCTCTTATGGGCGTAAGCGTTCAGATCGTGGGTACTTCTACAGGTACTGCCACAGATGCCAACGGGGTTTTTAAGATCAATGCCCCCGCAGGTGCTGTGCTGAAATTTTCTTTTATCGGTTTCCTTTCCCAGGAGATCAAAGTAACAAAGGCCGCCAACCTGGACATTAAATTCCAGGAAGATGTGCAAAAGCTGAATGAAACGGTGGTAGTGGGGTATGGTACCCGTAAAAAGGCAACCCTGGTAGGAGCGGTGACCATGTTGGACATGGTGGAGAAAGAAGGAACGCCAATTACCAATGTAAGTAATGCATTACATGGTACGCCCGGGTTATTTGTTAACCTCAGTAATAGCCAACCCGGGGTAGACCGTTCTACGATCCGTATCAGGGGAGTAGGAACATTTAATAATAACAACCCCCTGGTGCTGGTAGATGGGATTGAATATTCAATGGATGAATTGAATCCTAACGATATTGAATCCATCTCTGTGCTGAAAGATGCCGCTGCTGCTATTTATGGTTCCCGTGGGGCCAATGGGGTGGTTTTGGTGACCACTAAAAAAGGTAAAGGAACAGCGCGTGTTAACTACAGTTATTACCGTGGTGCGCATAAAGCCATTTACCTGCCGGATGCCATCAATGATCCTATTGCTTACATGAAGCTGAAGAACCAGGCGCTGGCCAATGAAAACAAAGCACCAGACTATACACAGGCAGAGATCGATGAATACGAGCAGGGCATGAAAACAGACAGGATCACTTATCCTGCCAATGACTGGTACAAGATAGCGTTGGATAATGGTATGATCCAGAAACATGACCTGAGTGTGGCGGCAAGTACAGAACAATATCAGTATCGCTTGTCTATCGGTTACCTTGACAGGGATGGTATTATGTTCGGCCCTACCAACCATGCTAAAAACTATTCATTGGGCCTGAACGCTTCCATGAACGTAACCAAACGTTTAAAAGTAGGTATCACCATGGATGGTTACTATCGTAACTACACCCAACCTTCTTACAACTCCTTCTGGAATTACATGTCCCGCACACTGCCTATTCTTACAGATACCCTGGCAGATGGCCGTTACGGCAACTCCTGGCTCAGAACACCAGGCCGTAATAACTGGGAGCATCCAAGACTGATCGCTTTCGGCGCACTCACTACCAAACTGGTGCAACGCTTTCTGACTACAGTTTCTGCTGAATACAAATTGCCATTTGATCTTACCTATAACTTCAAAATGGGTGTGGACAAATATGACGGTTTGCTGAGCGAAGCTTTCCCAAGGCTGCAAACTTTCAATCCTAAAACAGGTGCAGCTATTAACTGGAACAGTCCTGCTACGGCACCACGTTTTGCAAAAACAGATGAAAATAACCTGGCCCTTCACGTTTACAATACATTGGACTGGATGAAAACATTGAAAGGCAAACACAATGTTTCCGTGATGATCGGGCAGGCTTTTGATAAGTTTGAAACAGACAATTTCAATGCGAGCATGACGGGTTACCTGGATGCTTCCCTGAGTGCACTGGATGCCGGAACTGTTTGGAATGCTACTGGAGGTAAAGGTACAGAGGATGTATTGATCTCGTATTTCGGCCGTGTGAATTATGATTTTGATAATAAATATCTGCTGGAAGCAAGTTTCCGTGCAGATGGATCTTCAAGATTTGGCCCTTCCAACCGCTGGGCTTATTTTCCTTCCGTATCTGCCGGATGGAGAATAGACAGGGAGTCCTTCTTCAAATCCCGCTTCATAGATCAATTGAAATTACGTGCATCTATAGGGCAATTGGGTAACCAGGCAGTAGACCTGTATAGTTATGAACAGGCAGTTTTGCTGGGGCAGGATTACAGCTTTGGCGGAACCCTCAGTTCCGGTGCGGCAGCAACGCAATATGCTGATCCTACCATTCACTGGGAAACTACTACGGCTTACAACGGTGGTGTGGATATCAATCTTTGGAAAAACCGTATAGGCCTTACCGTGGATGTATATAGAAAGATAACGGACGGTATCCTTCGTGGAGTAGGACTGGCCAGCCAGGTTGGTAACCTCGCCGGTGCAAATGAGAATGTGGGTAAGGTATCTAACAGCGGATATGAGATCACACTGCAATACAAGGATAATGCAGGAGATGTGAATTATGGTGCGTTCGGAAATATTTCCTACAACAAGAACAAGGTGATAGATCTCAATGGTGAACTCCTTTACGGACCAGGCAGCACTATCAGCATGGAAGGTTATCCTATGTATTCTTATTTCCTGCTGCAGTCTAACGGGCTTTATCAGAACGCAGATGAAGTCAGTAAAGGGCCTAACCAGGGTAACGATACCAGGCCGGGTTATATCCGATACGTGGATGTGAAGAAAGATGGCATCATCAATGGGGATGACCGCGTGGTGATGAATGCCTCTTCTGTTATGCCTAAATACACTTTCAGCTTTGGCTTCAATGTAGGATATAAAGGTATTGCCCTCACTACAGCCTTCCAGGGTGTAGCCGGTATCAAGGTATATCCTGCCGCGAACCTTGCATTCCCTTTCAACAATGGTGCAAATGCAACCTGGGAATGGGCTACGGATACATGGACGCCTGAACGCCCTAATGCCCGTCTGCCACTGCTTACCACAGCCGGAACTTCCAACTTTACACAACGTTCTGATTTCTGGTTAAGGAATGGCGATTATGTACGGTTAAAGAACATTCAGCTGTCCTACGCATTTCCCAACTCTCTGCTCCAAAAAGTAAAGATCAACAAACTGACGGTATATGCGAATGCTGAGAACCTTCTCACATTCTCCAAGTATAAAGACATGGACCCGGAATCTTTATTGAACAGAACAGACATCTACACTTACCCGATGATGAAAACATTCACTGCGGGTTTAAATGTGACCTTTTAACGTTTTCAAAAAATGTGTATGCAAAAGATATTATTCATAGCCGGAAGCGCCCTGTTGCTGATAACGGCAGGTTGTAACAGCAACCTGTTAAATGTTAAGCCTAACGACCGGTATACGGAAAGCACATTCTGGACTACGCCGGAAGCGGCTAATGCCGGTCTGACGGCCTGTTACAGTAATTTGCGTAATGATGGCGTATATGGTGGTAAAGGGGCCAATAATACCACTGCTTTATGGGAAGAAACCGCTTCTCCCAATGCCTACAATTATGGCAATAGTATGAGCTATAACTCCATTGCTGCAGGTTTGCAGGCATCCAATACCGGAGGTGTAATAAGCGGCCGCTGGTCTGATTGTTACGGAGGTGTTGGCCGCTGTAATACTTTTCTGGCAAGGATAGATGCAATAGCGGGTATGGATCCTGCTGTTGTAACCCGCATGAAAGGGGAGGCTTATTACCTGAGAGCTTTGTATTATTTCCTGTTGCAGAATTATTATGGCGCAGTGCCACTGATCACTGATCCGCCAAATAAAGAAACACAGGCAGACCTGCCAAGAACTGAACGTGTGAAGGTAGTAGAGCAGATCCTGAAAGACCTGGACAGTGCAGCATTGAAACTTCCTTTCAAATATACCGCTGCCACAGATAAAGGCCGTGCCACCAAAGGTGCTGCCATGGGATTGAAAGCACGTGTATTGTTGTATGAAGCAAGTGCTTTGTTTAACACAGCAAATGATAATAACAAATGGAAAGCGGCTGCCGATGCTGCGAAAGCAGTGATAGATGCATCCACCAGTACTGGTTATGGTTTGTTTGCAGATTACCGCGCTTTATTCCTGCCGGCTAACGAGAATAACAAGGAAGTGATCTTTGATGTGCAGTATATGTTCCCTAACCAGGGTAATTCCTTCGACCTGATCTGCCGCCAGTACAATACAAACGCCCCGCTGCTGAACCTTGCACAGGCTTACCTGATGAAGGATGGTCTTCCGCAGGCACAGTCTCCGCTGTATAATGCAGCAACGCCTTTCCTGAACAGGGATGCACGTTTGTATGGCACCTTCACTTTCCCTGGCGACCGTTACATGGGTGCAACCATCAACGCTACCCGTTTTGCGATCACTGGTTTTGGGATGAAGAAGTTCAGCATCTATGACCGGGAAGCGCCACCTGCAGATAAAGCATCCCTGGTAGACCGTCAGTCTGAAACCAATTTCATTGTACTGCGTTATGCGGATATATTACTGATGTATGCAGAGGCACAGAATGAGTATGCCGGCCCTGACGCTACTATCTACGATGCCCTGGATACCATCCGCGGCCGTGTTGCCATGCCAAAGATCACACGCGGTTTATCCAAAGACGATCTGAGGAAAGTGATCCGTCATGAAAGAAGGATAGAGCTGGCCGGCGAAGGCATGTATTACAATGATATCCGCCGTTGGAAAACAGCAGAGGTGGAACTGAACACGGATATCTATAATTACAAGGGAGATCGTTTGGAAACCAGGAAGTTCAATAAAGACAGGGACTACTGGTGGCCAATCCCGCTTGGGGAGAGGGACCTGAATCCTGCATTGGAACAGAATAATCTTTATTAAACGGAAAACAGGCTACATGGAGGCTGTCTCATTCTTTTGAGACAGCCTCTTTTTTATTATATTGTATACTATGCGCATTGTTTTTCTCTTACTTACAGCCTTTCTTATTTCCTGCGGGAATAAGGAACAAAAAAAGGACCTGTCCGTAGTCATTAAGCTGTCAATAAAGAACTTTGAAAAGGTGTCAGTAGATCTGGGTGACAGGTTCCCTGATGTTAAAGTGTTACAGTCAAGGATCCGGATTGAACCGGATTCTGCAATCCTGATACTGGAAAGAAAAATAGCGCAGCCGGGCTTTCTTGATATGGGCATTGTTAATCCGGCTTATAAGGCTAATTGGCCCATAATATTATATGCTGACGGTAGTGGGGATACCATTTTTATAGAGGCAGATATGAAAACGTATGCGCGAAAAACCTTAAAGCCCTATCCCGGAATAACAACCAATTCCGCTTTGCAGAATGAATTAACACTTTACAGGAACTTGCAGGATAGTATGCGGAGCGAGTATTTCAGGCAAAAAGATAGTGTGAAGAATTTGCTTATTGCAGCGATTGAAAAGGGGAATCAGATTGATACGCTGTCTGCGGTAGTGAATGATTTTGATAAGCACTTCAAGTTCTTTCAGGTAGCAGCAGCAAAAAACTTTCAGAAAAGGATCAACCCTTCGGTTATATCCGTCTATGCAGCATTGGATGCAAGCATTGCGAGATGGGAACCTGGGTATGGGTTTGAGTTATATAAAAACCTGCCGGAAGATGTTCGCAACAGTTTATATGGGGAAATGCTGAATGATGAGTTGATAAAGTACAGCGCGGTGAACGAAGCAGTGGGGGATACGCTTCATGTATTATATGGCGAAACGGAAAATGGCCGGAAAATTGCGCCGCAGGATATTTTTAAAGGATCAAAATATACTTTGGTTGTTTTCTGGGCTTCATGGTGCGGTTCCTGTGTAAAAGAAGTGCCTGAACTGAATGAATTGTATGCGAAGTATAAAAAGAAAGGGTTTTCCCTTATTGCGGTGTCTATTGATAAAGACAGGCAAAAGTGGTTAAACGCTGTTGAAGAAAACAACTATAAAGGTTTGCATTTACTTGAAAAGGGCGGCGAGCTGAATATTAAGGAATACAACATCTTCGCTTTGCCTTATTCTTTCCTGGTAGATCAGGGGGGCATCATCGCAAATGTGAATAGCCCCCTTGATTCTATCAGGATGAAATTAGAAAAGATCTAAAGTTGCGAAACAACATGCCGCCGGCGGGCGTAATAATGATTGATAATATCCAGCGCAGGCCCTGTCATAAATGTAGTGGCAAGTGCCATCAATACCAGCATCGCAAATACCTGCGGGGTTAAAATACCCAGTTCATAACCGATATTCAACACTACCAGTTCCATCAACCCCCGTGTATTCATCAATGCCCCGATGGAAAGTGCTTCCTGCCATGGCTGGCCTACGATCCTTGCTGTGAGCGCGGAGCCGGCAAATTTACCGGAAACGGCCACGAGCATGATCACACCAAATACGGCCCAGAGATGCCCTTCATTCAGTAATCCTATCTGCGTGCGCAAACCGGTGAGCACAAAAAAGATGGGCAGCAGTATGAGTACGCTTACATCTTCCAGTTTATCCGTGAGTAAGGTTTTGATATTCATTTCCTGCGGCATGATCACACCGGCAATAAAAGCACCAAAGAGCAAATGCACGCCGATCACTTCTGCCAGGTATCCTGAGATCAGCAGTACAAAAAAAGCCAGCGCTACTTTGGTTTTAGTTCCCTGTACGGTCGTCATGCGTTTTTGCAGCCAGGGGCGTACCAAAAAGAACATGGCGGCTACAAACGTCAGGGCCAGCAGGATAGTGACCACGGCACTTAAGATGCCGGTGGATTTTACGATAGCTATTACTACAGCCAGGATGCCCCATGCCGTAATATCATCCGCAGCAGCACAGGTAATGGCCATGGAACCCAATGGGGTGCCTGTTAACCCTCTTTCCTGCACAATGCGGGCCAGTACCGGAAATGCTGTGATGCTCATGGCAATACCCATGAACAGCGCAAAAGAAACGAAGTTCACATTAGCCGGCGCAAACTCCTGGAAAGTGAAATAGGCCAGGCAAACACCCAGGAAAAAAGGGATAATGATACTGGCGTGGCTGATCATTACGGCATCGTGTGCTTTCTGCCTGACCTTACTGATATCCAGTTCCATGCCCACAATGAACATGAAAAAGGCCAGGCCTATCTGGCTCAGGAACTGCAGGTTGCTTAAAGAGCCGGCAGGGAAAATAGTTTTCATGGCATCGGGCCATAACAATCCCAGCAGGGAAGGACCCAGTACAATACCGGCAACGATCTCCCCTACTACGGCAGGTTGTTTTATTTTTTGCGCCAGGTAGCCGAACAAGCGGGCCACACAGAGAATGATAATGATCTGGAAAAGCAGCATGCTCAGGGGATGCTGTGCATGATGTATTAACTCATTAAATACCCCTGTACCAGCTGGTGGCGGAGTGGCAGGTGTTAAAGTGGTGGTGAGGGGAGCCGGCTGTTTTTCAGGCAAACGCTCGCCCTGGGCAATTATGAACCAGATAAGTGCAGCAAAAATACCGATGATCAAAGGGTAAAGCAGGTGGCTCTTCTTCATGTGCAACAGGATAATGGCCGAAATATAGTAAGAAATGATGAACCGTGTATATCATCCTGTTTTGTTCTGCAAGCCGGCGATTCGTAATTTTGCAGCCATGAGTGAAGAAAAACTCCGTTTGGACAAATATCTCTGGGCCATACGCATCTTTAAGACCCGTACCCAGGCTGCTGCAGCTTGCGATGCCAGCAAGGTGAAGCTCAAAGGCATGGCCGTAAAAGCTGCCAAAGGTGTGAGCATTGGGGACCAGTATGACATTAAAACAGAGGCCAAACGCTGGAAAATAGAGGTCGTGGGCCTGCTGCATAACCGTGTGCAGTACACAGAAGCTATTAAATATTACGTAGATATAACCCCCGAAGAGGATAAGCAATTCAACCAAAGGATCGCTTCCAGCTTCGATACCGGCAAGCGCCAGAGCAAGATCGGACGCCCTACAAAGCGGGAACGCAGGGATCTGGACGATTTTATGCGGGAAGATTAATATTCTTACTATTTTCGCACATTCAATTTAATAGATACGATGGCTAAGCAAAGCGATGTTCTCAGCGCCGATTTCCTGGTGAAAGTGGCGGAAGAGTTTGGTACACCAGTTTATGTGTATCATGCCGAAAAGATCAAAACACAATACGAGAAGCTCCAGAAAGCCTTTGTCAAGGCCGATGCCCGCTTTTTTTATGCTTGTAAGGCGTTGACCAATATCAACGTATTACGCTATATCAATTCTATTGGCTGCGGGCTTGATACCGTATCCATCCAGGAAGTACAACTGGGCCTCAAGGCCGGTTTCGATCCTAAGAACATCATTTTTACCCCCAATTGTGTAGACCTGCAGGAGATCATTGCAGCAAAAGACCTGGGCGTAAATATCAATATCGACAATATTTCCATCCTGGAGCAGTTCGGCAACCAGTTCGGAGGCAGCTATCCTATCTGCATCCGCCTGAACCCGCACATCATGGCAGGAGGGAACTTTAAGATCTCTACCGGCCATGTGGACAGTAAGTTTGGTATTTCCATCCACCAGCTGCGCCATATAGAACGGATCGTTAAATCCACCAAACTGAAAGTAACGGGCTTGCACATGCACACCGGCTCTGAGATCAAGGACGTGGATGTATTCCTCCGCGGGGTGGAGATCATGTTTGAAATGACGGAGCATTTCCCCGACCTGGAATTCATTGACCTGGGTAGCGGATTCAAAGTGGCTTACCAGCAGGGTGATCCTGAAACGGATATCGACCTGTTGGGTAAAAAGCTCACTGATGCTTTCAATCACTTCGCTAAATCCTACAAACGCCCGCTGCAATTGTGGTTTGAACCGGGAAAGTTCCTGGTGAGCCAATGCGGTTACTTTGTAGTAAAGGCCAATGTGATCAAACAAACAACGGCTACGGTATTTGTGGGTGTGAACTCCGGTTTCAACCACCTGATCCGCCCTATGTTCTACGATTCTTTCCACCTCATCAAAAATATCTCCAACCACAAGGGCACAGAACGCATCTATACCGTAGTGGGTAATATCTGCGAAACAGATACTTTCGGCTGGGACCGTAAGATCAATGAAGTGCGGGAAGGAGATTACCTGGTGTTCTACAATGCCGGCGCTTATGGTTTTGAAATGTCCAGCAACTTTAACTCCCGTCTGAAACCGGCGGAAGTATTAGTGAAGGATGGCAAAGCTCACCTGATCCGCAAGCGGGATACAATTGACGACCTGTTGAAGAACCAGGTAGAAATTCCCCTGTAAACCATGGAGGAACTGATCCGTTCCCTGGAATCGAAAGGCTATTCGCAATTTGCGCGGTATGGCTTTCGGGAGCTGGTACTTCCTTTACGGGAAGGCCTGCAGGCCCGGAATATCTACCAGCGCCTGTTTATGTCCTTCTTTTTCCTGGGTGGCGTGTTCACTGTTCTTAGCGGCATTTACTGGAGAACTTCCGGCCTGCTGACCGTTCCTGCTTTCCTGGGATGGATGCTGCTGGGTATTCCCTCCACCTTTTTACTGGTCCCGCTGCATGAATTGATCCATGGCTGGATGTTCCGTTGGTACGGAGCCAGGGATGTACGTTATGGCGTGATCTGGCGCTACCTGATGTTCTACGCCGTAGCCCATGCTTTTGTGATCAATTACCGGCAGTTCCGGTACATTGCCATGGCGCCTTTTGCAATTATCTCCGGCCTGTGCGTAATTGCTTTTTGTTTGGTGCCGGTGGAAGGAAAAGCATTGCTTTTAGGATTATATACCTTCCATACCCTTTGCTGCGCCGGAGATTTTGGCTTATGCGGATATTTTTATATATACCGCCATCAAAACCCCGTCAGCTTTGACGATGCCAATACCGGTACATCTTATTTTTATGCCATTCAGGACACGAATTCCCCGGTTTATCCGGCAAATAATACTTCGGATGTAGAAAACCCGTAACTTTGTGTCACCTTCCCCAAGCAACAATTCTGTTATCCTGCACTGTCAACTGGCTTAGCGCTGTAATGATGATTTTTTTGACGTTTGAATATGAAAATTTTAACTGCACACCCGCGTCTGTTTAAGGAGGATGAATTGATTGACAGTCACATTTCATTCGGTCCTTACATCCGCTACATGAAAGAGAAGGCCGCCCGGACCACAGGAGCACGTGCCAGCTACTTCTCAGAGATCGTACGCCATTTTGAAAGTGACCCTGCTTTACTGCAACCATTGGAAAAGGATACTGATATCTCCAAATACCAGGAATACCTGGACCTTATTACGGCTACCGTTTTCCCGGTGACCATAGATGATACGAAAGACATCTATGGTATAGGGGCGCCTTTCCGTTTTGCGATCTTCTATTATTCTGAACGGTTCCGCCAGCTCTTTACCGATAACGGGCATGAGCTGATGGCTATTCCTAAAGGTGTTTCAGAAGAAAAAGCGAAAAAGGATAAGAAGGCCTGGATGTATAAGCTCATCCTGGAACGCTGGTATGGCCTCCCGATCAATTATGATAACGAACTTACCCACAGCATTGTACATCCGGAAACTGGCGTTCAGCGCTATATTAAGCTGGTGATAGACCCCCGCTTTATAGATGTGAAATTGAAAGGGGAGCTTCCGAAACTGGATTGTGACCGGATCTGCACCGGGGATTTTAAACTACAGGACCTCGGCGACCTGGAAAGACTGATACCGCTGGACAGCTTCTCCCTGGAAGGCTTCGCCATCTGGACCATCAAGGATGTTACACAGGAACATGTGGTAAATGGCATGAAGAACCTGGTACTGAACATCGGGAAGGACAATGAGCTGAAAACTTATGTGAAAGCGCGGGACTACCTGAAAACAATGGTAGGCCGGCCAGACATCAGCCTGCACATGATCCCCTTTATCAAGGTGAACAACAAGTCCGTGCTGGACAATGCTTATGTTGCACAAAGCATCATCTTCGCCAATGCGCGGAACGATGCGGAGCGTAACAGCCTGAATGAGCAGTTGCTGGAATTCCTGGATAACAATCCCCAGCCATTGGTACTTACAGAGATCAACCGGCAAACGGTAGAGTTGTATCCTTTCTTAAGATACCTGCCTTTGCAGGGCATTAAGAGTTTTATCCTTTGCCCTATCCGGCATGAAGATACTTTGCTGGGTATGCTGGAAATAGCTTCTATCACAGATGAAGTGCTGGACTGGGAAATGCTGGCCCGCCTGCAACCAAGTTATGCAGTAGGCACATTGCTGTTACGCAGAAGTATGGAACTGGCCAATGAAAGGATCAATGAAGTGATCAAAGAACAGTATACGGCCTTGCAGCCTGCAGTGGAATGGAAGTTTACGGAAGCTGCATGGGAGTACCTGCACACACCTAAAGAACAGCAGAAAGATATTGGCAATATCTTGTTTGAAGGGGTGTACCCTTTATATGGCGCGGTAGATATCCGCAACTCCTCTGTAGAAAGAGGCTCTGCCATCCGGGACGACCTTCGGGAACAATTACAGCTCATTCAAAATACTTTCCGCCAGATCAACGGCGACCTGAACCTGCCTTTACTGGAAGAGCTGCAGTTCAAGAACAACCGCATGCTGAACAGCATGCAGGATTCCCTCTTTGCAGAAGATGAAGTGAAGATCAACGAATTCCTGGACCATGAGATTGCACCTATCTTCCGCCATCTGTATGATAGTGAAAGTGAGCTGAAACCTTTACTGCATCATTATTTTGAGAAGATAGACAAGAACACGGGCCATGTATATCATCACCGCCGTGAGTATGAAGAAAGCCTGCAGAAGATCAATGCTGCAGTGAACAAGTACTATGAGAAAGAGAAGGACGAATTGCAAAAATCGTATCCCTGCTATTTTGAAAAGTACAGAACAGACGGGGTAGAATATAATATCTACATTGGCCAGTCTATTGCGCCGGACAGGAAGTTTGATAACATGTATCTCCGCAATCTGCGCCTGTGGCAGCTTACATCTATGGCAAACATTGCACGCATCACGCATGAACTGGAGCCTAAGCTGAAAATTCCATTACAAACAACACAGTTGATCCTGGCACATAATAATCCTATCGATATCAGTTTCCGTAAAGATGAGCGGCGCTTTGATGTAGAGGGAGCTTATAACATCCGTTATGAGATCATGAAGAAACGGATCGATAAAGTGCGGGTACAGGCTACAAAGGAAAGGCTCACACAGCCTGGTAAAATAGCCATTGTATATTCTTATGGCCGGGAGGCAGAAGAATACCGCAAATACATTGAGTTCTTACAGAACAAGAACATCCTCTTACCTGAAGTGGAAATGCTTGACCTGGAAGAACTGCAAGGTATCAGCGGTTTAAAGGCCATCCGTTTAAGTGTGAACTTTGAAGGGATCGTTAAAACTTAAATCCAAACGTTACGTAGGGTAGGGTTTCCTCTTTGGAATGCCCTACCACTGCGGTAATGATCAGCATATTCACCGGAGAGAAGTAAATACCGCCTCCGAAGCCATCATGCCAAACATGTGATCTTTCCCCATCCTCCCACACTCTTCCCACATCATTGAAAGCGAGCAGCCCAACGGATCCGGGCAGGATATAAGAAGTGAAGTCGAATAATTTTACGCGCAGCTCCATGTTATTATATACCATGGCCCTTCCTGCAAAACGGTTATTCCTGTAACCACGCAGGTTAGCAGTACCGCCTAATGTCATGGCCTGGAAAAATTCCGGCCGCCCCCAGGTAACACCTCCTCCGAAACGGGATACCAGTGTAACCGTAGCCGGCAGCCCCAGGGAAGCGTAAATGCTCATGTCCGTACGCAAAGTAGAGTAACTGTTGCTGTATTTGTTCAGGCCCGTATTGGCCTGGTAAGTGGTAGACCATAATAATCCGCGTGTAGGGTTCAGGTTGTTATCGCGGGTATCTATGTTGATGCCTGTGCTCAGCCCTGCGTAATATTTGTTCTTGAACAGGGAGGCAGAGTCCAGTTTATTTTCTTTGTAGTTGGTGAGGAAACGGCCTCCGTTATCTTCTGCTTCCAGCGTGTTGACAGAAACGGCAGGGCCTGCAAAGAATGTAACGTTCTGCGTAAGGTTAGTACGTAAAGCTGCGGTTACGGAATATACATTAAAACGGCTGCGATAATACCGGATCCTTGGTTTTGTAGTGTCTTTGTATACGGTTTCATTACCAAAACCAAAGAAGTTAACCGTATTATGCGGTGCTTTGGCAGTTGCATTAACGATCAGGTCTGTTTTCCCGATGATATCATTAAACTGTCCCTGGTAGCGGAACTGGTAAGCCTGTGTAGCTACAGCATGGGTGCCGGTGAAAGTATGTTTTACGGCAAAGGAATCTTTGCGGAAACCATGGCCGATGTATTGAATACCAAGCCCCAGTGAGATACCATCATCCAGGTTATAACCTGCCGCCAGTAAAGGCATTACCTTGTTATACTGGAAAGCCCTTCTGTCGTATCGGATCACTTCCGGTTTGGAAGAGAGGCGTAACCTTTCTCTTCCCGTCACCGCAAAACTATCCTGGCGGTGTGCGAGATCATAAATGAAGATGCGTTTACCGCTGCTTTTGCTGCTATCTATATAAGTATCTTTCTCTTTCCCTCCAATGATACGGATGCGGATAGGCGATCTGCCTTCTCCTTTAATAATGAATTTATCCTGGCCGCCTAAGCCGTACAGCATGATCTCTTTTGTATGTGCAGGATCAAATGTTCTGTTGTAGAGTGTTTGTTCCAGGTCCCCGCTTTTGCTGATCTTCTGCGATTGCACCTGCACCTTTCCTTCCGGCAAACGGGTAACGGTGAATTGTTCGTTTTTAAATGTTCCGGTAACATCAACACCTTTAGCGAGGAAGTGATAATATTTCATCGCCTGCACCGGAAGTTTGTCTCTCCTTACTTTCAGGGTGCTGCGCATCATTTCACTCACCTGTTTATTGATGGTGTCGGGGAACTGGGTAACGGCTTCATCTATAAGCTGGTCCGTCATCAATCCGGCGAAGGCAGTGCTTTGTTTCTGCCATGCTGCTTCATCCAGCTCACTCATAAAATTCCGGTCCAGGAAACGCGCGCTGAAGTTAAAACCCTGGATATAGGGGAATTTCTTTCTGAAACCCTGTATGGCAGGGAGTAACCAGGGGCGGCTCACCAGCCTGGGCAATATGCCTTCGTTCACAAAAAAGGCCTGATCTCTGTCCCTCGGGATAGGATAGAACACCTTTTTCTTTTTATCTTTTTCCGCATACCAGCGCCACTGATCTTCATGCCTGTCCCAGTCCGCAATGAACATATCCAGCAAACGGGCCTGCAGGTAAGCAGGTTGGTCCATGCTGTTGTCATTATCTTCCAGCAGGTTCTCCATCAGCTTTTCGGAGTTGTAGGTTTTATTGGTGCTTACCGGTTCCCGTTCTTCCAGCAGGTATACGCCATTGGCAAAATCTTTCCTGTAAATGCCCAGTGCAGTATCATCAGCGAGGTATACGAATTCAGGGTTTGTATAAGGTACGCCGGCAGCCCTGGCTAAAGGTCTTACCGCCAGCGGGGCATAAGGGTTGGCAGCAGAGATCTGGTCCTGCACCACTTCCTTTGCAATGGTTTCCCGCAATTGTTCCGGCAGGGCGGAAGTAGGCCATTTACGCAGTGAGCGCATTACCCATTCATTACCTGCTTTGTCTTCCAGCCGAAGGGAACGTGTTTGTTTACCACCTCCTCTTTTAAGGATCTTCAGGCCACCTTTCACCGTGTCCAGGTTGATCACCGGAAAGGTAAGCGGGGTAGCCCATACTTTGCGGTAGTTGTCTCCTAATAAAAAACGATGAAAGCCACCGGCCTTTTCATATTGCAGATCGGGCGCCAGGGTCATGGTGGCGGGAGCATCTTTCCGGCTGGGGTAGTTCTCTGCCCTTCCGCGGTAAGTGCTGAGATTATAGAGGTTCTGGCTGAACATGGGTTTGGTGTCCTTATCGTTGTAAAAGTTCACCTGCACGTTGCCATTGCTCATTACTTCTATTACGCTGAAACCATTGAGGCGGCTGGCAAATTCTGAAAGTTTGCCTTTTTTTACCCGGTTATCTTTTGCGCCGGAGCCGCTTACTATATAACTCCTGCCTTTATCTTTGATCAGCTGCAGGGTGTGATCGTGGCCGGAAACAAATACCACCTGTGCATCTTCAGGCAGGGCCTCTTCAATGCCTTTGATCATTCTTTTATATAAAGGATGCGGCAGGTCTTCCGTTGTACCAAACACCCCTCTTACCAAAGGATAGATGGAACCTATTACAGGCAGCGGAATATACAGGCCGGGTTTGGCATCTGTTAAAGGGAAGATATGTTGCTTGATGGTATAATATCCCCCATGGATCCCATAACTGCGCAAAGGGTGATGGGTGGCAAATACCATTAACTTGCCGGGATTGAGGGCTGCAATATCATTGATGGCAGCAAGTACTTCGTCTTCCGTTTTGCAATCGCAGCCGGATTCAAGACCGGGTTTTTTGCCGGGATATAACCACCACTCGCTGTCAAATACGATCAGTACGGCATCTTTTCCCAAAGGCACTGCAACAGGGCCGGGGCATCCGCCTTTGGGAAGGAACTGCACATTGGCCAGGCCAAATGAATCCACATACAATTGCTGGTTGCGGATGATCTGCCATCCATCCGGTTTGTGGCGTGACCAGTCGTGATTACCGGGAATAAAGATCCCTTCCGCTTTGGTGCCTTTCAGCAGGTTGATCTGGTAATCCAGTATTTCTTTCGCTTCGTTATAGTTACGTGCGTTCACGTTAGGCAACCCCAGCGGATACACGTTATCTCCCAGGAAGAGTACGGTATTCTTCCCTTTATTCAGGTCTATTGTCCGGCGTACGGCATCGATGGTAGGGTTGGTGCCATTGTGCATTTCCCCGGCATCCCCGATGAGGACGATCCGCTGCAGAACACTGTCTGATTGTGCAAAACAAAAAGACGGGATAAATAAGGTGATGACAAGTAAGTATAACTTTGAACGCATATGGTTATGGCTGTGGATGATATTTATATTTAAGGATGTCTGCCGTATGTTCTTCATCACCTTCATTGGAGATATACATATCACCATTGGGGGCAAAGGTGATGCCTTCCGGCTGGTTGAAGTCCCTGGAGGACAAGCGGTGTGTTTCCAGTACTTTACCGGAAAGATCGGTAATTACCAGCAATCTGTTGATGGAAGCTACGATATATACCTTGTTTTCTATAGGATGTACAGCTGCGGCAGATGGCCTGAAGTGTTTGGAAGGTGATCCGGAGAGCTTGGGAATGTCTGCATACGGATAGCTGAAAACCGGCTCCGGGGAGAATTGCAGGGAATCCATGGAAAAGGCATAAACACTGGTGGCTTTCTTCTTTTTATCTTCCTCGCAGTTCTTACAGATAACGATCGTACTGTTGCGGGCAGGATCGTAATAAGCCGCTTCAAACTCTTTGGGGCCAGTGCCTGTTTTCGGAAAGTGATAAATGGTGGAAGAAGTGGTATCTGTGAACAGGTCGTTCACGAAATGCAGGCTTCCATTACTTTTCAATACGATCCATTGCTTACCGGTGTTAAGGATCTCTTCATAATCCCCGCTTTTGCCGAACTTCCAGAAGGGGTAGGGTTGTTTGGTACGAAGGCCTACCTGGAACACTTTGCCCTGTTCATCGTTGATAGCCATGAAATGTTCTTCATCCTTATAATATACAATGCCGGAGATCTCCTGTAAAGACTCCCTTACCTTGAACCTTTCGGGGGTTTCCATCTTATATCCCTTTGGAGAACTGATGTCTTTTTGCTGGTTTCCCTGGCAGGATATGATGGCTATGAGCAGGCAATAGAGTGTGATCATCTTCATAAGCCTTAACTTTGAGAAGTAAAATTAACGCAAAAAATGCCGTAATTTGGAATTGAATTCTTTCTCTGTTAATACAAGTTCCGATGGAAATAAGTTCAGTGATCGCTGCGGCGAAGGTTTATGTTACCCAGCAATTTGAGCAACGGGCTAACCCTGTACTGGTATATCACAACATGGCACATACGCTGCAGGTGGTTCAGGCGGCAGAGCAGATCGCTGCTTATTACCGCTTAACGGATGCGGACCAGCTGGTGGTATTACTGGCAGCCTGGTTTCATGACCTGGGTTATGTGTTAGGTGCCCGTGCGGAACATGAGCAGGCAGGTGCCAATGCAGCAAGGGCATTTATTGGAGAGCAGCAACTGCCGGAGAGCGTGGCGCAGGCCGTGGAAGGTTGCATCCTGGCCACAAGGATACCGCAGATGCCTAACAACCTGCTGGAGCAGATCGTTTGTGATGCAGACCTTTTTCACCTGGGTTCCAAAGAGTTCAATAAGCGGAATAAACTACTCAGGGCAGAGGCAGAGCTGGCCACAAAGCAGGAGATCACCGGCCTTGAATGGACGGTTTCCACGATCAATTTCCTGGAAGCACATAAATACCATACGGCTTACAGCCAAACGCTTTTAAAGCAGCAGAAAGAAGAGAACCTGGAACGCCTGAAAGCCAAGCTGGAAAAAAAACAGGGCGAAGCTATACAGGAGGCTGCAGCAGAACAGAAGAAACTGGAAAAGAAAGCAGCCAAACAGGAAAAGAAAAAAGAAGAAGAAGAAGGCAAACCGGGAGAAGCGGGTGCAGTAAAAGAACCCAAACCGGGCAGAGGTGTGGAAACCATGTTCCGCACCACCAGCACCAACCATATACGGTTAAGCTCCATGGCGGATTCCAAGGCCAATATTATGATCTCTGTGAATGCCATCATCATTTCCGTATTGCTCAGCGTACTGTTACGTAAACTGGAAGATTATCCCAACTTCATCCTCCCTTCCATTATCTTTTTAACTACCAGCGTTACCACTATTGTATTTTCTATCCTGGCTACCCGCCCGAATGTTACCTCGGGCCGGTTCACGCTCCTGGATATACAGAATAAAAAATCCAACCTCCTGTTCTTCGGCAACTTCCACCAGATGAGCTATAAAGAGTATGAAGATGGTATGGAAACCATTATGAAGAAGAACGATTACCTCTATAGCAATATGATCCACGACATCTATAACCTGGGTGTTGTATTGGGCCGCAAGTACCGCATGCTGCGGATCGCTTATAATATTTTTATGTATGGGATCATTGCCTCTGTTCTGGCGTTTACGATCGCAGCATTGTTTTTCCCGGTAAAAGGATAGTCTTGCACACAGAAACTGATATTACACTATACGATCGCGACCTTAGCTGGCTCTCTTTTAATAACCAGGTGTTATTAATGGCAGCCAATGAGCAGGTGCCGATCTTTGAACGGGTGCGATTCTTATCCATCTTTTCTTCCAACCTGGATGAATTCTTCCGGGTACGTATGCCGGCCATCCTGGCCCTGCAGCAATTACAGGTATCACAGGAAGGTTTACTCTTTGCTGTACAGCAGGTAATAGGCCGCCAGTTGCAGGAATTCGGCAGGATCCTTACCAGTGAGGTATTGCCAGGGCTGCACCGCCATGGGGTACATCTTTATTATGGAGATGTGATCCAGGCTGCACACCGGCCGGCCATTAAAGATTATTTCTTTAATACCGTGCTGGGTTTCCTGCAACCGCAAAAGATAGTGATGGAACATCCCGTAGAAGTGTTCCTGGAAAATAATGCCCTGTACCTCGTGGTTTGTTTTGAGAACAACGGATATGCATTGGTGAACATTCCTTCCAATCACCTGCCCCGCTTTCTGAGCCTGCCGGACCAGCATATTATTTTCCTGGACGATGTGATCAGGGAGCATCTGCCTTTCCTTTTCCCCGGCCAGCAGGTAAAAGGCTGCTACAGTATCAAACTAACGCGCGATGCAGAAATAGATGTGGATGAATTCAGCGGCCATTTACTGCAAAAGGTGGAAAGCATGCTGGTGAAAAGAGCGCTGGGTTTACCCACCCGTTTCCTGCACGACAGCAAAATGCCGGAAGACCTGCAGCATAACCTGGCCGCCTATTTTCGTATAGCCCCGCAGGAAATGGCCAGCGGCGGCAGGTACCATCATCTCCGCGATCTGGCAGACCTTCCGGTAAAGGACCCTGCATTGAACTATCCGCGTTTACCTTCTGCCCGTGTAAAAGCATTGGAAACGGAAGAAACGTTACTGAACACCATCCTGCAAAAGGATGTGTTATTACATGTACCTTATCAGAACTACGATTATATCCTCCGCTTTTTTAATGAAGCAGCCACAGACCCCGATGTGCAGGAGATCTATGTAACGCTTTACCGCGTGGCCTCCGGTTCACAGATCGTAAATGCTTTGATCAGCGCAGCCAGGAATGGCAAACAGGTAACAGTGATGGTAGAACTGAAAGCAAGGTTTGATGAAGCGAATAACGTACGCTGGGCTAAACGCATGAAGGAAGCAGGCGTAAAAATATTGTACAGCATACCTAACCTGAAAGTACATGCAAAAGTAGCATTGGTGAAACGCAAACGCGGTTACACCTGGGACCACATCGGGTTATATGCTACCGGTAATTTCAACGAAAGTACTGCCCGCTTCTATACAGACCATGTGCTGCTGACCGCACATGCCGGTATGACGCAGGAACTGGAACTCTTATTCATTTACATGCAAACAGGTATTGCACCTGCCAAATATCACTTCCTGCCCTTTAATCATTTACTGGTGGCACAGTTCAACCTGGTAAACCGTTTTACGGAAATGATCAGGCGGGAGGTGAACAATGCGCGTGCAGGTATGCCGGCACGCATTACCATAAAACTGAACAACCTGCAGGAGAAACAAATGATCGCTGAATTGTATGCTGCCGCAGAGGCTGGTGTGGAAGTGAAGCTGATCATCAGGAGCATCTGCTGCATTGTGCCGCGGAAAGGGATCAGTATTCACCGTATTGTAGATCGTTACCTGGAACATGCCCGTGTATTTGTTTTTCATAACAATGGCGCGGAAGAAGTGTATATGGGTTCTGCGGACTGGATGAACCGCAACCTGCATCGCCGGATAGAAGTATGTTTTCCTGTTTATGATCCCGTATATGCGCAGCAGTTGAAAGATATTCTTGCTTTGCAACTGGCAGATAACACAAATGCCGTAATATTGGATGATGAAATGAGGGCAATACCGGTACCCAAAGTAGCGGGCGAGCCGGACGTAAATGCACAGAAAGGTATTTATGATTATGTGCATCACCTGTAATGCTTAATAGTATGGTCAATGCAACATCAACTGATCACTTTGTTAAACTGGTGAATAACCGTTTCAAGTTTTCTTTGTTCCTGCTGTTTAAATTACCCAGCGCCTGGCTGTCCGGGGTGAGGATCCATAAAATGGATGCACATAGCTGTACCACGATAGTACCTTACCGCTGGTTATCCCAAAACCCTTTCGGCTCTACCTACTTTGCCTGCCTGGCTATGGCGGCGGAAATGAGTACAGGTGTGCTGGCCATGGCACATACAAGCGGTGCCCCTTCCCGTGTATCCATGTTAGTTACAGGGCTGGAAGGTATCTTTCTCAAGAAAGCTAAAAGCCGCACTTATTTTACCTGCGAACAGGGGGATGCTATCCGCCATACTATTTTGCAGGCAATAGCATCCGGCAATTCTTCTGCCATCACAATTGATATTATGGGCAGATCGGCTGATGGTGTGGAAGTGGCACAATTCAAAGTTACCTGGAGTTTTAAAAGTACATCCAAGACATAAAAAGAGCGCATTATGAAGATTGCATTCCATGGGGCAGCAAGGACGGTTACCGGTTCCAAGCACCTGATCACGCTAAAGAATGGAAAGAAGATACTGTTGGATTGCGGTATGTTCCAGGGTATGGGCAGAGAAACAGTGCCCCTGAACCAGGATTTTGGATTTGATCCACGGGAAGTGGATATCATGATCCTTTCGCATGCGCACATCGATCACTCCGGTTTAATACCCCGTTTAAACAAACTCGGTTATACCGGCGCCATCTATTGCACGCGCGCATCCAAAGACCTTACAGAGATATTGCTGCTGGATTCTGCAGAGATCCAGGAAGATGATATCAAATATGTGAACAAAAAGAACAAAAGAGAAGGCAAACCGGCTATTGAACCGCTTTACACACTGGACGATGCGAAACGTGCAGTAAAGCAATTCCGTGGTGTTAATTACGGAGAATGGTTCCGTATAGACCCGGATGTGGAAGTGCTGTTCACAGATGCCGGCCATATCATTGGCAGCGCCTGTGTGCATCTCCGGATCAAAGAAGACGGGCATGTGCGGCAGATCACTTTCAGTGGGGACATTGGCCGCTATGGCGATCCCATCCTCAAATCTCCCGAAGTATTCCCGCAGGCAGATTACATTATCATGGAATCTACTTACGGCAGTACGCTGCACGAAGATGTGGCACCGGGAGATGAAGCCCTGCTACGTCACATAGAAGAAACCTGTATAGGCAAAAGAGGGAAACTGATCATACCCGCATTCAGCGTAGGGCGTACACAGGAGATATTGTATGCATTGAACCGGGCGCAGTTAGCAGGTAAATTGCCACGAGTAGACCTGTTTGTAGACAGCCCGCTTTCACTGGAGGCCACACAGGTCACAAAATCACATCCGGAATGTTTTAACAAAACCGTGGCAAAAATGCTGGAGATAGATGACGACCCGTTTGACTTCCCCGGGCTGCATTATATCAAAACAGTAGATGAATCAAAAGCACTCAACTTACGCAAAGAACCTTGTGTGATCATTTCTGCCTCCGGCATGGCAGAAGCCGGCCGCGTGAAACATCACATTGCCAATAATATCGATGATCCAAAGAATACCATCCTCATTGTAGGCTACTGCGAACCGCAATCCCTTGGCGGAAGACTGATGCGGGGAGCCAAAGAAGTGCATATCTATGGAGATAAACATGAAGTACGTGCAGCGGTTGGAGTGATCCGCTCCATGAGTGCGCACGGAGATTATGAAGATATGAGCCAATGGCTGGCATGCCAGATGCCGAGAGGTGTGAAGAAGTTATTCCTGGTGCATGGAGAGTATGAAGTGCAAACGGTATTTAAGGAGTGGTTACTAAAGAAAGGATTTTTAGATATTGAAATTCCTGAGCGGCATTCAGAGGTTGGGCTGGGATAATGATCTCATGCAATAAAAAAACGTTCCTCTTAATCTTCCAGCAACGGGAACCATAGATTGATCCTGGTACCCATAGCCTGACCTGCTTCATCTTTCAGGTCTTCTATATCAAAGAACGCATCCATATTGTACCGGCTGTTGTAGATCTGCAGCCGGTCTTTTGTTATCTGCACGCCCCGTGAAATATGTGTGGGATGACTTTGTTGTTTGAATACGCCGGCTGCTTCCCGGCCAACACCATTATCTTCAATGATACAATGGATCCTGTCTTCTTTGCGCATGAACGAGATCGTTAATAACCCTTTTTCTTTTTTATGCAGCAGCCCGTGCCAGATAGCGTTTTCTACAAAAGGTTGTATCACCATCGCCGGTATTTCCAGGAAGTCTTTATCCAGGGACGGATCTACCACTATCTTATAATCAAAGTGATCATTGAGCCGTAAACGTTCGAGCTCCAGGTAATTCTCCAGCATTTCTGTTTCCCGCAGGATGGTTACATTATTCAATTGCGAGTGGTCCAGCACATTGCGGATCAGGCGTGCAAAACGGCTGAGGTAAGAGAGCGCCTGTTCCGTTTCGTTCTTCATCATAAAGGTCTGAATAGAGTTCAGCGAATTAAAGATGAAGTGAGGGTTCATTTGCGCGCGCAGTGCTTTCATTTCCAGCTGTGCCAGTTCTTCTCTGAAAGCAGCCCTGTTCTTGGCTTCTTTCTTCACACGGTATAACCTGAAACGGAAATATCCATAGATCAGCGCGATCACTGCAAGGATGCCTAAACCCCTGAACCACCAGGTTTGCCAGAAGGCAGGTAATACACTGATACGAAGGGAAGTAGTGTTGCGGGAGAACATGCCGGCCATGTTCATACTTTTTACATGAAAGACATAATCGCCGGGAGGGAGTTTGGTGTAACGTGCTACCAGCAGGTTTTCCGCAGGTACCCAATCTGCGTCCACACCTTCCATCTGGTAATAATAGCGTGTTTTTGAAGTGTGATATTGCAGGGATTTAAATTCTATACTAATGAAGTTCTGATCGTGTGTAAGGATCAGCGGGAATTGCGTACCTACCACGGAATCCACAATAATAGGGCTGTCCAGCACACGGAAATCTACAATGGTTACATCCGGTGGCGGAGATTTTACCTGCAGGTGATCCACAGAAAATGAAACGAAGTGATCGGTGGCACCTACCAGCAGATGCCCGTTCTGCAGTTTTGTGATATGCCTGCGTACACGGCGGTGATTATCTATGATATCATCGTTCTGCACAAATGCAGAGAGTGTACGGTCTGCCGCATTAAGCCGGTAAAAACCATAGGGAGTGGTGAACCAGATATCCCCTTCTTCTGCAGGCTGCATGCTCAGGATCCATTCGTCAAAATGGATGGTGTTGAGCCTTTGGGCCGTCCAGGTGTCGCGGAGGTGATTATAAAAGTAAAGGCCATGATCTGTTCCGGCCAGCAGGATGCTGTCGTTATAAGGCAGGAGAGAAGTAATGTTGCGCACGGTATCTGTATTATTGCGGAACATGATCTGCTTTTCTACAAGCCCGGTGTTTTTATTGAAACGTAATATGCCACCATAGGTGCTGGCCAGCCAGAGGATTTCTTTTCCCTGTGGTACAATAGCCATCACGGCAGTAAAACGGCGGGTAACATCTAAGAACTGCGGATAGGTGGTCACTTTATCTTCCTTCGGGTTCCAACGGGCAATGCCATGCAGGTACAGTCCTGTCCACACTGTGGTATCATTTTCCGGCAGCATGGTGAGCACTGCTTCATCATGGAATTTTTCAGGCCGGTGATGTTTGAATTTTTTGCTGGCGGGATCAAATTCCGAAACGTACCCATTTTCCTGCCCTATGAGGATGTGGCCATCGGGCATTTCGGAAAAGCTCCAGACCAGGCCATGGTCATCCGGAATGCCACTCCCTTTTGGATCGTGCGTGAAATGTGCCTTCAGGTGTAATTGTGCATCCAGCCATGCGAATCCCTTTCCCCAGTAACCGATGTATACATCTCCGTTGGAAGCAGCGAAAGTACCTGTTACTTCTGAATAAGGTAATTTCAACTGGCTGCCTGCAAAGCGGGTGCGATGATCATAGCGGGTAAAATTTTCTTTATGCAGGCTCATGATATTGATGCCGCGGTCCGTACCAATCCATAAATGCCCGTCCCTGTCGTTAAGCAGGCAGTTGGATTCATAATCATAATGCAGGCCCAGTTCATCCTGCTGATTACCGATGATGTGCAGGTTGAAACTATCCAGTTTTTCGTTGTAACGATACAAACCTTCATGTTCAAGGGCTACCCAGATATTGCCCATCATATCAGATGCCATATCATATACCTGGTCAAACGGATCTTCTTTTACTTTCGTGGAGAGATTGAACTGGTATCTTTTTAAAGAGTTGGAATCTGAGTTATAGGCATACAGGTAATTATAGCCGCGTGTAGCTATCCACATCCGTTTCTGTGCATCTTCAAATAATCTTTTGGAGCTGGCGCCAATGGACAAGGCGGCAATCTTCAGTGGATTGTTATGTGAACTGTATATTTCTTTACGGTTATTGCTGAGGATGTATAACCCATATTTACCACTGGCCCATAAGCGGCCGAATGAGTCTTCCAGCAATGCGCTTCTCAGTTGTGTGCGGATACTGTCCGGCATACCGGGAGGTACCCTGAATTTATTGCTTTGCTCATCCAGTTGTAACAGGCCGAGCGCGGTAGTGGCCCAGATAATACCATGATGATCTTGTATAATATCGTGGCAACTGAGATTACCGGGAACAGCAAGGCCTGCTTCCAGCGGCATGATCGTTACTTTGGCTGTGAGGGGATCATACACACGGATATTATCAGGCGTGCCCATCCAGATGCGGCTGGCACGGTCTTCATACAAAGCAATGTTCTCGTAATAGATAGATCCGGGCAGGCGGTCGAAGTTGGAAATGGTGACCAGGTGTTTGCCGTCGTAACGTTGCAGTGAGGTGCTGGCAATCCAGATAAACCCTTTCCTGTCCTGCAGGATAGCGGAAACGTGATTGCCGGAGAGCCCGTCTTCGATACAAAGATGCTGGAACGTATAGGCATTATGCTGCCCCTGTGCAAAAGCAGGCAGGTGTAATAAGAAGATCGCTGCAACAAAAATGAAAATCTTAGACAAACTGAATTCCCGATGTATGAACCTGGCTGGGTCCGGAACAGAACTGATTCCGGACCTAAACCGGTCATTAGATTATTTTACATTTAACTGGTATGCGGAAACTTTATTTCCAAAAAAGGTAGGGATGTATACAATTCTCTTTTTGGCATCATATCCAATGTCTGCAGTTTGCAGTTTTTCAGCCTGTGTATCCAGCATTTTGGTAACTGTGCCGGATTTGGCATCCACATAAAATACTTGTCCTCCCCAGCACGAAACTACGAATTCCTCGCCTTTTACGTGTTCAATTCCATCTGTTCCTCCGGCAATTTTAGCCAGCAGGGTGAGCTTATTGTCTTTTCCGGCCCTGTAAAGCGCGCCATTATCCAATACCAGCAAGCCATTGGGCATGTAGAGCAGGCCATTTGGACCTCTCAGGCCACTATGGGCGCTGTCCAGCAGGAGGGTAGCTTTTCCGTTCTGATAAGTGTGGACCGTTTTCTTTTTAGAGTCTGAAACGTACACCACGCCACTGGGGGAAGCAGTTACATCGTTCAGGTTGAGGGCGCCTTCAATGGTTTCGCGTTTGGTGATGGTTCCTTTTGTAATGTCGATGATAACGAGTGTACCCATATCCGCTACAAAGAGCTGATTACCAACAACCGCCATGCCTTTGGGGGCACTAAGACCCTCTACCCAATTGAGATGGGTGATCTTTCCGTCCGGGGAAAGTTTCGAAATGGAACCCTTGCCATCGTCTCCCCAGGGGGCGCCATCAATATTGGTAACATACAGGGTGTTCCTTTTGGCGTCAAAATAAACAGATTCAGGTACCTTTAAAGTAGTGTCTGAGGTCCATTTTTTCTCTAAACTGGCCTGGGCGGATACATGCACGAGGGGAACTGCTGCGGTGAGCAGGCAAAGGATAGTCGCTTTTAGTTTCATAACTGGTAACAGATTAGGTACTAAATTTAATAAATCTTGGCTGGATGAAGAATTTTTGTACTTTGCCTGTGTAATCAATACAGTGAACAGGATTTTTGTTTGCATGGCAAGCCACGTTAATCAACCGGGATCAATTTATCAAGGATATAACATTGCGTTAATAATCGCGAAACAACATTTATATATTTTTGGGCATGACTAATGACGATCTGATCAGACGCAACTTCCGAAGCGTATGTGAAGCAGGGGATATGCAAGCCTATGATGAGTTATACAAATCACTCTACAGCAGGCTGATCCATTTCTCTGCTGCAGTGGTCGGCTCATTTCACCTGGCGGAAGAGATCGTTTCAGATGTGTTCATTATGGTCTGGCAGAAACGTTCCCAGCTGATCTCCGTAGAAAACCCCGTAGTTTATTTATATATCTGCACCCGCAACCTTTCTTATAATACCCTTCAGCAACAACGCAAACATCAGTATGCCAGCCTTGAGAACCTGGATATGGATGCCATTGCCATCAGTCCGGACCAGGAGCATAATATGATCTCCGCGGAAGTGGCCCAGAAGATAGAAGCCGCCATCCGCAGCCTGCCTGCCCGTTGCCAGCTGATCTTCCGGCTGATAAAACAGGATGGACTGAAATATAAAGAAGTAGGGGAATTGCTGGAAATTTCACCCAAAACCGTTGATGCACAACTCACTATAGCCGTGAAAAAAGTAGCAGCGGCTATCCGCCTGGATATGTCTGCCGAGTTAGCCCAGTCGTATTTACTACGCCAATAAATTTTTTTTCTTTCTCTTTAGGGAACTTTTAACATTTAAACTGTCCTTTTGATATGATGGATGATCAAATCTGGAACCTGCTTGCCAAAAAAGTGGCAAACGAGCTGCTCCCCGAAGAAGAAAAGGAGCTGGCGCGTTTACTACAGCAGCACCCGGATGCTTCTTATACCAAAGAAATACTTACCCAGGGCTGGAAGGACAAGCAAAAGCCCCTTAGCTCCGGGGACACTGAGATAGCACTGGAGAAGCACAAACGCAGACTGGAATCAGCTGTGGAAGTGGAAGAGATCCCTGTTTATTCCAGCCGCCGTGGCAACATCCGCAGGATGACGGTACGTATTGCCGGAGTGGCAGCAGCCTTACTGATGGCATTCTTTATGGGCCGCAAATGGTGGAGCCAGCCTAAAATGGATGAGAACCGCCAGCAACTGGTTACCCATAAAGGTTCCCGCTCCCAGGTAAAACTGCCGGACGGAACAACCGTATGGCTGAATGCAGGCAGCAAGCTGGATTATCCCAAACAATTCACGGGAAAACGCCGGGAAGTAACACTGGAAGGAGAGGCCTTCTTTACAGTAACGAAAGATGCACAACGGCCCTTTATGGTACGCACAAAGTCTTTCAGCATCCGTGTATTGGGAACAGAGTTCAACGTAAGGGCCTATCCGCTGGAAGACAGTGCGGTAACCTCTTTGGTAACTGGTTCCGTAGAAGTAGTGCTGGATGAGAAAAAGAACCAGGTGGTAAGATTAAAGCCGAATGAAAAATTATCCATCCCCACCATCCAGCTGATGCAGGAGGATTCAGTGGAACATAATACGGCGCCCGTTGTGATCAGGCTGATCAAATCCCCGCTCACTGTAGTGAGGGACAGTGTGGTAACAGAAACGGCCTGGGTGGAGAACAAGCTGGCCTTTAAGCGCATGCCGCTGGAAAAGGTGGCCGTGATGCTGGAACAGTGGTTTGGCGTGGAGATACGTTTTAAGAATAACAACAAAAGACAGGAATACCTAACAGGCGTATTCCAGGACGAGAGCCTGGAAGAAGTATTAAAGGCCCTTGAACTAACCGGGGGATCTTTTCATTTTAAAACAGATAAAGAGGGAATTATCTGGATCGAATAAACAAGCAATAGACATATCATATTTGGCAATGAACCGAAATAAAAACGGGAAATGTTCGCACCATTTCCCGCTGAATATCGGTTAGTGACATTGCTATGCGTAAACATGTAACCAATTATCAATTAACCAACACTCAAAGGTATGAAAAAAAGTACAGTGGTGAGTTGGCTTCCACCTGGGCGAAGCCTCAAAAAACTGTTAATTTTTATGAAGCTCTCCGCGATTTTAATGTTTGTGGTATGTATGCAGGTGAGCGCCGAAGTGCGATCACAGTCTACTGTCTCAGTAAAACTATCCCGTACTAATCTTGAAAAGGCATTTTCACTTATTGAATTGCAGTCTGCTTACCGTTTTGTGTACAATAATGATAAGCTGCCTGTATGGCATAAAGTGAGCATTGATGCAACTGAATGGCCAATAAAAAAGGTACTGGAACAGATGCTGGCCAATACGGACCTTACTTTCCGCATGATGCCCAATAACCTCATTGTTATTGCACCTGCGGCTACGGTGACCAAAGACCTGGTAGTAAAAGGAAAGGTATTGAGCCCTTCCGGCGAAAAATTGCAAATGGTAAGTGTACGGTTAAAGAACACCAGTATAGGCGTGTTCACCAATGAAAAAGGAGAGTTTGAATTAAAAGTGCCTGAAGAGGGAATGCTGGTGTTTTCCTATGTGGGATATGTAACACAGGAATTACCAGTGAATCCCAGTGCTACCATGAACGTTGTATTGGAGCCTTCAGCTAATTCCATGGAGGAAGTGGTAGTAGTGGGATATGGCGTACAAAGAAAAATAAATACTACAGGTGCTGTAGACCAGGTAGCTGGTAAACAACTTGCAGAACGCCCTATCGCCAATATCTTCCAGGGATTGCAGGGAGCAAGCCCCGGTTTGAATATTAACTACAGAGGAGGTGCGCCAGGTACTACCCCCAGTATCAATATCCGTGGCGTTGGGTCTATCGTATCCGGTTCCAATACTACACCATTGATCATCATTGATGGTATCACCGCTGCAACAGAGGATTTTCAGCGTTTGAACCCTAATGATATCGGTAGTGTTACTATTCTGAGAGATGCTGCTTCCGCCGCTATTTATGGTGCGCGTGCTGCATTCGGCGTTGTGCTGATCACTACCAAACAAGGTACATCAGGTGGCAGGCAAAAGATCAGTTATAATAACTATATCGCTTCTTCAAGACCTACCGTACTGCCTGACCAGGTTACAGACCCTTACATTTTCTCCCGGGTGCTGGAAACTGCGACAGATAATACACCCTGGGATTATGTGAACTATTCAGATTATTACTACCAATGGGCAAAAGAACGTTCCGATAATCCTGCGGTGGAAGATATCCGTACAGACCCTAATGATCCTACGAAATGGATCTATATGGGCAGCAATAACTGGAATGATTATTTCTTCAATAAATCCAGTAACTCCGTTACGCATACCGTTACCTTAAGTGGTAGTTCAGAAACAGGGAAAGGTAAACCTATCGGGTATTATCTCTCTGGCGATTACACCAAGGAAAATGGCTTGAACAGGTTGTCCAAAGACGACTGGAGCCGTTATGGTTTGCGGGCGCGTATGAATTTCATGCCTTTAAGCTGGCTGAAAGTAGATAACAATCTCAACATCTATCAGATCAAGTCTGATGCTCCCACTAAGGGCATTACCGATCTTTATTACCTTATGCCCACACAGGTTGCGGTGAACCCTGATGGTACCTGGGCAAATACTGCTGCAGGCAGATTAGCTGCCCAGTTAACAGAAGGCGGGCGCAATGTGCAAACACGTTTTGGTTTCCAGAACGTGGTGAGAGGTGTGGCTACTTTCCTGGATGGTGATCTGCAGCTGACTGCAAACGCCAGCTTTAAAAGGGAACTGTGGAAGTACAACCAGGATACCCGGAAATATCGCATAGGTTACGGTCCGAAAGATGTGAGAGAAGAAGGTGGTGTTGGATCAGTATCTGTGCGTAATGGGGTTGTGAAACATGATGTGTATGATCTCTACGCTAACTATAATAAAAAATTAGGCACTGATCATCAACTGGGATTACTGGTTGGTTTTAACCAGGAAGAAAATACCTGGACGTATGAAGATGCTAACAGGGATGGTCTTATCACCTCCTCCTTACCTTACCTGGGCCTGGCCACCGGTACACAAACAACCGGTGCAAGTTATGAAGCGTATGCATTACGCGGCTATTTCGGTCGTTTGAATTATACTTATAAAAACCGTTATATCCTTGAAGTAAATGGCCGGTATGATGGTTCTTCGAGATTCCTTCCTTCCAACCGCTGGGGATTTTTCCCTTCCGTTTCCGGCGCCTGGATCGTAACAGAAGAACCTTTCATGCAAACATTGGGTAAGTCCCTGTCTACTTTGAAATTCAGGGCATCTTATGGTGCGCTGGGTAACCAGGTAACATTCCCCTTCCGCCATATTGCTACTATTCCAACGGGCACATCCAATTACCTGATCAACAATGCTTTCCCGTTTGTTGCAACCGGCGCAGCATTGCTGCCAGTGGACCCTGCATCTTATACCTGGGAAAAAGTGAACACCTTTAACGTAGGTACAGACATTGGCTTTTTCAATGACAGGATCCTGTTAGGGTTTGATGCCTTCTCCCGTAAAACTCTCGGGATGCTTACCGCAGATGCAACGGTGCCTGCTGTAATGGGTGCATCTGCTCCTCCTACCAACTCCGCTGACCTGAATACAACCGGATGGGAATTGTCCGCAGGATACCGCAATGAATTTATGGTGGCTAAAAAGCCATTTACATTCAGTGCAAGGTTCATCCTTTCTGATTCCCGTACCAAGATCACCAAATACAACCAGAATAAACTGGGGCTCATCAGTGGTTACATGGTTGGGCATTACACCGGTGAAATATGGGGACTTGAAAACAACGGATACTTCAAAAATGCCGATGAGATCAAAGCGCTGGACCAATCAGCCATTGTGCCCTGGGGAGCTTTGGATGTTGTTCCCGGCTGGCCAAAATATGTAGATCAGAATAAGGATGGTAAGATCAATAAAGGAAATGGCACCGTGAATGATCCCGGTGATTATAAAGTGATCGGTAATAACAGTACACGTTACCGTTATGGCCT
This sequence comes from Chitinophaga niabensis, assembly GCF_900129465.1. Classification (NCBI taxonomy): domain Bacteria; kingdom Pseudomonadati; phylum Bacteroidota; class Chitinophagia; order Chitinophagales; family Chitinophagaceae; genus Chitinophaga; species Chitinophaga niabensis. The sequence continues at coordinate 264,673 of NZ_FSRA01000002.1, read as the reverse complement.
TACCGTAGATATGCAATGGAACAATATTGACCTTACTGTATTTATGCAGGGGGTGGCTAAAAGAGATTTCTATCCAAGGCATTACCTCTTCTGGGGGCCTTACCAGCAACCTTACGCAGGTGTATACCCATGGAACCTCGATTTCTACAGGGGAGCTGCTGAAACCGGTGCAGACAGGGACAGGCACTCTGCTTCCTATATAGCAGCGGGGCTGGCGGATGCCAATCCGAATTCTTATTTCCCTGTACTGCAATCATGGATGGCAGACGCCAACTATGGTGGTGGCCTGGATATCCCTCAAACCAAATACCTGTTGAACGGAGCTTACCTGCGGTTTAAGAATGTGACGCTTGGTTATACTTTGCCTTCAGCATTGATGAAGAAATACAAAGTGAGCCGCTTAAGGATCTTTGCTACCGGAGAAAACCTCTTTGAGTTCTCTTCTGTTAAGAAGTATTATGATCCTGAGGCCATCGAAGATGGTTATGGCTGGGCCTATCCTTTCCAGCGTAAGTATGCTATGGGTATTAATCTTGATTTTTAAGATAAAATTTTTGCAGTTGAAAAAGTTATTACACCTCCCGATAATCCTGGTTGCTGCTATTGCGCTGATAGGTACATCCTGTCAGAAAGGTTTCCTGGATCGTTATCCGCAAACATCTATTCCACCTGATCTTTTCTTTAAATCAGAAGAAGATCTGAACCTTTATGTTACCGGCCTCTTAACAATGAAAGACCGGGGCAGTTATTTAAGCGATCAGGATACAGATGATAAAGCTACAACCGGCGCTATGGAAATAAAGACCATGATGACTGGTTCGCCGACTTCCCAGAATGTAACTTCCGGCTGGACCTGGAGCCGTTTGCGCAATATCAATTACTTCCTGGATAATTATGGTAAAGCCAGCGTAACACAGGAAATAAAAGATCATTATGCAGGTTTGGCAAGATACTACAGGGCTATCTTTTATATGGATAAAGTGAAACGTTATTCCGATGTGCCCTGGTATGGAAAAGCCCTCAACCCCAGTGACAGCGTAGGTTTATACAAACCCCGCGATCCCCGCACGCTGATCATGGACAGTGTGATGGCCGACCTGGAATTTGCCGGGTCTCATGTAAAGGAATCTGTACCTGTTGGAACACCCGGTAAATGGGTGGTGAAACTGATGCAGGCGCGTGTGGCCTTGTATGAAGGTACTTACCGTTTGTATCATCCGGAGTTAAACCTGAAAAGCACGGCGAATGTATTCCTTGAAACAGCCAGGAAAATTTCTGAGGAGATCATGGCTTCCAAAAAGTATGAGCTCTCAACGGACTACGGAGCGCTGTTCAATAGTGCCAGCCTCACCAGCAATAAAGAAGTGATGCTGGTGAATATCTATGACCAGGACCTGAAAAAGACCGGGAATAACAATGGCAACATTATCAATTACGAGCAATCTCCTTCCCGCGACCTGGTGCAAACTTACCTGATGGCAGACGGTACCCGTTTTACGGATAAGCCTAACTACCAGACGATGCAGTTTGTACAGGAATTCACCGGCAGGGACCCGAGATTATCTCAAACCATGTTCTACCCCGGACTGAAATTAGCGGTAAACCCTCCGAACGTAGCCGTGCCTCACGTGGTGCGGTTGAATAAGAACTTTTCCGGATACCATCAGCTGAAAGGATATATCAACAGTACTGATTCCAAAATACTGGATGGCGCAGACTTCCCTGCATATCGTTATGCAGAGGTATTGCTGATCTTCGCAGAGGCAAAAGCTGAACTGGGCACACTCACACAGGCTGACCTCGATATGTCCGTGAACCTCTTGCGTAAAAGAGTGAATATGCCTTTTATGACGCTCGCAGCTGTAAATGCAAATGTTGATCCTGTACTCGCTGCCAAATATCCTGATGTAAGCGGTGCCAACAAAGGCGTGATCCTGGAGATCCGCAGGGAGAGAAGAGTAGAGTTGGCCATGGAAGGCTATCGCTTTGATGATATTGCCCGCTGGCATGCAGGTAAAGAGTTGGAGAAAATACCCGAAGGCATGTACTTCCCGGGGCTTGGTAAATACGACCTTACAGGCGATGGTATTGAAGATATCATCCTGATAGATAAAGGTACTGCCATTCCTCCTTCCGGCGCACAGGAAAGCAATTCCCTGGGTGTGAAACTCGTGTACTACAAAGCGGGTGCTTTTGGCGAAGACGTTGTAGTTTATCTCAAGAACGGAAATGCAGGTGGCCCTATTGTTACAGAAACCAGGCTTCGTACTTTCAAAGAACCGCAGTATTATTACCGCCCGGTGCCGTTCAGCGAACTGGTGGTAAATCCTAAACTGGCGCCGCAATTATTCAACTGGCAATAGATAAACAATGAATAGAAGAGATCTTATTAAGAAGAGCAGCCTGCTGTTAGCCGCCTCCGCATTGGGTGGTAACGCAGTGGCTGCTCTTCAGCCTGAAAAGGGGAAAAAGGCGGTACTCACGGTAGCGCATATTACGGATGTACATTTACCGGCAGATCCCATTGTTGCGTCCCGCTTTAAAAAATGCCTGGATGCCGTGAAAGCACACAAAGTGGATTTTTTCCTGAATGGGGGAGATTCCATTATGGATGCTTCTTATAACGATGTGGTACGGGAAAAGGTAACCAGCCAATGGGCAGCATGGGATGATTGTATGGGCGTACTGAAAGATTACGAGGTGCATAGCTGTATCGGCAACCATGATAACTGGTGGGCTGCACCTTCCAAAGAAGACGAGATGTATGGAAAGGATTACGTCGTAAAAAGGCTGAAGATCCCACACCGGTACTATAGCTTTTCAAAGAATGGCTGGCACTTTATTATCCTGGACGGGAATAACGATAAGATCTCCCTGGATGAAACACAGTACAAATGGCTGCAGGATGACCTGGAGAAATTAGCACCCAATACCCCGGTATTGCTCATGAGCCACTTCCCCGTATTTGGTGCCACGCCGGTATTGGAAGGCGGTAATCATTCAGATAATAAGAAACTGAAAGACCTTTTTTACAAACACAAGGATAAAGTGAAGATCATGCTCAGCGGGCATAATCATCTTTTCGACAAAACGCTCTATAATGATGTTTGGTATTGCTGCAACGGAGCCATGAGCGGTTTCTGGTGGGGCAAGGGAGATAAGGATTCCATCGGGGAAGGTTATTATAAAGAAACACCTCCGGGTTTTGCTATCCTCAAATTATATGCAGACGGATCTGTGGAGAATAATTATTATCCGCATTCTTTTTAAAACATTAAACTTGTGTATGAAAAAGTGGTTCGCAGCCCTATTGTTTTTAACAGCCAGTGCAGGCGTTTCTGCACAAGCCCGCAAGGCCGTGTTTATAATAGTAGACGGTATTTCTGCCGATGTTATTGAAGCATTGAACACACCCAACCTGCAACGTATTGCCAAAGATGGTAAATACATGCGCGCATTCGTTGGGGGAGAAAAAGGCGGGTACTCCCAAACACCCACCATCTCTGCAGTAGGTTATAACAGTGTATTAACCGGCACCTGGGTGAACAAACACAATGTATGGGACAATGATATCGCAGCGCCGAATTACAATTACCAGAACATCTTCCGCATCTTTAAAGAGAAATACCCGCAACGGAAAACCGCTATCTTCAGCAGCTGGCTGGATAACCGTACCAAACTGGTAGCAGAAGGTATGCCGGAAGCAGGTAATATCACCCTTGATTATAAGTTCGACGGGTATGAGCTGGATACTGTAAAATTCCCGCATGATAAAGGCAGGGACTTTATGGAAAGGATAGACGCGCATGTTGCAGACGAAGCAGCTAACTGCATCCGTAAAAATGCACCAGACCTTTCCTGGGTGTACCTTGAGTATACAGACGATATGGGGCATATGTACGGAGATAGCCCGCAGTTTACCAGGGGCATTCAGAAGATGGATGAAAAGGTAGGTAAGATCTATGATGCTATCCAATACCGTCAGAAACAGTTTAAGGAAAACTGGCTGATCATCATTACAACGGACCATGGCCGTGACGAGAAAACAGGTAAACATCATGGCGGGCAATCTGTACGTCAGCGTTCCAGCTGGATCCTCACCAATCAGCCGCAGGTAAATAACTATGCTAAATATTATTATCCCGGTGTAGTTGATATTATGCCTACCGTAGCCCGTTTCCTGCAATTGCCGCTGCCCCTGGCCGTTGGCCGTGAATCAGATGGTATTTCCCTGATCGGCAAAGTATCTGTAGCTAACCCAACGGTACTAAAGATCCAGGATAAACTGGACGTTACCTGGAAAGCCCTGGATGAACAGGGTACGGTGAAAGTATGGCTGGCAAGCACCAATAACTATAAAACAGGAGGAGAAGATACCTATAAACTGATCGGAGAAGTACCGGTTGGGAAGGAACGTATCAGCATCCCGGTAGGAGATGTGCCCTCCGATATTTATAAAGTAGTGCTGGAAGGAAAGGAGAACACCATCAACAGGTGGTGGGTGGAAGAAAAGAAGAATGAGGCCGCATCAAAAAAATGATCCTTAAAGTGGTATAAATGATAAAAGGGGGTGTGTCATATTTTGATGCATCCCCTTTTATTTATGCAGATGCCGTTCCAATATGAGTGGCAGGGTAGCCAATACAATAGGTTTGATCACATAATCATTGGCACCTGCTTTCATGAACACATCCATGGCTTCTGTAAATGCGTCCCCTGAAGCAATGACCACTGGTATATGCAGCAGGGCAGGATCTTCTTTCAAGCGCTGCAGGGTTTCTCTCCCGTTCATTTTAGGCATGTGAGAATCGAGCAGGATCAGGTCCGGTGTTTGCTGCCGGGCAGCAGCAAGACCTTCGAGGCCGTTATTGGCTGTAATCACGTTCACGCCTAAACCCGACAGGTAATTTTTGAGCAGGGCCTGGCTCATTTTGTCGTCTTCTATTACCAGTATTGTTTTATTGTCGAAACGGATCTGCAGAGGATCTTCTTTAGCGGAAAGGATTGTAGCCCGCCTGAAATCAGAGAGGGGAAGGGATAAGGTAAAAGTAGTACTGATACCCTGCACACATTCTACCGTGATATTTCCGTTCAACAGTATGGCAAAATGTTTTGAAATATATAAGCCCAGCCCGGTACCTTCAATAAAACTGCTTTTCTCCGTTACAAAAGGTTCAAAGATCTTTTCCAGTTTATCCTTTTCAATACCGCCTCCCTGGTCTGTAATACTAACAAACCAGCTCTTTTCCTTTACACCGGTATGGATCGTGATCGTGCTGTTATGGCGGGTGAATTTAATGGCATTCGTCAGCAGGTTATTGATGATCTGCGAAAGTTTGGTTTCATCCGTAAAGATGTTGTTGGGCAGCGCCTCATCAAATTTCTGTTCTATGTGTACACCTTTTGTATTGGCCACATACTCATAAATGTTGGCGGTATTGCGGATGGTGGTACGGATATAGATCTCTTTGCGTTTCACTTCATCCAGGTGGCCGGATTCAATGCGGGATAGTTCAAGGATATTATTGATGATGTCTTTTATATTAAAGCTCGCTACATACAGATCGTCTACCAGCTTCGGTAATGTTTCAGGATTGGCTGCTTTCTTCAGGTCCATGCGCATTAACTGCACGATCCCGAAAATGGCATTGAGGGGATTACGGATCTCATGGCTTGTTTCCTGCAGGAACACTTTTCTTGATTTGTTAGACCTTACGAGTTCTTCTTTTTGTTCCTCGAGGGCTTTCATGAGTACATTCCTGTCTTCTTTATAAAAACGGATCACGAGGGTATTCATGGTAAGGATGAACAGGATGCATAACCAGCGTAATATGAAAGTAGTGGTATGCGCAAAAGTAATAGGTTCAACCAGCTCTGTATAATAGAAAAATTCTGTGGTGATCAGGCCTCCTGCTATGGCAATTAAACAGATGGTCCTTTCCGGGCCTTTTTCATATAACAGGTAAGTTGCATTCACCAGGAACAGCAATATCAGGATAGCTTCCACGGCAGTGCCTAACAGGATGCCGAAATACACAAAGCCCATGGCCTGCAATACCATCATGGAAATACCAGCGGTTTGAGAGCGGCGTTTTTTATTCAACCAGATGATACCTATAAAACCAGCTGTTTCTATCATAGCCGGGATGATGATCTGTAGTTTCCTGTTCAGGAAAAAGAACACGATCCCCATAATGAATGCCAGTACAGCAGTCACCAGACTGAGGGAGTTAATAATGCGTATCCAGCGCTGTTTCCTTTCGTCCTGGTCTGCAGTACCTGAATGGATGAGGTAAGCTATAGGAGGATATAGTTTCAATAGACGTATATTTTGGTGTACTACGGGGCGCGACTCTTATTATTAATATACGTAAAAATAGGAAATCGGGTTATGCTCTCAAAAAGAGAATGTTATACGCAAACATGTATGTGTGCCTTCTTAGTCGGTAATGGGAAGTTTGATGCTGCTGGGATGATCTTTATCTGTGATAATAGTGGCTTCAATAAACCGTGGTGACCGGGTAGATTCCTGTGCCACAATTCCGCCAAACCCGTAATTCTTTTCTATGGAGGGGCTGTTGGAGCTGCCAAATTCCATACGGACCCTGCTGCCTTTCCGGATCTTTTTCAGATAGATGTAAGCATTGTTGAAGGCTAGTTTTTCTATACTGTTCAGGGGCATCAGTTTGGGTTGATCTCCGCCGAAACGATAACGGCAGCGGATAGCTGAGGTGCCCAGGTATACCCGCATATTATCTTTTGTTATCTCATAGAAATTAATAGAGAAATCGGCATCCGGTACGTTCAGTCGGATGTAAAGTTCTGCGCTGATCCGGTCTGCCAGTTGAATATCACGTGCCAGTGGTTCTGTTTCAAAAAGGATGGTGTGCGGGAAATAGCTGCTACGCTGATCTTTCCTGTCTGCCAGTATACTTTGATAAGCTTTACCGGAATCCAGCAGGGAAGTAATGTCGTGCCGGTAAGTGAGGATTTGTTGGGTATCCGGTATTTGTGCCAGTAGTTTTTTAGTATTGGTGAGGTAGAACCTTAGGCTGTCTTTTGTAAGATCTGCAAAAGAGGTAGTGCCTTTCCATTGGCCGGTACCGGTAGCAAAATAAGTGATCTTGTTCTTCATCCAGGATGGTTTAGCCGCACCCTTCAGGATCCAGTTGAACCAGGAGATCATATATCTGTAGGGCGCTATCTGTGCTTCTTTCTCAATGGTCCTTGCGGACTGCATGGGATTGGCCATCCATTGGGAACCGGCATGGTCAAAAGGGCCAATAAGCAGTTGATGGTTTTGCTGTGCAGCTGCTCCTCCATAACGGTGATGGTTATTATAATAGAACATGGCGCCATTCTGATCATCGTCATAATAACCTGTTATGGTGAGGATGGGGAGGTCCAGTGTGGCGTAATCTTCTTCATTAGGCATAATACCCTGCCAGTAATCATCATAGTCAGGATGTGATACCCATTTACGAAAGAAAGGATTGGGCAGGCCCGCGAGAGAATCAAATTGTGCGAATGGAACATGATGGCGGTACATCTCCATTTCTTTTGCATACCAGAAATTTTCGTCCATGAACTTCGGGCCGTTATTTTCTGTGCCGCTTACAAACTCTGCCCAGCGTAGCATATATGGTGTGAACATATTGGCATTACGGGGAAAGTCAACACCAAACCCTACGGCTACCGCAGGATTCACTGCTTTAAGGGCAGGATGGCGGTATTCTTTACGAATGCTTTGCCATTGTGCAAATCCAAGATAAGAGCCGCCTGTGGTACCTACTTTTCCATTACACCAGCGTTGCTGGCTCACCCATTCTATGATATCGTAATAATCCTGCGCATCTTTTTCATAAGGGAAGTTTTCTCCTTCGGAAGTACGCCTGCCACGATTATCTACATACACATAATTATAGCCATGCAGTGCCCAGATATTTCCTCTTTCTGCTTCTCTTCCATAAGGATAAGGACTGAGACTGATAATAGCAGGTTGTCTTTCCATCGCATCTGCATCCTGGAAAATGAAAGCATTCAGATGTACACCATCACGCATGGGAATACGGGCCACTATTTTTTTAAATTGGGTCGGTTCCAGCTGGTGTAAAGTTTCCTGGAGAACAGGATGGTTTTTATCCAGGAAGTCCTGGATGGCCTGGTATTGCAACAGCTCTGTTACGTTACTGAAGTTGAGGTCCTGTTTGTATTGCTGTGCCATTTCCAGGCAGAGGAAAATATTATGGCGGAGCAGGCTGGCATATTCCGGCTGGCAACTTCCTTTCAGGCTGCTGATCACATCCGGCCTGAAATCTTTCTGCACAGTTTTGATGCGTTCCTCCAGTATTTCTTTTTCTTTACCCGGCCAGGCTGCCAGCTCCTGCAACAGGTTAAGGGCAGATAATGATCTGACACCTTTCGGCCATTGCGGAAATTTTTTTAAAGATTGTTGTGCTTCTGCATAACGGTGTTTAACAAGGGATGCACTGAGGGGGAGACTTATAAGATAATTTTTGGCCTGGCAGAATGCAAATATGCTGTCTGCCAGGCGGTTTAATTCTTCCCGGATTGCGGCAGTATCCCTGATGTTTAAGTTTGGGCTGAGGCGGAAGGAGCTTTGGGCATAAGTGGCGGTTGCCAGCAGGAGGCAGCCGCATATAAGGGTCAGGATACGCATATAAGCCAGGTTTGTATCCAAATATAACAAAAAAGCGGAGGCTGACAGTTCCTGCGGATACACAGCCTGTTCCGACCTATCAATAACCATTAATTGTGCTGATAACTACCCGGTGTGTCTCCTGTCCACCTTTTAAAAGCACGTGTAAATGCACTTAATTCATTATACCCCAGCATATACGAAACCTCTTTCAGCGGGTAGTTGCCGGAAGCCATGTAATGCATGGCGAGGGACTTGCGCACGGCATCTGCAATGTCCTGGTATTTCACACCTTCTTCTTTTAATTTACGTTGCAGGCTGCGGGGGCTGATATTAAAATTCGCTGCCATCTGCTCCAGTGAAATAATGCCGAGGTAGGCATTGGTGAGCAGGTAATTGTAGATCCTTGCCTGTAACGATTGTGTGCCTGCTGCCTGTTCCGGTAAGGCCTGTACTTTTTTCAATAACAGGCTTTGCAGTTCATAATTTGCGGAGAGGATAGGTTCATCCCAGTATTTTTTATCGAACTCCAGAGCATATTCACCAGTTCGTTTTACAGGCCTGCAACGCAGTACCCTTTCATATTCTGCGATGTTGGATACCACATAAGGATAACGTACAGCTTTGGGCTGGATCTTTTGCAGCAGCAGCCCATCCAGTTCATGAACGGTGAAGACCATAAAAAAATCCATCAGCTGCAGGAATGAAAAAGAAGGTGTTGCATCCGTGAGTGAAATATAATTGATGGTGAATGTTTTGCCGGGAGATGTTACTTCCATCCTGAAAAGGTCTGTAACAAGATGTGAAAGTGCTGCGGCGTGTGTGATGGCTTCTCCTACTGTGCCGCTGCTTTTGATGATCTCTCCCACCATACCCAGTGCAGCTATTTGCAGGGATTCTCCAAAGTGCAGGCCAAAGAGGGGATCATTGGTAAGCTGCCCTGCATTGGTCCATAGATTATTCATCTGCGTGGCACTAAGCGTTTCTCCTGATGGTTTCTTTAATTCTTCCAGCTGAATACCTGCCAGTTTGCATAGTTGCTGCGGTTGCACATCCCTTTGCGCAGCATATGCCAGCAGGCTCAATGCCATTCTTTTCTGTTGGTCTTCCATATGTTAAAGTTATTGCAAAAAGGGCTTGTCGCGAAATGGTAATTGTTTGTCGTGTGAAGATAAGTACCATGGAAGTGTACCGGCCTAGCTTTGTGTTATCAAAAAATTAAAAACATGGAAACGATCGTCAAAGAATTTTTAGCTGCTGTACAACAAGTGAACCTTGAAAAGATAGGCAGCCTCCTTCATCCGGAAGTAAAATGGAATGTGCCGGGTAATAATCGTTTTTCCGGTTTGAAACATTCTGCTGCAGAAGTGTTTCAAATGGTAGGAGGAATGTTTGAAGCTTCGCAGGATACATTTGCACTGGCTGAGATCAAAGCCGTAGCAGTGTTGGGAAATAAAGTAGCCTGCCTGTTACGTTTTAAAGCAGAAAAGGATGGCTTAAGGCTGGATACGGATAATATAGACGTATATACGGTAGAGAATGGGCAGATAGTAGCTGTGGAAGCATTTGCTACAGATCTTGCAGCGGAGGATGCATTCTGGGGACCTTTACCGCAATAAGGTGGCAGTACCGGTGAGGAAGAAATCCAAACCGAGATAATCCACTGCTTTTACCTGCCATACATATACTCCGGAGGTTTGCATCCTTCCGTTGATGCGGCCATCCCATCCTTTGCCACTTTGTGTACCACGGTATACAAGTTCTCCCCAGCGGGTATACACCATAAAGTATTCGATGTTCCTGATGCCTGCTGCAATGGGGCGCAGCTGATCATTCACACCGTCTCCGTTTGGCGTGAAGGCAGTAGGAACAAAAACCTGCGGCATGGTATTGTATACTTTCACATTCATGAAAGCGGAATCCGCACATCCGGCAATATCCTGTACCAGCACTTTATAACGTAATCCTGTTACGGGTCTGTTGTATAATGCCAGCGGGTTGGGAATAGTGGTAGAAGATAATCCTGTTGCGGGAGACCAGGTATACTGCACGCCGCCTGAAGCATTTAATTGTAATGGCTGGCCTAATACAACTGCGGTATCCCTTCCTGCAAATGCATTGATCTTAGGCAACACGGTTACTACTACTGTATCTTTTCCGGGTTTAGGACAACCTTTTGTATCAAATGCCGAGAAAACATAGGCAGCCGTTAATTTAGGCTTTACAGTAGGATCAAGGGAAAGGGGAACGCCGCCGGCATCTGTAGTTTGCCAGGTATAAAAAGTTCCGTCTGTCAATGCATGTAATTGCGCAAAGGTATCAAAACAGATGACCGTATCTGCTCCTGCAAATGCGCGCGGATAAGGTACTGTGGATACCAGCATCTGATCAGTGGCCGTACAGCCACTGATCGTTGCTGTAACACTATACATGGTATTATTGGTAGTTGTGGCCAAAGGGTTTTTGAGCGTGGCATCATTCAGGTTCTGTGCAGGCGTCCAGGTGTAACGCAGGCCATTGGATTGTGGCCTTAACACAATAGGATCACCCTGGCAGATCACCGTGTCTGCCGGTAAACTTAAACTCACACGGTCCACCGTACGGATCATCACAGAATCACGATTCAGGCAACCGTCCTGATCAAGGTCTACATAATATTTTGTATCCCTGACAGGGCTTACCCTTGGTATAGGTGTATTGGCACCCGTCATATTAGTGGTGGGCGACCAGGTGAAAATACCCGTGCCGGTAGCCTGTAATTGCAATTGATCAGGCGGGCAGATAAGTGTATCGCGGAAAGAAAGTGCGATGGGAGGTTTGTCCAGGATCTCCATCGGATCATAGAGCGTATCCTTGCAACCTACAGTATTATGCACAATGAGGCGTACATTCTTGAGGCCATTGGTAGGATAAGTATAAGAAGGATTTCGATCATTGGAGAAGTCCGTTTGCGCGGAGGGCTCTCCAAAATCCCAATCCCAGAAATTAGTAATGCCATACCTGGAAGTGGTTTGGTCCGTGAAGAGAACAGGTTTGTTGATGCAGGCGCCGGCTGCAGAAAAACGGGGTTCAAATCCGGGGTATACATATACCTGTGCATCTGTAGAATCAGGACATTGAAAACCCCTGTTGGTAGCCAGCTTGATGGTATAGGTACCAGGCACGGGAAATGTGTAGTCTGCAATATTATTGTTAGAGTTGTAAACCACCGTACCTGCGCTGTTCTTAAATTCCCAGAACCAGGACACGATCAGCGGGCTGGTAGATTGATTGGCAACACTTAGCTGCTGGCTATTGCCGCATAACATGTATTCCGGTAAAAGCGATGCTGCGGCTACCGTACAACCGGTAATATTTATCTGCAGGTCTTTCCGTTGCGTAGCAATGGCTACACCATTACGTATTTCCTGCACGCATACTGTTACCACATAGATACCCACACCCGGTGCAATACCTGTGATCAAACCGGTATTGGGATTAATGGAAACCCGATTGCCTAAAGGGCTGCCACCACTAAAGCCATCGCCATAAGGTACTGAGTAATAAGGCGGGGGTACAGGGGGCTGGCTGTTATTGCCTCCAATGGGTCCGCCACCTCCGCCACCACCACCTCCTCCACCAGAGTAACCGGCAGTAAGGTAAGCTTCGCAGAAGAAGTAACGTAACCGGTCTCCGTCTCCATCCGTAGCCGCAAAACTATAGGAGAAAGAGTTCTCTGCACAGATGGTCACCAGGTCGTCTCCCACGAATTTAGCGCTGTGATTATTGGCAAAGGCACTACCCGGAATTTCACAGGTGTAAGTAGCCCCGATCCTGCCATAACCAAAGGAGAGATTGTTGATGCCATCCACACGATTGGTAACCTGCGAAGTGAGGATATAACCATCCGGCGAAGCAGGTAAGGAAATATTAAATACCCAGGTACCCACATAATAACAGATGAACGGCGGACGGGTAATACAGGGATCATTACTGGTAGTACTGATCTGTTCTTCACCGGTGAGCTGTTCCTGCCGGTCTTGTATGCGCTCGCCTGTTGCCCGGTTAAAAATGCCTATGTAGGTAGGATTGGCGAACTGCCGGTTGGCCGTTCCGCAACTCCTGAACTGTTTTAAGGTAACGGTGTAATTGTAAAGATTGCCGGACATACCGGTGAATGTATAATACATCTCCCCGCCGGTAATGTGGTCGGCTTTCAGGGTGAGCGATGCTCCCAAAAAGAAAAGCAACAGGATGTGCCTCATGCAGATGTATTTGAGCCAGGGATATTACGTAATTACCCTCGTTGCGGTTGCTCTGGCAGCATAGTTAGGTCAGATGTTCTATTGTAAATGTATGATTCCTTCACATATGCTGGTAGCACCCATAAAAGAATATAATACATACTTTTTATGTGTAATGTGATTCAGATTGCTTACTAGCAGATAGGGATAAATTTTCTATATTGTGTAATTGTAAACATTGTTCGTATGATAAGCAAAAAAGGGATTTTAAGCCTGTTGGTGCTGTTCCTAAGCCCGCAGGTAAAGGCCCAGGACCCTCCCAATATTGTTATGTTCCTGGTAGACGACATGGGCTGGCAGGATACCAGTGAACCTTTCTGGACGCAACTAACGGAGCTGAATAAACGTTATCGTACACCCAATATGGAACGGTTGGCAAAACGGGGGATGAAGTTCACTAATGCTTATGCCACACCCGTTTGCACACCCACACGTGTAAGCCTGATGACGGGTATGAATGTTACGAGGCACAAGGTCAGTAACTGGACGAATTATGAAAAGGATCAACGCTCTGATTATCCTGACAGTACCATTATGCAGAAAGACTGGAACTGGAATGGCCTGAGCGCTGTGCCTGGTATCCCGCATACAATATATGCCACTCCTTTACCGGCCGTTTTACAAAAGGCTGGTTATTATACCATTCATTGCGGGAAAGCGCACTATGCATCTAATGGTACACCGGGTGCAGATCCTTTGCAGGTAGGTTACGATGTGAATATTGCCGGCCATGCAGCAGGGCATCCTGCGAGCTATTTACCGGAGAAACAATATGGTGCGGCGAATAAGTCTCACGGTGTTCCGGGGCTGGAGGAGTTTTATAATACGGATGTGTTCCTGACGGAAGCGCTCACCCGGAAAGCATTGGCTGCGCTGGATAAAACACGTAAACCTTTCTTCCTGTACATGGCGCAGTATGCCGTGCATGTTCCATTGGAAGCAGATAAACGGTTTTACCAGTATTACATAGATAAAGGGCTGGAGCCGGCGGAAGCGAAATATGCTTCGCTGATAGAAGGAATGGATAAAAGCCTGGGTGATATCATGAACTACCTGGATGAAAAACAGTTAACGGAAAATACGATCATCCTGTTCATGTCGGATAATGGAGGGTTAAGTCTTGCCCCGCCGCGTATGAAACCTGCGCATACGCAAAACCTTCCGTTGAAAGCAGGAAAAGGGTCTGTGCATGAAGGAGGTATCCGGGAGCCGATGATCGTTAGCTGGCCTGCTGTGATCAAAGCGGGCAGTGTAACAGGAACACCGGTGATCATTGAAGATTTCTTTCCTACGCTGCTGGAAATAGCGCATGCTTCAAAGGCGCGGCTGGTGCAGAAAACAGATGGGAGAAGTTTTTTACCGGTGTTGAAAGATGCAAATGTTAAACAGGCAGAACGTGTTTTAGTATGGCATTATCCGCATCGCTGGATACCAAATGAAGGCCCCGGCCTGCATTACTTTTCCGCTCTCCGGAAAGGTAACTGGAAGCTGATCTATGATCAGCGAAATGAAAAGTTATCGCTGTATGATCTGAAAACAGATATCGGGGAAATGCATGATCTGGCGGCGGAGCAACCAGCGATGGTGAAAGTGCTGGCGAAGGAACTCACGGCATATATGAAAGAAAGGAAAGTGGTGATGCCCGTGCATACTTTGACCGGGAAGCCGGTGGCCTGGCCGGATGCGTTGTAGTTGCAGGGATGCTTTGCAGAAAAAATAGCTACAGGTATTTTATGCGGAAAAGCAGCTGTAAGTATTTTTTACAAAAAAAACACCCCTGCTTCCCTACAGCTGCAATTGCTTCAAAGGAAGAATGATCGTAAACGTTGCACCCTCTCCATTTTCAGAATGAGCGGTGATACTGCCATGATGGTTCAGTACTATTTTTTTACAAAGTGCAAGACCAATACCTGTTCCTGCATATTGCTGTTTGGTATGCAGGCGTTGAAAGATAGTGAAGATCTGCTCTGCATATTGCTGGTCAAATCCAATACCATTGTCCTTGAATTCAAGCAGGCAGTAGGAGAGAGAAGGATTTAACCCTTCCGGTAAGGTTTGGGTACCCGTATCTAACAAAGTAGCAGAAATAGTTATCTCCGGCGCTTCACTTATATTAAACTTCAGGGCATTACCGAGCAGGTTGCTGAAGAGCTGATTGATCTGCAACGGGTTCGCTTCTATGACGGGGAGCTGTTGTATACTGATCTTTACATTCTTTTCGCGGATGGTCAGTTCAAAATCATCCACCACCTGCCAGATCGCTGCATGCAGATCTACCTTTGTAAAGATCTGGTCCGGTGTGATCAAACGGGAATAATGCAGCACGTCCTTGATCAGTTTCCTCATACGGGTAGAAGAGGCGGTGATCTTATCCAGGTAACCTTTTGATTTAGAGGAAATAGAACCCAGGCTTGCTTCCAGCATTTCCGTGAAGGTCCTGATCTTGCGCAAAGGTTCCTGCAGATCGTGACTGGTGATATAAGCAAACTGTTCCAGCTCTGCATTGCTGCGTTGCAGGCTGAAGTTGGCGCTTTTTATTTCAGCAGTTCTTTCATGCACTCTTTTTTCCAGCAATTCTTCGCTGGCACGTAATGCATGTTCTGCTTCTTTCAGGCTGGTGATGTCTATTAATACGTTCATGGCCCCGGTAACATTTCCTTCGTGATCATAGATAGGTTCCGGGTGTGAGATCACATGTTTCATTTTCCCATCCGGCTGTTGTATCAGCATTTCCAGGCTGATCTGCCGGTTTTCGCGGAGGGCTTTGGCCATGGGGCCGTTCTCATGCATAATGGCTGTTCCGTCTGTTAAGAACATCTTGTGTGCACCATTCCATTTATCTTTCCCGATACGCGGTTCCCTGCCCCATAATTCTGCAGCTGCTTTATTGTAGAGGTTAATGAAGCCATTTATATCAATAGTGAAAATGGCAACAGGTAAACTTTCTATCAGCTGGCGGTACCTTGATTCGGCTATTTCTATCTGGATCCCGGCCTTTCTTTTTTCTGTTGTTTCGTGGCAAACCACCAGGATGCCGCCTACTTTCCCCGTTTCATCTTTCACGGGGCTGTAGCTGAAGGTCCAGTAAACCTCTTCCAGTTCTCCATTGCGGTAAATGGGTACCAGCAGATCTTCATTCCAGGTAGATCCGCCAGCCCATACCTGGTCTATCTGTGGTTTAATGATGTGCCATATTTCGGGCCAGCATTCTTCTCCCTTTTGCCCTACGGCAAGCGGATGTTTTCCTTCTTTTCCCAGGCTGGGGCGGTAAGCGTCGTTATAGAACTGGATCATATCTTTTCCCCACCAGAGGAACATGGGGAAGCGGGAATTCAATACGATACTCAGGGCGGTACGTAAACTTTGCGGCCATTGGTCTGGTGTGCCAATGGAAGTAGCGGCCCAGTTATAGGAACGGATCAACGCTCCTAATTCGCCACCCCCTTCCATGAATTTGAAAGGAGCTTGCGTTGGAGTTGATGCCATGATATCAGATACTTTAACGGGTAGCAGGAAATAATAGGCCATGTAACAGGCCTACCAGTTCTGAGAATTTCTCCGGTTTTGTGATAAAATCGTGTGCCCCTAATTGTTTTGCCTCTTCAATTGTTTTGATGTCCGAAGCGGTAGAGAAAATAATAACGGGTACATCTTTTGCCTTATGTGCTGCTTTTACTTCCCGAAGGAACTGGATGCCGTTCATTACGGGCATATTAAGATCAAGGAAGATCAGGTCCGGCAGTGCTTCCGAATCATTTAACTGCATAATGCCTTCATAGCCATTGGGTGCAATCTTACAAGCAATCGCATTATCGATGAACGCAAGAGCGGAAGTGAAGATCTCCTGATCATCAATATCATCATCAATCAGTAGTATGGTGGGTGTGTTTAACATAAATCAGGTCATTCAATCGCCAAGTGAAACTACAATTTTAAAATCAGAAAAGTTCAATTCGCGAAACATTACGAAATAAATATATGTCTATAAGGGCTTTTATTGAGGATAACGCATTACTGTTAATTTAAACAAAAAACCGGAGAAAAAATAGCCTGCGGCAGTTTTAGCTGAATAAATAATTTTTTAGCCGTAAGATTGCAATGCTCTTAAATATTCACCGAATGAAAAAGTTACTCTTTATGACGCTGGTTGCCCTCAACAGCCAGTACCTGTTTGCACAGAAAAAACCAAATGTGATCATTATTTATGCAGACGATCTGGGGTATGGAGACCTGGGTTGTTACGGCGCTACAAAAGTACGGACCCCGAACATTGACCGGTTGGCCAAAGAGGGACTGCGTTTCACCAATGGGCACACCACTTCTGCCACCTGCACACCTTCCCGGTTTGCACTGTTGACCGGTAAATATCCCTGGCGGAAAGCGGGAACAGGTGTTTTACCCGGCAATGCCGTTATGATCATTCCAACAGATAAACCCTCCCTCGCCACTGTGATGAAAAAAGGCGGCTACCAGACCGCACTGGTGGGAAAATGGCACCTGGGCCTGGGAGACGGAAATGAAATTGACTGGAACGGTTCCATTAAGCCAGGCCCCAATGAAGTGGGTTTTGATTATTCCTTTTGTTTTCCTGCCACGGCAGACCGGGTACCGACTGTTTTTGTAGAAAATCATACCGTGCTTGGGCTGGATAAGAATGACCCGATAGAAGTGAATTATCAACAAAAAGTGGGAAATGATCCTACGGGCAAGGAGCATCCTGAATTACTGAAAATGAAATCCTCCCCGGACCATGGGCACGACAATACAATTGTGAATGGTATCGGCCGGATCGGTTATATGAAAGGAGGTAACAAAGCCCGCTGGACGGATGAGGAACTGGCGTATGCATTTACGGAAAGAGCAGAACGGTTTATTGAAGAGAACCGGCAAAAACCTTTCTTCCTTTATTTTGCGCTGAGCGACATTCACGTTCCCCGTATGCCGGCTACTGTATTCAAAGGTAAGAGCGGCCTGGGTTACAGGGGAGATGCTATTTTGCAGATGGATTGGACGGTAGGCCGGATCACACAAAAATTGCGAGACCTTGGAATAGATAAAAATACCCTGATCATTTTCTCCAGCGATAATGGCCCTGTGCTGGATGATGGTTACCAGGATGAAGCGGTGACCTTGCAAAATGGTCATCAGCCTGCGGGCCCATTGCGGGGAGGTAAGTACAGTGCTTTTGAAGGAGGTACCCGTGTGCCATGGATCGTTTCCTGGCCGGGTGTGGTGAAAGCAGGTCAAACTTCAGATGCGCTGATGTGCCAGGTAGACCTGTTTGCTTCTTTTGCAAAATTAACAGGGCAGGCACTCGGTGAAGATGATGCACCGGATAGTTTCAATATGCTGGACGCTTTATTGGGACGTACACCCAAAGGACGTTCCTGGTTAGTGTTACAGGGAGGATCATTGTCTTTAGTACAGGGGAACTTTAAATACATTACACCATCCAAAGGAAAGAAGTTGATGGAACTGGTGAATATTGAACCGGGGAATGATGAAATGCCGCAGTTGTATGACCTGGGGAAAGATATCGGGGAGAAGGATAATATTGCTGCGCAGTACCCGGAAAAGGTGAAAGAGATGGCTGCAGAATTGCAGCGGTTGAAAACTGCGGCGAAAACGCGGTAGCTTTTTCAAAATAATAAAGCGGTCAGATGCTGTATCCATCTGACCGCTTTTATTTTAGTAAGCACTCACTGTATTCAGCAGGTCCAAAGCTTTTGCATCCAGTTTTACGGAGGCTGCTGCTATAAGATCATCAAACTGCGCCATACTGCTGGCGCTGGCAATAGGTGCTGTAATGCCCGGTTGCGCCATCACCCATGCGATGGCTATAGTGCCGGGTTTGCTGTTGTATTCTGCGGCCACTTCATCCAGCGCTTTCAGTACCTTAAATCCTTTTTCATTCAGGTAGCGGGCCACATATTTGGTGCGGCTGCTGCCTTCCAGGTCTTTTTCGTTACGGTATTTACCGGTCAGGAAACCACTGGCGAGCGCAAAGTAGGGGATCACGCCGATGTTGTGTTCTTTTACAAAAGGAGCATATTGTGTTTCATATTTTTCCCTTTCCATCAGGTTGTATTCCGGCTGCAGGGATTGATAGGCAGGGAAACCTTTCTGTTTACTGATGCTGAGGGATTCAGCCAGTCGCTCCACCGTCATGTTGGAAGTACCGATGGCACGTACCTTTCCTGACCTTACTATTTCTGCGTATGCTTCGAGTGTTTCTTCTATGGGTGTTTCCGGATCATCGTAGTGTGTCTGGTACAGATCGATATGATCTGTTTGCAGGCGTGTAAGAGAATCTTCAATGGATTGAAGGATGTATGCTTTTTTCAGACCTTTCTTTTCTTCGCTGAACTTACCCCCCACTTTGGTGGCAATGACCACTTTATCCCGCTTGCCGGTTTGCTTCAGCCATTTGCCGATCACTCTCTCAGAATCTCCGCCGGTATTGCCAGGTATCCAAGCCGTATAATTATCAGACGTATCAATTCCATTGAACCCTGCATCCGTGAATGCATCGAGTAAACGGAAGGAGGTTGGTTCATCAGCCGTCCATCCAAAAACATTACCGCCAAAAACGAGTGGCGCTATCTGGATACCTGTACCACCCAATGTTCTCTTTTCCATGTTTGTTGATTTAATTCTAAGTACAAAAGAACAAAATTTACACCGGATTTGTTTTTTGCTGTATGAAGCCGCTATTACTTTTGCTCGCCATTGCCTGCTCTTTGCCTGCCTACGCGCAGCAGGTAGATGAAACCTCCCTTTCAGCAGCAGATACCATCACTAACTTTTCCGCTTATAAACGTTCCCTGAGCTTTGCCGGTGTATTGCAAACACGGTACGTGGCTTCCCTTACCCGGCATGTGGATGTGAACGGTAAACACTATGACCCCGCTGCTGATAAAGGCACCCATAATTCTTTTCTTGTAAAACGTGCGCGGATCATGGTAAAGGCAAATATCAATGATCACTTCTCTGCCAATATCCTGGCTAACTTTGCAGACTTCTCCGGCAATCCTGCCAACAAAGTACTGGAGAATGCTTTTATCAAATATTCGCTGAACAAACATTTTAATGTACAAGCCGGGCAGTTCCGGCCTTTTATGGGTATAGAGGATATTATGCCGGTAGACATCATCCGCACGGTGGATTTCTCCAACCAGTATTATGCTTTTGGAAAGAACGGCTGGCAGAGCTTCCAGGTGGGGCTTTCTGTTTTTGGGGATATCAATGCACAAGGTAATGTAAGGTATTATGCAGGCGTATATAACGGGAATAACAGGAATGAAAGTACAGACGATGATGATACCAAGAACCTGTATGCCCGTATAGAAGCTTCACCGGTGAATGATCTCACGGTAGGTGTGAATGCAGGCACCGGCAGCCTGGGGAGAAGTGCTATCGGGAATGCGTATGGTATTGATGCCTCCACACGGATCAGTTTGTCGCGGAAATGGAAACTGCTGCTGATGGGAGAATATAAATCAGGCACTAATTTCATTGCCTATAATGCGGATACCTTAAACCCTAAGCCGGCTATCAGCCAATACAGGATGAAGGGGTTTTATTTCTTTCCCACTTTACGGTATGAGTATCACCGGCCGCGTGTAAGGGCCATGGAGCTTTCCGCACGGTATGAATATTTTGATGAAAACAGTAATCCCCGGCAGACCATTGTTCCCAACGTCTCCTTTATCTTCGCGGATAATTTCTATGCAGCATTGCAAATGGGCGTTACTATCGACCTGTTCAAAAAAGACATTCCTCTTACCACTAACTATTCCCGTAACCTGGTATACGTACAATTGCAGATAAGAATCTGAGACATCTATTTGGAATTGAAAAAGAGAAGGATTATTTTTATCCTGCTCTCTTAACCTCTTTAGTTCATGTTTAATTCTTTCAATCTATGAAGAGGTTTAAATTTCTTTCCTGTTTTCTGTTGTTAGCTGTTATTTTATTATCCTGTACCAAAAAGAAAGCCGAAGCACAGGCACCGAAATTCCGTGTGCTGGGCTATCTGCACAGCAATAATAACTGGCATACCGCTATTGAAACGATTGATCTTGCTAAGATCACTGATCTGAACCTGGCCTTTTTTAACCCGGATGCAGCTGGTAATTTCTCCGTAAATGAAAATGTACGCAAAGCTATTGATAAGGCGCACAGTCAACAGGTGCGTGTTTTCTTTTCCATTGGCGGAGGTGGGGCGCCTGCACATATCGGCGAACTTTTAAAGGATGATAAACGTGCGATGCTGATCTCTAAACTGGTAGCATTGGCAGAAACCTTTAATTTCGACGGGGTGGATGTAGATCTCGAAAATGATCTGATCAATGCACAGTATGCCACTTTTATCAGTGAACTGGCTGCTGCGCTGAAGCCAAAGAAAAAACTGATGACAGCTGCGCTGGCCTCCTGGAATTCCAATAAGATCAATGATGTTACGCTGCAACAGTTCGATTTCATCAACATCATGTCCTACGACAAAACGGGGCCCTGGAACCCTTCCCGTCCCGGTCCGCACTCTCCCGTTTCCATGGCGGTTGCAGACTTCAATTATTATCACAGCACCCGGGGCATTCCTGCGGAGCGTTTACTGGTGGGGCTTCCATTTTATGGATATGGTTTTGGTGCCAATGCACCGGAGAGTATGCATTACAGTGAGATCATTGCGCAATACCCCGGTGCAGAAAATTCAGACAGTGTGCGTGTGAATGGTGGAGGGAAGATCTATTATAATGGGATCTCCTCTATCCGGGAGAAAGTAGTTTTTGCGAAGCAGCAAAAGGCCGGGGGTGTAATGATATGGGAATTGAAACAGGATGCACAGGGAGAGAAGTCTTTGCTGGGGGTGATCCAGGGAGCCGGGAAATAAACGAGTGGCATACCCTTTGATCAACCATTAAGAGAAAGGAGGCTTCCACTACGTTGTAGCAGCCGAATATTTCTTAATTTCTGCATATGGATCCGGAATCGAATAATGTCCCTTTAGATACCATGGTGGCCGATACAGAGAACATTCCAGCACAGTTTCTTGAACTTTTGCCGGTGGGGGTTTGTGTTTGCGATGCCCAGGGTATTATTAAAAAGTATAATAGCCAGGCTACCAGTTTGTGGGGAAGAATACCACAATCTGGGGAACGGTTTTGCGGTGCCCATATGTTTTACTACCCGGATGGCAAATACCTGCCCCATGAGGAAACCCCCATGGCAGCGTGCCTCATGGATGGATTACCAAGAAAAGACTGGGACCTGGTAATGGAAAGGCCTGGGGGACAAAGGGTTATGGTCAGGATCAATATAGCCCCTATTGTAGATAAGCAGGGGGCCGTTAAAGGCATGGTGAATTCTTACCAGGAAATGCCCTGGAAAGAAGAATTACAGGATTACGTGGAGAATGCCGCCATTGGTTTGCATTGGGTGGACGCCAACGGCATCATCCTGTGGGCCAACCAGGCTGAACTGGACCTGCTGGGTTATGAAAAAGAAGAATATATCGGTCATCATATTTCAGAGTTCCATGAGAGCAGGGAAGTGATCAATGATATACTGGAGCGGTTGACGAGGAATGAAACATTACATATGTATGAAGCGCAGCTTCGTCGTAAGGATGGAGGGATAAAAACGGTGCATATTCATTCCAATGTTTTCAGGGTGAACGGGGAGTTTATCCATACCCGTTGTTTTACGGTAGATATTACTGCTTTGCGGGAAAGCGAAAAAATGTACCGGTCTATAGCTGAGACAGGGTCTGATGAAAAAGCGATGGACCTGAAAAGGAGTGAAGAGCAATATCATAAGATGATCGAGGAAGTGGACGATTATGCGATCCTGCTGATGGATAAGTCTGGCATTATTCAGAACTGGAACCGCGGTGCTGAAAAAATAAAAGGATATAAAGATTTTGAAATAATCGGGAAGAGCTTTCAATTGTTCTATTTACCGGAAGACAGGGAAAGTGGCCTGCCGCAGAAACTGATCAATGAAGCCCACAGAACAGGAAAGGCAGTACAGGAAGGATGGCGGATAAGAAAGGATGGCACCCGTTTCTGGGGAAGCATTGTGATCACGGCCTTGCATGATGCGGATAATAATGTGATCGGCTTCTCCAAAGTAACCCGTGACCTCACAGATAAGAAACGTGCGGAAGACAGGATCAACCAATATGCAAAAGAACTCGAATTCCAGAACAGGGAGTTAGAACAGTTTGCTTATATCGCCGCGCATGATATGAAGGAACCTTTAAGGAAGATCCAGTTCTATAGCGATTATATTTATGAACATTCCGGGCAGTTACCGGAGAAAATGAAAGATTATCTTGGAAGGTCTATACAGGCCGCGGCCCGCATGAAGAGCCTGATAGAAGATCTGCTCAGTTACTCTAAAGCTTCCTCCATTTCCCAGAACCAGGAGGCAGTAGACCTCAATGAGCTTGTGAAGGAAGTGATTGCTGCCAACCGGGAAACCATCGAAAATAATGATGCAGTGATAGAAGTGGGTACACTGCCCGTCGTGCAAGTCGTTCCTTTTCAATTTTCACAATTGTTTGATAACCTCCTCAATAATTCATTAAAATACCGCCATCCTGATCGTGCCCCGCATATTAAGATCAGCGCGGAGAAATTGACTTCAGTACCTTTCCCTGCATCTGAGCAGAAAAACGCCTGCTTCCATAAGATATCCTTTGAAGATAACGGGATCGGCTTCGATCCTTCTTACGGGGTAAAAATATTTGATCTCTTTCAACGGCTGCATACCCAGTCTGATTACAGCGGCTCGGGTGTAGGGCTGGCTATCTGCAAAAAGATCATCCAGAACCACCAGGGCTTTATCCAGGCCAAAGGCCAGTTAAATGAAGGTGCCGTGTTTGAAGTGTATATTCCTTGTATAGCTTAGTAATAATTGCTATTTTAAGGGTATGCGAAAAATAATCCTCTTGATCTTTCTCTATTTGCCTGCGCTTTCCCAGGAGCGTAAAACAGACCATAAACTGGAGAAAGCATTGGCCGAACTTACCCAGGGTTTTAACGGTACGGCCGGTGTATATGTACTCAATCTGAAAACAGGCAAATATGCTTCCCTCAACGGAGATACCATTTTCCCCACTGCGAGTATTGTAAAAGTTCCGTTACTGGTAGGCTTGTTCAGCAAAATTGAAAAAGGAGAGCTGGGCTGGCATCAGGCCCTTGTGTACCGCGATTCTGCTAAATACGGCGGCTCAGGATTGATGCAGTTCTTTAAGGACAGTTCTGCTACGGAGGTAAGTGTACTGGCTGCATTAATGATGGCTTACAGCGATAACACTACTTCTCTCTGGAACCAGCAACTGGCCGGCGGCGGGGAAGAGGTGAATAAATTAATGGAACAATATGGTTTAAAAGATACCCGGGTAAATTCCCGCACAAAAGGGCGGGAAGAAATAAGAAAGATCTATGGCTGGGGGCAAACCACACCCAGGGAGATGTCTGCCCTGGTAGCAAAGATCCATCGGGGCGAAGTGATCAGTAAAGCTGCCAGTGAAAGGATGTATAGATTAATGACGAAAGGATATTATGATGAACAGGCTATCTCGGAAGTGCCACCATATATACAGGTGGCCGCAAAGAGCGGATCTGTAAATGAATCCCGTTCTGAGGTGGTATTGGTAAATGCACCACATGGAGATTATGTGTTCTATGTAGGTACGAAAAATATTAAAGACCAACGCTGGGAAGCAGATAATGAAGCGGTGGTGATGATCCGTAAGATCTCTGCTTACCTGTGGAACTATTTTGAGCCTAAGAGTGGCTGGAAGCCGGCCTGGGATGTGTTGAGGAAATGATCTTAAAAGCCCGGAATGTATTCCGGGCTTTTTTTATTTTAAAGTTTTATTACCTGCGTGGCTCCTTCTCTGATCGTATACTTCTTCCCTTTTGCGGTGATCAAAAGCTTGCCGGTCCCTGCTCTTGCAACGTCCACATCAAACACATTCCCGAAAGCATTGATCTTGCGGAGTGCCATGTTGTTCCAGTCTTTGGGTAAACGTGGTGTGCATTCAAATGTATTGAATCCTGTAGGGCGGATACCAAAGAGCCCTTCTATATAGATCCGGCAATACAAACCGCTTTCTGCAGAGAGGTGACGCTGGTTGCCTTCAGGATATGCTTCTACGGGATAGGGAACATGTTCTCCCAGTAAGCGGCGGCGGGAATAGTAGCGGATAAAGTCCATCGCTTTTTCTGTTTCGCCGGCTTGCAGTACACCACGTAAAGCATACAGGGTAGAGCGGTCCCAGAAAGTTCCTTTTCCTGCTTCGGTGGCTAATCCATCTGCTGTCCATAATCTTGGTGAGAAGAGGGCATTAATGGTACCTTCTTTCCTGTCCATAATACCAACAGTTAAAGGCAGGCAGATCCATGCTCTCAGTACTTCCAGGTTTTCATGATAGCGGTAGGTGGCAAAACCTTCGATCGTACCACCAAAATATTTTTCTATGTTCCCACGTAATATTGCGGCTTGTTTTAAATAAGCTTCGGTAGGTTTTCCCAGGAGGCGGCCCAGCATGGCTGCAGAGCGTAAGGCATCATAATATAATGTATTCGTGGAAAGATTTGCCTTACCTGCGGAGAAGCGGTTTTCCAGTTCATCGCTATCTGAATTTACCACACCCTGTTCATTGATCTTGCGGCGGCTGTATTCCAGGCACCATTCTATCAAAGGCCATAATACTTTTGCGGAATCAATATTACCAAAGGTCATGGCGTAACGGGAGGCGCCATATGCAATCATGGCCTGATCCCCACGGTCCTTTGCACCATGCCAGTTAGCATCTCCTTCTGCAACAATGGAACTGGGGATAGGTTTATAGGCAGGGTTCATGTATGCCGCGAAATGACGATAGGCATTCATGGCAGAGAGGTTCCCTCTTTCATCTCCCAGGTAGGCAAAGAAAGGATTAATGTATTCCGCCTGGTCGTTTGCCCAGATCGCCGCATAATAAGCTAAACCACCGGGGCCATGCATGTAGCCGCCTTTGGTTTTGAAGATACTTTCTGTGGCGCGCAGTTTGGCAAAAGCGAAAGCAGTATTTAATATTTTATCAGGTGTTTCGAGTTGGAGCTTATCGTCCAGGCTGGCTACTCTTGCTGCGCGGGCCGTTTCTTCCTGTTGAGGATTTATGGCGCTGAGAGATTGCGGGGTGTCTGACGCCAGGTAGAATATGCTGAAGCTGGCAGATCCTCCGGGGGCTACTGTTTGTGTACCATCATTTACAGAACCAACAATCATACTGTGCTGCTGACCTTTGCTTCTATTTGCATCTGTTCTTACTTCTTTCCTGAGGTACTCCATGTAAACATTCACCGGTTGGTCTGTGATGTTCTTTATCACAAATGTTTCCAGCACCAGGGGTTTGTCTGTTGATGGGAATATTGTACGTTCCACATTTACCAGGGCAGGCGTTCCGGCCTGTGCGCTGATCTTCATAATACCTTTGTGGCTGAAGCTTTTGATATTATAGGAAAGTTCACCTGTGCGGCCGGGACCATTCTTTACCAGTTGCAGGTTAATGAGGCGGTTGTTCACATATAACCTGGGCAGGTCACTGTCTGAAAAGGAATAGCTGATATGAGAGCGGGTGGCATCGGGTAATAAGCGGAAGGTGGGGAATACCACGGTGCGGAAGATGTCTGATCTGCCAACGCTGTCCAAACCATACCGTACCCATACAGATACTTTTTCGCCACTCATTTCAATGTGATCAGTATGTGGAAGGCGGTCTTTCACTTCCCAACGGATGCTGCCATCTTCCTGGATGGCCCATCTATCCTGTGCGCTGACGAGGAGTCCGTTACATAATACAATAAATAAAAAGATCGGCTTTGCAGACAGCAGTTTCATGCGTGTAGTTTTATGATCAATGAATAACTGCTGACGTGGAGATAATGATGGCGAACAAGATAGAAGAAAATTGGAGATTTTTTAAGGGAATTGGGATATATTTATTAGGCATACATTTAACCTAACGACATATGGCCTCCATTATCAAAGCAACATTGGAAAACCTTGCCTTAATAGCCGATATCGGTAAAAGAACGTTCATAACATCTCATGGCCACAGCGCACCGCCGGAAGATATAACGAGGTATGTGGAGGAGAAGTTCAGCGGGGAAACTTTGAAAGCAGAACTCAGCGATACCAATAATATCTTTCACCTCATTTACCACGATCAGCAACCGGCGGGTTATTCAAAGATCATCCTCAATGCTTCGCATCCTGCTATTCAATTAAAGAATGTTACCAAACTGGAGCGGTTATACCTGTTGCAGGATTTTTACAACCTGAAGCTGGGGTATCAATTATACCAGTTCAATGTTGATCTGTCGCGGAAGAGTAAACAGGCAGGTATGTGGTTATTTGTGTGGAAGGAAAACCACCGGGCGATTGATTTCTATATGAGGGCAGGATTTGAGCCAATAGGGAGTTTTGATTTTCAGATCTCGCCTACGCATGCTAACCCTAATCATCATATGTTCCTGCGGTATTAATACCAGCGTCAAACGCGAGCCCTATCTTGAGCCTATGTCAAGCCTATGTCAAGAATCGGATAGGCTGAGTATCAATTACTTAGAAGATGCCGTTTTTTTACTATACGACTCCCGGGGAGAAGCGCATATTTGCAGGATGAAGATCATTCCTGCTTAGCCTATACCGGGCCGTTCTGCTTTGGAACGGCTCTTTTGCAAAGGTAATTCATTAATGATTTGCCTTCACATTCTCCGCAGCCAGTTCCACCGTTTGCAATACACGCCGCTGCCTGGTTTCAGGTTTTTTAGCTTTGGCTATCCATTCCAGGATCACGCGCTTGGAAGAAGGAGCAAAGGCATCGAAGTTCTTAAAGGCTTTTTTATTCCTGTTAAATAACTTTTTCAGATCATCCGGAACGATGGTATCCTGTGCGGCTGCCAGTCCATCCCAGGTCCCTGTTGCTTTGGCGAGGTCTATCATGGCCTGGCCGGCTGGCCTCATCAATCCCTGTTCCGTCATACGGGCAACCCTTTCGCGGTTTGTTTTGCTCCAATTGCTTTTGGGTTTGCGCGGGGTGAAGGATAAGTAAAAACTTTCTTTATCCCTCTTGAGTGCCTTACTGTCTATCCAGCCGTAGCAAAGAGAATGCTCGATGGATTGTGCATAGTGTACGCTGGGTGTTTTACTTTTCTGGTGATAGATGATGAGCCATACTGCTTTTTCTTTCGTGCCATGCTTTTCCAGCCAGTTCCGCCAATCTTTGACGGAACGGGCGTGGAATGCAGGTATGCCGTGTACTTTTTCCATGTCTTTATTTTTTAATGGAGTTGAACACTTCCAGGTAATGCGGGTTGTACATAATGCCCAGGATGTTTCCGAAAGGGTCCAGCACGGAGGCTGTTACAAATCCGGCACCACGTTGAATGATGGGTTCGTATGCGGTAGCGCCGAGTTCCAGTAACCTGTCCAGGGACTCTTCGATATTGTCCACATGCCAGTAGATGATCTCTCCGCCGGGTGTGGTAGCTGAACCTTTTGGTTTGTACTGTGCATCAATAAGCCCTAATTCATGCTGGTAGTCCCCCACACGGAATTCTGCATAACCTGGTTTATTGAAGTAGGGTGCTATGCCAAATAATTCACTATACCATTGAATTGCTGCTGCGTGGTCTGCTGCATAATAACTTACTGTTGCGAAACCTCTTAATGGATGTTTGTTTGCCATGATGTTTTTGTTTTATTGTTTTAACAAAGGTAAAAGTGGCTTGTGACAGCCCTGTGTCAGGGGTATAAAACTATTTTACAACAAAAAGGAAGCCATCTGCCGGAGGCACTGTTTAAAAACAGCTACAAAAGAGCAAAATAGTATCCCCGCTGCCCCCTGAAAGGATTTAATTTACGGTACATCTTTATTGTTTATGATTAAAAGCATAATGCTAGCGGTTTTTATAACTGTACCTTCTCTTCTGCATGCACAACAGATCGTTCTAAAGAATGATCTGATCAAAAGAACATTATCATTTGATGGAAAGGTGTGGCGCACCACAGCCTTCTCTGATATTAAAGGAGATAAACAGTTATCTGTGAAAAGCGAGGAGGTAAATATTTTGCCGATGAATGAGGATAGAACGTATTCCATTTCAGATTTCCGGGCAAGCGGCAAACCTGCTGTGTTCACAAACAAAGACACGAATTTCATTATTATTCAATACCAGGCTTTTACTAAAACAGCAGCCATACCTGATCTGCTGCGGATCAAATACTATCTGGTGAAAGGCCAACCCTATACCCGTAAAACCATCACGCTGGCATATAAGAAAATGGCTACGGTAGACCGTTTGGAAGTAGAACGTTTTATCACAGATAAAAAAGCTGAAGGCGGAGGAAGGGGAGAACCGGTGTTCATCAACGATCAATGGTTCACAGGATTGGAATACCCGGCCGGTTACAGCAGGCATACAGATGGTAATACGCCAAAGGACTATAACCGTTATTATGAAAAAGTGGGGAACTATAGTTACATCGATCTGGAAGGGAGGGATATAGAACCAAATGCACAAAAGGGGCTGGTGCGCCTAATGCATTTTCCAGGGTATACGCAGTCCAATTTTCAGATAGAAAGTAAAACAGCAGTGATGGGTGTAGTGCAGGAAAGAGAAACGGCCGGTACTGCATTTACACATTACATGACTACGATGTGGAAAGCACCAAGGTCTTTCCTTCATTTTAATAATTGGTTTGAGCCACAGGCAAAAGACCTTAAAGGTGATGGCTTACTGAACATCTGGCGTTCCTTTAAAGAAGCGATCACACCATATGGCGTAAAGATGGATGCGATGGTGGCAGACGATGGCTGGCAGGACAGGAAGTCTATCTGGGAGCCTTCCAGGCAATATTTCCCCAATGGTTATGAAGATGTGAAAGTATTAAGCGAGCGGCTCAGCAGCGAGGGCGTTGGTTTCGGTTTATGGCTTTCTTTAAATGGTTATACCAATAATATCGATTGGGGTGTGGAACATGGTTATAAGGAAGCGAAGCGAAATAAATATTTTTCCCGGTATGGCCGGAACTACAGCCTGTCTGCCACAAAGTATAAAACAGAAGTGCTGGAGAAGGTCCCTGCCATTGCCAAACAGGTGAACGCGCTTTATTATAAACACGACTTCAATGTATTAAGTGATACAGATGAAGGGAATAATCATCCTGCAACAGACCGTCATGGGCACGAGGCAACGCTGGATGCAGCCATTGAAATATTGCTGGCCACCCGGAAAATGAATCCGGGGATTTATCAGAACCTCACTAACTGGGTATGGTTTTCTCCCTGGTGGCTGATGTACAGTGATTATTTATGGATGTTGGCAGGAGATGATGGTACCAATGGTAACTGGCCGGAGATCTCTACGCGTGCCATGGCATCTACAGACAGGGATACTTACATCTGGCGTATGTTTGGTAATCCGGCAGACCGGCCGCTGGTTCCGGTATCGCGATTAATGACGCATGGCATTATTAAGAACAGCCGGGGGATGATGGAAAGTAAAGAAGATAATGTACAGGACTGGGCAGAGTATGTATTGATGCATTACGGCCGGGGTACTTTGCTGAAAGAATGGTACATCTCTCCATCCGTGATGAAACCGGAAGATTGGAAAGCCTTGTGTACAGTGGATGGATGGGCGAAGGAACATTTAGGGGCATTGACCAATACCGTATTTGTGGGTGGCCGGCCGGATGAAGGAAATGCTTATGGATATATTGGCTGGGATGGTGAAAAGGGAGTGCTGGTAGCCAGGAATACACAGGCAGCATCTCAGAAACTGATCATTCCTTTTGATCAGTCCGTTGGATTTAAAGGTATGGCCGGGCAATCTTATAAAGGCAAAGTGGTATTTCCTTACCAGGATGTTTACCCCCTTACTTTCACTGCCGGGAAGAATATGGAAATTGAATTGCCGGGATATGCTACGTTGGCCCTTGAATTTGAAAAGGGAAAGTCCCTGCCTTCGGCGAAACCTGTTCCAGGGATCCGCTTCACTGTTAATAATGGAGTGGTTCGTGCAGAAGTGCCGGCGGATGTGAAAGGCAGATGTGATCTGCTGGTGATCGGCCGTCCGGAATCGCCATCCGTAAAGATCAATGGGGATACGGTAAAGGTACAACGATCCAACAAAGGGAGGCTGAATAACTTTGCGGGTTATGCAAAGTCCGGTATGCCCAGTGAAAAAGCTGCACCGTGGACTATGCTCTCTTTTGACCTGCTGCCTTATGCAGGCAAAAGCATCACGATTGAATTCAGTAAAGCCGCAGGGTTTGAAAGTTATATACTGGCAGAACGGTTGGTGCATACGTCGGAGCCAGTGAGCGGCAATAATATATTATGGACTATTACAAATGACACCAGGCGGCAGACGGTACGGATATTCTGACAGCCTGTCCCTCATTAGATAAGTTTCATTTCCTTCCTTCCTCACCGGGTAATAGTGGGGAAGGATTCTTTTTTATATTTATAAATACATTGATAAACAGTTGCTTGTTTATGAACTAACCTGTTGTGTACCTGCCTTTCATTGTGTTTCATATCTGGTTACGATTAATTAATTCTAATTTAATTTTGTTTAATTTCGTTTTATCTCTATATTAGCATCATCCCTTTTTCCACGGATTTTAGAAGTTTCATTAGCAAGGATTTTTTCAACCACGTAAACTAAAACCAAAATCATTAATACCATGAACAAACGATGTTGCTATGCAGCACCATGAATGCCGTAAGGCCCACGTATCGCTATTTTCCAATCATTCGTCAAATTTTCCATGTTAGTGAATTGCACTGCTTAATTTCCCTGAAAGCATCTTAAACATAATATAAGCTTAATATAGGGTTAAGTAAGGCTTATTTACTTTTGCGCAAGAAAAAAGTAATCAACTGAAACCTGTATATCAACCTAATGCAAGGTTATAATTACATTAAATACATTGTGAATGAAACAATTCTTCCTACTTATCACCGGCCTGCAATTGTGTGTCTATAGCACATCAATTGGCAAGTCTACAGTAAAAGACCCTACCACTCCAATACTCCGGTCTTCCGCAAGATCTGCTGAGGATATTGTAGTGCGTGGTAAGGTAACCGATGAAAACGGACAGGCTTTGATCGGCGTTAATATTAAACCAAAGGATGGCTATAAAGGAACTGTTACAGATGCAAAGGGTAATTATACCCTCACTGTTTCCGGTGCAGGTACAGAGATCACTTTTTCTTTTATCGGTTATATCAGTCATGTTGCTACTGTAAAAACAACACAGGTACTGAATGTGCAATTACTGCCGGATCCTAAATCATTGGGTGAAGTAGTGGTAACCGCATTGGGTATCAAACGTGATGAAAAAGCGTTGGGTTATTCTGCCACCGTTGTAAAAGGGGAGCAGTTAACAGATGCATTATCCAATAACTGGACGGATGCATTGTCCGGCAAGATCGCGGGTGTGAACCTGATCAGGTCTAACAGTGGCCCTACCGGTTCCAACAGGATCGTTCTCCGTGGAGAGAACAACCTGGATGGTAACGATGAAGCGCTGATTGTTGTGGATGGAGTGGTGATCAACCAGGGTAGCGGCCGCCGCACTGCCATTGGTGGTGAATCCACTTATGGTACCAGCAGCGACAACATGCCTGCGGATTATGGTAGTGGTTTGAATGACATCAACCCTGAGGATATTGAATCCATTACGGTGTTAAAAGGACCCGGCGCTGCTGCCTTGTATGGTCAACGTGGTGCGAATGGTGCATTGATCATTACTACAAAATCAGGTAGCAGCAAAAGGAAGGGACTGGGTGTTACTTTCAGTTCCAATGGTTCTTTGGAAACGGTGAACCGCTGGCCTGACCTGCAATATGAATACGGACAGGGTACAGAAGGAATGGATTATTATTCCTATGGAACCACAGCGGATGGTGCCAGCACCAGCGGTACCAGCTCTGCTTACGGACCAAGGTTTGATAAGGACCGCAAGTTCTTCCAGTATGATCCGGTAACACAAACGGTGGGTAAAGAAAGGACCCCCTGGGTACCTTATACCAATAAAATAAACAAGTTCTTCACTACTGCCGGAACATTAACTAATACAGTGAGTGTGGATGGTGGTACGGATAAGACCACTGCACGTTTTTCATTCACCAATGTAGCTAACAAGTGGATATTGCCTAATACAGGTTATGACCGTAATACCGTATCCCTGTCTGTAAATTCCAAAGTGAATGATAAGCTCCAGATCTCTTCAAAAATAAACTATACTAACAAGAGCAGTGATAACCTGCCGGGAGCAGGATATGGAAATCAGTCCATCATGTACTGGTACATCTTCTGGCAACCCAATGCAGATCCGGATTGGTTAAGGAATTATTGGGCAAAGGGAGCGGAAGGTAAAACCATTAAATATCCCTTCAGTACTTTCCCTGAGAATCCTTATGCGATCTCTTATGAGTTCCTCAATGCCTCAGACCGTAATGGTTTAACAGGTAATGTGCAGGCAGCCTATAATTTTACGAAAGAGTTAAGCCTACAGGTAAGGACTTCCGTAGATTTCGGATATGAGCAACGTTCTCAAAGC
This sequence comes from Chitinophaga niabensis, assembly GCF_900129465.1. NCBI lineage: Bacteria > Pseudomonadati > Bacteroidota > Chitinophagia > Chitinophagales > Chitinophagaceae > Chitinophaga > Chitinophaga niabensis. Next base: position 231,097 of record NZ_FSRA01000002.1, on the reverse strand, counting down.
CGTCCTTTTGATGCGGGAGCTAAACTTCCTTTTGGTAGTTACCGTACGCAGAATATCTTTTCCATGGAACGCAGTACAGACTTCCTGTTGAGATATAATAAGAAGGTAGGGGATTTTGAGTTTTCTGTTACAGGAGGAGGAAGTGCGCTGCGGAATAATTATAACAAAGATGAAACACGTGCGGATTCTCTCGTGATCCCCGGTATCTTCTCCTTTGCTAATAGCGCAGGGCCATTGATCACTATACCGAACAGAAGTAAATACGCGATCAACAGTTTCTATGGTTTGATCTCCGGCGGATATAAGAACTTCCTTTACTTAGACCTTACAGCCCGCCAGGACTGGAATAGCGTACTGGCCACACCAGAGCGTACCGAGAATTCGGGATTCTTCTATCCATCTGCCAGTGCGAGTTTCATTGTGTCTGAAGTAGTGAAATTACCCGCATCGGTGGATTTTGCAAAACTGCGGTTTTCTGCATCAGGTGTTGGTAGCGGTGGTACAACCCCTTACTTTACTTCCTATTATTATGATCCTGTAATAGGATCTGATGGGGAATTAAGTAACCCAACCTTATTGGCCAATGGTAACCTGGTGCCGCTTAAAACGGTTACGTATGAAGCAGGTGCTGTGCTGAAAATGTTTAAGGGCCGTTTAGGTGCTGACCTGGCTGTTTATTCAGGTAATACCCATAACCAGATCATAAAACGGAAGCTGGACCCAGCCTCCGGTTACGCTGAGTCTGTTATCAATGCCGGTGTGGTGAATAACAAGGGTATAGAGCTGGGTTTAAACGGCACACCCGTACAAACTAAAAACTTTAAGTGGAGTACAAATGTGGTATTCTCTGCTAACCGTAACCGTATCAAATCCCTTCCGGACAGTTTCATTGTACTGAGAACAGGCCCTATTGCGGGTGGTTCAATTGTAGCAACTGTTGGTGGCAGCATGGGTGATATGTATGGAAGAGGATATCAGCGTGCTCCGGATGGCCAGATCATCTACGATGCCAGAACCGGTTTTGCAAAGATCACTGAAGGCATTGTGTATCTCGGAAATACCGCGCCTAAATGGAAGCTGGGATGGACGAATGAATTCTCTTATAAACAATTCCGCTTTACTTTCCTGTTTGATGGCCAGTACGGCGCAGTTGCACATTCTTTAATGAACTATAAACTCGCGGAACAAGGTAAAACAAAGATCACGCTGCCGGGAAGATATAGTGGTATGATCGGTAATGGTGTTATGGATGATGGAAGCGGGAAGTTTGTGAAAAATACAGCGCTCGCTACGGATATAGATGAGTATTACCGTTCACATTACGGAGCAGATAATGCAGAGGGAAGTACATTCTCTACAGATTTTATCAAATTCAGGGAAGCGCGTGTAGAATATGGTTTTTCGCCGAAGCTGATAAAAAAGCTGCGTCTGCAAAAGGCAGTACTTGGATTCTATGGTCGTAACTTATTCATATGGTCTCCATGGCCGATGTTTGACCCTGAATTCGGTACAATTAGCGATACGGGCATCGTACAGGGTTTTGAGACGGCTCAATTCCCATCTACCCGTTCATTCGGATTTAACTTAGTTCTTGGCTTCTAATCAGAAAAACAATGAAGATTATATATAAGATCACAGGTGTTGTGTTGATGCTCGGTCTGTTCGTGACGTCTTGTACAAAAGATTTTACGAAGATCAATACCAATCCAAATGCTTCTCCGGAAGCATTGCCTGCGCAGCTTTTGAGGCCGGCGCTGGTAAAGACCCTTACCGTTAATATGTTGCGCAACCGTAACTTTAATAACGAGTTAATGCAGGTAACGGTAGATGCAAGTGATGCAGAAGGAAAAGTTTTCAGGTATGATTACCGTGCCAGCTGGTCAGACTACCTGTATAACGGCTGGTATCTTCAACTGACCAATTTCAAGGAGATCTATAAGATTGCCAGCGATTCAGGTTTGAATTACAACAGGTCCTACTCTGGTATTTCCCTGGTTTGCCAGGCATGGATCTATTCTATGCTTACGGATACCTATGGAGATGTGCCTTTTTCCGAATCAAACAGGGCAAAGGAAGATAGTATTACCGAACCTAAGTTTGATGCGCAAAAGGATATATACCTGGGGCTCTTTAAGATGCTGGATACCGCCAATACTTTGCTGACAACCGGTACCGCTATCGATGGAAGCGCCGATCCGGTCTATAATGGAAATATCAGCCTTTGGCGCAGATTCTGCAATTCCCTGCAGTTAAGATTACTGATGCGGGTTTCCGGTAAAGCAGAAGTAGCGCCGATGGCCATCGCAAAGATCAAAGAGATCGTAGATACCAGGGCCAGTACTTATCCTATTATGACAGACAGTAGCCATTCCGCTATTCTGAGATGGACGGGTGCGGGATTACTTGTTTCGCCATATGTGGGTGGAGTAAGGGAACAGGATTTCAGAACGCCGGGGCTGGCCAGTTTCTTTATTGATAACCTGGTGGCCTGGAGCGATCCAAGGATCAGCATACCGCTTCCCTGGGGTAACGGTACTTTTAACAGATGGGGTATTTCACCGGCTTCCGGTGCATACCTGGGAATTCCAAGTGGTTATGCCCCTGGAGAGAACCCACCTAAAAAAGCCTATTTCTTATCCAATACCTCTGCCGTTTCCATGCAAACAGAACCGCTGGCCGGACAGATCATGAATACAAGTGAGGTGAAATTCATTCTTGCAGAGGCTGCGTTAAAGAAATGGATCAATGGTTCTGCCGGTACCTTCTATAATGCAGGCGCCAGGGAAAGCATTAAAATGTGGCTGCCTAACTGGAACCTGGATATCCAGACCTTCCTGGCGGCTGCCGATATTGAATGGGAAGAAGGTTTAACGGATGATGCCAAAATGGAGCGGATCCATTTGCAGAAATACTATGCGCTTTTCCTCGCAGATCTGCAACAGTGGTTTGAATACCGCCGTACAGGTCACCCTGTATTACCTAAGGGTGCCGGTTTACGGAATAATGGTGTAATGCCTGCAAGGATGACCTATCCCGTGCTGATCCAGTCCACCAATCCTACCAATTATAAACTTGCTGTAACCGCACAGGGACCAGATCAGATCTATACACAGGTGTGGTGGCAAAAACCGTAATAGTTGTTAATTATCAAAAAAAGTACAATGAAAAGTATAACAATATATTCCTTCTTTTTGCTGTCCCTGTGCCTGTTCATGGGATGCGAAAAATATGGCAACTATCCGGGAGGGGAGATCAGTCCTTATATAGCGATCTACGATATCAGGGGTATGTATAAGGGGGCCGACCTTACCCTTACCAAAGAGAATATGCTTGGATCTACCAAGCTTTCCGCCATGGTGGTTTCTGATTTTGCCGGTGGTAATATGGTGGAAGGTTTGCTGATAGTACAGGACAAACGCCGTTTGAATGAATTGCGCGGGATTGCGATACCATTGGGGGCAGATGCTGCTAATTATACATCCGGTGATTCCCTGATCATTGAAATGGAAGGTAAAGTGCTGAAAAAAGTAGATGGCAGGATGCTGATCACCGGTGTTACAACAAAAGATATTAAGAAAGTATCTTCCGGAAATGCTATTCCTGCACCACGGGTACCGGCTCATTTAATATTGGCGAACCCCGGGAAATATGAAAGCACTTTAGGTGTTATTGTAAAAGGTGGTTTTGATCCCTTACCTGTTCCGGGAGATGTATTTTCAGGTGTGAAAACACTCAATGACGGTTTCGCTAATATTCCACTGGTATCAGATGCGGATGCTGAATTTGCAAATACCTCGCTGCCTATCATGGCTAATTATTATGGGATCGTTTATGTAAAGCCTACTCCTAAATCTGATTCACTTGGTGTGGATTTCCGCATACGCAGATCTGCGGATGTTAAAATACTGAGCGCTGTTGTAGACATTCCGTCTGTTGTTATCACAGGTCTGATGACGGATGTGAAAGGCGGAGATGGTAACTATGAGTATGTGCAGTTCATGGCAACAAAGGATATCAACTTTGCCCTGACACCCTATGCCATGGTGGCTACCACCAATCCCAATGCCGCTATCCCTACAGGTTATCCTGCCCAGGGATGGGCTACCGGGCAGCAACGAACCTATAAGATCAATATCACGACAGGTACTGTTGCCAAAGGTGCTTTCTTCTATGTAGGCGGTGCGGGCAGAATGATCAACGGTTCAGGATCTACTGCTATTCCTGCCACTAAATGGGTGAGGGGCCTCAACTACACCACTACTGACGGAGATGGCTTTGGTACTAAAACAGGTGGTTTGTTTGCCAACAGTGGTAACGCTACTGGTGTGGCTATATTTGAAGGCATCAATGTTACCGTAGATTCCAAACCGGTGGATGCCATGTTTGTGAACGGAGGAGGTAGTTTATATACGCCAACACCCACTCCGCAAGGATATAGAATCCCGAACAGCGACTGGTATGATATCAAGAATCCTATCACGCTGGAAGACCAGCCTTATTACAGGGCAGGTACCAATACCATGTTCGTTCCTTATCTTACAGCAGACCAGGGTTATTTCTACCTGCTGGGCGGTGAGTATAGCATACCACTGGCAAAATGGACAAAAGCCAGGACGCAAAACTACATTACACTGGAAAAAACGTCTACTCTCGCTGATATTGAAGGGGTAGGTGCTTTTGTACTGAAGCAATAATTTTCTCTATCTATCATCATAAAAGGGTTACTCTGCATAGAGTAACCTTTTTTTTTTGCTACTTTTAAGCCTGAATCAACCATTTACTGCCAGGGGGACAGGCTGATGTATGAAAATTTAGATAACGAGAGGGACTTGCTCCGCCTGTTGGCACAGGGAGACGAAAACGCATTTCAGCAACTCTTCAGGCATTACTGGAGCCAGGTATATGGTGCTGCGCTCCGGCTTACAAAATCTCCGGAACAGGCCAGGGACCTGGCGCAGGATATTTTCCTCAAGGTGTGGCTGAACCGTACTAAAATGGAGGAGGTGCGTAATTTCCCAGCCTTTTTATATACCATCAGCCGCAATCTCATTCACGATCATATTCACAACAAGGTTTTCAGGGAGTCCAATACGGAATTCCTGCAATCCTACTTTACCTATACCGAAAGCACTCCCCAGCGTTTACTGGAAAACAAAGAACTGGGCCGGCTTTTGCAGGATGCGGTGGATACTTTGCAACCGCAATTGAAGCAGGTATTTACATTGGGCCGGCTGAAAGGGTTCAAACATGAAGAGATCGCGCAACAGTTGAAGATCACCCCGCTTTCCTCTAAAGTTTATATGGTGAGGGCTTTGATGGCCATCCGGAAATACCTGGAAAAACATGCAGACAAACTGGTATTCCTGTTTGGTTTCCTGCTGATTTCATATTAAGAATAATTTTTTTTAAAAGGAATGTTCTCCTTTTTCCCTTTCACCCGTCATTATATGTAATACCACCAAAATGCAGGATTTTAAAATATTGTTTCAGAAGTACCTGGATGAAACCATCAGCCCGGAAGAATTTGCGCAATTGGAAGCATTTATCCGGAACAATTACCCTGCGCAGGAGGCAGAAGTTCTGTGGGGTGAGGTATTGGCTAACAGGGTGTATGCTGCAGATGCAGAACATGATCTGGATGCGATATTTAAAGATATTACAAAACGCAGGCCTGTACGCCTGGGTTGGATAAAATATGCTGCCGCGGCAGCCATTATTGTTTTAGTGGTAACGGGGGGGCTTTACCGTTTTTCCCAGCCATCGCCTGAAGCGAAAACATTGGCGGTGCAGGATGTTGCGCCGGGAGGTAACAAGGCCATGCTCACGCTGGCAGATGGATCTGTGGTTACATTGGATAGTACAGGGAACCAGGTGATACAACAGGGTGGCATAGCTGTAAAGCAGGCCGGGGGCCAGTTGATATATGACGGTGGTAGTAATGAGGGTGTGATCAGTTTTAATACCCTTACCACTCCAAAAGGCGGCCAGTTCCAGGTAAGATTGTCCGATGGCACCAGGGTGTGGATGAATGCCGCCTCCACATTACGTTATCCTACTACGTTTAGTGGTCGTGAAAGGAAAGTAGAGGTAACGGGGGAAGTATATTTTGAAGTAGTGAAAGATGCGGCCAGGCCTTTTGAAGTGCAGGCCGGGAATATGAAAGTGGAAGTGCTGGGCACGCATTTTAATATTAATGCTTATGATGGATTGAGTACTACATTATTGGAAGGTGCTGTGAAGGTAAGCGGTTTGCAGAACGGTAAACATGTGATACTGCAACCGGGCCAGCAGGCACAATTGTCTGATGATATTAAAGTAGTGGGCAATCCTGATGTTGATAAAATAATGGCCTGGAAAAATGGTCTCTTCAATTTTGAAGGCGCCAGCTTCAAAGAAGTGATGCAGGAGCTGGAACGCTGGTACGATATTGAAGTGGTATATGCAGGCGGTGTGCCGGATATCCGCTTTGGCGGGGAATTGAGCAGGAATAAAAGTTTAGCGGGATTAATAGAAGCGCTGCGGGATGCCGAGGTCCATTTTGAGATCAAAGGCAGGCAGCTGATCGTAAGGAAATAGGGAAAATACACTTATCATATATGGAACATTAGTCATGAGCTGGTGGTACTGAAAGTACCGCTACAGCAATCTATTGCGTAAGATCAACCATTAAAAAAAAGAGGCCGGCGTGTTTGCTCCACTCCGGCCGAATTGCCTGGCTGATCCCTATCGACACCTGTTAGAAGTCAATTATTTACCAACCACACAATGCAATTTATGCAAAAATCTGCTATCAGGCCCGGGTGGGCTATGACCGGGAAATGCCGGTCTGCAGGCCCGCGGGCTCTAACCAAAATCTTGTTAGTGATGAGACTGACCGCTTTTTTACTTACGGTTGTTTTTCTGAGTGCGCACGCTAAGGGATCGGGGCAATCTGTTACACTTTCCGGAAAAGATGTTTCCTTAAAGAACATTTTTTCTACCATTAAAAAACAAACTGGCTACGTGGTTTTTTATAACCGCGACCTGCTGGAGGATACCCGCCCTGTTTCATTGACTGTTAAGGACCTTCCGCTGGAGGGCTTCCTGAAGATCGTGCTGCAGGACCAGCCGCTGAATTTCCGTATCGATGGGAAGGATATCATCCTTTCCCGCAAACCTGTGTTGTGGAAACCTTCGGGCATAGTATTGATAGATGTGCGTGGAAGGGTAACAGATGATAAAGGAACACCATTGCCGGGTGCCACCGTGCGGGTTAAAAATACCAGCAACACCGTTACCACTGGTCAGGATGGAACGTTTGAGGTAAAAGGATTACGGGGTAAAGCCGTGCTGATCATTTCTTTTATTGGTTATAAAACGAAGGAAGTGTATACTGAGGAAGGCAGTGTCCTGAACATACAACTGGAACTGGCGTCTGAAGCATTACAACAGGTAATGATAACCGGTTATCAAACTATTTCCAAAGAGCGCGCTACGGGTTCTTTCACAACCGTAGGCAAAGAGATGCTGAGCAAACGGCCGGTATCTAATATATCTACTGCATTGCAGGGCTTAGTAGCAGGCATGCAGGCAAAAGAAAATGAAGATGGGAGCATGAGCTTCCTCATTCGCGGTAACACTACTTTGTATGCAGACAGGAGGCCTTTAATTGTAGTGGATGGTTTCCCGATAGCCAGCAGCGACTTCTCTGATATTAATCCCAACGATGTAGAGTCTGTAACGGTATTAAAGGATGCAGCAGCTGCTTCCATATGGGGGGCGCGTGCAGCGAATGGTGTGATCGTAATTGTTACCAAAAAAGCAAGAACAGGTGGCAAATTACAGGTGAATGCGAGTGCCTTTACCCGGATCTCCAAAATGGTGAACCTTGACCAGGTGCTTACACAAGCCAACTCAGCAGATCAGGTAGCATACGAGCGGAAGGCTTTTGATAATAGCTGGTTCTTTATTCCATACGCAGGCGGTTTTACAGATGTCACCAATTCGCTGACGCTGGCACAGGAACTTTTGTTTGCCAATAAGAACGGACAGATCAGCACGGCAGATATGAATGCAGGGCTGGACCGTTTAAGCAAAACCAGTAATCGTTCCCAGATCAGGGACCAACTCATGCAAAGGGCCATCCTTAACCAGTATAATGTAAGCCTGCAGGCAGGAACAGACCGTACTAAAACATACGCTTCCGTGATGTATGAAAGTGAAAAAGGTGCTTACAAGGGAAATAGTTCCAATCGTTTTAACATCAATCTGAACAATGATTTTAAACTTACAAATTTCCTGAACTTTAATATCGGTGCTAATCTGCAATATAGAAAACGTGAAACCAGCGGGGCTACTATTTCCGAGATACAGGACCTCTCTCCTTATGAAATGTTGCTGAACGCAGATGGTAGTTATGGTACAAATCTGAAAACCTATAACAGGGAACAACTGGCACTTATACCTTTTAATAAGTTCCCTTATTCAGACTGGTCCTACAATCTGCTCCGTGAGGTTAACAGCAGAAAGCTAAACAGTGAAGCCCTCAATGCGAGGATACAGGCAGGGCTGAATGTGAGACTGTTGAAGGGGCTCACCTTTGATGCTAAATTCCAGTATGAAAGAGGTAAAACAGACTATGCGGATTTTTATAGTGAGAATAGCTTCTATGCCCGGAGTTTAATAAATACACTTACAGAGTATAACAATAATACCAAAACAGTGGGGCGCTCCTTCATTCCTAAAGGCGGTATCCTGAAACCACGCACGTTTACAGATGCCAGTGGCCGCCAGTTTGATCTGAGTAATACCAACCTTGAAAGTTATCTGTTACGTAATCAACTTAGCTTTGACAGAACATTGGCGGGAAAACATGGCATATCCGTTATTGCAGGTATGGAATTGTCCCAGACCACGAATACCACGCAGGCCAATCCTTATATATATGGATATTTTTCTGATAAGCTTCAGGCTACCGTACCACCTTATGGATATGGAAGTTCGCTTGATCTGCTGACGAATTTCATCGGGAGCACTGCTACTGTTCCGGGAGGAAATACTGTATTGGGCTGGGAGCGGAACAAGTTTGTTTCTTTTTACGGCAATGCCTCTTACACTTACAATCACAAGTATACCCTTTCAGGTAGTGTAAGAAGTGACGCATCGAACTTTATTACAGATGACCCGGCATTGCGCTGGTCGCCTCTGTGGTCTGTAGGCGCCAAATGGAATGCGAAAGAAGAAGATTTCATGAAAGATGCGGACCTGTTTGACCGCCTGGAACTTCGCCTTACCTATGGTAAGAATGGGAATGTAGAAAGGTCTACTTCCACCAAAGCATTACTGAATGTGGGTTCCAGCCTGAATGCAAATACCGGCACCATCACTGCTACCATAGCAGATAATGGTAATCCGGGCCTGCGTTGGGAGAAAACAACCAGTACGAACCTGGGGATCGATTTTGCCATGTTGAAGAACAAACTCTTTGGATCCATAGATATCTATAATAAAAAAGGAGAGGGGATCATCGGTAATATCGCATTACCTGCAGCTTCCGGCACCACTATCCAGAAATTCAATAATGCTGGCATCACCAATAAAGGGATTGAACTGACCCTGGGGGTAAACCTGGATATACCGAATACACCTGTTCGTTACACCACCTCCTTTAACTATGCTTACAATCATAACAGGATCAACAGTCTTTATAGTCCTTCCCTGTATGTGTACCAACTGATAGCCGGAGAGTTTGTGGAGGGGCGTCCGGTGAATGCATTGTATTCCTTTACTTACAAAGGCATGAAGGATGGTATTGCGCAAGTGCAAGGCCCTAAAGGAACTTTACAATCATTCAATGATGTGGCCCTGTACAACCGTGGGTTGGGATTGCCATTCCTGAATTATGAAGGTACCACCACGCCTCCGCATACATTGGGTTGGGTGAATACGATCCAGGCATACAACTTTACGTTAACGGCGATCTTTGTTGGAAAGCTGGGTGGGGTTTACCGTAATCCCGGATTTAACTATTCAGCCACTATCGGTTCTGGTAAGGTGTTCGTGAACAAATATGTGAATGATGTACTGGCAGGCAATCCTGATATTCCGGGTTTTGCAAATCCCAATGAAACAAAACTTTACCTGTGGGACCGTTATGCGCCGGCATTGAGCAGCCTGGTTGAAAGTTCTTCTTATATAGAATGTAAGGAACTCACGCTGGATTATAATTTGCCAAGGAAACTTACCCGTACCATGCATATCGATAACCTGAAGATTTTTGCACAAAGCAGGGACCTGGGCCTCATATGGCAAGCCAATAGCAAAGGCTATAATCCTGACTGGCTGCCGGGTACAAACAGACCTGTGCAGACGTATACATTTGGTGTAAACCTTCAATTTTAATTATTATGAAGCTATATATAATTACAGGGATCATCCTATTGGCCGGATGTAAAAAATACCTGGAAGAAGAACCGAAGAAACAGGCCAGCATTCAAACTGTTACGCAGCTGGAAGCTTTGGTGGACAATGCGCCTATTTTTTATGAAGAGGCAGATATAACTTCGGTATACTCTACTGATGATAATGAAATAACAAAAGATCTGTATAAGAAGAACCCTGGTGCATTTACTATTGATAACATGCAATATTATGTTTTCAGTGTGGATGGATTGGTAGGTGCGGCTGCCGATGCATTATGGAATGCCGAATTCAAGAAGATCTTCACGGCTAATCTTATTCTTGCCAATATTGAGAATGTAACCGGAGATCAGGCAGTAAGGGCCCGGGTAAAAGCAGATGCTTATTTTATACGGGCTTATTCCTATTGGGTGCTGGTGAATCATTATTGCGCGCCTTATCTGGAGGCTAATATGAACAGCATGGGATTGCCTATCAAAAATACCATTGATTATACTGGTTCTCTGAAAAGGGCCACGTTGAAGGAAACCTATGATTTCATACTCGCTGATATAGCAGAAGCAAAGAAAACGGCATACGATGATGTTGATCCGCGTCGTGCCTGGCGGGTAAGCCAAAAAGCGATCTCTGCATTTATGAGCAGGTACTATCTGTTCACAGGAGATTATGATAAGAGCATTGAGGAGGCGAATAAAGCGCTTGCCACCACAACCGCCAAACTGGTGGATTATAAAACATTGATCCCAGGCAGATCTATTACCTATGCCAACCCGGCCGTTACTTTAAACTATAATGAACTGAATGATTGGGTGGCGGCTAAGTTCCTGTATTGGTCTGAGTTTTATTATACACGGTATATCTATAATGGTTCACAGTGGTTCATACCTAGTGCTGCTTTGCTGGCATCTTATGATCAGGCGAATGACCTGCGTTATAAAAACCTGATGATTCCGAATGGCGGCAGAAGATTTAGTGTAGTGGAGCCGGCTACATACCGTTATACCATGTTCAGCGATGGCAGGAATGCGCCGTCGGGGCCTACAGTAGCAGAAGTGTTGCTCAATAAAGCAGAAGCACTGGCGCGTAAGAATGAAGCAGGAGCAGCCATGGATGCAGTGAATATACTGCGGTTAAAAAGAATGAGCACCTATATTGCTTTAGCGGCTACTGACAAAAATGATGCTATCAAAAAGGTACTGGAAGAAAGAAGAAGGGAAATGCCCTTTGTGATGCGTTGGTATGATATCCGCCGGTTCAGCGTGAACGATCATCCTGCAGACGATATTGCCGTAACACGCGATTTCTTTAATGTAAGCATCACCGGTATAGATGTGAATACACCTAAAACATATACGCTGGACAGTAAACGTTATCTCCTTCCGCTCAATGGTGTTGAAATAGATGCCAGTAAAGGACAACTTACGCAAAACCCTTATTAAAATATTTATTTATGAAAAGAATGATCATTCTCGTACTCTTATTTCCTCTTCTTGCGGTAGCACAGATGAAGGAGCCTACTCTTGTTACAGATAAAGCAGAACTGGCTAAACTGATCGCCGCGGTAGAAGCAACGCCGGATAGTTTGAACGTACACGAAGCCTATACAAAAGCAGCAGGCGTGAATACACCTGCGGTGGTGGCGCAGTATGAAAAGTGGATGAAGAAATTTCCGCGTTCTGCCATGGTACCTTATGGTATTGGGCTTGCGTACATTAACAGGGAGAATCCCAAAGCAAAACCTTATTTGCTGAAAGCAGTAGCTATTGATCCTTCCTTTACGGAAGCATGGGGTAATCTGTGGACGGATGCACAACGCTGGGGTGATTTTAAAGGCGGGCAGGAATATCTGCGGAAAGCAGCAGAATCTGATCGTTCCAATGCCGCTTATGCTTTTTATTATGCCAATTCTTTTAAGGATGATGATGCGAAAAGGGAAGCCATGATCTTTGACCTGGTGAAACGTTTTCCTGACAACGAACGCGGTGCACAGGGATTGTATTGGCTGGCAGTGGATTCAAAGGATGCTGCCTATAAAGTGAAAATATTTGAAATGCTGAAAAGTAGCTATTCTCCTGCAAAATTCGGCTGGTCACGCAGTGGTATGAGTTCTTACTATGATGTTTTACTGGATACCGATCCTGCAAAGGCCCTTTCGCTGGCAGAAGACATGGTGAAGTTCAAAAGTGAGGAAATGAAAGGATGGGATGATCAGCTGACGATCGCACAAAATGTAGTAGCGGTAAAAAAACTGATCGCAGAGAAAAAAGGTGATGAAGCTTTGGCGCTGATCAGTAAAATAAAATTACCACGTTACTTTGGATTTAACACGGGCCTTGCCATTTTAAAAGCAGAAAGTATTGCTGTATCCGGTAATAACCAGGCAGCTTACGACAGCCTCATTGTATATTTTTCCAAAACACCGGAGGTGGAATTGAAAGGTGCGCTCAATACTTATGGTGCTAAACTGGGTAAAGATGCTGCACAGGTGGAGGCAGATATCTGGAAAAGGCTGGATGCCATTTCCAAACCTGCCACTCCTTTTACTTTGAAGCGTTATTTAACACCTGGTAAAGCTTCTTTATCTGATTACAGAGGTAAGGTAGTGTTGCTGACATACTGGTTCCCTGGCTGTGGGCCCTGCCGTGGGGAGTTCCCGCATTTTGAAAATGCGTTGCGTAAATTCAAAGGCAAACCTGTTGATTACGTAGGAATTAATATCGTTTCTGAACAGAATGATTACGTAATTCCTTTTATGAAAGGCAGCGGATATACTTTTACACCGCTTGAAGAAGAAGAAGGAAGGGCCAAAGGAAACATGGATAACAGGAGGGCAGCTCCTGTAAATTTCCTGATAGATGCAGAAGGGCGCCTCATCTTTAATGATTTCAGGATCGATGGAAAGAATGAGGATAAACTGGAAATGATGATCAACCTGCTGTTGAACAGGAAAGCATAATTAACTTTTTATTAGCCTTTTTCTCAGGGTCGTTCTGTTTGGAACGGCCCTTTTTTGTTTAAATTTAATTGACCTAAATATTGTTATGAAAAGGATCGTTATTATTCTATTCTTATTCCCTCTTTTTGCAGTTGCGCAAGTAAAAGAATTGGTCGCCGCTATTGAGGCTGCTCCTGATAGTTTGCGGCTGCATGAAGCGTATATCAAAGCAGCTGGTTTAAGCACGCCGGTTGTTGTGGCACAATATGAAAAATGGATGAAGCAGTTTCCCCGTTCCGCCATCGTTCCATATGCTATCGGCAAAGCATATACCAATGCGGAAGATGCTAAGGCAAAACCTTATTTACTGAAGGCAGTGGCGCTCAATCCTTCTTTTACTGAAGCATGGGGAGATCTATGGGCAGATGCACAGCGCTGGGGAGATTTTTCGGGAGGCATGGAATACCTGCGGAAAGCAATGGAATCAGATCCCTCTAATGCGATGTATGCTTTCTACTATGCACATTCCTTTAAGCAAGATCACAGCAAATGGGAAACCATGATCTTTGATGTGGTAAAACGGTTCCCTGCAAACGAACGGGGCGCGCAGGGCCTCTATTGGCTGGCGGTAGATTCCAGGGACTCAGCTTATAAGGCGAAAATATTTGATACGCTGAAAAACAGGTATTCCCCGGAGAAGTTCAGCTGGTCCCGCAATGGTATGTATCCTTACTTTGATCTTTTGCTGGACATTGATCCTGCAAAGGCGGTTGCACTGGCAACAGAATTGGGGAACATGAAAAATGATGAAGCGAAAGAGTGGGCCGTTCAACTGACCACTGCACAGAAGGTATTGGAAGTAAAAAAACTAATAGCGGAGAAAAAAGGGGAAGAGGCATTTGCATTGATCAGTTCAGTGAAAGTACCATGGTATTTTGGTTTTAACGCGAGCCGGGAATTATTGAAGGCGGAATCTATCGCTTTATCAGGAAATAACCAGGCGGCTTATGATAGCCTGATCGTGTATTTCTCTAGAACACCGGAGGTGAAATTAAAAAAAGCACTCAGCGTTTATGGAACTAAATTAGGCAAGGGTGCAGCACAGATAGATGCAGATATATGGAAAAGACTGGATGCTGTATCAAAGCCAGCTACACCTTTTACTTTAAAACGTTATCTGCGTGCCGGTACCACCTCTTTATCTGATTACAAGGGGAGGGTAGTATTGCTAACATATTGGTTCCCTGGTTGTGGTCCCTGCCGTGGAGAATTCCCGCATTTCGAAAATGCACTTCGCAGGTTTCCAGGAAGGGCTGTTGATTATATTGGGATCAATATTGTATCTGAGCAGAACGATTATGTAATTCCTTTTATGAAAAGCAGCGGATATACATTTACGCCATTGGAGGATGTAAAAGGGAGGGCAAAAGGTAACCTGGATAATGGAGGAGGAGCTCCTGCAAATTTCCTGATAGATGGAGAAGGCCGTTTGATCTTCGGTAATTTCATGATCAATGCAAACAATGAGGATAAACTGGAAATGATGATAGAACTGCTGCTGAACAGGAAAGCATAATTAACTATTCATTAATAATATACTTAGGGCCGTTCTGCTTTGGGACGGTCCTTTTTCGTTTCATTAACAATTGATTAGCTTTAAGACAGGGGCTAAATGCTCTATATTGCCACCTTACTCCAAAAAAAATCATCAATGCTTGTGAAAAACTACCTCATCATTTTAGTAATGCTGTTAGCCATTGCCTGTAAAAAAGAGTCATCCCTCTCTCAGAAAGAAGAAGTGGCTAATGAAGCGGTAACCCCATTGGATAAAGCTATTCCGTTGCCAGCCGGCCATTCCGGCATGCATCGCAGTGGAGGGCATATTCCTATTATTATGGTACATGGCCTCGGGGGCTTCGGACCAGGAGAAATGGGCGGGCTTTATCATTATTGGGGCGGGCAGGACAATATTCCCCAATACCTTACCGGTAGCGGTTATCCTGCGTATGAGGCAAAAGTTGGCCCGGTAAGCAGTAACTGGGACCGTGCCATAGAATTGTATTACTATATTAAAGGCGGGTATGTGGATTATGGGAAATTCCACAGCAGCCATTTTGGGCATGCGCAAAAACGGGTACGTTATTTCCCCGGTATTTATCCGGAATGGGATGCAGCACATCCTGTGCATTTGCTGGGGCATAGCATGGGGGGCATTACCGTGCGTAAGCTGGTGGCGTTGCTGGAACAGGGCAATGCTGCAGAGAGAACAGATCCTGCACACGCGGATATTTTCAATGGAGATAAAACCGGTTGGGTAAGATCTGTTACTACCATCAGCACACCGCATAATGGCGCCACACTTTCCTATTTGTTGCTGGACGGGAATATTCCGTTTGTGCGTAAAATGGTTACCTGGGTGGCCGCGTTGGCAGGAATTGTTCCGGGAATTGAAAAGATCTACGATTTCAGCCTGGAACAATGGGGACTGGAACAACAACCCGGCGAAAGCTGGAATGCCTACGCGCAAAGGGTAGAGGACAGCGACATCTGGAGCACGGATGATTATTCCGGGCATGATGTTACACCGGAAGCAGCTGTAGCAGCCCAAGCCACAGAACCGGATTCCCGGAATGTGTACTATTTCTCTGTTACAACCAAAGCTTCTCTCCGTGGGCTGCTCACCGGTTGGGAATATCCCCGCCTGGATATGAACCCTGTATTAATGCCAATTGCTTTTCCCACACCGATACTGATGGGCCTTGGCAATTATACCCGTAATGTTCCCGGTAAGATTGTGATAGATTCCAAATGGTGGCCAAATGATGGGGCGGCCAATACTTATGGGATGAGTGGCCCGGCAGGCAGTGTCATCAGGCCCTACGATCCTGCAGTTCCACTGGAAAAAGGTGTGTGGAATGATGTGGGCGTATATAACGGGTACGACCATTTTGATGTGATCGGGATCGGTTATTTCTTCTCCGTAAGGCCGTTTTATACCAACATTGCCCGGCTGTTGAGCACAGTGGAGTAAAATTCATATGATTCTGTAAATTATTTATGTATTTTGGAATGTTAATACTATAAATAATTACACGTATGAATAATGATTATTCAAGACGGTCGTTCTTGAAACAAGCTATGCTGGCGTCTGCGGCAATTGCTGCTCCCGGCATATTGATGGCAAACGGCAAACCGCTGAAAGCGGGTGAAAAGGTGAACCTGGCCTGCATTGGTATTGGTAACCGTGGCGGAGAAATTATACAGGCTTTGTATAAAACCGGCCTGGCTAATATCGTGGCGTTGTGTGATGTAGACATGGGTGCACCGCATACACTGGATACATTGAAGCAATTCCCTGATGTACCGAGGTTCCAGGATTTCAGGCAGATGTTTGATAAAATGGGCAAAAAGATCGAAGCGGTATCTATTGGCGTTCCCGACTTTGCTCACTTTCCTATTACGATGATGGCGATGTCGCTTGGTATACATGTGTATGTAGAAAAGCCAATGGCACGTACTTTCAATGAAGTAGAACTGATGATGAAAGCGGCGAAGAAGTATCCTAAGGTGGTTACACAGATGGGTAACCAGGGACATTCTGAAGCTAATTATTTCCAGTTCAAAGCATGGAAGGAGGCAGGTATCATCAAAGATGTAACAGCTGTAACTGCGCACATGAACTCATCCCGCCGCTGGCATGGATGGGATACCAATATCAAATCTTTCCCTGCAACTGAGCCTACTCCGGATACATTGGACTGGAATGTATGGCAGATGCAAACACATGGGCATACCTATAACAAGGATTTTGTGAATGGTCAATGGCGCTGCTGGTTTGATTTTGGTATGGGTGCTTTGGGAGACTGGGGAGCACATACCCTGGATACTGTGCATCAGTTCCTGGACCTGGGACTGCCTTATGAAGTGAACCCGGTGAAATTAACGGGCCACAACGATTTCTTCTATCCCACTTCTACCACTTTATCTTTCAAATTCCCTAAACGTGGTGATATGCCGCCGTTGGAAGTGAGCTGGTATGATGGAGTAGACAACTTACCTCCGATCCCTGCAGGATATGGGGTATCAGGCCTCGATCCAAATATTCCGCCACCAAGTAATGGTGCGATCAAACCTGCTAAGCTCAATCCGGGTAAGATCATTTACAGTAAAGAGCTGACCTTTAAAGGAGGTTCACATGGCAGTACCTTGTCTATCATTCCTGAAGAGAAAGCAAAAGAGATGGAAAGTAAATTGCCGGTAGTGCCGAAAAGCCCTTCCAATCACTTTGCGAACTTCCTCCTTGCTTGTAAAGGACAGGAACAAACCCGTTCACCATTCTCTATCGCAGGACCATTGAGCCAGATGTTCTGCCTTGGTGTAATGGCACAATGGACAGGCAGCAAAATTGAATTTGATAGAGAGAAGAAGATCGTTACTAACAACAAACATGCAAACGATTTACTTGTTGGACCTCCGCCACGTAAGGGCTGGGAGCAGTACTACAAAGTATAGAAATAATAAAAAAGAGACAGTCCTTTGACTGTCTCTTTTTTCATACGGTTATTTTCCCTTCTATAGAATCGTCCAGTGTTTGGCCGGTAAGTGCACCTACGATCTGTTTCGCAAATGCCACAATCTGCCCATGTTTGGTATCCCAGTAATACCCTTCTAAAGGAATGAACCGGATCACCGAAATGCGGGGATCATCTATTCCTTCTGTGAACCAGGTTTTGATGAGCGGGTTCCAGAGCTCTTTTATCTTCTCCTTATTGTCGTTAATGGAGGCCCTGCCGTACAGGGTCATAAAATCTGAATGCGTACTCCCTTTAAACAGCAGCTGCACAGCAGGATCCACTGCGATTTCCGCATTCTTATGACTGTCTTTAGCGCTCAGGAACCAACAGGTTCCATTATCATCCACTTTTAATGTGGCCATTGGGCGGGTGGAGAATTGTTCTCCTGTTGTTATACGTGTACAGAAGAAACAGCTTTCCGCTTTCTCTGCAAGTTCTTTCAGCTTTTGAATGCCTGGATGGCCATGCAGGTCTTCATGATTGTCTTCTGGCTGTTGCCGGTTAATACTGTCCATGGTGTATGTTTTCAATAATAGGTTCAAAACCATGCCAGTAATAAAAAAGCTCCGGTATATACCGGAGCTTTTCAGGGTTTTAGTTGTGTTAATTGTAATAGCGATTTTTGCTTTTCAGATATTTCATCAGCAATGCGGGATAATCCGTTTGCACCATATTCGCACCATTCTTCAGTAATTCACCATAAGCTTCCAGGTCGCCGGCAGCAGCTTTTTTGTCTACTTCGCCGAGCGCATTGATCCATACGCGTCCGCCATTCTTCTTAATTTTAGAAGTTACTTCTATTGTGTTGTGAGAAGGATCTATATGTACCGCTTCTGTTTTGGTGATCGCAAAGAGGGAATCAATATCTGATGCCTGATGTGTTCTCACCAATGTTCTAAAACCCGGGTTTTGCTCTTTCACCATTTTAGCATAGAGGCCACGGCCTAAGAAGAACATGGTAGTGCTGGCAGTTTGCGTTCTGTTCACCACTTTGATGATCTGGGGAACGCGGTTGGTTTTAATATCCAGGTCTACCAGTATTTTACCTTTTGCGAGGTTCAACGCTTCTTCCAGTGTAGGCACCTGTTCTTCCGTTAACTGGCCATTGAACTTCAGGCGTAGTTTCCTTACTTCTTCAAAAGTAAGATCCGCTACTTTTCCTGTACCGTTTGTTGTTCTGTCTACTGAAGCATCGTGCATCACTACCAGGGAATCGTCCTTGGTGTGGCGTACATCCAGCTCCAATACATCAATACCTAATTCTATACCTCTTTTGAATGCAGCCATGGAGTTCTCCGGAAAATCATTATGTGTACCCCTGTGCGATGCGATCAGTACTATCTTTGAATCAGGAGACAAAAATGCTTTATTGATCTCTTTAAAACGGGCCGTTTCCTGTGCGGATACTATGGATGAACCAACCACCTGCAATAACGCTGCTGCAAATAAAACTTTTCTGAACATACGGGTGTATTTTTAGTTTAGTAATAACCAATGTTTTGTTCTTCTTCGATAGGTCCTTTAGGGATCAGCCTGTCGATATGTGTTTGCGGGATAGGGCGCAGTACATGGAAGTCGCGGATGTTCTGTGCATCCGGGTTGTATAATTTCACGCGCTCTACCAGTTTTTCGCAACGGTCCAGATCTTCCCACCTGTTCAACTCACCCAGCATTTCACGGCCTCTTTCTTCCAGGATGAAATCAACAAAATTGTTAGTGATCTGTGCGGCAGTTACCTGCATGTCCGGAACGGTACTCTTAGTCCTGTCCGCATAACTACCACCTTCAAACGTCCAGTACTGGGTGGTTTTCATTTCCCCATCTTTGTAAGCAGCACGTGTTCTTACTTCATTGATATATTTAGCGGCATTTTCGTATTCACCTTTACGGCCATAAGCTTCAGCCAGCAGTAACAATGTTTCAGCATAGCGGAACACCATCCAGTCTTTAGAACCATTGGTGTCATTAGCGGTGATACGTGTTTTATCCAGCCATTTCTTTAAGCCGGGGAAGATGTTGTTCCTGGAAAAAGGGAGGTAGAAGTTCAACGGGAAGAAATAAGAGAAACGTTTGTTTTCCTGTGTAGCTGCATCCTGTTCTGCCTGTGTAGCATAGAGCGTTGGCGTGAACCAGATAGCGGTATCGCCTGGCTTTACATCTATTTTATTGCCGGCGGTGGTAGTAATACCGGTTGCTGCTACGTTGGCGATGTAAGCCCATACAAATGATTTCGCGAAGCGGGAATCGTATTTACGAGTAGCACCAAACAAACCGTTGTATACATAAGGTGTAGGACGCACCCTGCGGTAAGGGCGACCATATTCCGTGGTACGGGTTAAGATTTTAGTGTTCACAGCATCGTATTGCGGAACGTGATAGAGGTGCTGGTTGTTACCGCTTCCGTTGTTGAGGGTAGTGGTGGTGAACTGTACGGCAAATACCACTTCAGGATTCACCTGGTTGGCAATATCGAATAACTGGGTGTAATCCGGTACGAGGGTGTATTTACCTATTTCCTGGCGTACTACCTGGCCGGCATAGAAAATAACGCTGTCGATATCCGTTGTTTTTGAACCGCGGATAGCTTTCTGTTCTGCAGAAACGGCACTTCCTCTGGCGAGATAGATCTTTGCCAGCAGATGTGCAGCGGCAGCTTTTGTAGCACGACCCTGTTCTGCAGCTGCTACCGGCAATTGCGCAACAGCCGTTACCATATCTGCAATGATGGTAGCATAGATGTCTTTTACCGGTGCACGTTTGAAATCTGTTTTTACCTTATCTGTGGGGATGAGTATTAGTGGCACATTACCAAAATGCTGAATGAGCTCGAAGTAATAGAAAGAACGAAGGAACTTTGCCTCTGCTTCCACTACCTTCTTCCTGTTCTCATCCATGGCTACTTTAGGCAGGTAGTTCAGTGTTACGTTACATTGGGAGATACCGAAGTAGTGATAATCCCAGTAGTCAGATACATCGCCGCTCAAAGAGCTTAAAGTAGCGAGGTATTGGTTGAAAGACCTGTCACCATCAGACCCTACCGTAAAGAGGTCTGTTCCGGCGTCACTGAATGTAAGCGCGCGTTCTCCATTCACTGCCAGCCTGAGATTATTGTAGGCTGCGGTCAATGCTCCTTCCACACCTTCCGGTGTTTCATAGAGCTGATAAGAGACTTTGGAAATAACTTTCTCTTCCAGGAATTTTGAACAACCGGTGAAAGAAGTGATTGCCATAACAACCGCAAGGCACGCATATATCTTTTTCATTTATCTCTGTTTATAGTATTAAGAAAATATTAGAAACCTACATTCACACCCACCAGGTACATGGTTAAGCTTGGTTCCTTAAAGCCGGTAGCTCCTTCGGGATCGGTGCCGGGGAACTTGGTAACCACAAAAGGATTCTGTACACTGCCATAGATCCTGAACTTCTGTAAATGTGCTTTTTGTACAAGAGGAGCAGGGAGTGTATAACCAAGAGAAATATTCTTCACGCGCAGGAAAGAACCGTCGTAATAGTTCAAGATACTCAAGTAGCTTAAACCGGCTGAACCGAGGAAGGGACGGGGATAGGTCTTGCTTGGATTATTAGGCGTCCAGTAATCCAGTTTAGGTTGATTGTAACGACCATCGAAACGCATATCCAGATCGTGATAAATAGTCTGGCCTACGTTGGCATAGATGAAAACGGAGGCATCGAAATTACCATACTGAATGTTGTTGCCTAAACTGGCTGTCCATTTCGGATCCGCCTGACCAAAGATGGACCTGTCTGCCGCATCGATCTTATAGTCGTGATTCAGGTCGAGCGGTCTGACATCTCCTGGTTTGTATACAGCGCCATTGACAGCAAACTTGGCCATCTCTGCTTTATCTGCATCTGTATCCTGCCAGATACCATTTGGCTTCAGGTCATACGCCACTTTAACAGGCTGACCGATAAACCAACCGGATGCCAGGTCGTCATTTTTACCGTTGTACAGTTCTACGATCCGTTGTTTGTTGGTAGCAAAGATCCAGTCCGTACTCCATTTTAATTTCCTGGTAGATACATTCACGGTGTTGATGGTTACTTCAAATCCTTTATTGGTTGTTTTACCAATGTTCACGAGTATCTTGTCAAATCCGGACACAGTGGGCAATTGCTGGTCCAGCAACAGATCGCTGGTATTTTGCTGATATGCTTCAATACTACCGGAAATACGGCCCCTGAGCAAAGAGAAATCAAGTCCTATATTATATTGCCCGGTAGTTTCCCAGCCAAGGTTAGGATTGATCATGTCTGTAGGTGCAAAGCCCAGTTTGGAAGTTTCACCGTATACATACCTTACGGTGGACAGGCTACCCCAGGTAATATAAGGCGACACACCACCGGAGTTACCAGTTCTGCCCCAGCCTAAACGGAGTTTCAGATCTGTGATCGCTTTTACATCTTTCAGGAAATTCTCACCTTTCAGGCGCCATGCCAATGCTACGGAAGGGAATGCTACCCATTTGTGGCCTACTGCCAGTACAGAAGAACCATCATAACGGGTAGAAACAGTAGCGAGGTATTTATTTTTATAGTTGTAATTGAGCCTTCCCATAAAGGAAGCCAGCGTGGAACGTGAGTAACCGCTGGAAACGCCGCTTATGGTTAAGGCGCTCCCTACATTATAGTACAACTGCTGATCATAGGGGAGGTCCCTCACGGAAACACCATAACTTTCAGTTGTTTCAGATTGTATGGATTGTACCAGAGTTGCGTAGAGGTTGTGATCACCGATAGATTTATTATAGCTCAGGATGTTCTCCCAACTGTACATGAGTTTTTTGTTACCGCCATTAGATGTACTGGATGGGGCTTCACCTCCTGCGGAAGCAGTATTGGCTTTGTTGAAGTTGAGGTTTTGTGTGCCACGGTAATCGAGGCCCACATTAGACCTTAGATTGAACCCGTTCAGGAAAGATACATCCAGGTAGTAATTCCCGATGTAACGATCCTGTTTCACCAGGCGTTTGGTATTACCAAAATTGGTTAATGGGTTGGGCGTACGGGTGTTGTTAGTGGGATATAATGCCAGTGTTTTCCCGTCTGCCCCATAAGGAGAAGCGATAGGGTTAAAACTTTTTAATCCATACGTATCAAAGATCTCATTCCAGCCAGCATTTAATTGTGAGCTGGTAAAAAGGGACTGTGTACCTATTTTGATATTATCCCTGATACTGTGATCGATGTTGGCGCGAATGCTATAACGTGTGTAATCCTGATCTTTTACTACACCTACGTTGTTGAAGTAATCAACGGATAACAGGAGTTTGGTTTTTTCTGTTCCGCCGCGTACACTCAGCTGATGGTCCTGCATGCTGCCGGTACGAAGACCCAAACTCATCCAGTCTGTGCTCACCAGTTTAGAAGGGTCATAAGTACCGCTTGCCCATGCATTTTCCATGTTCTTCAGCATGTAGGGAGTGGCCACGAGTTGATCATTCTTGAAATCGAGATCGCGGCTGGGTTTAGGATCATAAGCACCACCCAATGTATTACGTTGCGCCTCGCGGGAATACTCAACAAACTCTGCCGCATTCATTAGTTCAGGCATGGGGCGGTTCTTTTGTACGCCATAGTAACCGTTATACTCTACGGTGGTCATTCCAACCTTGCCTTTCTTGGTAGTAATGATGATCACACCATTTGCGCCCCTGTTACCATATATCGCAGTAGCAGAAGCATCTTTTAACACGTTGATGGTTTCAATGTCGTTCGGGTTGATCTGATCTGCACCATCTGTTAGGGGCATACCATCTACCACGTATAATACTTCATTAGAGGCATTGATGGAACGTGCGCCCCTTATCCTTACCTGTGTAGCGGTACCTGGTTTCCAGGAAGTTGTTTGTGCCATTACACCAGCTACACGGCCCTGGAGTGCTTGCGTAACATTGGTTACAGCCACCTCTGTTATCTTCTCGGATTTTATTGTTGAGATGGCACCCGTCAGGTCTTTTTTAAGTACGGACCCATATCCGATCACTACTACTTCATTGAGATCGGCGGGCGCTTCCTTCATGCGTATGATCAATGAATTATTAGCGCCGGCTTTAATAACGAAATCTTTGATCACATACTTTTCGTACCCCATGAAGGAAAATGTGAACTGGTATTTATTACCGGGTTTCAGGCCTGATACCGTAAATACACCTTTTTCATTGGTAGAGAGATTTTGTTTTTCGGTAGTGCCTGCTGCAACAATACTTACACCAACACCTATCAGTATTTCTCCTTTTTCGGATGTCACAATACCGGTAAGTTGTGGTTTCTCCTGTGCTTTCAATGAAATTGAAAAGGCACATGCTAGCAGGCATAGCCACCATTTGATTGTTAGAGATCTGAATTTCATCATATTGTTTTTTCTGTTTTGACAATAGTTTCCCCGCATGCTCCGAATGGGCATGTTTTTTAAGGGGTTAATTTTTTCTTATTGAATCCTGGCTACTTCTATCTTATTATTGTCCACTTTTTTAAATGCCAGTCCATTGATGTTCCCCAGCATTGAAAGCACTACGTCTAATGAATCAGATGGCAGGAGTTTACCTGTTATCAGCATGTTGTTAAAGCTGTCGTCGCTGAACTTGAATTCTACATTATATTGTTTTCCTATGCTGGCTAATACTTTTCCCAATGATTCCTGATTGAATTCGAGTGATATGCTGGTAGTATCTGTTACCTGAACCGGTAACGGAATATTATTGACAGGTTCTCTGAAAGACTTTACCGTGAACTGCCTGGAACGGTTATCCATCACAAACTGTTCTCCGGGCTTGAGGTATACATCCTTCATACCGAAAGTTCCTACGGCAGAACGGATCACCACTTTCCCTTCAAACAATCTTACGCTCACTTTATTCTGCAGCAATGTGTTCATCATAAAGCGGGTACCTAATACTGTGGTGCTGATATTTCCTGCATAGACGGTAAAGGGCCTTGCTGCATTTTTCCTTACTTCAAATATGGCCTTTCCTGAAAGCCTTATATCCCGCCTGCCTGTGTTAAACGAGGCATGATAGCTGATGGAACTCCCTTGTGCTAATTTCACAACAGAGCTGTCTGACAATACAAAACGGCGAACGCTATCGCTCTTGTTGGATTCAACGATCAGCAGATCTTTCTTTATTTCAACAGCAGCTGTAACAGGTGTAGGTTTTCGATCTGTATTATAATGAAGCCACAGGGCACCAGCGGTTAATAGTATCATGGCTGCAGCTGCTGTCCATTTTGCAGAGATCTTAAAAATACGTCTGGATGTATTTTCTCTTTCAATGATAGAATTATGCAATTTTTCCAGCAGCAGCGCTGACCTTTTCGGAGGAAGAATGGAATCGCCGGATTGAAGGAAGTCTTCAAATTCCTGCTTCAGGCGGGCTTTCTCCCTTCGTTCGTTCTTTTTTAATGTCATGCGTTCTGTGGTTTCGAGATAAATACCCTGAACTGCAAAAAAGGGGATGCCGTTTGGTGTTACGAAATTGTTATGTGCATCAGCTGAGATAGAAAAGGAGCAGAGAAGCGCCGGTGGCAAGGCCTTCCGCCTGGTGATGAGAGATGTAGTCTTTAATAAAACGGGTAGATTGTTTGAGGTAATCTTTTACAGAAGTAACGGAAATGCCCAGGATGTTTGCTACTTCGTCATACGATTTTCCTTCATAGCGGCAGAGCCTGAATACTTCTTTTTTCCGGTCTGGTAAGTGATTTACTGCTTCTTCCACGATGGATAAACGGAAGGTGTATAACTCTTCATTAACCGGCTCTTCAGGGTAGATGTCTGTGGTGTTAAGCGGTACCTGTTGCCTTTCTTTTTGCTTAAGGTATTTGAGGGATTTGTTGAAGCTGGTAACAAACAACCAGCCGGCAACTTTGGCAGGCCGGAGCTTTACCCGGTTTTCCCAGAGCGCCAGGAAAACCTCCTGGAGAATGTCTTCAGCCGCTTCGTGCTGTTTCACGATCTTCCATATATTGGCATATACCGCCTGGTGATATTGATGATACAAAGCATCAAAACCACTCAGGTCAATCTGATCTGATAAGCATTCTCCAAAATACGGCGTGTCCATTTCGTGGGTAAAACTACAGTGAACCGTGTTTAGAGTGATATTATAAAATTGTGAATTAAAAAAGGCTCCGGTTTACGGAGCCTTTGTATCTTAAAATCCATAACGTATACCAAACTGTATCTGCCAGGGGTTACCCGATGGCGTTACTACACCGGTATTTACATTCACATTATAATTATATGCGCTGGTGGCTGCATCGAATCCTCCGAGCGAATAGATGTTTTGTTTTCCGAGGGATTTGTTAGTGCCCCAGCCTTTATCCAGGAGATTGGCTACGTTAAAGAGATCGCCGGAGATCTCGATATTGTGGCTTTTATAAATATTGAACTTTTTGCCGATACGAAGGTCCCATATGCCATAGAAACCGTTGATGCCAGCATTCCGTTCTGCAATGGTGCCCATGCTTTTACGGATGTAATCTTTCAGACTGTTATCTACACTTGGATTGTTCAGGATGTTCGTGATACCGGTGCGGTATTTTTCAGGTACAGCCGGATTATTTACATCAAATATGTAAGCCAGATCGTTGGAGTTTACAAAGTCTCCATTCACATTACCGTTCACTGCAAGGGAGTAGCGGGTGCCACCAAGCCCGGAATACCTTACGCCAACACTGAAACCTTTCCAGCTGGGTAATGTACCATAGAACACTACTTTATGACGGAACTGGTTGTCCGAATAGCTCATGAGGCTCAGGTTACGGGGATCCTCTTTCACCATGAGGGACAACGTGGCGGTATTGGCAACGTCTCCATTAAAAGAGGTGTTATCTTTTGCATCATTCCAGGTGTAGCTGAAGGTGATTTCACCATCTCTGAAATAACGCCAGTTTGCATCCACTACAAAAGCATACTGGTTTACTTTACCACCTGCATTCAGTTCCAGCACACGGCCTACTTGTGTGCTTTTCCTTCCCTGTGTCCAGTCTGCAACACCATTGGTAGGGTTGATCGTTGCGGCGGGAACATACACACCACGATTTCCTTCAGTGGGCAATCGGAAGTACGGCTGGTCCACCATATTCCTGTCCACATACATATAGTTATTACGGGCAATGCTGGTGAAGAAGGTGATGCCTGCTTTGAGGCGATCGGAGAAGAGGTGATTATAGGAAATGTTGGCTTTATATAATACAGGGATGCGGGCGTCTTTTGCATTGGTATTAATAGTACCGATGCGTGCCAGACCCAGCTGGTCAAACAATTCCTTACCGGGCGCTTTTGAAGGATCTTTCCTGTATTCAACAAAATCCGGTACTGGTACATTGTTTCCTGTGATATCAACGGAAAGTACTTTGGTCCCATCGAACAACATGTTATTGATCATTGCATAGTTGTTGATATCAGATCCAAAGATCCCTGCGCCGAGGCGGAGATAATCCGTGTGTTTTTCATTGATATCCCAGTTGAACTGTATACGTGGTTGCAGCTGGAATGTATTCAGGGGATTATCTGTACGTACACCTAACTGATCATATACTGTTTGGTTGAAATTGGCTTTGTTCATGTAAGTGGTATAATCCGCCCGTAATCCAAGGATCATTTCCAGTCCACGGCCAAGGCGTGTTTGCATCTGTGCATAAAGGCCGGCGTTCAGGATATTCTGATTAAGACTGGGATCTTCGGCGAGGGCTATTTCACGGGCATAACGATAGGGTGTTTTGTTATCGAAGTTGGTCATGCCGGTGAAGTAAAAACGGCCATTCATTTCACTGCCGTACAGCGAATTCAAATGACTGTACATGATGTCTGTACCGAAGGTGAAATTAGCTTTATTGGTATTAAAGTATACGTTATCTACCAGCTGCACGATGTTATTGTAGAAGTGTTCCGGCGAATAACGCTGCCCGCCCAATTGGATGGAAGTAAATACGTTGTTGTTATTGATGGTGGATTGCACCCTTTCAACAATAGCACGGGGAATGTTTTCTTTGGGCAATTGTTTATTGGGTACACTTTCTTCAAAAGTATAAAGGTGCTGCAGTTTCAGCTCATTGGTTACCCTGGGGTTCAATACTGTACGCAGGGTGGCAAGGAGACTATTATTAAAGGTATTGGCATCGCCATATACTTCGTACATATTGATGGCTGTGTTATCATCACGGCCCTGGTAGTTACGGTCATTGATAAAGTTATTCCGGATCGTGAGGAGGTTCTTTTCATTTAGTTGCCAGTCAATACGGGCAAACACTGCATCCGTACTTCTTTTCTTATCAAAGGAACCAAACTGCGGAGCATTGGATACACCATATTTGCTGCGGGCTATCTGCTGGAATTGATCCAGTGTGGATTGTGTAATGTTCAGGCGTTTTTCGTCGTCCGGCGTGCGGATGTCTGCCAATTGCAGCGGACGTGCATCTGCCTGCCGGTCCCAGGTAAGGAAGAAGTGTGCTTTATCTTTGATAATAGGGCCTCCCAGGGAAAAGCCGAATTGATTGGTAGAAAAATCATTTGTTCTTTTAACACCACGGATATCATTGGGGCTGGAAAGCCAGTCTGCCCGGCTGAACATAAAAGCAGACCCGGTGAAAGTATTGGTACCGGCTTTTGTTACGGTGCTTACAGTGCCTCCGCCACTGCGGCCATAGGTTACATCATATTGATTGGTCACCACTTTGAATTCGCGGATGGCTTCCATGGATATGATATACGGTGCCCCTGTACGGCTGTTGGAACCTCCGCCGGAAGTAGGGTTCCTGGCTGTGGTACCATCAATGGTGAAGTTGGTGGAAGAAGCCAGTTGGCCTGATAGATTGCTCCCACGACTGAGCGGGGAAAGATCTATCAGGGTAGTGAAGTTCCGGCCATTTACCGGCAGTTTTGAAATGTCTCGGGCAGTAACAGTAGTGGCGGCGCCAAAGTTTTCCGTTTTGTTACGGAGAGAATTGCCCACCACTTTTACTTCATTCATGGTCACTGCGGAAACTTTCATGACCACATTTACCCGGGTGGCGTCTCCCTGGCTGAGAAAACTGCCTTTTTCCTGCTGATCTGCATAACCAACATAGGTTACCGTCACAACATAAGGGCCACCCAATGGCAACTCCCGGATATTGTATTCCCCTTTGGAATTGGTAACAGTGCGGGAAGTAAAACCGGTGGACTGATTTTTTACCATCACGGATGCGCCGGGGATGAGTTGTTTGTTTTCATCTGAAACAACGCCGTAAATGGAGGCCTGTGTGGTTTGTGCCTGCAAGCGCAGCGCCACAAAGCAAAGCAAGGATAGCAAGAGTTTTGAGTAGGATCTCATAAAAGTAATGGATTATTAAAGGGTACTAAATGGAAAGCGGGAACGTGAAATTGCCTGGTTCAGTGGAATGATAACATTTAAATTGATACGCTTTCGTAACTAAAAATAACAATAAATGTAATTAAATGCAATAAAAAGAAATTATTTGATCCCGAAAATGGAATATTTAGAAAGGAACCGGGAAAAGGTGGTTTGCCAGTGAAAGGAGGGTTAACCAAAGAGAAAAGGACCGCCCTCATTGAGCGGCCCCTGGTTGAAGCATGGCGGAAGGCTTTATTATTTATTCAGGGTCAGATCTTCGTCTTTGTCCCATTGGGCTATAATTCCCCAGCCATAGAAATCACATGCTACGGCGATCATTATTTCATTATCTCCCTGAACTAAAGGGATAGGCATAGATGCATTTTCAACAGCACAGCGTCCCTGTGGTTGTTTCATCAGGGGATGGCCATAGATGTTCTGGTCAGTTCCAATGAATTTTCCATTTGCGAAGATCCAGATCTCGTCGCTAATACCCAGGTTCAGTTTCCTGGTTTGCGCGATCGCTGAATGTACATTGGTTTTGAGCCAAACCAGCCTGCGGGAGAGATAAGGAGGGCCACCATATTTACGGGTGATATTGACCAATCCTCTGCGTTCTGCCCAGATCGTATCCCAGCTGACTGCGTCTTTCTTTTTAAAATACTCATCATTGAATTCAAATTTTTTAGGTGCAGCAACGGGTGGGCTGATCTGCCATCTGCGGATATAGCGGGTATCGTGATCCGTGAGGTCTGGCCCTTCCTGCGGAGAAAGATCTTCCGTTTGGCCGGGTTTTACTACCAGGCCGGAGATGATCACATGGCCATCAAATGCAAGAGCACCCTGCAGATTGTTGCCCTCAAGCATTGGTATTAAAAGGCAGGGCCATTTATCGTTATTTACATAAGCGCGCATCTGCCTGCCGGAGATAACGAGTTTTACGTGGTTCCATTTTCCTGTTTCAAAAGTGGCTGGTGCCTGGTAATGGAAAAGCATATCCCAAAGGTTAACACCATCTATAAAAGGGGCGTACTGAACCGCATCTCCTTTTCCTGATTTTGCGGGGCGGAAATAAAAACATTCCGTTTCCTTTGCACTGTTCCACCTGAAATAAAAAGCCGTGAACTTTTGATCAAGCAGTTCTATATCATATTCAATTGTGCCATCCGTGAAATCCATGGTTTTCAGAATTGCTGAATCCTGGCCGCCCAGGAGCTTCATGGCGGGCACTGACTTGTGTGTGATGAATTCAACTGTGCCGGGTTTGAATGCCCAGTTTTCAGCAGTAAGGGGAACTTTGATCTCCTGCTGAGCTTTCTTTTTCGTCTGGGCCGTTGCCATGATGGCGAAAAAGACCGGGATGAGAACAATTGCTGTTTTTGTCATGACCTGTTTTTAAATTTTAAATAGATAGGTACAGCAAATGTGAATAATAAGTAAATTGATAGCCATTCAAAGGAGCGCCAAGTTCGTGCAAGTAGCTGCAAACTCCTAACATCTTCATTTAAAATGAATAACAGTCTTGAGATAAACTATATAAAAAAGTGCCTGGCGTTGGCAGAAGCCCGTTTGGGCTGGGGTGACAGTCATGACTGGACAAGTTATGATTTCGAAAAACTCAGTGAAACCATCCGGGAGGCTACGGGTGTAACGCTCAGTGTGACTACATTGAAAAGATTGTGGGGAAAGCTGAAGTATGATAATATCCCGGCCACCACTACTTTGAATACCCTGGCGCAGTTTGCAGGATATGAAGATTGGCGGGAGTTTAAGCGGCGGGAGGCAGCAGCTGTTCCCGGAGTATCGGAGCAGCCGGAAGTTGTAATGGCTGTGAAAACCAAACCCCGCCGCCGGAAGTGGGAGTACGGCCTTGCGGTGTTGCTGCCACTCATTATTGTAGTATACCTGTTGTTTTTATCAAACACCACTATCCGCATTAATAAGGAGGATTATCAGTTCAGGAGTAATACAACGGTAACCAGCGGGGTGCCTAACTCTGTGATCTTTACTTATGATGCCAGTGCTGCGGGCAACGAAAAGGTATCTATCTCACAGTCCTGGGACATCCGGCGGAAGGTAACCGTACCAGCTGATCAAAAAGAGTACTCTACCATTTATTATACACCGGGGTATTTCCGGGCAAAACTGATCATCGGTGAGCAGATCGTGAAAGAACATGACCTGATGATCTCTTCAGGTGGCTGGCTTGCATTGGCGGAACAGGGCAGTGGGGTGCCTGTTTATTTCAAAAAAGAGGAAAGCCTGAAAGATAGTGCGATAGTAGTTGACGAAACATTACTTTCTGCATATCATCTTCCTTTACAACCTTCGCCTCCCAAATTGCGTATTTATAATGTGCAGGACCTGGGCATCAGGAATGATCATTTCACTTTTGAAACAAGTTTAAAAAGCGAGTACCGTGAGGGCACAGCTGCCTGCCAGCGGGTAGAAGTACTGATCCTTTGTAAAAACGATATGATCATGATACCGCTTTGTGCGGAAGGTTGTGTAGGAGACCTTGTGCTTGTGGCTAACGGTACAGTTGCAAAGAGCAGTAACGCCAACCTCTCCGGTTTTGGTTGTGATCTGAGCCAATGGGTGAAGCTAAAAGTGGAAGCGAAAAATAAACAGATGGATTTCTTTGTAAATGGAACAAAGGCGTATACGCTTAGTTTTTCTGCTGAACCTACTGATATAGTAGGACTTCAATACCGATTTCAGGGAACAGCTGCAGTGAAGAACACCCGTTTCACAAAAGACGATCGTGTAATTAAACTTTAATAATTAAGATATGGTAAGAGCATTTTTAGGCATGGGCCTGTTAGGAACAAATTTCGTAAAGGCCTTGTTGGATAAAGGAGTGGAAGTGCAGGTATGGAACAGGAGCCCGGAGAAAGCAACTGCACTGGAAGCGGCTGGCGCTAAAGCATTTGCGGCAGCAGCAGATGCTGTGAGAGGGGCAGATCATATACATATTGCTGTGAAGGATGATGCCAGCGTAAACCAGGTATTGGCTGCAGCTGTTCCCGGTCTGAAGGCTGGCGCGGTGATCATTGATCATACTACTACTTCTGCTGAGGGGGCCATACAGCGTACAAAAGAATGGAAAGAAAAAGGATTTACCTATCTGCATGCGCCGGTATTTATGGGACCTGCAAATGCAAGAGAGGGGAGTGGCTTCATGCTGGTGTCCGGAGATCAGGCGGTGATTGAAAAAGTAAAACCTTTACTGGAGAAAATGACAGGAAAGCTGATCAATTTTGGGCCGGAGGAAGGAAAGGCAGCTGGCATGAAACTGATCGGTAATTGCTTCCTGGTAACCTTTGCAGCAGGATTGGCCGATACCTTATCTCTTGGTAAAGCCTTACATATTTCTGCACAGGATATCGGATCGCTGTTTGATATCTGGAATCCTGCACAAATGTTACCTACACGCCTCCAGCGTATGAGCAGCGGAGAATATGATAAGGCTTCCTGGGAATTGAATATGGCGCGTAAGGATACGCAGTTGTTCATGAACACTGTTGAACATAATAATGGAACACTGGCTGTTATACCTGCTATTGCTGCTGAGATGGATCGCTGGATAGAAAAAGGTTTTGGCAACAGTGACTGGACGGTGATTGCAAAAGATGCCGTATCATAAACGCACCCAGGTTTCGGGCAGCAGGTCTTGCGTGTCTTTAGGGCCTAAACCCGCAAACCACTGTAAAGGCGCCACTACCTGTTTGCCTCCGTTCTCAGATAACCATGCAGCCCACCAGCCAAAGCTGCTGTTGGGGATAATGAAGTGTTTGCAGGCAATCATCATCCTGAAGAGATCCCTGTATTTTTCTCCGGCATACGTTAAAGGAACAAAAGTGGCCGGAGATTGAAAATGCAGGTTGGCTTCGCACCAGGTTATATCATCTGAGAAGATATATAAGTACGGGTCTTTGACCTTCTCCCGAATATATTTTTCCGCACGCATGTAATAATCCACATCCATGGCACCATGGTAAGGATTGTTCACGTATTCTTTTCGGCGCACGTTCACACACACTGCCTCGCTCAGCCGGATACATTCCATAAGCGGGATGGCTTGCGGACCTATAGGATGGAGGAAATTAAAATCCTTTCGGATCACAGCGGCGTATTGCCTGAAGTATTTTTCTGATTGCCAGAATCCATCCAGGTAAGCATCAGGGCCGGCAGTAAATACAGACGGTGCATAATGAAAGTAAGGTTCCCGGATATTGGTTTGCGGAACGCTGAGCAATTTTTTTACCAGCCGGTCTGCCCGTTTAACAGGGAGCCATTGGTTGCGGATCCGTTTCACTTCTTCCGGTTGTGCAAGGGGCACATGTATACGGAATATATCCAGGTCAAAATTACGATGTACAAAGCCGGTTTCGCGTTTGGCGGAATGATCGAGCAGCCAGCTGAGGTCCAGTTTGAGCGTGGTTTCGTGATGCAGGCTCAAAGCTTTGCCCAGTGCGTATTGGAACATTTGGTTGCCTAATCCGCCCATGAGTTTTACAATGATCATACCTACAATAAGACGGGGCATGATCGTGTAAAAGTTGGGTTGCGGCGAAAAATAAAAAAGCTGCCTGAAAGGGCAGCTTTAGGTTTTATAGGTTTTGCTTCTTCATTTCGTTCATCGCATAATCTGCAGCTCGTGCGGTGAAAGCCATGTAAGTGAGTGTTGGGTTCTGTGTACCTGTAGAGGTCATGCAGGCACCATCTGTCACAAATACATTCTTACAGGCATGCAGTTGATGCCAGCCATTCAGTAAAGATGTTTTGGGATCGTGCCCCATGCGTACACCCCCCATTTCATGGATATCCAATCCGGGATTACGATCTGTATCGCGGGTTTTTATATTCGTGAACCCGGCGGCTTCAAACATTTCACGCATCTGTTCGTAATAATCCTTCCTGATCTGCCGGTCATTTTCATCATACTCTACCTTAACACTGATCAAAGGTACACCCCATGCATCTTTCTGGCTTTTATCCAGCCGCACATAATTATTTTCTTTAGGAATGGTTTCGCCCATCATATGTGAGCCTACCTGCCATGGCCCTAATTCTGTTTTCGCGAGGCTGTTCTTTAATTCTTCTCCTATTCCTTTGGAATTGCGGGATTCTGCGCGCCTTGCGCTGAATGCGGCTGCATAACCACGCAGGAAATCTGTTTCCTGTTTGTATACATTCCGGAAGCGGGGAATGTAACCACCTCCTGCCGGGTTCCTGCCGTCTGTTCTATATTCCAGCAATCCGTTGTATTCTGCGCTGATGGTAGCACTGTAATTATGGAAGGCCACATATTTGCCCATTAAGCCATTATCATTACCCAGCCCTTGGGGGAACCTGTTGGATGTAGAGTTGAGCAGAATGAGATTGGTGTTGAGAGCAGAGGCATTCACGAAAACAACTCTTGCAAAAAAGTCTATTTCTTCTTTTGTATTCGTATCTATCACTTTTACCCCGGTTGCCTTTCCTTTTCCTTCATCATATATAATGGAGTGTACCACAGAAAAAGGACGTAAAGTAAGATTGCCCGTTTTCTGTGCCCAGGGAAGGGTGGAGGCATTGCTGCTGAAATATCCGCCGAAGGGGCAGCCGCGCTGGCAAAGGACCCTGTTCTGGCATTGCACCCGTCCCTGATCAAAATGGATCTGGTTGGGTTTGGAAAGATGTGCACAACGGGCACTGATCAAATACCGGTTAGGGTATTTTGCTTTCAGTGCGTTCTTAAAGTGATCTTCCGCTGCATTGAGGGGGAAAGCAGGAAGGAATTCCCCATCCGGCAGTTCTGCCAGGCCGTCTTTATTTCCGGAAATACCGGCAAAACGTTCTACATAACTGTACCAGGGTGCAAGGTCTTTATAACGGATAGGCCAGTCCACAGCGAAGTCATCACGGGCAGGGCCTTCAAAATCAAAATCGCTCCAGCGTTGTGTTTGCCTGGCCCAAAGGAGAGATTTACCACCTACCTGGTAACCCCTGATCCAGTCAAAGGGTTTCTCCTGTACGTAGGGATGTTCCGCATCCTTTACAAAAAAATGCCGGGTATCTTCATGATAAGCATAACAGCGGTTGACGATCGGATTTTCTTCCTGTTCTTTCCGCGGGATCTCGTTACGATGTTCAAATTCGTAGGGAAACATGTTGGTAGTGGGATAGTCCTTCACATGTTCCACAGGGCGGCCACGTTCCAGCACCAGTGTTTTCAGCCCCTTTTCTGTAAACTCTTTGGCTGCCCATCCGCCACTGGCTCCGGAACCAATAACGATCACATCAAAAGTGCGTTCTTTCACACTGTCTATTGTAAGATTTGCCATAACTGTATTTGTTTTTAAGCCGGGAAATAACCGTTATACCTGCCGGGCACTAATTCGTATTTTACAATATTGGTCATCACGTATTTGGAATTGAGATATCCCTGTATGGTTTTGCTTTTCGTGATGTCGTAGAATTTTTTAACGGGATCGTCTTTTTGCTTGATGTCCTGGATGCCCTTTAACACTTCCAGCCTTTTTTCGGGGGAAGCGTTGGCAAAGGAGGTGCCGGCCTGGGTCGAAAAGCGATCGTTAAATCCCTTCAGCCCATCCATGAACAGCTTTTGATTATCTGCTGTGTAGCAATCGTCCACCATCTTTAGTACAAAGAGGTGTAGTTTAAGCGACTTAGCGCCAGGGGTAGTTGTTTCAGGAATGAGTGTTTCCGTTAATTCAGCCAGCAGGTTCTCCTCGTCTTCATTGATGGTGAGGTTTTGCAATGCTATGCTGGCTTTCCCGGAGTTCCTGTAACAGGCCGGGAGTACCATCGCCCCTCCTGCTATGATCAATAAATTGCGGATGGCCGTCCTTCTCTTGATTAATTTGTCCATCAGATTTGCTTTAGCTTGACGGGTAAAATACTAAAGATTCGGTAATTTTTTTTATTCCGGCACCTCCTATTGATATAGTTGTGCGTCTTTATATTGTTATGGACCAAAAAACATTTACCGCATTACTGGAAAAGTTCCTTAGTGAGGACCTTAGCCAGGAGGAAGTCTCCCAGTTGCTGGATTCCCTGCAGGACGATGCCATGAGGCAGCAATGGGAGGCTGCCCTCGGCACCTTATTGCATAATAAAACGGTCCATGGCCTTTCTGATCCTGTGCGTATGGAGGCTGTCCGCCAATCTATTATGGTAGGGAAGCCTGCAAAGAAACCTTCCCGCATCAGGAGGATACTCCCGTATGCAGCAGCGGCAGCTCTCATTGCTTTTGCGGTAACCGGTCTGATCTATTTTTTTCAACCAGCTACTCGGGGTGAGCAGATTCTGAGTGAAGGTGTGCCGTACCAGGTAATGCCCGGTGGTAATAAAGCGGTGCTCACACTGGCAGACGGTTCTCAAATTACGCTGGACAGTACCGGGAACGGTGCTATTGCCAACCAGGGCAATGTGCAGGTGATTAAGCTGGATAGCGGCCAACTGGCTTACAATGCTGTGAGAGAAGGAGCAGAAGGGGAGATGCGATATAACACACTGGCTACACCAAAGGGAGGGCAGTTCAGGGTCATTTTGCCGGATGGATCCAAAGTATGGCTGAATGCAGCTTCTTCTTTGCGTTTTCCTACAGCTTTTACCGGTAAGGAAAGAGAAGTGCAGTTAACGGGGGAGGCCTATTTTGAAATAGCCAGGAACCCGGGCCTGCCGTTTAAAGTGAACGTGAAAGGTATGATGGTGCAGGTATTGGGTACTAATTTCAATATTATGGCCTATGACGATGAAATGAATATACAAACTACCCTGCTGGAAGGTGCGGTGAAGGTAAATAAAGGTACGCAGGCAGTTCAGTTGAAGCCAGGGCAGCAGGCACAATTAAATGCAACAGGCAGCATGTCCGTTAGCGAAAATGTAGATGTGGAAGGAGTTGTTGCCTGGAAAAACGGCTATTTCCACTTTAACCATGAATCGCTGGAAGGTGTGATGCGCCAGGTAGGCCGTTGGTATGATGCTGAGATCACGTATGAAGGAACTATACCCGGAAGGGAGTTCGGAGGTAAAATAGGAAGGGGCAGCGACATTAAGGATGTATTGAAGATACTTGAACTGAGCAATGTGCATTTCAGGATCGAAGGTAAAAAGATCATCGTAACACCATAAGGGCAAATCAACTGTTTTTTACGGGTACTTAAAATGCCGGCTGGAAGCCGAAAGGGATACTATTGTCCTAACAACCAAAATTATGCAATACAGGCTATGCGCAGATTTTATTTTAAACGACATGTTATGAAGTTTTTCACGGGTATTCTACTATTCTTATGCCTTCAGGTGAGTATGGAGGTTTCCGCTCAGAACGTGACTATTTCTGAGAAAAACACCACCATGGAGAAGTTGTTCCGGTACATTGAAAAACAAACAGGGTATGTGTTCTTCTTTGATCATAAGATGATCGACAAGGTGCCCCGTTTATCAGTGGACCTTAAAAACGTTCCGCTGGAAAAAGCACTGGAATCCATTCTGAAGAACCAGCCACTTTCTTATTCGATCGTAGGGAAGAATATTGTGATCAAACAAAAGGAAGAAACCCCCACTTACCTGCCGGCAAGATCATTAGACCAGGATACCGCAGGACGGATCAGTGGAAAGGTAACAGATGATAATGGGGAACCATTGCCTGGTGCATCCATTGTGGTAAAAGGCACTACTGTAAGAACTGTTACGGATGCCGGTGGTAATTATCAGCTTTCAGGTGTTCCGCGGAACGGAACGATCCTGTTCACTTTTGTTGGGATGATCCCGCAGGAATTTGTTGCAGGCGGTAATGCCGTGATGAACATAAAATTGCAGCGATCAACAGTTGGGCTGGATGAAGTAGTGGCCATTGGTTATGGCACGCAGAAGAAAGTAAACCTCACAGGTGCTGTTGGAACGGTCTCCGGGAAAGACCTTATCGCCAATGTACCAACCAATACGGTAGCTGCATTGCAGGGCCGTTTGCCCGGTGTTACTATTACACAACCATCCGGCCAGCCGGGTGACGAAGGTGTCAATATATTGATCAGGGGGATCGGTACTATGAACTATGCGGGCCCCATGATCCTTGTGGACGGGTTGGAATCAAGAATGGACAATGTTTCGCCCGGCGATATTGAAAGTGTGAGTGTGTTGAAGGATGCGTCTTCTGCTGCTATCTATGGATCAAGGGCTGCTAATGGTGTGATACTGGTTACCACCAAACGTGGGAAAAATGGAGTATCTGAAATTAATTACAGAGGCTTTACCGGCTGGCAGGCTACCACTAATCTTCCGGATCATCTTCCATCACATGAGTATGCTGAATTATACAATGAAGCGAACAGGAACCAGGGATTGCCTCCAAGATATAGTAATGACGATATTGCCAAATACAAATCAGGTATTGACCCCTACAATTTTCCCAATACAGACTGGCAAGACCTCCTGATAACAGAATCAGGCGCTACCCAGGATCACAACCTTTCTTTTTCCGGTGGTAATAATATCACCAGCTACAGAGTGTCTTTTGAGTATTTCAATCAAAAAGGACTTATCAAAGGGTCTACCCACAAACGTTACAATGCAAGGATCAACCTGGATAGCAAAGTAAAAGAATGGTTGACCGTAGGGACGAATATATCACTGTCCAGGAATAACGTGATCTATCCTATCTCCCCATTTAGCGGAGGAGAAGAGTTTTTCAGACAGATTAACTTTATACCACCCACGATATCCAATAAAAATGCGGACGGTACCTGGAACCGCTATACAGACGGGAACCCTATTGCCTGGGTAGATGCAGGCGGATTCAGGAATGGTACCAACTCCCATTTGCTGGGAAGTGTTTTCGGAGAATTGACGCTGTTGAAAGGTTTAACCCTGAAAGGTGTTGCTGGTGTTAACTACGACCTGGGCGACAACAAAAGGCATGTAAAAACAATTGACTATTACAGTAATGGTGTGCATACCGTTGATGGCCCCAATAGCGTAACAGATAATATCACCCGTCAGCAAACCATCACCTTACAAAGCTTGCTGAACTATAACCGGAAGTTTGGTAAACATGCCGTGAAAGGATTGCTGGGTGCTTCCCGCGAAGCCTACCAGTTTTTCACGAACGAGGCGTTCCGGAAGGGCTTTCCCTCTAACGACCTGGACCAGTTAAATGGCGGATCAACAGAGGGAATGACGAACGGAGGTTATGCCATCGAATCCAGGCTGGGATCTATATTCGGAAGAGCTAATTACGAATTTGATAACAGGTATTTACTGGAACTAAACATGCGCAGGGATGCTTCTTCCAGGTTTGCCCGCGGCTACAGGGTAGGCTGGTTCCCATCATTATCCGCAGGCTGGAGAGTAACTGAAGAAAATTTCATGCAGGGTGTTAGCTGGATCGATAACCTGAAGCTGAGAGGTTCCTGGGGCCAGCTGGGAAATAATAATATTGGAGACTACACTTATTTCCAAAGAGTAAAATTAGGACAAAACTATAATTTTGGCGGTATTGTAGCAAATGGTGCTGCTACTGCTCTTGCCAGCAATGCGATCATCAGCTGGGAGAAAACCACGGAGTTGGACCTGGGTTTTGATCTGGACCTTTTCCGGAACAAACTGTTATCCATATCTGCTGATTATTATGATCGTTATACAGACGATATCCTTTCCTCCGTTCCTGTTTCCATGATCTTTGGATTGCCCGCTCCGATTACAAACGCCGGTGCCATGAGGAATAAAGGTGTTGAACTATTACTTGAGCATAATCATTCAATAGGAGCTTTTCAGTATTCAGTAGCACTGAATGGTGCATTTAATAAGAATAAAGTGGAACGATATAAAAACCCGTCCAAAGGAAACATGATCTATGCAGAAGGCGAAGCATGGGGTTCTTATTATGGTTATGAGGCGATAGGTATTTACCAGACAGATGCAGAAGCAGCGGCTTCCCCGCATTTGGCAGGTGTACCTGTATACGCTGGTGACCTGATCTTTAAAGATAAGAATAAAGATGGCAAGATCGATGGAGACGACAGGATTGTGCTGGGTAATACCATCCCTGAGTTTACTTATGGTGCTAATATCAATCTGAGCTATAAAGGGTTTGATCTGTCTGCCTTCTTCCAGGGAGCCAGTAAAGTGAACCGTGTGATAGGCGCTGAATCATTCTGGGCGTTCGATCCCAACAATGGATTGCGTATGCACCTGGACAGGACCATTGTTGAAAATGGTAAAGTGGTGAAGAACGGATACTATCCAAGGATCCTGATCACGGACAAACATAACAAGGAGAATCTGAGTTCTTTTAGTGTACTGAATGCTTCCTACCTGCGGTTAAAGACAGCGCAGATAGGATATACCATCCCAACGGCTTTGCTGAAGAAGGCGGGCATTACAAGGGCCAGGGTATATGCCAGCGGACAGAACCTGCTGACATTTACAAAATTCCCTTCCGGTTTTGATCCGGAACTTTTATCCGGCTCCGGTAACGGTACTTACCCACAGGTTAAATTTTATACAGTAGGAATTGATGTAACATTCTAAAACGTACAAGGATGAAAAAGATACTATTACTTACAATACTTGCACTTAACATCGTTGTAATATATTCATGCGGGGATAAGTTCCTTGATGTGAAACCCAGGAATGAACTAACGGATGCCTCTTTCTGGAAAACAGAGCAGGACGCTACATTAGCACTGAATGGCTGTTACCGTTTATGGGAAGCCTATGCCAATATTGCACTTTTTGACGGAGCCTCTGATAATGCTTATGAGAAATCCAATTTCGGTTTCCAGGTGCTGGGTAACGGAACGCTGACACCAGCGAACTACAATGTGCTCGGCAGCTGGATCGATTGGGTCCAGTTTAGCGCTGAAAATGGTAACGACTTTGCAGCATCTGCTAACTGGTATCCCTATATGCGTATCCGCAAGTACAATAATTTCCTTGCGAATATAGACCGTGTGCCAATGGATGATGCTAAAAAAGCACTGTACAAAAGTGAAGTAAGGTTCCTGAGAGCATATGATTACTTCTGGAAAGTAATGTTGCATGGTGATGTGGCGCTGGTTACCAAAGTGCTTAATGCTTCGGATGAACTTCCAAGGGACCCTGCTGCTAAAGTAAAACAGTTTGTGCTGGATGAGCTGTCTGCCATTATCACAGAAGGTGCATTATCGGTTCAGAATACCATTGATTCAAAAGGACACATTACAAAAGGGGCTGCCCTGGCATTGAGAGCGAGGTTGCATTTAATGATGGGGAATTATCCGGCTGCCATGGCAGATGCAAAGGCTGTAATTGATATGCCTTGTTATGAACTGTTCCCCAATTACCGGGACCTTTTCCTGGAAAAAAGTGAAGGGATCAATAAAGAGGCGATCTTAAATGTGCAATATATCGTAAATGATTACGAACAGTCTCTTACACAGATCAGCCTGCCTGCAGGAGATGGCGGCTGGTCTGCCCTGAATGCCACCAAAAGTATCGTGGACGCTTATGAGTGTAGTAACGGTAAAGCCATCACTGATCCCACCTCCGGTTACGATATCAACAATCCTTTTAAGGACCGCGATCCCCGGCTGGAAATGTCTTTACTTCATCCGGGCCAATTATGGAAAGGCCGTTACTATAATACGCTGGACCAGTTTTTGGCAAACGGCAGTCCTAATCCGGATTACAACAGGAATGAACCTGCGGCCCGATCCGGTATGAACATTATCAAATACATCAATAGTCTTGCTGATGGAGCCGGGCCTCTTAACTTCGGCGGAGATATTATGGTGATCCGCCTGGCGGAAATGTATCTCACCTATGCAGAAGCTGCGGTGGAAACAAATACAAACACTGCCGCCGCACTGGATTATATCAATGCTATCAGAACAAGGAGCGGGCATATAAAAGCCACCACTTTAACAAAGGCATTGGTGAGGAATGAACGCAGGGTGGAACTGGCTTTCGAAGGACTCCGGTACCTGGATATCATGCGCTGGGACCTTGGCCCGCAGGTATTGAATGGACCCTTATATGGCAGCCGCAGAGGAACGATGAACTTTGCAGACGGCAGCATTACCTGGGTAGGAAATGGAAATGATGTGAACGATGTGAATTACATCAAACTGGAAACCCGTACGTTCAACCCCGTTAGGAAATATTTATTCCCTATCCCGCAGGCAGAAATGGATGCAAATAGAAAGATGGTACAAAATCCGGGTTATTAATGAGGTATTGTTTTCTGTTTTTGTTTTTAAGTCTGCATACACAGGCACAGGATGGAAAAGGCGTTTATAAGAACCGTACTTTTTTTCACCTGGAGCGTTACTGGGATAGTGCGAAAGTATGCAGCAACCCACATAAAGGCTGGTTCATCCATTATTATGATAACAGTATCTCCAATTATGGGGACCGGCTGGCACCAAATGATTCCCTGCCTGACTTCCCCGGATTGAATGATATCTATCTGCGGCTGGCATGGTCTTATCTGGAACCGGAGGAAGGTGCGTACAATTGGAAACTGATAGATTCTATTATCAACAGGTGGGTAGGATGGGGGCATACCATTTCATTCCGCATCACCTGTAAAGAAACAACCGGCCCTCCCTATGCTACACCCGCATGGGTGGAAAAGGCCGGTGCAAAAGGAAAAATGATACAGGGTGGTAAGGCCTGGGCACCGGATTATGGAGATCCGGTGTTCCTTGAAAAGCTGGAGAATTTTCATAAAGCCTTCGCCGCAAGATATGATGGTAAACCCTGGGTGGAATATATCGATATCGGGAGCATCGGAGAATGGGGAGAAGGGCATACTGCTTTTTCAGGTTGGGAAGATGTACCGGTGACTGTTGTTAAGCGGCATGTGGATATGTATAAAAGGTGTTACAAAAAATCTGTACTGCTGATCAGTGATGACTTTATCGGACAGCGGGATACAGACGATGGAGCAGATTATGAAATATATCATTACTGCCTGCAAAAAGGTATCGGCTTCCGTGATGATAGCGGCAACGTAAAGTGGTACGAGCGGCTGGGTTTTGGCCCTTCCTGTATACGCAGCCCCGAGCTGTATAGTAAAGTGTATAAGAAGATCCCGGTTGTGCTGGAATCCGACCATTACAGTGATGCAGTGCAAAATGGTATGTGGAGGGATGGTTCCGGGTTTGAAAGGGCAATCCATGAAACGCATGCCACCTACATAGGCTTTCACCATTATCCCAGGGAATGGCTCCTGGAGAACAAGGTACTGGCTGGCAGACTGGCTAACCTGAGCGGATATTGGTACTTCCCCAAATTTGCCATGATGCCGGATACATTCCGTATTCATTCTAACCGGAACTATTTAAGGATGACCTGGGAAAATCATGGTGTGGCACCTGCGTATCACCGGTTTAAACTTTTTGTGCAACTGATCAATAAGAAAACCGGCAGATCGTTCATACAGGAATTGCGGGAGTCTGATAACAGAACATGGCTGCCTGATGAAATAGTAGCGGAACAATATAAGATTGAAATAGATAAAAAATTAGACATGGGTAAGTATGACCTGTTGATAAACATGCTTGATGCATGCGGATT
The DNA here is from genome assembly GCF_900129465.1 of Chitinophaga niabensis. NCBI lineage: Bacteria > Pseudomonadati > Bacteroidota > Chitinophagia > Chitinophagales > Chitinophagaceae > Chitinophaga > Chitinophaga niabensis. The sequence continues at coordinate 187,265 of NZ_FSRA01000002.1, read as the reverse complement.
TCATAACAGGAAAATTGAATTACCACTTAAAAAGGAGCGTGAAACTGTTTCCGGTTGGTATAAGATCGGAGAGGTGATGGTCAACTAAAAATGAAGATCGGTTTGTTCCCTCAGAACCTGCAGTATTTGCAGGGCAGCCTTTTACGTCCATAAACGAACCAAATATCAAAGATGAGAAGAAATATGATTTCGCGTAGGAAATTCCTGTCCGCTTCGGCTATGGCAGCAGGAGGGGTAACCATCGCTTCCGGTGGATTGGCTAATACTTTGCCAGGTGCCGTAACTGAAAGTGCTGCCAGGGAAGTATGGATTGCCACAGTGTCTCAAATGGACATGGCAGCGGAAACACCAGCGTTAATGGTGGAGAGAATATTTGAAGTACTCCGCGAGGCACTTGTTTTTAAACCGGATATCATCTGCCTGCCGGAACTCTTTAATACATCCAATATAAAACGGAAATACACTTTTAAAGAAGAAGTGGCTTTTTCCGCAGAGACCTTAAAGCAGTTTGCAGCGTTTGCTAAAACAAACAATTGTTATGTTATCTGCCCGGTGTATACGGAAGAAGCCGGAAGCGTGTATAATTCTGCCGTGGTATTTGACAGGCAGGGGAAGAGACTTGGTGAATACAGGAAAGCGCATATCGTGGAGGACGAGGTGTCATTTGGTCTTACCCCCGGCACCTTATCACCTCCGGTTTTTAAAACTGATTTTGGCATAATTGGTATTCAGATCTGCTTTGATATTTTATGGGAAGACTGTTGGCGGAAACTAAGAGAAAGCGGGGCTGAAATTGTCTTTTGGCCCTCAGCTTTCGCCGGTGGCCAGATGGTGAACACCAGGGCCTGGCAGAACAGATACCATGTAGTGTCCAGCACAAGGAAAGACACATCTAAGATCTGCGATATGTCCGGGATGGAAATTGCGAAGACGGGTATCTGGAATAGAAACCTGGTATGTGCTCCTATTAATCTGGAGAAAGCTTTCGTACACGTTTGGCCACATGTATTTCAGTTTGAAAAGATAAAAGAGAAATATGGCCGAAAGATACGTATCACTATTTTTCATGAGGAAGAATGGGCCATTATAGAGAGTTTGTCCCCGGAGGTGAAGGTGAAAGATGTTTTAAAGGAGTTCAACATCAGAACATTTGAACAGCATGTGCAGGATTCTGAAGTGGCACAGATAAAAGCCCGGAAGCAATGAACATAGATCTGAAGAGAACAGGGTTGATCCTGCTGGTTGCCTGCATGGGGGTTTTAAGTAAGGCCTCTGCCCAGCTATTGAACGAATTCAGGCCTAGATATATGGATAAACCTGCGCATGTGGATTTAGACGGGGACGGTGATCCGGATCTGATAAAGATCAGATTATTCAATGGTGCTAATGCCATATGGGTAGACGATGATGATGATATGACCTACAGTGACACAGAAGGTGATCTTGATAGTGATTGTTTATTGATCGATAGGAATGGGGATGGCGTATTTGCAGGCCCCGGAGATCTGAGTGTTGACTGGATAGATAACGATGGTGATGGAGAAGCGGATATGCAGCTGGTAGTGGAGAACAGTGATCTGAAGTCTGTTGATGGATGGGATTGGAGCAGCAATTACATGTGGATCATTGATGATGAAAAGGATGGAGCATTTCATTTTATTAACTGGAAAGAGCTGGTATTAAGATGCTGGACACATGGCGGCGCCTCCAATTTCTTTGAAGATTATCATGGGCAAACGCTTTTTCTGAAAACACATGCTCCCAGTTACCGGATCAAAGACCCTGGGATCAATTGGGAGAACCCATTTATATTTTATGATGCGGATCATGACGGGCTTACGGAAATGTCTGTAAGGCTGGAGGATAAAGGCCGTTTCGATTCAGCGGGTGATGTTTCACTAAATGGAGTGGTAAACCGGGCCTTTTTATCCATTGATCTGGATAATGATAATGCACCTTCAAATGAATTTGATTATGATTTCAGCCTGTACTTTGAAGGGAAGGGTTTTTCTTATAAAGACCAGGTACATAAGATAAATAATGATCATGCAGATATTGATGCACGGATCAGTCATCTGTTATATGATAAAAGATGGAGAGCATTAAACACATTGGTATATACATCCAGGGATGTTGCATTGGACAGGATCTTTAATAAAGGCGAATGGAGCCGCTGCTGGATGGTGTTTGATGAAGATGATGATTGTGAACGTTGGGAGCGGGTAGAGTTTTATGAACCTAAGAACCTTTTCAGGATAGGAAAGAATAATAATGGAATTGACCATAATCCACAGGCAGATGCTGCCGGAGACAGGGGGGAATGGGATGAGGATAATTCCGGAAAAGGCAAACTGTATATCGGTTTTGATGGTAAGATCCATTTATACGGTGCAGAAAAAGGTTGCTGGAGGATTGACCAGAATGCGGCATGTTATCAGGGCTGGGGTGGATTGTATGAAGGAGGATATGAACGCCTTCCTGATGAGCCGAAACAGTTCCCCACCATCGCTTATGAAGATACGGACGGAGATGGTTTCTTTGATCTTATCAAACATGATCTGGACGGTGATGCCACTTTTGAACGGGTGACGAATCTGCGCCCATTTAATATCAGGTATGAAATAATCGATACGAGGAAGTTTACCTACAAGGAGTATCATAACCTGTTTGAAAAAGTAGCAGATGAAATGTGGAGCAATGCATTGCAATCTATTAAAGTGGCCAAGGCCCTTAAGATCAATTATAAATGGTATGCTTCGCTAACAAGTCCCAAAAGCAAATGGGAGAAGTACAGCAACGGTTATTGGCTTCAATTCTACATTTTCAATGATCTGCTGACCCATTTTGAAAAGAGCAACCAAACGGATAAGATCAACACGTTAATGAAGGCATATTATGAAAGGAACTGGACCCCGCTACTTGAGAGTATTATAAACAATTAACCATTTAAACAACCAAATGATGAAACAAAGACTAGTATTATTTTTTATCGGCATCTTACTCGCCGGATGTTCCTCTAAAGAGGCGGCACTGGATAAGGTATCCCTCAAAGATGCTTTATCCTATTCAAAAAACAGGTGTGGCGACAGGAGCTGGCCTGATGCCAGCAACACCGGTCTTCCAAGAGGGTGGAAACCTAAAAAAACTTATGCTAACTATACCATGCGTAACAATGAAGTACTGAGTGATGTGCTTGTTACCGGGTATATATCTATCCCTGTATCTGTGAAACGTTGTACTATCAGGCGCTGCCGTGTTCGCGGAGATGCTACGATCGGTTTTGACCGTACGGTAGTATGGTTTCAGAACACTGCGCAGCCAAGCGTACCAGGCGTAAATGGCGACAGGACATCTATCCTCATTGAGAACTGCGACATCGGACCTGAAGTAGGAAGTTTTAACCCCAATGATGTAGACTGCGGAATAGCTGGCTGCGCAACGAATACTACCATCAGGAACAATAATATTCATGATGTGGTAAGAGGTGTTGATGCCATGAGCAATTCCCTGGTGGAGAACAATTTCATTCATGAAATATGGGTTACACAGGATAAATCAAAACATCATGATGGTGTGTTCATCTGGGGCAACTCTAACAACGTAACCGTAAATGCCAATAACATAGAGTTACTGGATGAATCCAATACTGCTTCTATTTTCATGCAGGGCGCTGCTTCCCGTAATGTTAAGATCACTAATAACAAAGTGACCGGTGGTTCCTATGCCATCAGGCTGAATTTCCCGAATAATGGTGCTGGTTTGGGTGCTGGCATTTGTACCGGCAACAGGGTAAGACGTAACCCACCTGACCCGGGTGCAAGGAATCCATTAGGCGGAGACTATGGCCCTGCAAGTTATTGGGAGTTTTATCCGGCGGTATGGACAAACAACGTTTGGGATGATAATGATGAGCCCTTTACCCCTGTACTAGTAAACTGGTAATGATTGTTTATTGTTTAAAACCTTAAAACATGAAAATCCTAAGTTTAGTTTTGCTGACTGCACTCGTGGCCACAGGTTGTTCAAAAATGAAAGACCGTGATACCGTTAAGGCAGATGGCGTTCTTGCAACATTGAATGATGAGGGGGGGACATATAACGTGTTCACCTCTCAAACCCCTTCCACAACAGATACCGATGGCCCTTATGAAATGGGTATGAAATTCCGGTCCTCAGAATCCGGAACCATTACACAGATCCGTTATTATAAATATAGCGGAGAGAATGGTACACATACCGGCCGTTTGTGGTCTGCAGCCGGTACACAGCTGGCGAGTGTAACCTTTACAGGAGAAACGGCTTCCGGCTGGCAAACGGCAACACTGAGCACGCCCTATAGCATTTCTGCCAATACTACCTATGTGGTATCGGTTAACTCCAATGCAAGATATGGCGCTACTAACGGAGGTTTGGCATCAGCTGTTACCAATGGCCCTTTAAGTACGGTTGTTGGTTCCAATGGTGTTTATGGTACAACATTAGGTGCGTTCCCAACCAGCTCATATAATAATTCCAACTACTTCCGTGATATTACTTTTGTGAGTAGTGGAACCGGAGATGTTACAGCGCCAACTACCCCGACTTCTGTTACGTCCTCTGATATTACAGGATATGGTGTTGACCTTAGCTGGACAGCTTCCACTGACAATGTTAATGTTACAGGATACAATGTATACAACGATACGGTATTGATCGCTGCTGTTACTGGTACCTGGGCTAATATTTATGGATTGACCCCGTCTACTGCCTATAGCATCAAAGTAAAAGCAAAAGATGCGGCAGGTAATCTTTCTGCTGCAAGCACTGCGCTCAGCGTAACTACAGGTGCGGCCAGCAGTGGTTTGCGTGGCTGGCAGATCGATTCTACCAATTCCGGATTAACCGGTGTTGGTGTAAATAAGAACAGCCTGCCGTTGCATACCGGCGCTATTGCAGCAGGTTCCACCATCAGTATGAAAAAACTGGTAGATCCCAACCTGAGTGCCGGTAATATCATTATTGACAGATGCTGGATCGTTACCACAGGAAGTGGTTCCTGGGCTGTGGGTTCTGATAATGGCGCCGTATTGATCAAAGATTCACGGATAGAAGGAACTGGTACCCCGGGTAAATATTTTACAGCGCCATACCAGGCTCCTACTAATAAAGCGGTGACTTTATTAAGAACAGAAATTACAGACCAGGGAGGTGGATTCCTGCTAAATGGCCCCAGCATTGTAAGGAACTGTTTTATTCATAACATGCCTGGTTATGGTAACCCTGCTACAACAGGTAATCATGTTGACGGTGGAACAAGGCGTGCCGGTACAGCACAACTGAACGTAATAGATAACCAGATAGATATACGTTCTGCCGGTGGCAATGGTTCCTCTGCATTCTTTATTCAACCACTATGGGGCTTTATAGACAATATCCTGTTACGCGGTAACCTATTTGGCGGCGGAGGATATACTGTATATGGGGAAAACCACAGCGGCAATACTTATGGCTCCCATCTTTATGCAGATAACAACAGGTTCTACACCGGCCCCGGGTATGCTTATGCAGCGATGCCAAGCGGGCCAGGGTTTGGATCATGGACCAATAACTATGTAAATAATCCTGCAAATACAGATAATAAAGGAACTGCCATCAGTAATCCATAATCAGATGTCAATTATAATAACCTAAAAAAACCTTAAAACATGAGAGTTCTGTTTCTATTTTTATTGGCTGGTTGCCTGACAACCAGTTGTAACAAACTGAAAGACCGCGAAAGGGTGAAGCCGGATCTTCTTGCCACCATGGATGAGGAAGATGAGTTCTATAACATATTCACTTCGCAAACGCCTGCCGTATCAGGTAACGACGGCCCCTACGAGTTGGGTACGAAATTCAAGGTCACCAGCCTTGGGCAGATCACACAGATCCGTTATTACAAGACCACAGGAGAAACCGGTACCCACACTGGACGCATATGGTCTGCCGGAGGCACAGTGCTGGCCAGTGTAACCTTTACGGGAGAAACAGCTTCAGGCTGGCAAACCGCAACGCTGAGCACACCCTATGTAACTACGGCGAACACAGTGTATGTAGTAACAGTTAACTCTAACACGGAATACGGTGCTACTGCCAATGGATTGGAAAACGTTGTGACCAATGGACCATTAAGTACGATTGTTGGAGCCAATGGTGTTTTTGGCTCAACCTTAGGAGCGTTTCCTACAGGCACATATCATAGCACCAATTACTTCCGTGATGTTACTTTTGAGGTACTCCCGGATATCAGTGCTCCAACTACTCCCGATTCTGTTACCATTACTGAAAATTATGCCTATGGTCTTGATCTGAGCTGGAAACCTTCTACGGATAACGATGCTGTTACCGGGTACAATGTGTACAACGACACGGTATTACTCGCTTCCGTTTACGGTACCTGGGCTAATATTTATGGATTGACCCCTTCTACCGCCTATAGTATCAAAGTAAGAGCGAGAGATGCAGCAGGCAACCTTTCTGTTGCAAGTACTGCGATCAACATTACTTCAGGCTCAACCAGCAGTGGCTTACGTGGCTGGCAGATAGATTCCACCAATGCAGGATTAAGAGGTAAGGGTATAGATAAGTTAACGCTTCCGCTGTATACCGGGGGGCGTATACCAAGAGGTTCAACCATCAGCATGAAGAAAATAGTAAACCTGGATGTGAGTGAGGGTAATATTATTATTGACAGATGCTGGATCGTTTCTGAAGCCAGTAATGGATGGCCTGTTGGTTCAACGGAGGGTGCAGTGCTGATCAAAGATTCGCATATTGAAGGATCTGGTGGTCTTGGCAGCTATGCGGCACATCCGCAGCAAACTCCACTGGATAAAGACGTGACCTTTTTAAGAGTAGAGGTATCGATCCAGGGAGGAGGATTTTCATTTGGCGGCGCTTCCATTGTGAGAAATTGTCTAATTAATAATCTGCCGGGGGATGGCGGAGATCCAGGAGGTGCAGGCAATCACGTTGACGGAGGTACAAGGCGTATTGGTACTGCTCAATTAAATGTAATAGATAACCACATTGATGTGCGTAGTGCAGGCAACAATGCTACCGGTGCATTCATGATTCAACCAACGTATGGTTTTATTGACAATATCCTGTTGCGTGGTAACCTTTTTGGCGGCGGTGGATATGTTATATCCGCAGGAAACTATACGCCTGATGGAGGCCCTACCCGCTATTATGGTGATCACATTTATATAGATAACAACAGGTTCTATTCCGGGCCGGCATATGGGTACATTTCAACGCAGGGCGCTGCATTGGGAGGATGGACAAATAACTACGTAAATAATCCCGCAAATACGGGTAATATGGGTACAGTTATCACATATCCGTAAACGATTCAGTAGTTTTTCATTAACGAAAAGGGACAGTCAATATGGCTGTCCCTTTTTGTTAATGATTTAATATAATGCCGGAAAATTTGTGAAACATTTATTACTTTTAAGTTAAGACCAGCGCTAGTTCCACAGGATATGCCTCATGTTCTAAATAATGAAAGTGAATTGTTACGTATGCTCGCTTCCGGCGATCAGCATGCATACAAGGCTATATTTGAACATTACTGGGACCCTGTTTACTCCACAGCATTGCTGCTTACCAAATCCCCTGATCTTGCAGAAGACATTGCACAGGATATATTTACGATGGTTTGGGAAAAACGTTCCGGCATGGGCGGGGTGGAGAAGTTTGAAGGTTTCTTATTCGTAGCAGCGAGGAATATGATCTATACCCGCCTTCGTAAACTGGCTTCAGGAGATGCATACAGGCAGCACATCCTGCATTTTTTCCGGGAGCAGGATGAAACATGGGCTAACGGGAGAGCGGAGTTCAAAGAACTGGAGTCTACCATCCTGGAGGCCATACAGCAATTACCTCCCCAGCAGCAGAAAGCTTTTAAATTAAGCCGCTTCGAAGGCATGCGGCATGAAGATATTGCTGTAACTATGGGCGTTTCCAGGATCACCATTAAAAGTTACATCGTACAGGCCATTGCCACACTTCGTAAAACTTTGGACAATCATCCCTCCGGTGTGCTTATTACCTATTGGATTTTCTTTTTCCTCGAAACCTGGGATTGAGTTCGTTTGCTGCTCAGCCAGATACCTGCCAGAACTAATATACCACCTGCCATCTGCAACCAGGTGAATGTATCTTTCAGAAAGATAAAAGCAATGATAGCACCTATTACCGGTATCAGGTTCAGGAAGTTGCCTACCTGAGCTGCAGGCAAACTTTCCAATGCTCTGTTATAGAGAAAGTAGGCCACCGCAGATGCAAAAACACCCAGGTAGATAATGCCCAGCCAGGCTTTGAGTGAAATATCCGGCCATCCGTTATTGCTGATCTCTATTAACGCAAGTGGTATGGAGAGAACGGTACCGATAAACATACTAACCGTTGTGACAAGTATTGTATCCGCATTTTTAAGGCTCCTGGACAGTAAGGTGTAGGTACTCCATAAACAAACGGCACCAACTATCATGGTACTGCCCAGCAATGCATTGGATGATTTTTGCGCGCTGCCCACAAAGCCAACCAGTATAACACCTGTTACAGAAAGCAAAATACCGGCGATGGTCCTTTTGTTTAATTGTTCTTTTAGGATCAATGCAGCGGGCACGGCAATGGCTACAGGAACGAGACCTTCTATCAGTGCACCGGTAGATGCGGCTATGTATTTCATTCCTATGTTGAAGAATAAATAATAGACAGTGGTGCCAACTACTCCCATTAATGCCAGTTTGGGATAGGGTAAAGTTTGCTGTACTTTTCTTCTTCTTGAGAGATAAAAAGGAAGGAGTACCAGGCAGGCAATGATATTTCGTATGACCGCTGAGGTAAGCGGCGGTGCTTTAGTTACCACCATTTTGGTCACCGTGAAGGAGCTGCCCCAGATGAACATCACGAAAACAATGGTAATAATTCCCCGGGTAGTTTTATTCATAAGATGCTGCTGCTGAAATGTGGAGATTGCTGTCTAAGTTAAGATAATTGCTTACTGTTCCGTCCTGGAAGATCACAAAACTTTTGCCGTAGGCCCACATTTCAACACTTCCCTGTTTAGTTGTCCAATGAGGTTTGCCTTGTGCGTTGAGTACCGCTTCTCTTTCTGAGCCTACTGTGAATGTTTCCTGTACACGGGCATTCGCTTCCCAGGGTTTTGAAAAAAGTACCCGGGCAAAAAGGGGGAGAAGAATTAAACAGGCAATTGCGGCTCCGCGGGATCGTCGCCATTTAATTACAGCAGTATCCGGTTGCACTACAACGGGTTCTGGTTCTATAAAAGTATTTTTTGCTGCATAAGAGTAGCGTAACCGGTTGTCATGCCTTTCTTTTGTTAATGGATCACGCAGCTGTTCATAGGCATGCTGAATTTCCCTAAATCTTTCCTCATACAGTTTATTGCCGTTATTAAGATCCGGATGGTATCTTTTAGAGAGCCTGCGGTGGGCTGCTTTTATTTCTTCAGCCCCCGAAAAATCTGCTATCCCCAGGATGGTATAATAATTATGCATGAGAAAATAAATATAGGAAATTATGGATTTCAAACTAATTCGTTATTTTTATCAGGTCTACGTTAAAATGATACAATAATTCCACTATTCCGCTCCATGGAGTCTCCATTCAATGAAAAGGACCTGTTACGGTATGCTGCAGAAGGTAATTCCACGGCATTCGCCACGCTTTTTTCCAACTATAAAGATAAGCTGTATCATTTCCTCCTGCGGGCCAACGGCTCCCCTGAAATGACGGAAGACATCATCCAGGACGTATTCCTGAAACTGTGGAAAGACCGTACCAGCTTGATAAACATAGAGAATTTTGGCGGTTACCTTTACCGTATGGCGCAGAATCATGTGATCAATTCCCTGAAGCGCATGGCCACGGAAACACATATTATCCACGAGTTGAGCCAGAAACTGGAAAATGCCTGCTCCGATGTGGAAGAGCATATTTCCCTGCAGGAGGCGAACAGGAGCCTGCACTATGCACTTAATAAACTTACGCCCAAACAGAAACTGGTATATACCCTCAGCCGGGATAAAGGGCTCCGGCACGATGAGATAGCCAGGTCCCTCAATATTTCCCCTTCCACCGTCAATAATCACCTGATAGAAGCCCTTCGTATTATCCGCAGGCAATTACGGGCCACGCCGGATACCTTTACCGTATTGGTTTATTGCCTCCTTTTCCTTTCCTGAAATTTTTTTTAAAAGAATCTAGGTATATCCTTCCGCCCGATTGTCTATTTATCAGACAAACTATCCATCATGTTGCGAGAACGAATGCAATACCTGCTGGACAGGTATTTTCAAGGTATCTGTACAGAAGAGGAAAAACAGGAACTGGCGCGCGGGATCAACGATCTAAAAGATGATGAGCTGTTAAAACAGCTGGTTGGGAATTCATGGGAACGGTTCCAGCCAACGGAACTGATGCCTGTGGCTGTATCCGAACGGATCCAGGCCGCAGTATTTCCCGTAGAAGAAAAAGTACGGCCTGTATGGTCCAGGAAATGGATGGCGGTTGCGGCATCACTATTATTGATTGTGAGCGCAGGTTTATTTTTTATTAAAAAGCCCGGTCAGCTTCAGCAAAAAGCCCGGATGGCAGAACATACCCGGTATAAAAATGAGGTACCGGCAGGAGGGAATAAAGCTTTGCTCACATTGGGAGATGGTACCGTTATTGAACTGGACAGTGCTGCCAATGGGTTGTTGACGCAACAGGGGAATGCCCGGATCATCAAATTGCCGAATGGCCAACTGGCTTATGAAATGAATGATGCTGGGTCTGGTGAAGTGATGTTTAATACCATGCGCACACCACGTGGGGGGGAATACCGGCTGCAGTTACCGGATGGTTCAAAAGTATGGTTGAATGCAGCTTCATCTATTACTTATCCTAATGTGTTCACAGGAGATACCCGGTCTGTAGAGATCACAGGAGAGGCCTATTTTGAAGTAGCGAAGGATGCTGCCAGGCCTTTTAAAGTACAGGCGGGCAATATGAAAGTGGAGGTGCTGGGCACACATTTTAATATCAATGCTTATCCCGGAGAGCCGGTTATCAGAACCACCCTGCTGGAAGGGGCTGTGCGGATACAGGATGCCATCATGAAACCAGGGCAGCAGGCCAGCCTGGCTGCAACCGGTCAGTTCCGGGTGGAGGATGATGTGGAAACAGATGAAGTAATGGCCTGGAAGAATGGCTTTTTCCAGTTCAATGATGCAGATATGCCTACGGTGATGCGGCAACTTGAGAACTGGTACGACATTACCGTGACCTATGAAGGCCGCGTGCCGCAAAGGAGCTTTGGTGGCGCTATACAGCGTTCTTTACCCTTATCTAAGGTATTGGACATCCTTGAGGAGAATAATGTACGTTTTAAAATAGAAGGAAGAAATATAACCGTTATGAAATAGTTCAGCTGAAAAAAAAGCCAGAAATGCGGGAACATCTCTGGCTGACGCTCAGTTGATAAAAAACAATCGACCAGGACTGCTTCATTATTCAACCAAACAATGCAAATGTATGCAATTAAAATTTATTGCTGTTTGCAAGCGGATAGCGCTTGCTGTACAATTCCACACCGGTGATCCGGATATCGGATGCCGGGTTCGTTGCTCAACCAAAATTCTGTTAGCGATGAAGTTAACAACGCTGCTCCTAACCGTAATATGCCTGAATGTAAGTGCCACTGCCGTATCGCAGACGGTGAGTTTCTCCGGTAAGAATGCCAGACTGAAAACGGTCTTTTCTGCTATCAGAAAGCAGACAGGGTATGTAGTATTTTATGATAATAACCTTATCAAAAGCGCGCAACCAGTTACAATAGCAATGGACCATGTGTCCATAGAAACACTGCTGTCCGCCACGCTGAAAGGCCAGGGGCTCAGTTTTTCCATTACAGATAAAACAATCTCTATCAGGAAGCAGCCGGAACCATTGCCTGTGCAGCCACCGGCGGAACCTCCACCGGCAGCTGTGTCAGGACGTGTGACGGACGATAAAGGTATTCCTCTCCCTGGTGTAACCATTCTTGTGAAAGGTACACAGACGGGAACAACAACAGATGAAAAAGGAGAGTTTAAGTTTGCCCATGTGGATGATCATGCCACACTTGTTTTTACCTATATAGGCTTTGAAAAACAGGAGATTAACCTGGAAGGGAAACGCAGCCTGCAGGTAAAGCTTGCCTTAGCAGATAATACAGCACTGGAAGCGATTGTGGTGGTAGGATATGGTGCCATGAAAAAAAGTGACCTTACCGGTGCGGTTTCTGCCGTGCAGGGAGAAGATATCACCGCACGTAAAACCACACAATTATCCCAGGCACTGCAAGGCTCCATGCCTGGTGTGATGGTGACCCGTGATAATAATGCACCCGGAGCAACAGCAAGGATCAGGGTGAGAGGGATCACTACCATTTCAGGTGCCGGCGCCGATCCATTGATCATCCTGGATGGTGTACCGGTGGATGATATCAACTCCATTAACCCTAACGATGTGGAGAGTGTTTCTGTACTGAAAGATGCAGCTTCTGCTTCCATCTATGGTTCCCGCGCAGCGGCAGGTGTGATCGTAGTTACCTCCAAAAGGTCCAAGGGAAATGCCATGAGCATGGACTATGCATTTGAATATGGTATTGAAAAACCCACTAAACTTCCGGCTTATGTTGATGTGATAAGATATATGCAGATGACGAATGAATTACGTTGGAACGATAATGGGAATAATGCAAATGAATATCCTACTTACCCCAAGGCTACAGTGGATAATTATCTGAATTTGCATGCCCAGAGCCCGGATGAATATCCGAATACGGACTGGCGGGGAATGATATTGCATAACAGCGCGCCAAGGCAAAGTCATATCCTCAGCATCAGCGGGGCAGGAAAATCCGTACGGTCGAGGGTTTCGCTGGGTTATGATAAAACAGATGCGTTGTATGATAACCGTACGTATGAACGGCTTACGGCAAGGATCAACAATGATATCACTATTAACAAGTACCTCTCTTCCAGCGTGGATATCAATTTCCGCCGTTCTATTGTGAAACAGCCCGTTACGGATCCTATGTATAAAATGGGTATCGTTCCGCCACTGTATGCAGCGATGTGGTCAGATGGACGTGTAGGTGCTGGTAAGGATGGCGCAAATATCTACGCGCTTATGAAAAATGGCGGTTTCAGAGATGAATGGTATAACCAGATAGGTGGCCGTGTCAGCGTTGATCTTACCCCCATTGAAGGGTTGAAAATTTCGGCTATTGCATCCCCTTTCCTGAATTATAATAAGAAGAAACTGTTCAACAGAAAGGTTCCTTATACCTCTTTTAATAATCCCAATTCCATTTCAGGTTACATAGAAGGGGCTACAGAAACCAAGCTAACGGAAAACAGAGATGACAGCTACCGGTATACCATGCAGTTCCTTGCTAACTATACCAAACAATTGGGTAAGCATAATATTAACCTGCTGGCTGGTTATGAATACTTTCATGCGTTTAATGAAGACCTGATGGCCTACCGCGGCCAGTATATTTTAGGTTCTTATCCTTACCTGAACCTGGGCCCGCTGGAATTCCGGGACAACTCAGGCGGCGCTTCTGAAAATGCTTACCGTTCCTGGTTTGGAAGGATCATGTATAACTACAAAGATAAATACCTGTTGCAGGCTAATATCCGTTACGATGCTTCTTCCCGTTTTGCACGTGGTTACCGCTGGGGATCTTTTCCATCTGTATCTGCAGGATGGGTGGCGTCCCAGGAGCCTTTCATGCAAAGTACTTCCAGCTGGTTGTCTTTCCTGAAAGTGCGTGCTTCCTGGGGATCGCTGGGTAATGAAAGGATTGGTAATAACTATCCTTACCAGGCTATCCTTTCCTTCGAAAATAATTCCCTCTTCTACAGGGGTAATACTGTTACCTCTGCGCAATCAGCCGCGCAATGGCAATATGCTATCCGTGATATTTCCTGGGAAACCACGCAGTCTTACGACCTGGGTTTAGATGTTAATTTCCTGGATAACAGGCTCCGCTTCACAGGTGATTATTTCAAAAAAACGACCAGGGATATGTTGCTTGAGCTGGAAATACCTGATTTCATAGGTTTTGATAATCCTGATCAGAATACAGGTAAAATGTATACAACAGGCTGGGAATTACAGCTGGGATGGAATGATAAAATAGGTGACTTTACTTACAGCGCTACCGTTAACGTATCTGACTTCCGGTCGAGAATGGGAGATCTTGGGGGTACACAATTCATTGGCGACCAGATTAAGATACAGGGCAGTGAATTCGATGAATGGTATGGATATATATCAGATGGATTATATCAGACACAGGATGAAGTAGATAAATCTGCTAAACTGAATGCCAATGTTAAACCAGGAGATATACGCTATCGCGATATCAGCGGCCCTGCCGGCGTGCCGGATGGGAAGATCTCTCCTGAATATGATCGTGTATTATTAGGTGGTTCTCTGCCACGTTACATGTACGGCGCCAATTTGCAGGGGGGGTATAAGAACTGGACCCTGGGTGTGGTGTTGCAGGGAGTGGGGCATCAGAATTCAAGATTAACGGCAGATATCGTACAGCCTTTGCGCGAGAACTACGGCGCATTCCCGGCTATCCTCGATGGAAATAGCTGGAGTAAGTACAACACGGCGGAACAGAACCTTCGTGTGAAGTATCCCCGTTATTCCAATACTTCAGCCGGTAATAACTACACCATGTCTAACTACTGGCTTATGAACGGAGGTTATTTCCGTCTGAAGAATATTAACCTCAGCTATTCGGTGCCTCGCTGGCTGACGGAGAAAGCACATTTACAGGATGTACGGGTATACGGCGCTGTTTCAGATCTGTTCTCTATACATAATTATCCAAAAGGCTGGGATCCGGAATCAAGCAAGCTGGGTTATCCTATCACTGTATCTTATGTAATTGGTGCATCCGTTAAGTTTTAAAAAGTACTATTATGAAACGCAACATATTAATAGCCGGTATCGGCCTCATTTTTATCACTTCCTGCGGTAGCCTGGACCTGAATCCATTATCAGATGGATCAGGTGAAACATGGAATTCCACTCCGGAGGAAATTGATATGTCCCTCAATGGATTGTATAAGGATGCATTCTGGTTGCAGGACAGTGATGAATGGACAGACGATTTTCTATACCGCGATGCTACCACTCCTATCACAGGTGCTACTATCAACGGAGAAACAGACTTTGTAAAAACCTGGTGGACGAATTCCTATAAAGCGATTGCAAGGGCCAATAACGTGATAATAAGTGTGGGCAGGGCAGCGAAGACCTTATCTCAGGCCCAGATCAGCCGTTATTCCGGTGAGGCGCGTTTTGTACGTGCCTGCCAGTATTCACGCCTGCTCTCCCACTATGGGAATATTGTGTATACGGAATCCACCCTGGATATAGAACAGGCACTGAGCCTTAAACAAACGGATGCTGCCACCGTATTGAAGAGTATCTACGCAGATTTTGATTCTGCTGCATTGTACTTACCTAAAACATATGGGGCAGCGGACCTGAAACGTGCCACTTCCGGTGCTGCACTGGCTATGAAAGCGAGGATCGCTTTACACATGGGCGATATGGCTACTGCCCGTGATGCTGCGAAAGCCTGTATGGATCAGAATGTTTATAAGCTGCATACAGATTTCGGTAACCTCTTTCTCCCCAAAACAAAGAATTCCATCGAAACTATTTTTGGCCTGCCAAGATCTGTGGCCCTGAAAGTAACCTTTGATGACGCGCAGAACTTTGTACCAAGGAATGCCGGAGGCTGGGGTGCTAAAAATCCTTCCTGGGACCTGTTCTGTGCATTCCTTTGTAAAGATGGATTACCGATAGATGAATCGCCGCTTTACGATCCGCGTAAACCTTTCCTGAACCGTGATCCCCGTTGCGCCGCTACCATCATAGAGTTTCAAACCTCTCATCTGGGCTATACTTATCAGCCGCATCCTGATACCCTAAAAGTATGGAAGGATGCAGATCAGAAATATGTAGAGAATAAAGACACCCGCTCCATTGCCATCTTTGCTTCTTTCAACGGACTGAACTGGAAGAAAGGAGTGGATGGAGACTGGCTGCTGAATTCCTGGAAGATAGAACCGGATAAGATCATTATACGTTATGCAGATGTATTACTGATGTATGCGGAAGCAAAAATTGAGTTAAATCAAATAGATCAGTCCGTGAGGGATGCTATAAATATGGTACGTGCAAGAGCATATGGCGTAGCATACACCAATACAGCAGCTTATCCCGCTGTGACATCCAGTGACCAGGCCGCGCTGCGGAAGGCCCTGCGAAATGAAAGGCGTATGGAGTTTGCAAGGGAAGGCATCCGCTATATGGATATCATCCGCTGGAAAATTGCAGACAAAGTTTTGAATATGCCGAACTACGGGATGCTGGACCCTGCAGATCTCCGTACAAAAGTAGTGCAGCCCGGATTGTGGTTCTTCCCGCAAACTACTCCTGTAGATGAAGATGGTGTGGCAGACCTCTCCGCTATGTATAATGCCGGTTATATCAAGGTAGTGGCAGTGCGGAAATTTGATGCTTCACGGCAATACCTTTGGCCAATACCAAGTACAGAAGTATTGATCAGCCATCTTACACAAAATCCTAACTATTAAAAATGATGAGAAAAGGAATCAACGGACTATTGATAGGCTTATGTTTTGCGGCCGGCCCGCTGAAAGCGCAACGTGCTTTCAGCGGGGTTTACCCGCATCTGGCCATGTATAACAAAGAAGGAGAGTGCGGTACCGGAGCAGTAGTGCCATGGGCCGGAAATTTATGGGTGATCACGTATGGGCCGCATCTGCCCAAAGGTTCTTCTGATAAGCTGTATGAGATATCACCTGCGTTAAAACAAACAGTCAGGGACGAAAGCATTGGAGGCACGCCAGCCAACAGGATGATCCATAAAGAAAGTAACCAGCTGTTCATCGGCCCTTATGCTATTGACGGAAAAGGTGGCGTAAGGGTAATCCCTTATACAGCTATGGCTGGCCGCCATACAGGCAATGCACGTCATCTGCAGGACCCGGCAGGTAAGATCTATTATGGTACTATGGAGGAAGGGTTCTATGAAGTGGATGTAAAAACGTTGCAGCCGGTGATGATATCAGAAGATGGAAATACCCGGAAGAACAGTGATCTGTTACCCGGTGCACATGGCAAAGGACTGTATTCCGGTCAGGGTGTAATGATCTATTCCAACAATGGAGAACAGGGTCCAAAGGCTTTGACAGATTTTGATATTGAATCAGGTTCTTTGTCTGAATGGGATGGAAAGAACTGGAAAGTAGTTCGCCGCAACCAGTTTGTGGAGGTGACCGGCCCTGGTGGTATCAATGGTAATCCACATCCTGCAACAGATCCCATCTGGGCTACAGGCTGGGATTATAAATCCGTATTACTGGGTGTACGTGATGCCGGGAAATGGCATTTTTACAGGTTACCCAAAGCCAGCCATAGTTATGATGGCGCACATGGATGGAATACAGAATGGCCAAGGATACGTGATATCGGAACTGCACAGAAGCCGGATTACCTGATGACCATGCATGGCATGTTCTGGCGTTTTCCCGGGAGTTTTTCTGCTGTTAACACAGCCGGTATCCGTCCGCGTTCTGCTTATCTGAAAGTGATCGGTGATTATACCCGCTGGAATGAGCAGTTGGTTTTTGGTTGTGATGATTCCGCGCAGAAAGAATTTCTCAATAAACGTAAAGCGAAAGGAAGTATTGAAGGGCCGGGTGAGTCCAATTCCAATCTATGGTTCACTTCCTTTAACCTGCCTGATCAATTGGGGCCCGTTACTGCAGAAGGTGCCATTTGGGTAGAAGAGGATATAAAGGCCAACGAACCTTCCGATCCTTTCCTGTTTGCTGGCTGGAAACACCGTTCTGCATGGGTGCAGAACAATGGGAAGGTTCCCGTAACATTTACCTTCGAAACTGATAATGGAAATGGACACTGGGTTAAAATTAACCTCCAAACTATTACCTTAGCTCCGGGAGCTGCAACTCCTGTATTCTTTCCGGCAAACATGCCGGGAGAGTGGATCCGCGTGAAAACGAACAATGCCACCAACGCTACCCTGCAGTTCTGTTATGCAGCAGATGATGCCCGCAGTACAAAACCTGCAGCAATATTCAATGGCCTCAGTAAAATAACAGGAACTGCAGCATCAGAGGGTTTATTGTATGCGCTGGGAGATGATCGCCGTACATTGGGGCTTAGCACTGCTCATGGATATTATGAACTGGATGAGAAAATGGCATTGGTGAAAAAGGAAGATGCAGTGATGGATCAGTTCATCAAAAGCAAGTTCGCTATTCCTGAACAGCCGGTTATGATAGATGAAGCATCAGTACTGGTAGTTGATGATAAGGGCCGCCGCTGGCGTTTACCCTTGGGGAATGATGCGTTCACAGGAACCAGTCTGCGTGTTTGCAGAGAAGTCGCTACAGAACGTGATCTGTTCAACTGCCATGGAACTTTTTATGAACTGCCTGCTGAAAATGCAGATGGATATGCCAAGATCAGACCAGTATCCTCCCATTCCTTCCGGATCAAAGATTATGCTTCCTACAGAGGTTTACTGATCCTTACAGGAATTGACGGGCAGGTAAAAGGGAATGATCATCTTATTTATTCCGGTGATGGAAAGGCAGCAGTATGGGCCGGGGTAATAGATGATCTGTGGAAAATGGGTAAACCCATAGGGCATGGTGGTCCCTGGAAAAACACTGATGTAAAGAGCGGCGTGCCTTCTGATCCTTACCTCATCGGATTTTATGACGACCGCAGTTTAAAATTATCTCATGCTGCAAAACAGCCTGTTACCTTTACGATAGAAGCAGACCCTGTTGGTACCGGTAAGTGGATGAAGTATAAAGAAATAACCGTAGCGCCGGGAGAAACGTTTACCCATCATTTTCCCGCAGGTATCCAGGCGCGCTGGATCAGGTTCAGTAGTAACAGCGATTGCAAAGCAACTGCTTTGCTGGAATATAAATAGTATGCAGAGGATCCTTACAGGCATCTTATTATTCTTATGCAGCCTTGCCCATGGGCAGACTGAACGTGTATACCTGACAGCAGAGAAGGATACTTTAAAGCTCGCATTGGATAATGAAGGCAGGCCCCTGTATTACTTCCGGAATATTTATACGCCTGTATGTAACACAGGGGAATGCAAACCCGTATATATCAATTTTTACTGGGACCTCTTGGGCAACTATACCCGTTTTACTATGCCGGCCAATGAAGTGCTGACCAAAACAGATCACCGGGAGTTCCAGGAGAAGGACTATGCCAAATTGCAGGAGATCATTGCAAAAGAAACCTCCATCTTCTCTGAATTAAAAATGGAAGACCTGGTGGTAAAAGGCACGGAAAAGATCTCTGATTCTGTAGATGTGAAAACCGGCGCCACGCTTAAAACAATTAAGAATGAAGTAATAGAGGGAGCTGTTTTTACCTGTTATACGCTCTGGCATCTTGCACATGGAAAGATCACGAAAGAGATCTCCGGCATTACGGAAACCTTAACAGATACTACTTTACTGCACAACTTCCTGCAAAGTAAGAACCACCATTACCAGTACTGGGCAATGGATAAAGTGATGGATGCTACCGGCCATGTTACAGCGGCTTATGAAGATGATATTATCCGGATCATTGAAGGGAATAACATTTTCACGGCGAAGTATGCCCTGCAGAAAGCAAACGCCGATTTTTTTGCGGACAGGCAGCTGTGGCTTTGGGAAACAGCCGACAAAGCGGTATACCCCCTGCAAATGGCTATCTATAAAAAGATGGCAGCCCTGGTGCTTACGGATAAGGTAGCACTGGCGGTGGCGAAATCACTCACGGGCAACCAGGAACAGGTGAAAAGCAAACTGGCTATCCTCGCAGCGCAGCCCCAATTGTCGCAGGCTGTAAAAGATCAGCTGGGCCCTTATGCAAAGGACATTCAATAAATGGATCATAAAAAAACATTCAAACTGAAAATGGATATGAAACGAAATCTGATGATTCTTTTCCTCTTCATCACATTCCATGCTACTGCACAGCGGTATGTTTATGTAGAAGCGGAATCCTTTGAAAACAAAGGTGGCTGGGTAGTGGATCAGCAATCATTTGTAGTGATCGGTTCTTCTTACCTGATGGCGCATGGTATGGGAAAACCCGTAAAAGATGCAAGCACCACTGTAACGTTTCCTGCAAAAGGGAAGTACAGGATGTGGGTGAGAACAAAAGACTGGGCGCCATTCCCTACCGGGCCGGGTAAATTCACCATCTGGCTGGATGGCAAACAGGCAGGGCAGGTATTTGGTGAAAGCGGCGATGTTGCCTGGAAATGGTATGAT
Organism: Chitinophaga niabensis; assembly: GCF_900129465.1. Lineage (NCBI taxonomy): Bacteria > Pseudomonadati > Bacteroidota > Chitinophagia > Chitinophagales > Chitinophagaceae > Chitinophaga > Chitinophaga niabensis. The sequence continues at coordinate 166,803 of NZ_FSRA01000002.1, read as the reverse complement.
GCCGGTATGGTAGATGTTCAGAATGAAAAGGTACAGATCAGCTTAAAAGACCTGACAGGATTTAATGGCCGTTGTGATGCGCTGTTCTTTACAGATGCACCTAAATTCACACCACCCAATAAACTGGAAGACCTGAATGCGCTGCGCCGCAAACTATTACATCAATCAGCAGCACCGGGTGACGGCGGGCATTATGATCTTGTGGTGATCGGTGGTGGCATAGCTGGGACCTGCGCTGCTATCTCTGCAGCCCGCATGGGTTTGAAAACCGCACTGATACAAGACAGGCCTGTGCTGGGAGGAAATAACAGCTCAGAAGTACGGGTACACCTGATGGGAGATGTTGATAAAAACCACTATCCCAAACTGGGCCGTATTGTAAGGGAAATGGACAATGGTGATCCGGGTAATGGTAACCCTGATGCAAAGGAATACGGAGATGCCAGGAAGATCCAGATCGTGAAAGCAGAAAAGAACCTTTCTCTCTTCCTTAACACCCATGTGTATAAACTGGAGAAAGAAAAAGATAAGATCATTGCTGTAACAGGCAGGGATATTTCTACCAATAAAGAATTACGTTTTACAGGTACTTACTTCTCCGATTGCACAGGCGATGGAACAGTTGGTTATTTAGCCGGTGCAGACTTCCGTATGGGCAGGGAAAGTAAAGCCGAAACAGGAGAGTCGCTCGCGGCTGAAAAGTCAGACAGCTTTACACTCGGTACTTCCAATCTCTGGTCTTCTGTAGAAAGGGATACTGTTTCTTCTTTCCCTGAAACGCCCTGGGCTATGCAATTCTCTGATGAGTATCATATAGATCAAACGAAATCAGATTGGGAGTGGGAAACCGGTTTTGGTAATTTTAATACCATTACGGATGCGGAAAAGATCCGCGATCATAACCTGCGTGCTATTTATGGCAACTGGTCTTATCTGAAAAAGAGCAAGGCAGAGAAGTATGGAAAACAGGAACTGGCATGGGTTGCCTATATCGGTGGTAAGCGGGAATCGCGGCGCATCATTGGAGATCACATCCTCACACAGATGGATATCCAGGAAGGAAAATTATATCCTGACGGCAGCGTAACCGCTACCTGGACGATTGACCTGCATTTCCCGGATGCCAGGAACAGCAAGTACTTTGAAGGGCAGGAGTTTTTTGCCAGCACCAAACACATCAAAGTAGCGCCTTACACCATTCCTTACCGTTGTCTTTATTCAAAGAACATCAGCAACCTGTTTATGGCAGGCCGTAATATCAGCACTACACACGTTGCATTTGGCAGTACGCGTGTAATGCGTACCTGTGGCATGATGGGAGAAGTGGTGGGCTTTGCGGCCTCCGTGGCTAAGAAATACAAAACTTCCCCGAGAGGTGTTTACCAGCAGCATTTACCGGAACTCATGAATATCCTGAAAGGTGAATAACCTGCTGTTGCTGTTTTATATATCCGGTGTGCTGCATGCCCCCGAAGTGCGCTTTGAAGGAACCGCACAGGGAACTACTTACCATATCAGCTACCTTGATGAGGAACAACGTAACCTGAAGGTACAGGTTGATTCCATCTTCACGGAGATCGATAAAAGTTTATCTACTTACCGGACTGATTCCGAGATCTCGACCTTTAACCAGTTCGGGGCCTTTCGGTTTCAGTCCGTTCATTTTTACCCCGTACTGCAAAAAGCTTACGAAGTTTACAAAGCTACCAATGGTGCTTTTGACCCCACTATCATGCCATTAACGGAAGCTTACCGCAAGGGTAAAGCTACCGGCAAACCCTGGTTACACCAGGTGGATTCCCTGCTTCAGTATGTTGGTTTTCAATACATTACTTTTGATAAGGAAACGGTGCAGAGTTCAAAAGAACATGTGCGGTTGGACCTTGATGGTATTGCGCAGGGATATACGGTTGATGTGATCGCTGCTTTCCTGGAAACAAAGGGGATCGTTGATTATGTGGTAGAGGTGGGAGGAGAGTTACGCTGCACCAATACCAGAACTGTGAGCATTGAAGACCCCACACAGCCTGATGGCCGTTTAGCTTTACTGAAATTGAATAACCTGTCTATGACCACTGCTGGTAATTATAATGATCATTATTCTACAGGTGGGCAAACCTTCAATCATATCCTGCATCCCAAAAAAGGCATTATACAAAGTGACCTGCTGAGTGTGACCATCATTGCAAAAGATGGTATTACAGCGGATGCTTATGATACGGCCTGTATCGTACTTGGGTTGGAAGAGACCAAAAAGCTGCTGGCAGAACATCCCGAACTGGATGCCTATCTCGTATACCGTGGAACGGGTGGGGCACCGAAAGTATTTATGACGGAGGGGGTGAAGCGGATGCTGGTGAACTAACCCCTTAGTTGTATTTGAATATCCTTAACGTTTATTGGCGTTTGTTTTGGTCTTTTGGAGGCAAACTATACATTATGTCTCTAATTCGACTTACAACAGCATTATTACTGATCCTTTGTGTGAGAGGAATGGCGCAGGAGAAAAAGGGATTCACCATTTCCGGAAAGATAGATGGTATCGGCAACACCAAAGTATTGTTAGGAAGCAAACCTAATGGTTATTCGAGCCTGAGAGTACGGTACATTGATTCCTGTATGAGCGTCAATGACCATTTCACTTTTAAAGGGCATATTGATGAGCTTGATTTTTATGCAATTGAGGTACCTGGCAAATCAAAGGACTACGTTTATTTTATCCTTGGTAACAATGAGATAAAGATAACAGGCAGCAAGGATTCGATACAGCGATCCATCGTTACCGGATCGCCTCAGTATGATATCTATAAGCGCTATATGCAGGAGGTGTATAATCCTCTTGTTAAAGAAGTGGATGCATATGACCCTATAATTGATAGCTTAAGATTAGCGGGGGATCTCGATGAAGCAAAACGGATCCATAGCGAAATTATCAGGCCTTATGAAAGAAGGATAGCCGCCAATCTGTACAGGTTTGTTGAAGAGAACCCCACTGGTTTTGCTGCGCTTTATGAATTGAATAGCTTTTCGATCCGCTTACCGGTTGATAGTACAAAGAAGTATTTCTCAGGACTATCTGAAGAACTGAAGGGAAGTTCGATGGGTAAAATGCTGAAATACTGGCTTTTTGAATATCCGGAATTGATCGGGGAAAGACATAGCATGTTTGATTTGGATATGCCGGACACGGCAAACCATGTACGGGAGCTTTCGGAATTCCGTGGAAAATATGTACTGCTCTATTTTTGGGCAAGCGGGTCTGGACCCAGCCTGGATGAACTGCCCGAAGTTAAAAGGATAGATAATCTCTACAGATCGAAGGGATTACAGGTGTTAGGGATTTCGCTGGATACGAAAAAAGATCTGTGGACACAGGCAATCATTAAGCATAATATTACCTGGCCTGATCTGTCTGATCTGCAAGGAACAGATGGTATATTGCCAACAGGCTTGCAAATAACAACTCTTCCTGCAAGATATTTAATAGGCCCCGGGGGAAATATCATTTTGAAAAAGGTTTCACTGCCAGAGATAGAAAAGTTCCTGCAAAGAAAGCTGGTTAATTGATCAATGGCACAAAGATTGTTGCCTGTTTACCATGGGAAACTTAAAAATAGAACACATCAATCCGGATGGACTAATTAAGAATCCGGCATTCACTAATGTTGTTACCGTTCAGGGGAACGCAAAAACAATATATATAGGAGAGATCAATGCCAATAACGAAGCGGGAGAAGTTATCGGCAAAGACATGAAAACGCAGACGGAGCAAGTGCTGAAGAACATAGGCACTGCTTTGCAGGCGGCCGGCGCAGATTGGGAGAATTTAATTAAGTGGACGATCTATGTTCTGCAGGGGCAGGATATACGACCGGGGTTTGAAGCTTTTCAGAAGATTTGGGGAAACAGGCCCAACCCGCCATTAATAACTGTGATGTTTGTTGCAGCCCTTGGGCGGCCGGAACATTTGGTAGGCATAGAAGCTATTGCTGTTGTGCCTTAAATAGAGAAGGGCTATCCATGGGTAGCCCTTCTCTATTATTTTGCCTTTAAAAACCCATCCGGCCTGTTTAACCCCTGTGGTAATAACCCCATTTGTTTTGCCGCTGTTTGGCTGACGGGATCCAGTTGTACGAGTTCCGGAATTTGTATGATGCTTACTTTGTTCCTCAGTAAGTCGCCATGGGCAGCAAAGGAAATGAGATTTCCTTTTCGTTCTATGTCCTCTCCGGAAAAGCTGAAATGTTTAACCTGCTGGTTATGAATAGAGCAGATGTATATTTTATGCTTTTCCTGATAAATAAAAATCAGGTGGCCGTTATACCACTCCAGCAGCAGGCAGAAACAACCAAATACGGGATTGTAGGTTTCGGGAGTCCAGTTGAAAACCTCTCCGTTTTCCATTATTCTAAGTAAATGATAAGCCCAGCCATCTGATTCCAGCCAGGCTAACTTTTCTTCGTTAACAGCAATATCCTGTTCGAAAATACGGCATTGATCTCCATGTATGTTTTGCCATTTTATGGCGCCATCTTTTATTTCAGGACGCAAATTTTCCTGTTCGAGGACCTTTATTATTCTTTCAGCGGGATTCATTGAACTAATATAGCTAATTGGGTCAGAAAATTTTAGCTCGTTGCATTAACGATTTAGCATTAAGTTTGCAGTAGATAGAATTCACTGACTTACGTTAATACATCACCCAAAATTAAAAACCTACGTAGATGGGTTCCGCTAATTTACAATTCCACAGTGATGAGGAACTGTTGCTTATGCTGCAGAGCGGGGAACATCATGCTTTCCGGGAAATATATAAAAGGTACTGGGATAAACTGCTTTATATAGCAGGCAAAAAACTGGGCGATCTCTCTGAAGCAGAAAGCATTGTGCAAGACGTATTTGTTGACCTTTGGCAACGCCGTGAAACCCTGGAAATACGGGAGCAGCTGGCAGGATATCTTGTTGTGGCGGTAAGGTACCGCATCCTGAACTTCCTTGCCCGGCAGCATAAAGCCGAAGTTTATCTCCGGGATACCGCCCGCAGCTTATCTCCCGCAGACCATTCTACCGAAGAGTGGCTGGGGTTCGAGGAATTGAAGGGCTGGCTGGAGAAAATAGTGGCGGCTCTTCCTGAGAAGTGCCAGCTTGCTTACAGGCTCCGGGGGGAAGGGTACAGCCAGCGGGAAATAGCCCGGTACATGAAAGTTTCTGAAAAAACAGTGGAAACCCATATCAGCCGCGCTCTTAAGATCCTGCGTTCCGGCCTGGGGCAGCTTATCTCGCGGATGTGGATGTTATTCTTTTAATCCCCCTGAAAAAAATTTCTTCTTCCATTCAGGGAAAACTCCTTTTCAATTGACCTTGTATCAGAAACCCTTTGCTGATGCAAGACCATTCCACGAATAAACGTTATCAAGAACTGGCCCGAAAGCAATTGCAGGGCACGATCTCCCCTGATGAGGCTGCTGAGCTGGCCCAATGGCTGGCGCATGATGATGGGCAATTCCTGGAAGTGCCTCCTGCTATGGCTGAAAGCCGTGAGCTTCACGAGAAAAGATTGCTGGGTGCTATAGAGCAGAATATTGGCTGGAGAAGATCCGCCCGTATCCGCACTTTCAGGACGGTTGCAACTGCAGCTGCCGTATTGCTGGTAGCTGTTCTTGGCTGGTGGCTTTTAAAACCGTCTCCTTCCATCCCTGCTGCTGTTCCCCTCGCAGAAAATAGTAATAATGACCGTGCCCCCGGTGGCAACCGTGCTGTATTAACGCTTGGTAATGGCCAGCGCATTGTATTGGATAGTGCGTCTAACGGCACGCTTTTTAACCAGGGAGGAATACAGTGTGTGAAACTGGATAGCGGAAGCCTGGCCTATAATATGGGTGGCGCATCTGATGAAGTGCAGATACATACGCTTTCCACACCTGTAGGCGGACAGTTCAGGATCACGTTATCCGATGGTACCAGCGTTTGGCTGAATGCGGCTTCTACGCTTAGATTCCCTTCTTCTTTCAGCGGGCAGGACCGGTCTGTGGAAATTACCGGCGAGGCTTATTTTGAAGTGGCGCGCAACGAGCATATGCCTTTCAAAGTTGCTTTCAATGGTAACTCCGTTGAGGTACTGGGAACTCATTTCAATGTGATGGCTTATGCTGATGAAGCTAAAAGTAAAGTAACCCTCCTTGAAGGCAGTGTAGCTGTCAGTAATCTTTCAGGCCGGCATATCCTTAAACCCGGTATGCAGGCACTCGTTGGCAACACCATCACTATGAGCCGGGCTAATGTGGAAGAAGCTGTAGCCTGGAAGAATGGTCTTTTCATTTTTGATAATGAGGACATTCACAGCATCATGCGCAAACTCTCCCGCTGGTACAATATAAAGCCTGAATACACTGGTGAAATGCAGGGCTTAACTTTCTCCGGTACCGTGTCTCGTTACGGCAATGTTTCCGGAGTGCTCAATATGCTGGAAATGACTGAAAGCGTTCGTTTCGGACTGAAAGGTACTACTATACAAGTTTCTCGTTAATCCTCTATATGCGCAACAATATACCATAACAACCAAAAAGTTTGCTATGCAACGGTTCCACACATTGAAATTCCTATTATACGGAAAGCTGACTTTCGCGTTATGCATGATGGCATTCATGCAAGTGAGGGCATCTGCATTTGCCCAATTGGTCACGCTGAACGTAAAGAACACTTCCATTGAAGTAGTGTTGAAAGAACTGAAAAGACAAAGCGGTTACAAGCTGCTGTACAATGATGCCCAGCTGGCATCCACCAAACCTGTCAGCATTTCCGTTGAAAAGGCTACGGTGGAAGAAGTGCTGGACCTCTGTTTTGCAGGTCAGCCGCTGGATTATGCCATCCGTGAAAATACGATCGTGGTGAAGCCCAGGAGCAATAGTGCTCAGCAGGTTTTCTCCGTGAAGGGAAAAGTGGTGGGAGAGAGCCAGGAGCCGCTTCCTGGTGTGAATATAGCAGTAAAAGGTACTTCCAAAGGTACAGTTACCCGTGAGGATGGAAGCTATGTGCTATCAGTGCCGCTGGGAACTGAAACACTTGTGTTCTCTTTCATCGGATACATTAGCCAGGAAATACCTATTCAGAGGCGGTCTACCGTTGATGCGAAATTAGCGGTGGAAAACAAGGCACTGACTACACTGGTGGTAGTGGGTTATGGTGTGCAAAAGAAAGCCACCCTTACCGGATCTGTGGCGGCAGTTACCAATGCAGAGATCAATACCACTAAAAACGAAAATGTGCTGAATATGCTAACGGGTAAAGTTCCCGGTCTCCGCATTGTACAGAATAGCAGTGAACCGGGCTCTTTCGACAATAACTTCGATATCCGTGGTTTTGGTGCGCCGCTCATGATCATAGATGGTATTCCCCGCGATAACATTGCGCGCCTCGATCCTAACGATATAGAAAATATTTCGGTACTGAAAGATGCATCTGCTGCTGTATATGGCGTACGTGCCGCAAATGGCGTGATACTGGTGACCACCAAACGTGGTAAGATAGGACGCCAGCTTACCTACAACGGAAGCTATACCTGGCAAAAACCTTCCGGCCTGCCGCGCTCCCTGGATGCGATCGGTTATATGACCCTCGTGAATGAGAAGCTGATGCATAATGTAAATGGCGGCCGCCTGGCATATACCGATGCTGATTTCGACGCTTACCGTAATGGTTCCAAACAAAGTACGGACTGGTATACGCCTACCATAAAGGATGTGGTTCCGCAGATGCAACACAACCTCAATGCTTCCGGTGGCAGTGAAGATATCAGTTATTATGTGAGCCTCGGATACACAGAACAGCAGGGTTTCCTCAGAAGCGGTGATCTTAATTATAAACGCTATAACGTACGCTCCAATATTACCGGCAAAGTAACACGGGATATTACTGTAGACCTAAACATAAACGGCATCTTCGATCAGAAGAACCAGCCCTACCAGGATAGCTGGTGGATCATCCGTTCCTTCTGGCGCCAGAATCCACTCGAGCCGGTATATGCTAACAATAATCCTGACTATTTAGCACATACGCCTGTAGATGGTACGAACCCGGTGGCTATGTCAAATAAAGATATCTCAGGGTATAAACAATTCCTGAACAGGTGGTTCCAGTCATCTGTATCCGCTACTTACCAGGTGCCTTTTCTTGCCGGGTTAAAGTTTAAAGGGATGTACAGCTACGATTACAACAGCTACACCAATAAACTCTATCAAAGGGAATACAATCAATATACTTATGATGCGGCTTCGAATGCTTATACCGCAAGGCCACAGCAATCACCTTCCAGTTTACGAAGGGAATACTATGAGCGGCCTAACAGTTTGTTCCAGCTGTCTGCCAGTTATGATCATAAGTTCAACTCAGTGCATGATGTGAGCGCGTTGATATTGTACGAGAACAGTGTGCGTTCAGGAGATAACTTCTACGCTATGCGGGAACTTTCCCTGGCAGTGGATCAGTTAATGGCGGGCAACAGTACCAATCAGCAGGGGAATATGTCGTCTTCCCTCAATGATCTTTACCGCAATGCCAACCGTGCACTGGTAGGCAGAATAAATTATGCATTCAAATCCAAATACCTGCTGGAAGCAAGTTTTCGCCGTGATGGATCATCTAAATTCCCTGGAGATAAACAGTTTGGTTTCTTTCCGGGAGTGTCCGCAGGATGGAGGGTTTCAGAAGAAGGATTCTGGAAGAATAGTCCGGCATTACGCATGATCGATAACCTGAAGATCCGTGCGTCTTATGGTGAGTTGGGTGATGATGGGGCTGCTGCATACCAGTTTATTACAGGATACACTTATCCTGCTTCCGGCGACAATAACCAGCTGCCCCCGGGACATATCTTCGACGATGAGTTTATCAACGGGCTGCAAAGTAAAGGGATCCCCAATCCTTTCATTACCTGGTTCGTAGCTAAAACCACAAACTTTGGCATCGATATCAATGCATGGAGAGGAATGCTCGGCCTTACTGTGGATATCTTCCGCAGAGACGGAACAGGTTTGCTGACCACCCGTGCACAAAGCCTGCCGGGGGTTGTGGGAGCAAACCTTCCCCAGGAAAACCTCAACAGCAACCGCTCACAGGGGATAGAACTGGAGATCAACCATGGCAATAAAATAGGAGATTTCGAGTACTATGCGAAAGCCATCTATTCTTACACCCGTACCCGCAACCGTTTTGTAGAGCGTTCCGCAGCGGGTAATTCTTACGAGAACTGGCGGCAGAATTCTAATAACCGGTTTAATAATGCCCGATGGGGCCTTGGTGCCGGTGGCCGTTTTGAGTCCTGGCAAAGTATCCTGGACAGTAAGAATTATGTGGGAAGAGGTACGCTGCCCGGTGACTATGCTTATGAAGACTGGAATGGCGATGGTATGATCAGCGACCTTGATGTACACCCCATTGCTTATAACGGCATTCCCCTGGTTAATTATGGGCTTATGCTTGGAGGCTCCTGGAAAGGGGTGGACTTCAATTGCCTTTTCCAGGGTTCCGATATGGTGAATATCGGATATAATGAACAACTGCGTGAATCTTTATGGGGTGGTGGTAGCGGCCTGGCTTTGTTCCTGGACAGATGGCATCCAGCAGATCCCAAAGCTGATCCTTATGATCCGAATACACAATGGATACCCGGGAAGTATGGGTACACAGGTACTGTGCCTGATGAGAACTCTGCTTTCAACGTACAGAATGCTGCTTATTTAAGGCTGAAGAGTGCAGAGGTCGGTTATTCACTTCCTGAAAGGATAGCTACGAGGATAGGGCTTAAAGGTGTGAGGGCTTTTGTGAATGGATACAACCTGATCACCATCACTGATATAAAGTATGTAGACCCTGAGCACCCTGCTACTTTGTACAGCTACCTGTACCCACTCAACAGGACTTTCTCCGTAGGTCTGAACGTTAAATTTTAATGTTATGAAACTGAAGATATTCTTGCTTTCCATCGTATGCTTCATTGGGCAAACAGCCTGCACCGATCTGGATATTCCACCCATGAACGTGATCCAGGATAAAGATGTGTTTACTACCGAGGGTGGTATCAGGATTTACATGGCCCGCTGCTACAGTGAACTGCCATTTGAAGATTTCCGGTATTCGCCCACAAGAGGTACCAATCACTTCTGGATCATCAATCCTCAACCTGCCAATACCGGTGAAGCATTGAGCCGTGACCTGAACGGTTCTACCACCGAGGGATTCAATTTTTGGGAACGCGCCTATCCGCTGATAAGGGAAGCAAATTATTTCCTGCAGACCCTGCCAACATATGCCGGTAACTTCCAGCAGGCGGATGTGAACCACTGGCTGGGAGAAGCCCGCTTTATCCGCGCAGTAACATATATGGCGCTTGTGAAAAGATATGGTGGTGTACCCATCATCAACAAAGTGTTGAACTACCCGGAACAAAGTATAGAGGAGCTGAAGATACCGAGGGCATCAGAACAGGCTGTGTACGATTCCATTGCGGCAGACCTTGATTTCGCCTATAACAACATGAAGGCTTCCAGTGAATCCGGGCGTGCTAATAAATATGCAGCAGCAGCTTTTAAATCACGCGCGATGTTGTATGCTGGTTCAATTGCGAAATATAACCAGATACAGTTGTTCGATGGTAATCAGAACAGGCTGGTAGGTATACCTGCTAACAAAGCAAATGATTATTTCAAAGCCGCCTATGATGCAGCAGGCCTTGTAGATGGTCATTACAGCCTGTACAAAAAAAGTTGGGCTGCCGGAGACAAACAGGCGCAGATGCAGAATTACATCAACCTGTTCTTTGATGCAACAAGCCCGGAGAACATCCTGGTAAAAGGATATAAATATCCTGAAACGGTACACGGCTATGATGCTTATAATGTTCCCCGACAGTTGATGGGTGGAAATGGCTATTCTGCTGAGGTGAATCCTACACTGAACCTGGTGGAGCTTTATGATGGTTTTCCAAAGAACCCTGACGGCACCATTCAAACGCTGGATGCCGGTGGGAAATATATCCTCTACACCAATACGCTGGACCTCTTTGCAAACGCAGAACCCAGGCTGCGTGCCACCGTGATTGTTCCGGGAGATATTTTTAAGAATGAGAGCATTGAGATCTATCGTGGTATTTATACAGGTAGTACAGCTGGTGGTATCAGCCGTTTATTGCCTGAAGGGTCTACTGCTCCTTATCCGTCCGTTAACATTGTATCTTCTCCCAACGCACAGCAAACGCCCTTCACATTACCTGATGGATCAAAGAAAAACCCTGCCGGCAGAAGTGGTGTATTTACGGCTGATGGAACAGGGGCTGTATCTGGTTTTTCTGTGAGGAAATACCTCGATCCGAACAGGCCTACTGCTGAAGTGTTGGAAAACCGTTCGGACCAAACCTGGATAGAAATGCGCTATGCAGAGGTATTACTGAACCGTGCAGAAGCTGCATATGAATTACATGCAGCAGGGCAGGGAGGCAGTTATCTGCAGGATGCGTTCAGCATTATCAACCAGATCCGCGAAAGGGCCGGCGCTGTATTATTAGCTTCTGCTGCTGCACTCAACACTATAGATATTGTTCGCAATGAAAGAAGAAAGGAACTGGCGTTTGAGAACAAGATCTGGTGGGACCTTAAGAGATGGCGTATCCTCGACAAGGAACAAAATGGTACCGTTTACCGTACACTGATGGCTTTCTACTCAGCAGAGGCCGGCAAATATTTCTTTGATGCGCGGCTGGACGAACGCAATTCACGTTATACGTTCGATACCAGGTGGTATTACCAGGATATCCCCGGCTCGGAGATCTCCAAAAGCCAGAACCTGATCCAGAACCCAGGCTATTAATGTTTGTAAAAATTAACGTCATGAAAAATAAGATCTGCCATATAAGTTTTTGTATATTGATATTGCTGGCCAGTGGCTGTACCAAGAAATATGATGATTATCCGGAGCCAGCTGAAACGCTCGCTGGCAATATAAAAGATGCAGGCTCCAAAAGTAACCTGCAATCTGAAGCTGGCGACAGGGGAATGCGCCTTGTACTGGAAGAGTTGAGCTGGAGCAGTACACCAACGCCTTATTATTTCTTCGCTATGCAGGACGGCTCTTTCCGCAATACAAAGATATTCAAAGGCAATTACCGCATTTCGGTGGAAGGACCTTTTGTACCACTTGTACAATACGATGGTTCCGGCCAGGTAACAGTGGATAAACGCAAGACCATGGATATTGCCGGAACCACCAATGTCGACTTTGAAGTGGAGCCATTTCTGAACGTAGCGTGGGTGGGAGAACCAGCTTATAATGCTACGAACAAAACTATCTCCGTTCAGGTAAGGTTTACACGTGGTACTGCCAACACTGCATTTCACAAGAATGTGACGGATGTGTTCCTCTTTGTAAGTCCTAATAATTACGTGGGTAATAATAACTACGATAACAAGTATTCTGTGCAGGTGAATTACGGTGGAACATCCGGTAACGATCAGCTGGGGCAAACCGTTACGCTCACTACGAAAGATGTACTCCCAGGTTCACGCTCCTTCTTCCTGCGGGTGGGAGCACGTATAGATTATGGCCTGAAGTATTACAACTATACAACGGTTAAAACCATCAATATACCATGATGAGAAGAACGCTCATTTTTGTTTGCAGCTTATGCCTTTCTGTAACCGCAATGGCACAGGAGAAAACGGCCTTTCAGACCAGCAGTGCGTGGACCCCGGAAATAGATGTCCGTTCGGACATCGCAATCGTTTATGGTGCCGGCGACCGTCGCGGCATGACCTTCGAAGCGCGTGTGAAATCGTGGAGGGAAAGGGGATATCAGACCCACTTTATGACCGGCATTGCCTGGGGGAATTACGAAGATTACTTCACGGGTAAATGGGATGGAAAGAATCATTTCGGCATCGGGCAGGTAGAACAGGATGGGGATACGATCTGGCATGGCAGGAATGTGCCTTACGTAGTGCCGGAAAGTACTTTCATTGCTTACATGAAGGAGGCAATCATCAAGAAAGTGATAGATGCCGGTATCAGCCACATTCACCTGGAAGAGCCTGAGTTTTGGGCACGCGCTGGTTACAGTGAGGTTTTCAAGAAAGAATGGCAACAGTATTACGGGTTTCCCTGGCAGCCACAGCACACTTCGCCGGAGAATACTTACCTGTCCAGCAAGCTGAAGTATCACCTGTATTATAATGCTATCAAGGAAGTATCCGAATACGCCAAAGCGTATGGTAAGCAGAAGGGGATGGATGTAAAAGTGTATATTCCCACACATTCGCTGGTGAATTATTCTTCCTGGAGGATCGTTAGCCCGGAGGCAAGCCTGGCTTCTTTGCCAAGTATAGATGGTTACATCGCGCAGGTATGGACAGGCACCTCGCGTGAACCTACCTACTTCAATGGCCTGCGTAAGGAACGTGTATTCGAAAATGCATTCCTGGAGTATGGTTCCATGATCTCCATGACGGCACCTACCGGCCGTAAGATATTCCTGCTCACCGATCCGATCGAAGACTGGCCACGTGACTGGGGTGATTACAAGCGTAATTACGAAGCTACTTTTACAGCTAAACTGCTGTACCCAATGGTAGCGAACTATGAAGTAATGCCCTGGCCTGAACGGATCTACACCCGCCCTTATAAATTACCAAATAGTGATTCCAGTATCCTGATCCCGAAGTATTATTCAACCCAGATGCAGATCATGGTGAATGCGCTGAACAGTATGCCTGAAACAGCGAACAGGGTATCTGGTGTGAATGGCATCGGTGTGCTGATGGGTAATTCCATGATGTTCCAGCGCTTCCCGACCCACCAGGGATTTGAAGACCCGCAGTTCTCTAACTTCTATGGGCAAACGCTGCCTTTGGTTAAATTGGGAATTCCGGTTCAGACAGTGCATATGGAAAACCTGCCTTTCGAAGCAACGCTGAAAGATATTAAAGTGCTGGTGATGAGTTACTCTAACATGAAGCCAATGTCTGCCGAAGTCCATCAACACCTGGCGGCATGGGTGAAAAAAGGGGGAGTGCTTATTTATTGCGGGCGTGATGATGATCCTTATCAGTCTGTGCAGGAATGGTGGAATACAAAAGGTAATACTTTCAAGGCACCGTCAGAACATTTGTTCCGCCTGCTGGGAGTAAAACCTGAACAGTCGCAGGCCCGCGTGGGGAAAGGGTATGTATATATCGTACGGGAGCATCCTAAGGAGTTTGTGATGAATGCAGCCGGGGAGAAGTCCTATGTGGCGCTGGTGCAAAAGGCTTATGAAGAGAGTGCTAAGGCCGGTAAACTGTTGTTCAGGAATAGCCTTTATGTATCCAGGGGGATGTATGATGTGGTAGCGGTAATGGATGAAAATAATGACCAGAATCCTTTTGTTGTAAAGGGGCCGGTGATCGATCTCTTTGATCCTACACTTCCTGTGCTGGCGAGTAAATCTGTAACGCCGGGTAAACAGGCGCTATTGTTGAACGTAGGGAGGGTGAAGGAACCGGGCAAGCCACAGGTGCTTGCGGCTGCAGCACGGATTTACAATGAAGAAAGAAAAGCGGGGGCGTACAGCTTTGTTGCAAAAAGCCCTGCTAAAACGGTGAATGCTATGCGCATCCTGCTGCCGTCTGCGCCAAAGGAAACAGTACTGCATGGGCCGGGTGGTGAAAAGATAACGCCTGCCGCTACTTCCTGGGATGAATCTTCCAAAACTGTTTTTCTACAGTTTGATAATAGCCCTGATGGGGTGAAGGTGGAGATCAGTTACTAGTGCTTTTATTTCGTTACGATGAATTCAAAAGTAGCTTTACCTAAGATGCCATTGGCGCTAATGCCTTCTACAATACCATAAAAAGCGGAATTGATATCTGAAGTAAAGAATTCCAGGGTGGCATTTCCGTTTTCATCCGTTATGATGTTAGGTGCCCAGAGCAGTGTATTCCTGTAATCCGGCAGCGGATCTTGTTCCTTCTCATAATCGGGCTGGTAAAATTCTTTTTTGGGATAGAAGCCTTTTACCCTGGCCTGTCCATTCATCTTTAGCAACTCTTCCTCCGTGTATTGGGGATAATGATAAACAACGTATTTGGTATTTGTTGAGTTGAAAGAGAAGGGATGAGAAGCCGGGGGATTAGGGCCGCTCCATGTGATATATGTCTTTCCCTCAATGGGAAGTTCTTTGCCGCATCCGGCCACCGGACAATTTAACCATGATCCGTGTGCCCTGTCCGTAAGGCCATCGTATTTCGCCATACTGTCCAGGTGGCCAATATATTTGTCGCGGAACACGGTTGCTTTCTTCCCCTGTATTTCTACGGCCTTAAGTTTGATGCTTCCACGGGCCAGCAGCGGTTGATCTTCTGTGGTTGCTTGTTTGGGTGATCCTTCCAAAGGGTAGTTTATTTTTTGCCAGGGCTTCATTTTATTGATCTGTTCAAATGGGTCAAATGTCTTCCATTCGAAATCCCGCTTTTCACCGTAATGCCTGATATAGATGCTGCCGGACAGGCTTAAAATTTCTGGCGAAAGCTGTAAGGATCCCTTGTTGTCCAGTGTGGTCATCTGACTTTGTTGCTGTTCCGCATCAAAAAGCATAACCGCCTGTTGAGAAGATCTTGCTTTCTTTTTGAGCGCAACGAGTTCGATACTTGTGCTGTCAGATAATACCAGGTTGTCCATTCTTTTTAATGCTTCCTCACTCCAGGAATAGGATCGCCAGCCTTGTGTGAGGAGTAACAGGTCCAGTGCCTGTTTGCGATCTGCATGGGAAGTATCAAAGTAATACCCCGGATCGTAAATATGGCCTTTCAGCTGGGTAAAGAGCAGGTAATGTGTTTGTATATCGTTTGGTTCTGCTGGCCGGTGATAGATGCGATCATATGCAGTTGCGCCTAATTGGGCGATGACCGGTTTACCTTGTTCATCGGCTGCGTGTATTTGCAGGGAGACTTTCCTTTTTGTACCATAACTTTTTTGTGAAAGTGTTGCGGTGATCGATAAGCGGTTATCCTGCTTCACGTAGAGTAATCTTTCCGCTACCGGTAAAGCACGATGGTCGAAAAGGGTTGCTTCAGCTATACCACTTGCTACTTCCTGTAAGGGTAGTTTAATGTCCATGCTGTCTTTGATTTCAGCGGAGGCCATCACCTGTGTTATACCTCTTGTTTGTAATCTGAAATAAAAGAGTTGTTTTTCCGCTCCCTGCTGATAGATCCGGAAGGTAATACTGTCTTCGTTATTGTTCAGCAGCCGGAAAGACAGTCCTTCTTTCCTGATCTCAGGCAAGGGATATAGGGTGTCTGCAAAGGGGGCATCCAAACGAACGTAATAAGTGCTGCCGGATTCTGGCCTAAGCCTGAAGCTACCCATTCCTGCATGCGTACTCTTAAACTGTGCAATGATCTTATTACCATCAAGCAGGCTTCCTGAAACAGCGCAGGGCTGACCATTCTCCCCTACCGCTTTAAAGGCGACCCGGTTAGTTACACCGGATAACAGGAAGCCTCCTTCAGGCAGAAGGCTGAATTGTATTTTTTGGGGCAGGCTATCGGTGTGCGTTTTTTTTCGCAACAGTTCTGTTACGTTCTTTACAATCCTTATTCTTCGTATAGTCTTCGCGGTCAGGGAATGGGCGGAATAAGCGCATAACCAGTAATTTCCTTCAGGCAGCAGATCATCAAGGTAAATATGCCCGTTGGTAATGCCTTCTTCGATGGGGTATTTTTCCTGCCATACAATGCTGTCCTTTTTTTCATGGATCAGTTGCACGTAAAGGGTCTGATCAATAGCAGAGAGCAGTTGATGCTGTGCGTTTACCGCATAGGCTTTGAACCAAAGGTCTTCCATGGATTCGTAGGTATCCTTGCTGGTCCGTATATACAGGGATGTACGGGCTGTGCTGTCCGAATAGGTTTCCAGGCTGCGGGCCAAAGAGTCCAGCCTGGACTTTGGCACCTGGGCATTGGCTGAGAGGTAGCTGAATAGTGGAATTAATATGATTAGATACCGCATGCCACTAATATACGGAAGATGTGGATTTTTTGGGATGTTGAACTCTTCCGAAGGGAGTGAATGTAAGCCGGTGGTTTTAGATGCTACAAAAGTAAAACTGCTGCAGGAACATTGGAAGGAATGCCGAATATAACGGCTATAGGTAGCCGTACCGGCGGAATAGATGGTGATGTATCTGAATTTTACCTTCCCGGCGGGCTGAAAACCAGGATATAATTGTACAACCTACCCAGAAGGGTGTTCGTGGGGGGAAGATGAGGTGCTGAATTTTGCTTTGGCGTATTTAAAGAAATAGATTGCGGGAAGCTGTTTTCCAAAAAAAGTGTACTTTGGGTCTAAATAGTATTATTTACGGACCTAACATCATGCGTTGTATTTCCTGTTTCCGGGAGTCCGGCGATTTTCTTTTATCAATCAAAATTCAACAATCGATTACTTGCGAAATACTTCACACCATATAAGTGAGGAGCCGCCAGTAGAGCTTCAGCGCATCGGGGATGGTGATGAACAGGCTTTCCGCCAGTTGTTTCAGTACTATAGCCCCCGGCTCAACCAGTTTGCTTATTCCATCGTTAAAATAAAGGAGGCAGCCACGGAAATAGTGGATGATGTATTCATTAAGTTATGGAAGCAAAGGGAGGGGGTACCTTCCATTTCCAATATCCGGGTTTACCTCTATGTGGCGGTAAAGAACAGTTCCCTTAATTATCTTTCCTCCAGGGCCCACCGGCAAATTACGGAACCCTTCAACCATTTTGATATAGCCTTAAGCCACGACCAGGCACCGGATGAAAAAATGATCAGCGCTGAACTACAGGGAAAGATCACATCAGCAATTGAATCCCTGCCGCCCAGGTGCAAGATGATCTTTAAGCTGGTACGTGAGGATGGGCTCCGGTACAAGGATGTGGCCGAGATCCTGAACCTCACGGTAAATACGGTAGACGCCCAAATGGTAATTGCTGTTAAACGTATCTCCGAAAAAGTGCAGGCGCATTTTACCGCTTTCCCCAGAAAGGCAGCCAAAAAATAATTTAGCTTTCTTTTAAGGTCATCCCTCCTTTTTCCTGTCTTTATCATTAACCGAGGTTCAATGCATAAAGAAAGGATTGCGCAATTAATTGCCAGAAAATTATCCGGAGAAGCGTCTCCCGAAGAAATAAAGGAACTGGATACCCTTTTTAAGGAGTATCCGGAGGATGCCTATTTTCTTTCCATCTTAACGGATTACTGGACCAGCCCTGTTTCTTCCATTGCTGACGAAGATGCAGATCCCGAAGCCCATTTCCGCCATATCCTCAACTCCGCAGCCAGCGAAACGGAGGAGCCTGAACTTGTTCCGGAACCCATATATAATGGCCGTCCGCTTTATATACGTAACATCCTTGCTATAGCCGCTGTTCTTGCCGGGCTGATCTTTTTCTCCTGGTTGTACACAAGAAGCCAGCCAGGTGCGCCGGAGCTGTCCCGTATAGAAACCATCGCCAAACCAGGGGCTAAATCCAGGTTATTACTCCCTGATGGCAGTGTTGTATGGCTTAATTCAGGCAGCCGGATCAGCTACCCTGCAAATTTTACGGATACCCTGCGGGAAGTGGAACTGGAGGGAGAGGCCTACTTTGATGTAGCTAAAGATGCCAAACGCCCTTTTGTTGTTCTTACACGGGACATTAATATAAAGGTATTGGGCACCGTTTTCAATGTGAAGTGTTACCCGGAAGACAATAAAACAGAGGCCACCCTGGTCAGGGGCCTGGTACAGGTATCAAAAACGGGGGGCAGGGACCAGGAAGTACTGTTGCTTCATCCACATGAAAAAGTAGTGATAAACAGGGTGCAGGAGAGCGTTTCCTCCAATACAGGCATTGCTGCCCCGAAAACCATGATCATAAAACAGCTTAAGGAAAGCATGAAGGACACCTCCATGGCGGAAATAGCCTGGGTATACAATAAATTGATCTTTGACGGAGAGGATTTCCGGGAAATGTCGGCCGAAATAGAAAGATGGTACAATGTAAAAATAGTTATTAATGATTCCACGGTAGCGGGTTACAGGTTCCACGCAAAATTTGAGAATGAAAGTATCACTGAAGTACTGTCTGCCCTGCGGCTTTCGCTGCCTTTCACATTTAAAATCAACAATAATGAGGTAAACATCTACAAGTAACAGCAAAAAAAATCGGGAAATGCGGAAACATTCCCCGACAAGTCTAATGTTTCAGAAACCTTCCGATCGGCAAAATCAACGGGTTTCTTTCTTTTTAAACCGTAAATCCAAAGTTATGAAAAAAAACATACCTCCTGGCAGGGGAGTTATGACGCCACGTCTGCTTAAATTCCTTCTATGTATGAAGCTTTCCTTGTTCATTATTCTTTTTACGGCTTCCCAGGTCAATGCATCGAAAGTATTCAGCCAGACCATAACGGTCAGTTTTGAACAGGTTGAACTACGCACTGTTCTGAATGCAATTGAGAAAAAGGCCAAGATTAGATTTCTGTATAATTACGACCTCAGCGGGTTATCCAAAAAGATGGATTTCTCCGTAAAGAATGCAAAGGTTTCTGAAGCCCTCAGTAAGTTACTGGAGAACTCAGGCCTGCGTTTCCACGACATGGGGAATAACCTGATCGTTATTTCACCTGAAAAGAGCTGGGCGGCTGCAGGCAATGCCCAGCAGGTTACTGTTACCGGGTTGGTAACGGATGATAAGAATGAAGCGCTGCCGGGTGTGAGCATTAACGTAAAAGGAACGTCCATTGGCACCGCTACTAATGAGAGCGGGCATTTTTCGCTGAATGTTCCCTCAGCCAATGATACCTTATTGTTTAGCTATATTGGATTTGCGCCACAGGAGCAGGCCCTTGCTGGCAGAACAACGCTTAATGTAACGTTGGTAGCGGTTTCCAGGAACCTCAACGATGTGGTGGTGGTAGGATATGGTACACAAAAGAAGCAAAATGTTACCGGTGCTATTGCTTCAGTTCCAATGCATGAGATCGGTGACATGCCGGTGTCCAACGTTGCTACAGCCCTGCAGGGTAAAATACCCGGCGTGGTGATACAACAGAATTCCGGAAGCCCCGGAAGAACTCCTGCCATTAAGGTAAGGGGCTTTGGTTCTATTACGGCAGGAACGAGCCCGCTGATAGTAGTGGATGGTAATATCGTTTCAGCATCTGTATTCGGCTTACTGGATGCAGAAGAGATTGACAAGATAGATGTGCTGAAAGATGCATCCTCGGCAGCTATCTATGGTTCCCGTGGTTCCAATGGGGTAATCATGGTCACCACAAAAAAAGGCAGGAGCGGTAAAACACGCATGAACCTGAATGTATACACCGGCTTTCAGCAGGTAACTAAAAAGCTGGATGTATTAAGTTCACAGGAATATGCAGAGTTTGCCAAAGATGCGGCCAACAATGCTTACCTGGACAATGTAGCCGGTGCACAGATCTCAGACCCCAACACTGCAAGACCTTCCAATTTCCTGCGTTACCGTTATCCACGCGGAGATCTTTATGCCTGGCTTAACTTTGATGATCCTGCAAAAGTGGCGGCATTACCGGATCACAACTACCAGGACCTCATTTTCCGCACAGCCCCTATCCAAAGCTATCAGTTCTCTGTTGGTGGTGGTTCTGAAAATGCGCAGTATTCTGTGAGTGCAGGTTACCTGACGCAGGATGGTATCATCAAAAAATCAGCAATGGACCGTTATACCCTTCGGGCAAACGTAGCTATTAAAGCAGCGCCTAAATTGACTATTGGGATTAACATCAACCCTTCTTATATAGTAACGCAGGAAGTAAGGACAGACGGGCACTGGGCGGATAATGGCATCATCAATGCCGCGCTCAATACCATGCCAATGGCTCCTATCTATAAGGCAGACGGCAGCTATTCTTCCATGGCAGAACTGGCAGCTCCATATAACCTGCCGGGCATTACCAATCCTGTTGCCAATATCACGGAATACAATAGCGAGTTTAATCAAACCAACCTGTTGTCTAACGCTTACGCAGAGTACGCATTCCTGCCGAACCTGAAATACAGGGTTTCCGGCAATGCCAATCTTTACCAGAACAGGAGGAATGCATATACTACCTCAAAAATGCCGTTAAACCAGCAATTGCCGCCAACGGCTGCAACAGGAAGCGCATTTTCTGAACAGGGATTAAGCTGGCTGGTTAACCAGGTATTGAGCTACAATGTCTCTTTCAGAGATGTACACAATATAGAAGCACTGGTGGGTACAGAATCCAATAAGGTGCAATACCAGTCTTCCAATGCAGCGGGCAATACCTTTGCCAATGATATTGTGCAAACACTGAATGCTGCAGGGCAACCGGCATCCGTGTCTTCCCAGAAAACAGAAAATGCAACAGTTTCCTACTTTGCCAGGGTTGGGTATAATTATAAAGGCAAATACCTGTTCAATGTATCCGTTCGCCGCGATGGTTCCTCTGTGTTTGGGCCTGATAACAGGTTTGGTACCTTCCCTGCTGCCTCTGTTGGCTGGAGAGTAACGGAAGAACCCTTTATGCAAAAATTGCCTGTGCTGTCCGAACTGAAGTTGCGGGCCAGCTATGGTCTTTCCGGTAATAATTCATTCGGTAATTATCCCTACACGGGAAATGTAGGCACTACCAACTATAGCTTTTACAACAATGTGTCCACCGGCCTTGCCATCAGCACGCTCAGCAATTCCGCGCTGAGCTGGGAACTCAACCAGCAACTGGACCTTGGTGTGGACATAGGCCTGCTAAAGAACAGGATCTCTCTTACTGTTGACTATTACGAACGCATCACCAAGGACCTGTTACTTTCTGTAAATGTGCCTACGCTTACCGGTTTTAGTTCCGCGAATAAGAATATTGGCAGAATGAGCAATAAAGGCTTCGAGTTTGGTGTGAACAGTTATAATCTTACCGGAGCTTTTACCTGGAATACAAGTGCCAACCTGTCTTTCAACAGGAACAAAGTGCTGGCGCTGGGGCCAACAGGAGACCGCATCCTGAGTGGCAGCGGTGTGGGAGAAACAAATGTGACAATGATAGGCGAACCTATCGGCAGCTTTTTCGGATACAAACAACTGGGTATATTTAAAGATGCAGCAGACCTGAATACCAATCCTCATGATAATACCACCAGGCCGGGAGATGTGAAATATGAAGATGTGAACGGAGATAAGATAATTGATGCCAGGGACAGGACGCTCATTGGTAATAACCAGCCTGACTTCATTTACGGTATGAACAACTCTTTCTCCTATAAGAACATTGATCTCAGCATTTCCATACAGGGTACACAGGGAGGGCAGATACTCAACCTCAGCCGTCGCTTTTTTGATAACCTGGAAGGCGGAGGTAACAATCTAAGTATAGCACTGGACCGCTGGCGTTCCCCGCAGAATCCCGGCAACGGTAAAGTGCCAAGGGCCAATGCGCGTACAACGGGTAATAACAATGCTGTTTCTTCACGCTGGGTAGAAGATGGTTCCTACCTCCGTATTCAGAACATAAGCCTGGGTTATAAACTGCCAAAGTCGGTTATCAATCGTCTTAAACTGGAGCAGGTAAGGATCTACGCTTCCGCGCAGAACCTTTATACCTGGACGAACTATACGAATTTCAATCCGGAAGTAAGTAACTATGAAGGAGCACTTACAGGCGGTGTTGACTATGGCAGCTATCCGCTGGCAAGAACAGTCACTTTTGGCATCAATGTAGGGTTCTAATGTTCAGGTTAAACTTCAAAATTGACATCTCATGAAATTCAATAATCACTTTATATATAAGGCAGCTTTGGTTACGCTTTTGTTGTCTTCATGCGGCAAAGGCTTTATAGACCTTAAGCCCATATCTGTTATTACTACTGATAATTTCTACCAGACGGAAGAAGATTTCAGGAATGCCGTCAGCGGCGCTTATAATGCACTCAGAACTGGTGGTAC
Source organism: Chitinophaga niabensis (assembly GCF_900129465.1). Lineage (NCBI taxonomy): Bacteria > Pseudomonadati > Bacteroidota > Chitinophagia > Chitinophagales > Chitinophagaceae > Chitinophaga > Chitinophaga niabensis. The sequence goes on along the minus strand of NZ_FSRA01000002.1, from coordinate 143,818 downwards.
TTATGGTGTTGACAGCTATATTTTTGGAGAGATCAGGTCTGATAATTCCTTCCCCGTGGCTTCCGGTTCCGTAACGGACCAGGATGAGTTTGACCGGTTTTATATCCGTACCACCAACCCGTTCATCAATAACCGCTGGAGTAACAGCTACACATCAATAGCCAGGTGTAATGCCATCCTCGATCGTATTACTCCTGTTGCAATAAACGATGCATTAAAGAACCGTTATATAGGAGAAGCCAAATTTCTCCGCGCACTCTTTTATTTTAACCTTGTACGCACATTTGGAGATGTGCCACTGGTGTTAAAAGAGATCACCAATCCGGATGAAGGTTATCAATACGGCAGAAACCCTAAAGCGGATGTGTATGCGCAAATAGAAAAGGACCTTACAGAAGCCGCAGAGGCATTACCGGTTTCCTATACCGGCGCAGATGTTGGCCGGGCAACAAAAGGTGCTGCCAAAGCCATTCTTGGCCGCGTATTGCTGACACAGAAGAAATATGCTCCGGCTGCTGTGCAACTGAAGGCAGTGATGGACCTGAACCAGTATGGGCTGGTGACCACTGCATATGCAGATTTCTTCAAAGTGAGCAACAAAAACAACAAAGAAGCCATCTTTGATGTACAATACAGGTCTGGTGGCATAGGGCAGGGGAATCCCTGGCCTAATTCATTTGCGCCGCAGAATTCAGGAAATGCTGTGATCATGTTCGGTGGCGGCGGAAATAATGTGCCCACTGACGATCTTGTAAATGACTATGAAGCAGGTGATCAGCGAAAGGCTGCCTCTATTGCCACCTCTTATGTGAATGCAAATGGCGCTACAATTCCGGGCAACTTTGTTAAAAAGTATTTTGATGTTCCGACCGTCAACAATGATAATGGTAATAATATCCCGATCATCCGTTATGCAGATGTATTGCTGATGTATGCGGAATGTTTAAATGAAGCTGGGTTCGTGGCCAATGGAGATGCCTTTTCTTATCTGAACGAGGTACGCAGGCGTGCAGGGCTTGGTAATCTCACTGCCGTGGAAGTACCCAGCCAGGCAGCATTCCGGCTGGTGATGGAACATGAACGGAGAGTGGAATTTGCCTTTGAGAACCTGCGCTGGTATGATCTGGTAAGAACAGACCGCGCCATTACCGTACTCAATGGAAAATCCGCCCAGATCAACCTTGTAAATCCGGTTACTCCGCAGAACCAGGTATTCCCTATTCCGCAAAGCCAGATAGACATTAATAAAACAAAGATCACCCAGAACGAAGGGTCCAACTAAATAAATGAATGCCTGTCGATTTTCCGTTGACAGGCATTCTCTCAAAACTTCCGCCATGAAAATAAAAGCAGGGTTCGCTTTCTGCCTGGTATTCTTACTAGCTACAGATAGTGCTGCACAGATAAAACTTCCTGATACCACAAAGCTGAATAGTACGCACGACCTTCAGTTGCCGGCCTGGGGCCCTTATTCTAAACATTATGCGGGCATTTCCCATATTCCGGAGGTTACATCCGGCATGCGGTTCGATTTCTCCGTGTTCCCTGGTTATTATCGCAATAAGCTCCTGGTTCCAAACGTACGATTTGAATCCTCCTATTTCCCCTGGAATGTGAAGAACGACGGAAGTGCTATCACTTACCGGTATGAGCTGGAATGGAAGGACCAGGTGTATACAGATGTTACGTATACATTGATCGATACATCTTCTGTATTGGTGTCTATGCATTGTGTTAATAATACTGCGCTTCCACAGAACCTTTCCCTGAACCTGGTGGCATCCATAGAATACCCTGATAATTACGGGATGCAGCAATTAAAGCATGGCGAAGGCACACAGTGGTATAACGCAGTAGACTATCGTTCTCTTTCATTTGCCATCAAAAAGCCCGCTACGGACCTTGTTTACGACGGATGGATGCGGGGAGAGGTAAGGGACTCCCGGCTTATAAATGGCCGGGGCGTTGGGAAAGAATTTGGCCGGCAGCCGGGAGATAAGATCGAGTACGACGTAAACATATCACCAGGTATCAAAAAGGCCAGGCTTCTGTTTATTTATACTATGAAAAGTGGAAAGGGATCCGCCATACAGCTCTCAGGGTTGATCAATCAGAAAGTTACTTTTTTGCCTGGCGATACACTTGCTATATTGGATATCCCGTTTGAAATAACAAGTAACAATAGCCGGCGTTTAACCCTTACTTCACTTGGTGGGGAAGAAATACTTCTGAATGGCTTTGTTATTACCACGGCACTGTCCGGCAAACCTTTTACGATCGTTCCTGCACCAATGCTTAAAACACCTGTAACGGAAGAAGACCCTGAAGCACGCACACTGCTGCTGAAGTACCAGGACGTACCTGTGCATTACGGGATCACATGGGATAAGGAACCTTTTAAGGTCCGTAGTATCCGAAATGATGAGCTGGATATCTTTTTCCGGAATGAAACACATAACCATGTTGCCAAGGTGCTGAACGGAAATATGAAAGGAGATTATGCCAATATTTTTATCAGACCTGTGGAACTGGCACCATTCTCCTCGCAAACCTGCACAGCCCTGCTTACATCCGGAACACATGATGGGGTGCTGGCTGCATTAAAAAGAAGCCTGCCGCAGCAGAAAGACACCATACCTGATGAAAAGGGAATACTGGAAGAAGGAAAGAAATACCAGTTCAGTCATAAGATGCTGAAAAGTACATTGCTTTCAAATGTGGTATATCCCACTTATACACAAAACCAGTTTATCAAACATTTTACACCCGGTAAGTGGTGGAACAGTCTCTATACCTGGGACCTTGGCTTTGTTGCACTTGGTCTTTCAACTTTTAATCCGGCACTGGCAGCTGAATGCATCAATACCTACGTAACATCACCGGGAAGCCAGTCCGCATTCATTCATCACGGATCGCCATTGCCTGTTCAGATCTACGTGTTCCTTGAGCTATGGAATAAAACACAATCCAGGGAATTGCTCAGCTACTTTTATCCCCGGCTAAAACAGTATTATCAATTCCTGGCGGGGCGTTACGGAAGTTCTTCCACCAATGTACTGTCTTCAGATCTGCTGAAAACATGGGACTATTTTTACAATTCCGGGGGATGGGATGACTATCCGCCGCAGGTAGGCGTTCATAGCCAGCATTTGGAGAAACAGGTAACACCGGTAGTAACTACAGCACATGTTATTCGCGTGGCCAAGATACTGAGAATGGCAGCCCGGGCACTTAACAAGGTGGCTGATCTCAAAGAGTACGACAAAGATATCAGCCGGTTTGCTGCTGCCCTGCAAAACCATTCCTGGGACGCGAAGAGCGGGTACTATTCATATGTGATGCACGATGGTGCAGGACATGCAACAGGCTTTTATAAAGACCCTGCATCCGGAGTTAATTTCAATATGGGTTTGGATGGCGCCTATCCGATCATATCGGGGATGTGTACGCCGGATCAACAGGAAGTTTTAACAGACAAGATCTTTTCACCCAAACATTTGTGGAGCCCTTCGGGGATTACTGTTGTAGACCAGTCGGCTCCTTACTACAGGATAGATGGTTACTGGAACGGAGCTGTTTGGATGCCGCATCAGTGGTTTGTTTGGAAAAGCATGCTGGATATAGATAGAAGTGATCTTGCTTATAAAGTGGCAGCTAAGGGCCTGGATGTTTATAAAAGAGAAACAGATGCCTCCTATTATACATTTGAGCACTTTTTGGCGGCATCCGGCAGAGGTGCAGGCTGGCATCAGTTCTCAGGTTTATCTACCCCGGTGCTGGCATGGTTTGACGCATATTATAAAACAGGAACGATAACACCGGGGTTTGAGATTTGGATCAACGAGCAGTCTTTTAATGATGATTATAGTGCGTATAAAGCAAATATTTCTTTTGATGAAGCAACGCTTCCGCATAAACGCGCTTTACTGGCAGGAATGAATCCTGCGTTTGATTACCAGGCGAAGTTTAATGGAGAAACGGTTGTTCTTAAACGTTTAGAGAAAGGAGTGCTCCAGATCACGCTTCCCGCCACGAATAAAAGCGGGATGCTGACTATCAGCCGTTATAACAGCAATAAGGCTGGTCGCAATTAACCCCTTAATTGTCGGATGAGGCCCCTCTCATAGTCAAATTTTCATGCCACTTTTGTATTGTAAAATGATCATTACAAAAGTGGAGCAGCTACCACTGCAAAAAACGGGCGAAACCGAAAAGCCAGACGAGTAGGAAACAAAAAAATGATTTTATGTCAGGTACTGTTTCATTACACAGAATGCTTAAAGCATCTCCCGAAAAGGTATACCGTGCATTTACTGAAGCTCCGGCAATTGCTTCATGGCTTCCTCCATATGGTTTTCTTTGCACCGTTCATGAAATGACGGTGAAGCAGGGAGGTACTTATAAGATGTCTTTTCAGAATTTTACCACCGGCAACGGCCATTCGTTTGGTGGAAAGTATGTAGAGATCAAACCGAATGAATTTCTGAAGTATACGGATCAGTTTGATGATCCTAACTTACCCGGTGAGATGGTAACTTCTGTATCGCTCCGGAAAACGATAGCCGGTACAGAGATAAAAATTACGCAGGAAGGAATCCCTGATGCTATACCAGTAGAAATGTGTTATCTGGGCTGGCAGGATTCGCTGGATAAACTGATGAGGCTGGTAGAGCCTGAGATACCAGATGCATGATCAGATAGCAGGAAATAAACAAAGCGGGAAGGAATAAAGATTTCCTTCCCGCTTTGTTTATTTTTATGTAAGGATACTAACAGCATGACCACACAGCTCTCCGATATTTTTGAACACCGTCCCCTGCTTTTCGCCATCGCCTACCGCATGATAGGAGAGAAACAGGAAGCAGAAGATATTGTACAGGATGTATATGCCCGCTGGCTGGAAATGGATGCCAACCGCGTGGAACAACCCCGTCATTACCTGATGCGGGCCGTCACCAACCGTTCCATTAACCGCCTCAAAGTATTGCAGAAACAAAGAGAGCTGTATATGGGCCCCTGGCTGCCTGAACCGGTAACGGACATAGCATTACCGGAGCGTTCCCCGGATAGGAGCAACGATCTCTCCATTGGCTTTCTCTTTCTCCTGGAAAAGCTGAACCCACTGGAAAGGGCCATCTTCCTGCTGCGGAAAAGCTTTGATCTATCCTATAAAGAGCTTGAAAATATCCTTGATATCCCCGAAAGTACATGTCGCCAGCACCTGCATCGGGCGAAAGAAAAGCTGCAGCAGGATAAAAAACGCTTTGAATCAGATGTGACCCGTCACCGGGAATTGCTGGAAGCCTTCATCGTAGCCTGCATGAACCAGGACCAGGATAAATTGATCTCCCTGCTGAAAGAAGATATCAGTTTTTATGGAGACGGTGGAGGCAAAGTTAGTTCCGCCACCAAACCGCTGTTTGGCCGGGATGTGGTGTCCCGTATGATACTGGGCCTTTTTAGTAAAGTTCCGGTACCTACTCCTTTATATAACTTGCTGATGGTGAACGGTTTACCGGCCCTGGCGCTCTTCGATGCCATTAGCAGGGAACCTATCACCTGTATCTGTTTTGAACATGAAGGCGGGGCTATCGACAGCTTCTATTTTATCCGCAACCCGGATAAATTAAAAAATATCCGCTACCAGGGATAAAAATTGTCACGAAAGGGCTGAGGGCTTGTCTTCCTGTAAAATACTGTTTACAATGGAACATCAATTAAGACTGCAGCCCATCGAGAAGCCCAAAGGCCTTTACATGAAACTGGGATACTGGTATCTTAAGAAAATGATCGGTAAAGTGATCACTCCCGCCAAGGTCGTATATGCGCGAGTGCCGAAACTCATGAAAGTAGCCTCTCTTTTCTATAAGGTCAGCGAACAGGCACCGTTAAGCGACGACCTGAAAATTATGCTGAAGGCCATGGTATCTGATCTGAACAATTGCACTTTCTGTATAGATATTACACAGGCATATGCCATGCGCAAAGGCAGTTCTATGAAGAAATTGGGCGAGATCCACAATTTCGCCACCAGCGAGTTGTTCTCACCTGCAGAACGCGCCTGCCTGAATTATGTAAAGGAAGCGACCTTACACAAACAGGTACCGGATGCCATTTTCCGGGAGCTACAGCAGCATTTCAACGAGGAACAGATCATTTATATCACTTTTCTCATGGCCTCCGAAGTATACTATAATACAATGAACCTGGCGCTGGGAATAGGATCAGACGGACTCTGCGCCATACAATAAAACCAATACTGATTGTAAAAAACAAGAGGTCACTTCAAACGAAGTGACCTCTTGCGTTCGATTTCCTGTTTATTTAACTATTTTTACCCGGACAGTGCTACAACCTGTTTTGTCGCCATATCAGACAGTAACTACATTTACAAACGGCATAAAACCCAGGAGATGAGATTATTATTACAATGGACGGCTATTACACCAATACTGGCCTGGGCCTTGTTCTTTACAGGACTGGTCTACGACAGCAGTATTTTTCAGATCATCGCAAGCGTGTTATTGATTGGCAGTGTGATGTCTGCGGTACATCACTCTGAAGTGATCGCCCACCGGGTGGGGGAACCTTACGGAACGATCATCCTCGCGGTGGCAATTACCGTCATCGAGGTATCTATTATTATTTCACTGATGGTAGCCGGGGGCGATGAAGCGGCTTCCCTTGCACGCGACACCATCTTTTCTGCTACCATGTTGATCCTTAACGGTATTGTAGGCCTTTGCCTATTCCTGGGCGGCCTGAAATTCCGGGAACAGATCTTCACTAAACATTCCGCCACCATCGCACTGGTTTCGCTGATTGCCATTGTGATCCTCACGCTGGTGTTCCCTACGTTTACAACCAGTGTGCAAGGACCTTATTATTCCACGCCGCAGCTCGTTTTTGTATCCATCGCCTGCCTGGTCATTTATTCCTTTTTCCTGCTGGCACAAACCCGCAGGCATCGTGAATATTTCCTGACGGAAGAAGGTACGGATGATGCCCATGCAATAGTGGTCTCCGGCAAGAAGCTGATCGCCAGTCTTGTGTTCCTGTTGCTTAGCCTGGGCATCGTGGTATTGCTGGCCAAAACCCTCTCCCCAACTATCGAGAAGATCGTGATCGGCTACAATCTCCCTAAAACGCTGGTAGGTGTGATCATTGCGGCAGTAATACTCTTGCCGGAAGGGATTGCAGCGATCAACGCGGCGAAGAAGAACAAGCTGCAGACGAGCCTGAACCTGGCATTGGGATCTGCACTGGCGAGTATCGGGCTGACCATCCCCTGCGTATCCATCGTGAGTACGCTGTATGATATGAATATCATTTTAGGGCTCGATATTAAGTCTATGATATTGCTGGGCCTTTCGGTGTTCACGGTGATGCTGTCACTTGCCAGCGGCCGGACAAATATTGTGTATGGAGCGGTATTGTTGGTGAATTTGGCAGCGTTTATATTCCTGATCATTCATCCCTGATATAGCCATATTATAACGAAAAAAGGACTCCTCGTTGCAGAGGAGTCCTTTTTTCGTTTCTCAACATATGTAAATGTTTTCCCGGGCCGGGTTTGTGAATTTAGCATTTACAAATACTATAAAATATGAGTTCAAAAAAAGTAGATGAGTTCCTGTCAAAACTGGACCATCCGTTAAGAGAAGAGCTGGCAGTACTCCGGGATACAATTATGAAAGTACATCCTGGAATTACAGAAGATGTAAAATGGGGAGGCCCCAGCTTCTATTACAAGGGAGACATTGCCACTTTCAGCCCGCGCGTGAAAGATGCAGCAACACTGGTCTTCCACCAGGCAGAAGGCTTAACTCCGGGTGCAGTACTGGAGCCAGCTCCCAAAGGTAAAGCCTATGCCAAATTCAAAAACATGGCCGACGTAAAGGCTAAAAGTAAAGGCCTTCAGGCCATCATTAAAGAATGGATTAAACTCATGGACAAATCATAAAACATGAAAAACTATCAAACCGAACTCAAATGGGCAGGAATTTTCTTCCTGATGTACCTGGTGTGGATGTTGATGGAGCATCTATGCGGGCTGCATGGGCGGCATATTCAGTACCAGCAGCTGGTATCAACATTTATCCTTTTACCTTCATTATTGATCTACCTACTCGCTTTACGCGAAAAGAAACGGAAAGTTTTCCAGGGAAAGATCACTTTCATGCAGGCTTTTAAAAGCGGCATGTTGCTCACCTTGTTCATCGTTATACTCAGCCCGGTAAACCAACTCCTCACACAAGGGCTTATTTCCCCGGAGTATTTTGAAAATATGCAGGAATATGCGGTGTCCACACAACAAATGTCAGCGCAGGAAGCAGCATCGCGGCTGAACATCGGGGCTTTTATTGTGCAAAGCATTATTGGCGGGTTGGTCACCGGTGCGGTTTTCTCAGCGCTTGTTTCCCTGCTGATCAGAAGCAGGAAGTAGCAGGTGGTTGATTGGAAAAGAAAAAGGGAACAATACATTTAACTGTAATGTTCCCTTTATTTCCGATACCGGGAAATTGTTCAATTAGGTCTAAATCGTATGTCTACATGTTATCCTCCATCTCGTAACTACTATACTTAGCCCTATACTCAATTGGGGTAAGCCCAGCGATTTTCTTAAAAACCTCCCGGAAAGCCTTTACATCATTATAACCAACAGCATACATAATTTCGTTGATCGTTTTTTTACCAGATTCCAGGCAACGTTTTGCCACCTCTATTTTAACGCGCTGAATGTATTCAATTGGCGGGTTATTGGTGGCTTTCTTGAACCGCCTGACAAGGCTTCTTCTGCTGATGGAAAACTTTTCGGCAAGAAAGTCTACGGAAAGCTTCTCTTCAACATTTTTTTCAATAAATTCCTGAATTTCCCTGATCCCATCATCCGCATGATTTTTCTGTCCTTCAAAGAGTATAAACTGCGATTGGGAATTCCTTTCAATATCGATCTCCAGCAACTTGGCACAAAACAACGCAGTATCCCTTCCGTGGTGTTTCTCTACAATATATAAGGCAAGGTTCAGCGAAGACGAGGCGCCCCCAGCCGTATAAATCCCCTTTTTATCCGTCATGATCTTATCCACGAGTAGTTTGGTATCGGGGAACATTTTAATAAACAATGATTCTGCCCGCCAATGCGTAGCACAGTCTTTATCTTTCAACAGCCCCGTATAAGCCAGTAAAAACGCCCCGGTACACAAGCTGGCAATTTCAGTTCCTGAATGATATTGGTCTACCATCCATTCAAGCAATACCTGCGTTTCTCCAACCGGTTTGGCTGCTATCTCTTCAATTGGAGGAATGAAGATGAGGTCTGGTGCTTTTATGCTTTGTATACTATCCGTTATAATGGATAGCATGCTATTATGAAAAATTTGTTTAGCCTGTACACCTGCAAGAATAATTTCATAGAAAGGCTCTTTGCCGTTTTCAGTGGCATATATGTTTGCCTTTTCGAAAACTTCTATCACACCAAAAAGCGTAGTTGGCTTTAAGGTTCCATCAGGGATTAGGAAACATAATTTTTTCATAAGGCAAATATAAGGCCTTTCATGTGGCACAAACAACCCCTAATAATGTGCGATTTACACCCCCTGTTTTAGAATTACAATAAATTACTTTGTAGTATAATTTTCAATTAATACGCAAAAACGACAAGATGATGAAGCAGGTGCTCGTAAATTATATCGTTAAACCCGAAAAAATAGGGGAAAACATTGCATTAATAAAAGATGTGTTTTTAGCCCTTAAATCTTCAAGGTCCAAGGGCGTAAAATACTCTGTCTATCGAATGGGTGAAAACGTATTTATCCATATTGCCCAATTCGAAACCGAAGAAGCGAACAATGAATTTAGGGCATTGGAAGCTTTTAAGGCCTTTCGCAAAGATCATTCTGAAAGGCAGGTTGAGAAACCCATCACAAATGATATTGAAGAGATTGGAAATTTTTCCAGCATTTCCCCCATAACATAATTTAATGATCATGAAAGCCAGTTCCATCCATTTGTTGATCAACTATTCTGTAAGAGACGATAAATCAGCAGATAATGAAGCAATGATCAAAAACCTGATCGGACACTTTAGGAACAGTTTAACTGAAGGGATTAGCCATATGGTATATAAAACGGGTAAGAGAAACTATACCCATATCTGTTATTTCTCCAGCGAATTGATCTGCGATCAGGTAACTAATCTGCCAGTCTTTACACAGTTTTTGGACAATCTCGAAAGGATTGCAGATCAGGAGCCAATTGTGGCAGACATAGAGCAAATGGGTTATTACATCGGATAAGAAAGCTATAAACAAATTCAGGAAAATGAAAGAGACGATAACACAGGAAATCGCATACAAGCTTATCTCATTTTGTAAAAAGAGCGACTGGCAAGGTGCTTATGATCAACTATTCAGTGAGGATGCAAGGAGCATCGAGTCCTTCAAATCACCAATTGCAGAAATTGAGACCATTGGTTTGCAGGCAATCAGGGATAAGGCAAAAAGATTTGATGAGCTTATCGAAAAAGTACATGAAATAAAGGTTTCTGAGCCGCTCATCATGAATAACCATTTTTCATTTTCTCTCACAATGGATGGTGAAATGACAGGAAAAGGATATACCGTGATACTATCAGAAATATGTATTTACGAAGTCCAAAAAGGGAAAATTGTATATGAACAGTTCTTCTACACTCAAAATTAAAGTAACACTATGGTACAGGAAACAATAGAACCAAGTAAAAAAGTTAAAGCCGTTGGCAACTGGTGGCTTAAAGTTCAGGAGGCTTCAAAAGAGCACCAATCGTTGGATGATGCCAGGGAATTCAATGAGAGCTGGCAGGCACTTACAGCTGAGCCAGGAGAAGTAGACTATGTTGAAACAATTGCGGGAGGTGTGCCTGCTATGTGGGCGATACCTAAAAAGGCGAACACGGAAAAAGTGTTGCTTTGTTTTCATGGAGGTGGTTTTTTCAGCGGATCAATGTACACGCACAGAAAACTGTTTGCGCATTTTGCTAAAAATATAGGTTGCCGGGCATTGATATTAAATTACCGGCGCTCTCCGGAATTTTCGCATCCTGCACAGGTAAATGATGCCCTGAGTGCGTACGAATGGCTCATCAATGAAGGAGGAATAAACCCCAAGGATATTGCATTTACCGGCGATTCTGCGGGAGGTAATTTGGCCATCACCACAATGCTCCTGGCCAGGGATAGAGGAATTACCCTGCCTGCGGCATCAATGCCGTTTTGCGCATATTTTGATATGGAAGTAAGTGGCGCATCCATGATCAGTAACCTGGGTAAAGATTTACTTTTTACCAAAGAATGGGTTATTCAAATCACGCAAATGTTTCTGGGAGAAAAAGGGGATCCGAAAGATATTTATGCCAATCCTCTTTATGCAGATCTTTCAGGTCTTCCGCCAATTTACATCCAGGTGGGTGGAGATGAATTGCTATTGGATGATAATATCAAACTCATTGAACTTGCAAAAAAAGCGGGTGTAGATGCTTCGATTGACATCTTTCCGCGTATGCAACATACCTGGCACATGGCAGTTGGGAGGGCGCCTGAAGCAAATGATGCAATTGCCAGATATGTTGCCTGGATTAAACCAAAACTAGGACTTTGATTAACGGCATAAAACTTCCCCATTAACTTAAAAGAGCAGTAAAATGTCAAAAATATTGGTTACCGGAGCTTCAGGCTTAAGTGGTTCAATAATCATCAAAGAACTCTCCAGGCAAAATATTCCTGTTAGAGCCCTGGTTAGGAGCAAGGCGAAGGCAGGAGAACTATCGAAGTATGCAAATGTGGAAGTACATATTGGAGATTTATTGTTTCCCGAAACCTATCGGGATGCCTTGAAGGGAATAGACAAAACTTTGCTGATCAGTTCTGCTCTTGACAAAATGGTAGAAACCCAGCAGGCTTTTATTGACACGGCCAGGCAGGTGGGTGTTCCACATATCATCAAATATTCCGGAGCTGAATCCGGCATAGGGTTCAATGCACAAAACTTTAAAGGGACCAAAGACCATGAAAATATCGAGGATTACCTGGTAGATTCAGGTTTAGCCTGGACACTCCTCCGGCCATCTCAGTTTATGCAGATGTACCTGCCTGCTTCACCAACTGGCGTAAATATCGATAAAAATGCGCTGATATTGCCTAACGGCAATGCAAAACTCAGCCCGGTTGATATTGAGGATGTGGCAAAGGTATGTGTGCAGTTACTTACCACTGAAGGGCACAGTCGTAAGATCTATGAAATGACCGGCCCTGATGCCATGGATATGAATGAGGCTTCCGTCATCATTTCGAGGGCAACCGGTAGGCACATAACCTACAGGCCGGTTGCATTGAATGATTATGTGGATAACATGAAGGGCAAAGTACCCGGGGAAAGGCTAAAGATCCTGACGCAGCTTGCCAAAGAGAGAAGCAAGTGCATTGACAGCCACGTCAAGCTGGGTACACACAAATTATTCGGCGTACGTCCTACAAATTTCGCGGAGTTCATATATAAGAACCTGGATGCTTTTGCTAAGTATTGATATAGATAATTAGAAAGAATCAATGAAGAATCTAAAAAACTGCGGAAGGGTATTTTACGGCCTGGGAATAGCCGGTATTGGTTTTATGCATTTCTTGTATCCAGGTTTCAGGCCCATTATCATACCTCTTCCACCTGCCGATACCCAAAATATAGCTGTGTTGATTCTTGTATTTGGCGGATATTTGGTTGCAAGTGGCTTACTCATCTCTTTTGGGAAATTTGTGCAACCGATATCTGTTGCTCTTGGCTATATTTTGTTGCTTTTTTTGATATTTGGACATTTACCCAATCGCTTAAGGTACCATCCTGAAATTCATGGGTATTGGATTGATGCAGTAAAACTTCTGGCTCTTTCAGGAGGCGCATTTGTAATTTCATTGGCCTTTCCAGATGAAGCTGTTTTTAAACCATTTAAAAAAAGTACCAGGATTGCAGTCGCAGGAAAATACCTGTTCGCTATTATGCTTGTTAATTTTGGTATCGGGCATCTTTTGAATCCGGTTCTTGTTGGGCAACTTGTGCCAGCATGGATACCCTTTCCGGTATTCTGGGCATATTTTACCGGTCTTGCCCTGGTTGGTGCCGGCCTGTCAATTTTCTTCAAATACCAGACAAAGTATATCGGACTTCTTTTGGCATCTATGCTGTTAACGTGGTTGTTATCCTTACACATTCCGCTTGCCGTCAAATTCCCCGCCTGGAGGGATGGCGAAAACATCATCGGCTCATTGGAATGCTTAGCTTTCTGTGGTATTGCTATCACCATTGCCCTTTCAAATGAAATAGGAAGAAACAAAAACCTACAAGGTGATGGACCGGATAAAAAGCATTGATCATGTCAGAGGTGTGGTGATGATCATCATGGCATTGGATCATGTGAGGGATCTGATCCATGTAGATGCACTGACCCAAAGTCCTACAAACCTGGCTACTACTACTCCCTTGTTATTTTTCACCAGATGGATAACCTACCTGTGCGCGCCTGTATTTGTGTTTTTGTCGGGCGTATCCACCTGCCTGTCTTTCACCAGGCAGAACAACATTGCCAAAAATAGAAAGTTTCTAATCAAAAGGGGCCTTTGGCTCATCCTACTCGAATTTACGGTGTTCAATTTCGGGCTGTATTTTGACGCCGGATTTCACACCTTGTTGTTTGAAGTACTGGGAGCCATCGGTATTGGGTTTATTGTTCTGGGTCTTATGCTGGGGCTAAGAAAGGCAACAATTGGTCTTATAGGGTTACTGATCATATTTGCTCATGATGTATTTCCTTTAATTCGCTTCGAAGAAGGTTCCTTGCTAAAAAACATCATATCCCCCCTGTTCAACGTTACAGTTGTTCCTTTGCCAGCCGGCTATGTTCTCATGTCGGTATATCCGCCCTTACCATGGCTTGGCCTGATGTTGTTTGGATTTGCCATGGGTAAGCTATTTATTGCTCTGAATGCCGATGAGAGAAAAAGGCTCTTTCTTAAAATAGGCTTAGGCAGTTTATTATTATTTACCTGTTTGCGGTTGGCTAATTTTTACGGAGATGGCTTACCATGGTCTATCCAAAAGAATCATCTCTTCACCTTTCTTTCCTTTATCAATATATCAAAATACCCGCCCTCGCTGTTATTCTGCCTGATCACATTGGGCATTATGTTTCTGTTGTTTGCGCTGGTTGAGAAGAAAAAGAATAAAATCCTTAATGCTGTTTCAGTATATGGCAAAGTGCCCCTGTTCTACTTTCTGATCCATTTTTATATTATCCATATTGTGTTGATGGGCATCTTGTTTTTGCAGGGATTTGGATGGGCGGATCTAAGCTTCGCCTCTGGCAGTTTCGGCCGTCCAAAAAACACCAGGAGTGGCTTTGAACTTTGGCTGGTCTATATAATCTGGATCGTTCTTGTTATGGCATTATACAAACCTTGCCACTGGTTTGGCAGGTATAAAGCGACACATGATAATTGGTGGCTCAAATACATTTAAAGAAAAAGAAAGCTGATCTTTTAAAATAGATAAAATGAGAAAATTAAAATTAGAAGTACAAATTTCTGTTGATGGTTTCATAGCTGATAAGAATGGTAGCATGAGCTGGATGATCTGGCCCTATACGCCCGAAGTATGGGCATGGGATAAAGGATTACAGCAATACCATATTGAGCAGACTACTTCCTCAGATTGTATTTTGCTAAGCCGGAACATGGCTGGAGGGTTTCATGATTTTTGGGAGGAAGTTGCCCAAAACCCCAAAGATCCGCGGTATGCTTTTGCCAAACCGACTACCGACATGAAGAAGGTAGTGTTCAGCAGGAAGCTCAAAAGATCGATCTGGAAGAATACTGAAATAGCCAAAGGGAATTATGTTGATTACATCAAACGACTAAAAGAAGAAAAGGGGAAGGATATCATCTGTTATGGCGGTGCTACATTTATTTCTTCTTTGATAGAGGCAGAACTGATCGACGAATTTAACCTGATCATTAACCCCGCGATCGTCGGCGCAGGCTTACCGGTTTTTAATACCATCAAAAGAAATCAATACCTGAAGCTAAGCAAAGCCACCGCATTTGAATGCGGAATCGCAGTGCTACAGTATCAGCTGGATAAACAAAGGAGCACATGATTTTTTATAAAGTACGTGTAGTAAACATGTGGTCGGCCGGCTCCCCGGATTCAAGGGTATTTAAAGAGGTTGTAGAAACTGATCCCGAAAATGGCAACAAGTTTCTTAAGCAATGGGCAGAAGACACAATGCTTAAAGAATTGCCCATGATGAACGATATTGCCAATGTGGCCGTATTTCTGGCCAGCAACATGGCTAAAATGATCACCGGTGTAACGGTGGACGTAACGGCCGGTACTACGGCTTCATTAAATCATAATGTACTGCTATAGCATCCGGACAATGATAAATAGTAAATACAACAATGACAGTTATAGAAACTGATAGACTACTTATCAGGCAGATAAGGCAGAACGATCTGGAGGATTTATATGCCATTTGTGGTAATGAAGAACTGATGCAGTTTACAGGTGATGGCATACTTTCAAAAGAACTGACTCAAAAATGGATAGAGGTTACCCTTAACAATTATAAAACAAAAGGTTTCGGAATGTATGCTGTATGCGATAAACCCAATCATCAGTTTATTGGCTATTGTGGTTTGATCTATTCTAAGTATATCAGCGATAACGAACTGATTTATGCCCTCAACAAAGATTTTTGGGGTAAGGGTTTGGCAACAGAAATGGCATACGCAATGGTTAAATATGGTTTTACAACCTTAAAAATGGAAAGAATCTATGCTTCTATTAATCCGAAAAATCTGGCATCCGAAAGGATCCTGGCGAAAGTTGGCTTTAAAGAAGTTTTCCGAAAAAAAGATGAAGCAGGTTTGGATACAATCTATTATGCTATTGAGGTTTGGCAACGCCCAGGTTCTGATAGAAGAGTAAATCATTAATTGTTAAAACGCTTATGGATAATGTCCGATTCAGGACATTCATCTTCAGTAGAACCGTCCTTCGCCGTTGACGCTTTGGGAAGAAATCCCGATCTGTACCGCGTACGGGAGGATTATCTAACCGCTCTGTATCTGATTTGCTGGATTTTTACGACTTTCGTAAGGTAACCCGGTTGGAAATAATAACTATTAATGACTTTTTGATCGTGTCTTTTGCAGTCTCATGAATGCCACAACGATAGTGAAATATATAACTCCACAAAGCAGTGCGGTGAGCCAGGAGCTTATCCTAAAATCCTGATAATAGCCCCAACTTGATGGCAGGTAGTCCCGGAAGATACTTGTCCAGATAATAAATATATTTTCCATCATCACGCATATATTTAAGACCAGTGCAATGAACAGGCTAACGAACCAGTTTTGCCTTAATTTTTTTGATAAGGTAAGCATAGATGTGGCAATTGTAAGTAAAATAGCGAGGATAAAGGGCCTTTGACGGTAAGTGAAGAATGTATGATCTGTATCGGAAATTGTATCGTATCCCTGTATCAACTCTAAAAACAGCGTTATAGCCAACAATATGCCCGCACAAGAGGCTATAATATTTGCTGAAGTGAAATATTGCATTGTTTTGTCTTTGGGCTGGTGTGAGATTTTTGCGAATATTCCGAAAATGAGTGTGGATAGGCCGTATCCCCAAAAAAGGAATTGTAGTGTTTCAATGATATAAGGCGTTAGTTCCATCATTTGATCTGAGGTGATAGTGCTTATGAAAATAAGTTTTTGTTCTTTAAATATCCCATTTAAAAAAATATATTCTCAATGCTGTCAGCGGGGGAAGGACGATAGTAGATTTTGGAGATTGGTCTTTTTGAGTTTAGGAACGCTTATGTAAAAAGAAAAAGGTTACTTATGAGTAACCTTTTTCTTTTTACCTGGTACCGCGTACGGGAGAATTATCTAACCAATTTATACTAGATTTAGTGGCTTTAGGTAAAAGCCGAGCTGATAATATGATAAGAGTATGGATATATAAGAAATTTCAATCTTAATCCAAAAATTTTGCACGAACACTATAAGCAACGGCTGGTATAGAACAACAGAACGGAGTGAATGAGCTTTTCCTAGATAGAAAGGTCTCTCAATTCCCTTTCACCCTGATTTTTTAATACTAATACCGTCAGGATGTCCCTGTAATTCCGTCAACAACAAGTGTAAAAAATAATTAGTATCTTATTAGGAAAAAAATATGCAGGTGGAGCATTTGATACGAGATTGGCTTGTTCTTAATCCCGAATTTATCGAGAAAGGGCTGGAGGTAATTGAGAAAGAGCATCATTTACCCGATGATATTGGAACAAGTGGGTTTATAGATATTCTATGCAAGGATATCTATAACAATTTTGTAATTATTGAGATTAAAAGATCTGATTCTGCCGCAAGACAAACGTTCACCGAAGTATTTAAATATGCTGAGTTAATAAGAACTAAATATAGGGCCCGCTACAGTGAGATCAGGATGATCGTAATTTCAACTCATTGGAGGGAAATCATAAGAGCATTCTCATTAACCGTTTTTAAGTCACCTTTTGCCATTAAGGGACTTAAGATCTTTCTCGACGATCAAACCAAGGTCCCTAAATCGGTAGAAGAGGTTGTGCCAATTGAGGAGATGTCCCTTTCGAGGAAATTCATGGAACAACAGATTATATATCTGTTCACCTCGGAAAGGAAAATGGAGCATGCCCGACAGGTATTGGAACAGAAGCTTAATGTGGCGCATGTTTATAATTATGTGGTTGTAATCTTAAATGCTACTGAGGCGCACCGACCAATTACATATCCATATGCCATGAATGTTGCATTTCAGATACAAGAAAAGGATGAATCTTTACTTTGCATTGAAAGGTTGAGAGGAAAGCGGCATTCGGATATGAAAGAAGAAGAGTTTGACAGCGAAGAGGAGTATCAGGATTATCTCAATGATGTTTTCATGGCAGCACTCGAAATGGAGAAGTATTGTGATAGTATAGAGGCTGGATATGGTGAGAAGTTTGAGGCAACGGTGACTGGTGGAGTTTGGAAGATTTCATCGATAAAACGATATGGGACATTTAGTATTGATCCTAGATACAGTGAGGAACTGTTGCTTAAAGAGTTAAAGGGGCATGATGGTCGTAGTTCAAATAAGTTTACTGGATTTTGCGAATCAAGTCAAAAAGAACGATTTAATGAGATTAAATCGGAATGCCAATATTGTTTGAGCCCAACCCCGTTTTGGGCTGAAATAATCGATTATATTTTGTCAAAGTTACAGCAGAAGAAGGAAAAATTCAGATTGATAGTTGATATCTACAATCCGGATTCAATTGTATCCGCTTTTTACTTTGCTTTAACCAATGGAACTAAGAATTACCTTCCTCTTTTTCACATTTTTATAGATTATATTGATAGTGACAAAACGGAGATTTATATAGGAGAAATATATTCGCTGGGCACATCGCCAGAGTTTAAGATGTTTACTCCAATGAATGATAACGAAATTTTCAAAGAAGTACTTTCTTTTAATTTTATGCCGGATAATGAGATAACTGCCTTTAGGATGGGATTGCATTATGGCGTTCTTTATTCCCAAATAATTAATGGTATAGAAAGCCCTCAGCAGTTTATTGAGCTGGAAGATGATGAAATAAGGCTAAGTAATGCAATGTATTATCCTATTGAAGATTACCTGGCTGAGAACATTTCGTCTTTAAGGCAGATGATTAGTAATTACAATAGAGTTTACTATAAGGTATAGGACGGCTTAGGTCAGGCTGAGAAATGAAAAGAGGCCCGTAAGGAGCCTCTTTAACTTTTGGTACCGCGTACGGGAATCGAACCCGTCATTCCTCCGTGAAAGGGAGGCGTCTTAACCGCTTGACCAACGCGGCATTTGCCGTTTTTGGGATGGCAAAGGTAAGAGAATTCTTTATAAATCCAAAAATATTTCAGGAAGCTATAAAAGCGATACTTCCCGGTTCTTATTGCCCCAGTCGGACATCATGTTTAACATAGGTTCCGTAGAATACCCCAGCTCGGTTAACTCGTATTCCACCTTCGGCGGAACTTCTGGATAAATGATCCTTTTCACCAGCCCAAATTCCTCCAGCTCCCGCAACTGTGCTACCAACATCCGTTCAGAAACGCCATCAATCGCTTTGCGCAATTCATTATACCGCATTTTGCCTTTCAACAGGCAATACAGGATATTAGGTTTCCAGCGGCCGCCGATCACGGAAAGGGCATAAGCCATTCCACAATTCCTGATCAGTGCAGCCTCGTTCTGGGCATTGGTAGACTCTTCCTTCCGCATACTTACTTTTTTGTTAGTACTTAACAATTTTAGCTGTACCTGCAAATTTAATCATTCCATTCTACTTTTGGGATATGAAAAATTTAGCAAACAAAACAGCCCTGGTAACAGGAGGAAGCCGCGGTATTGGAGCGGCAATAGCAAAAAGACTAGCCCGTGAAGGAGCAAATGTAGCCATTACCTACCAGGCATCTGCGGAAAAAGCAACGGCCCTTGTGAAAGAAATTGAGCAACTGGGTGTGAAAAGTATCGCCATCCAGGCAGACAGTGCTGATCCCCTGGCAGTGAAAAAAGCCGTAGACCAAACTGCCAGGGAATTGGGTGGTTTGGATATCCTGGTGAACAATGCAGGAATTGCAGCTTACAAAGACGTATCTGAAATGACGATCGAAGATTTTGACCTGATCACGGCCGTGAACATCCGTGCCGTATTTGCCGGATCTCATGCTGCCCTGCCTTACCTGAAAAAAGGAGGGAGGATCATCAATATCGGCAGCTGCCAGGCTGAAAGGATGCCTACCCCCGGCGGTACCTTATACGCGATGAGCAAAAGTGCCTTGATTGGCTTAACAAAAGGTATGGCGCGCGACCTGGGTAAAAAAGGTATTACGGTGAATGCCGTTCATCCCGGACCGATCGATACAGATATGAATCCGGCCAATGGCCCACACGCTGATTTTCAACGCTCTCTGATGGCTCTTTCAGCGTTCGGTACTGCTGATGATATTGCAGGCCTGGTATCGTATCTCGCTGGTCCTGAGAGTGGTTATGTAACCGGCGCCGGATTTGTGATAGACGGAGGAACGAATATTTAACAATATATATAGGTTTTCAATCAGCTACATATTGCGTATTTGCCGATATTTTCGCTAGTTTTACAAGGAAAGGGTGAATTTAATTTACGGATGACGAGACTCACTCGTCATTTGATCTTACCTACCTCCTGTTACAACTATGGCCAAAGTATCATTCAACAACAAGAACGCGCTTTTTTTTCCTTCGCTAAAAGCGTCTGTGGAAGAGTATTTCCAAACTAATAATCTGAGGAAAACAGGTAATTTCCAGCTCTATCTTAAAACGATTGTGTTGGTACCTGCGGCAGTTCTGCTGTATGTCAGCCTGCTGGTATTTCCTTTCCATGCGGTAGCCGGGATAGCACTGAGCGCTTTACTGGGCTTTGTATTAGCCTGCATCGGATTTAACGTAATGCACGATGCCTGCCATGGAAGTTATTCTACCAAAGGCTGGGTAAACGATACGCTGGGCCTTACTTTAAATGCGCTGGGCGGTAACGCTTTTATCTGGAAGCAGAAACATAACATTATCCATCACACCTATACAAATGTGGATGGCATAGATGACGATATCGCAAAAAGCCCGATCATGCGCCAGTGCAGTACCCAAACATGGGTGCCTATGCACAGGATCCAGCATATTTATGTAGTGCTGGTTTATGGCATCTCTTCTTTTGCCTGGGTATTTATCATGGATTTTGTAAAATACCTGAGCCGCAAAGTATATAAAACGCCTTTGCAGAACATGAAGATGGCAGATCATCTTGTATTCTGGGGCAGTAAAGTGCTGTACGTGGCATTCTACATTGCATTGCCTATCTGGGTGGTGGGTGTACAGTCCTGGCTGATCGGATTTATTTCCATGCACCTTGTAATGGGCTTTACGTTGGCCATTGTATTCCAGCTGGCGCACGTGGTAGAGGAAACCTCATTTGAAGTAGTTGGAGAAGATGATATGGTGATAGAAAACGAATGGGCTATTCATCAGATCAAGACCACTGCGAATTTTGCACCGGAAGATAAAGTGGTATCATGGTTTGTAGGCGGTCTTAATTACCAGGTAGAACATCACTTGTTCCCCAGGATCAGCCATGTGCATTATCCTGCACTAAGTAAGATCGTTGAATCAAAGTGTAAAGAATTTGGTTTGCAGTATAATTCTATGCCAACTATGATGAGTGCAGTGAAATCGCATTTCAGGTTTATGCGTATGCTGGGTATGAAACCAGTAGCCGCTACGGCATAAGGATATTGTATAAAATATTAAAGCCCCCCGATACAACCGGGGGGCTTTTTTTTGCGAAGATCATTTACAATGTAAAACGTTGTTCTTCCAGTAGAACTGCACAAGTCCGAGACTGTTCAACTGGTCCAGGAAGCTTTGCAGGGGACGGTGCCTGTATAGCTTACCACGCAGCCGCATATTACCTGCTTCCGGATTATCTATCACCAGGTCCACATCATACCAGCGGCTCATCATTTCTCCTATTTCGCGGATAGAGGCATCCCTGAAATAATGTTCGCCCTGGCGCCATGCAAGGGTGGTTTGCTGGTCAAAATCACGCATTACCAATGGTTCGCCGGTGGCTACCACCACTTCTTTACCGGGGGCCAGGAGCAGTTTGCCGCTGCCTGACTGAACGGCTACTTTACCCTGTACCAGTGAAGTGATCACTTGTGTGGCCCTGTAGGCATTCACGTTGAAGGAAGTACCCAGCACCTGTATATCTGCCTGCCCTGCATGTACAATAAAAGGGCGGGCAGCATCCTGTTTCACGGTGAAGTAGGCTTCCCCTTCTATGAACACCTCTCTTTGATCACCGGGGAATTTAAAGGGAAAACGGATCTTGGAAGTACTGTTCAGCCATACCTGCGTACCATCTGACAGTACTACCTGGTAATCCAGCGTAGGAGGGACCGTAAGGGTGTTCCAACCGGTGGCGCCTTCATTGTCCTTTGCGTCAAATTTCAGCACACGGTTATTATTCTGAACATTGGTATTCTGCAGGTTGATGTTCTGCTGGCCGGAATCGCTCATGGTGATCACCTGTCCGTTTGCCAGCTGTAATGTGGCAGAGCCTTCTGTTGCCTGGGCTATTTGCTGCGGCTGCAGTGCGGCTTTTTTGCCGGGCATCCATATATAGGCACCCACGGCCACTGCTGCCAGTAATGCAGCGGCAGAAACCCAGCGGATGCGGTTGCGCCGCCTTGCCCTTTGGGTATGATATCGTTCATAAACATTATCCAGGCCGGCCTCGAGGTCCACGTTTTCGAGATATTCACGTGCCTCATCTGACGGAACCTGCTGAACTTCTTCGCGGATCTTCCTTGCTTCCTCACTGGTGGCCAATATGCCGTCCAATTCCAGCTGTTCCTCTTCGGAAATAAGCCCAAAGTGTTCCTTTATGATTAATTCCCGTATGTACAATTCATTCTCCATGCTGCTTATAAGATTCCATTTACTAAATATCAGGGTGAATTTAAGTGTAATATATTTCCGCTTATCCCTATTTTAGTCTTCATTAACGGGCTTTTAACGTTCAATTTTAGTTTTTTTTGAAAAATTGCAACTTAATGAGACTATAAAAGCATACATCTTTGTCTAAATAACAGCATCATAGTATCAACCAACTTCTCTGTACAGCACGCATATTGCTTTATTAACCAGACGTACTATTTTAAACCATATGGACGACAAATGCATCATAGCAGAAATGAAAAAAGGTAATACGGCCGCTTTCAACAATTTGTATGACAAATACTATAAGCCGTTATTTGCCTTTGCCTATACAAAAATGGGAAACATTCAGGATGCAGAAGACATCGTGCAGGAGCGCTTCCTGGTGCTGCTGACCAATGAAGGTATCTGGGCACGTATCACAGATCTGCGTCCTTACCTTTACAGGATGGTGAACAATGCCTGTCTCCATGAACTTTCTGCACATGAGTCCAAATCAAAGAAAGAACAACTATACGGCCAGTACCTCGTTGCCGGTCACGAAAACGAACTCCCTGAAGTCCTCCAGCAAATGAATGAGGAGGCCCGCACCCGTATTATGACGCCATTATTGTCCAACCTGGGCCGCCAATGCAGAAGAGCGCTGGAACTCGTTTATATGGAAGATAAATCCTATGTAGAGGCCGGGAAGATCATGGGCGTTTCCAAAGAAAGTATCAAAACACACCTTAGTATAGGGAAAAGCTATTTCAGGAAAAGAATAGATACCCTTATTAATCTTGTGGCACTTGTTTGCCTCGTACGCTTATGGTAGATCATACACATTCACCTCACGTTAATTTTCCAGGCATTAACAAAAACACCTTCACCCTAACTTTCAATTTGATAATCTTATAGTCAATAGAGTTTTGATTTAGATTTATTATGGTTAATAAAGAGTAGTGCCGGATTATTCCTGGTCTGGCTTACCTTTTGACTTAACGGTTTGGTACCCCCTCTAATATCCTGTATGCATGAGAACATCGCGAAGTAAGATCAGGCATCTGACCTATAAAAAATATGAGAACATAACATTATACTACTTTCAGTCAACAACCTGGAAGAAACCCGAAGTGAAGGAAACGCTTGTGAAAAAAGCCAATACAAAAAATGCAGTCTTCAATATTCCTGTGTTAATATTTTGTATCGCTCTTTTATTAGTACTGGCTGTTTTATCAGTCATCTTTTTAATCAGATTGAAATAACCTGGACCCGTATGCACACCTTACAACAGATCATTTTAGAAAAAGTATGCCCCGGCGTATTGATCAGTACCAAAGAACAAATGCCTGTTCTGCTGGAAGAGGTCAGAGTACAGAAACTAGCCATTACAGCTAATTTAAAAGAGCTGGCCGATAAGGATAGTAAGAAAGAGCACATCACAAAGGATGTGCAGGAATGCCAGTTCCAAATGATCCTCTGGCTGGAGATCCTGCATAAATACCAGCAGCATTCAGATGATTCACTGATCGCTTTTTACCTGGAGCTGGAAGGAATGCTGCATGGGATCTTAATGGGCCTGGAACAGCATTTCTCCGAATATCTTGCCATTGATTACCAGTTACCGCAAAGTTATGTTGTGATCGTTAGCCGTCAGATGGAAGAACGTATTGCAGATATGAAGACGTTCCTGCGTAAACGTAATGTAGAAGAACCTTTACTGGATATTATGTTCAGCCCTATGCTGAACCATAGAGGAAACCTTTCTTTCAGAATGGTAATGTACTACAGGAGATTACTGTTCCTGTTGAATGATCACGGCAGTTTATCCAATGAAGAATACATTGATCAGTTGCATTACATCCTGTACGAATACAATTTTAATTCACCGGAATACTTTATTTACTGCACCACCCTGATGCGCAAAAAATTAAAAGGATTCCATACTATCCGTGAAAAGAGGGCCTGCCTTAACTGGCATGAGAAAGAATTAAAGGGTCTTCCGGAAAGGGACATTGTGTTAAGTGAGGTGCAATCTTCCATCAGAATGCGGATGCTCAACTGGCTGAAAGAAGAGAAGCAATATGTGCAATCCTTGCAGTCCGCTACACAGTCGCAGGTCTGATAGTAATTTTTCATGAAGATTATTATCTTTAATGCTTTATCAACAAGGAAGTAATCTACATGAAAAGATCATTATTGCTATTGCTGGCATACATTTCCGTAAGCCAGGTGGTTGTTGCACAGGAGCAGAGTTGCCCGGTGATCCCTATGCCTAACCAGGCCACCTTTGCCCAGGACCATTTCTTATTGCAGGATAATACCCCTATCATCGCCAATGACCCGGCATTACAGGGCACTGCACATTCCCTTCAAAAATTATTACTACGTTATACAGGTGTTCGTACTGCTATCCAGGATAAAAGTGAGCAGCCTGCCATTATTTTTCAACTGGAAAAAGTAAGCAACCCGGAAGGGTATCACCTGCAGATGAGCAAAAAGGCGGTGGTGATCAGCGCAGGAAATGAAACCGGGCTTTTTTACGGAGCGGTCTCTTTTTTACAGCTGGCCAGGAAATTTCCCGGTAAGCTCATTCCCTGCTGGAATATCAAAGATGCACCTTTATATAAGTGGAGAGGTTTTATGCTGGATGAATCCCGCCAGTTCTTTGGAAAAGAAGAAGTGAAAAAGATATTGGATGAAATGGCTTTCTATAAGTTAAACCGTTTCCACTGGCATCTTACAGATCAGCCGGGCTGGAGGATAGAGATCAAACAATATCCGCGTCTTGCCCTTGTGGGAGGGATCGGTAATTACCACGATTCCATTGCTCCTGCTCAGTATTATACCCAGCAGGATGTAGCAGAGATTGTTGCTTATGCAGCAGCACTGCACATTGCCGTTATTCCCGAAATTGATATGCCGGGCCATGCAACTGCAGCTAACAGGGCTTATCCGCAGTTCAGTGGAGGCGGCTCCGCAAAACATCCTGAATTCACTTTCAATCCCGGTAAAGAGGAAACATACCAGTACCTCAGTAATATCCTGAAGGAAGTGGATGTGCTTTTCCCTTCTCAGATGATCCATATTGGCGGTGATGAAGTGAGCTTTGGAAATGAGAAATGGAAAACTGATCCCGCCGTGCAGGACCTGATGAAACGCCAGAAATTGAATTCCCTGCTGGACGTAGAGCATTATTTCCTTAAAAGGATGGCGGATACGGTTATTAAGTTAAACAACAGCATCCTCGGCTGGGATGAAGTAACGGCTTCTTCTTTGCCTCCCGGTAAAACCATCGTTTTCTGGTGGCGCCATGAAAAAAAGGACGAACTAAAGAATGCTTTGGAGAAAGGGTATAAAGTGGTGCTTTGCCCGCGTCTTCCTTTCTATTTTGATTTTGTACAGGATAGTTCCGCTACGGTTGGCCGCAGATGGCCGGGTAACCTGTTCAATGAACTGAAAAGTGTGTATGATTTTTCCCTGAATAGCCTGCCTGATAACGTTAACAGGAACAGCCCGCTGATAGAAGGTATCCAGGCTAACCTCTGGACGGAAACGATCGCTTCCAGGGAGCGGATGTATTACCTTACTTTCCCCAGGTTGATCGCATTAGCCGAAGCTGCCTGGACGCAAACGGATAAGAAGGACTTTGTGCAATTTGAAAAGCGGCTGAAAACAGCGTTACCCTTGTTGAAGGCCCGGGGGATCTACTACTTTGAAAACCCTAAGCTAACACCTGAACCAGTAAAATAAGTAAAGCCCCGATCGTACGATCGGGGCTTTTTTAATACCTGAATTGTAATATCTTCGGATACTTAACAAAATCTGCTTCATGAAATACGCAATACCGGTGGCCCTGCTCTTCTCAGCAGCTGCCTGTAATCAACCTCCTGCAACCCGGGTAGCCCAGGACGCTCTTGTAAATGTAAAAGACAGGCATACTTTGTCCAATGCGGACAGTATCAGCGTACAACACCTGGACCTGGATATTGCCGTGAACTTTGAAAAACACCTGATCAGCGGCAGCGCTGCCTGGACGATCGAGAACAAGGCCCAGGCTGCAACATTACACCTGGACACGGATGGGTTGACAATTGACAGTGTTACGGTAGACGGAAAGAAAGTAACACATACCCTTGATTCCGCATTACCTAACCTGGGCAGCAGGCTGAATATTCCTGTGGAAGCAGCTTCGCGCCAGGTGGTGATCTGGTATGGCACAAGCAGTAAAGCTACCGCCCTGCAATGGCTGGAACCCTCACAAACACTGGGAAAAAAGCAGCCCTTCCTTTATACACAATCTGAATCTATTTATGCCCGCACCTGGATCCCCTGTGCTGATGGGCCAGGCATACGTTTCACTTACAGTGCCCGCGTAACGGTACCTAAAGGCCTGATGGCTTTGATGAGTGCAGAGAATGCTCAGCAGAAGAATGATAGTGGCGTGTATCATTTTAAGATGGAGCAACCGGTACCTGCCTACCTGATGGCACTGGCAGTGGGAGATATTGGTTTTAAGTCTATCGACCAACGGACAGGCGTATACGCAGAACCGGCTATGCTGGAAAAAGCGCATTACGAATTTGCGGAAGTAGGTAAGATGGTGACCACGGCAGAGTCTTTATACGGCCCATACAGATGGGGGCGTTATGATGTGCTGGTATTACCTCCCGGCTTCCCATTGGGTGGTATGGAGAATCCGCGCCTCACTTTCTGTACACCTACTATCATAGCGGGAGACCGTTCACTGGTGAGCCTCATTGCACATGAGCTGGCGCACAGCTGGAGCGGGAACCTGGTAACGAATGCCACCTGGGAAGATTTCTGGCTCAACGAAGGATTCACTGTTTACTTTGAACGCCGCATTATGGAAGCCATGATGGGAGCCGATTATGCAGATATGTTATGGGAACTGGGTTACCAGGACCTGGAAGAAACCGTGAATGAGCTGGGCAGGGACAGCAGGGATACCTGGTTAAAACTGGACCTTACCAACCGCAACCCGGATGATGGTTTAACGGACATTGCCTATGAGAAAGGCGCTCATTTCCTCCGCCTGGTAGAAGAAACTACCGGCCGCGCCAGGCTGGATTCCTTCCTGCGTAACTACTTCGATACCCATGCATTTAAAACCATGCATACGGCACAGTTCCTGCAATATTTAAATGAGCACCTCCTGAAAGGAGATACTTCCTTAACCAATAAGATCAATATCGATGCCTGGGTATATGGCCCTGGCATTCCTGCCAACTGTCCGCGTGTACCGCAGAAACGTTTTGAAAAGGTAGATGCTGAACGCAAACACTTCCTGGAAGGAGCGCCGGTAGCAACAGAAGGATGGACTTCCCACGAATGGCTGCACTTCCTGCGTAAAATGCCTAAACCTCTAACAGCGGCGCAGATGGGGCAGCTGGATAAAGCTTATCATTTTACCCAAACGGGTAACAGCGAGGTGGCAGACCTTTGGTTCATTATGTCCGTAGCGGCAGATTACACGCCGGCATTCGGGAATATGGAAACCTTCCTGAGTACCGTAGGACGCCGCAAGTTCCTGACCCCTTTATATACAGAAATGATGAAAACGCCCAAAGGGCAGGAGATGGCTAAACGGATCTACTCAAAGTACAAACAGAATTACCATCCCATAGCACAGGAAACACTTAATAAACTGATCAAATGATCTTAAAAGGCCCCCGGTTATACCGGGGGCCTTTTTTATTTCTTCAATCCGGCTATCAGGTTGATGGTAAGCGCTACTACAAAGGTGTTCAGGATAAAAGACAAAAGTGCGTGCACAAGTGAGATCCGCCTGATGGTGCGGGATTCTATCTGTACATCAGATACCTGGAAGGTCATGCCGATCACAAAAGAGAAGTATGCAAAATCCAGGTAATCCGGTTTTTTCTCTTTGGGAAAATTAAGCCCTTCCGCATGTTTTGTATTAT
This sequence comes from Chitinophaga niabensis, assembly GCF_900129465.1. Taxonomy (NCBI): domain Bacteria; kingdom Pseudomonadati; phylum Bacteroidota; class Chitinophagia; order Chitinophagales; family Chitinophagaceae; genus Chitinophaga; species Chitinophaga niabensis. The sequence continues at coordinate 115,268 of NZ_FSRA01000002.1, read as the reverse complement.
CGCCTATGGCATCGTCATAATATAAATGTGCGTAGTGTACCGTGAAGGTAGTATGTACCATTGCCCAGGAAAGTAACATCCCTCCAACGGCCACGGGTATATAAAGTGTATTGCTGGTATCTTCTGAGAGCATCAGCAGCAGTACCGTGAACATACTGGAAAAGGCAGCGACCAATATCACCAGGAATACATACAACCTGCTGCCATCATCTTCCCTGGCCACTTTCCTGATCTGTTCCGGTGGGCGGAAGAAAAAAACCGTCCAGGTTATGATAATGTAAGTCAGGGCAAATACATCCCAAAGTAAGGTGTATAATAACAGGGAGTTCAGTTCCGCATTCCTGGCAAAAAAGAAGGTGAGCAGTGCCAGGGCAAGGCTTATCAATATCTTGTACGTGGGGTGCGTGAAGATCAGCAGGTCAGTGATGCGGGTTTTAGTCATACTTAAAGTTAAAACAAACAGCTGTCTCTGCAAAGAGAGACAGCTGTGCTGAATTAAAAATGGCGTGATAAAACCTATGCTTTTTGCAGTTTCTTGAGTGTGGTCAGCGGGTTACCGTTCTGGGCCTTTAAAATGGTCCATTCGGTTTTGCTTTCCAGGGTGATCACATAAGTATTTTCTCCTTCAACATTGTATTCTACAATCGTTCTGATATTTTGATCAGGGAAATGTTTGATCAGTTTAGAGATCACATTTACCGGCAGCTCTACATCTGTAATATAACGGGAGGTAGCGATCAATTCGCCCTCTTTATTGAAGTGCGCAGTTACCTTGGAATTTTTAAGATTGAACTTGGCAATGGTGCCTTCTTCGGAATGATACCAGGCAACATCGGAAGCACCTGCAAATTCCCTGGTGAAAGTATTCATGGCCTTTTTGTTTTCCGTAACGTTGTCGTTATTTGCGAAAGCTGCACCGGCGGTGAACATGATAGCAAGGATAGTGATGATCTTTTTCATAATATTTTGTTTTTAGCGTTTTAAATTTTGCGTTGTTGTTGATGATGTAAAAGTAATCCGCGGTGAAGGGGGCAACAAGCTAATAGTTAGGAATGGTTCCATCGCGGAAGTGGGGCGAAATGGCTTGAATACCTTACTGGTAAAGGTTTATGAGGGATTGAAAAAGTGATGGGAAAGCAATGTTGTTACGGACGGTTGGTTCCGTTAAAAAGAGGATTTTCGAAATCGGACACGTATTCTCAAAAGCGGACAAAAAAGGGGTAGTTGAGGGCTGAAAATGAGTGTATTTAGGAGAAAAGTAAAAACAGGCATTCTCAAAAGCGGACACTTATTTGCAAAAATGAACGAAAAGAGGGCTTTTACGGGTGGTTTTTAGCCTTATAAGTCCTTCAGCATCCAGTTATCACAGCTGAAATGCCCTGTATTTCCCATAGGACCGTCCAGGTAAATGAAGCCCAGGTGTTCATATAGCTTCCGGGCCTTTTCCAGTGCGGGCATTGTTTCCAGGTAACATTGGGTATAACCGTTCTCACGGGCAAAGTCGAGGCATTGGGCAATCAGGGTGCGGGCAATGCCTTTCCCCCTGGTAGCAGGCAGCAGGTACATTTTCTGTAATTCGCAAACATGCTCCGGGCCTCCATCCAATGGATGAATGCCTGCACCTCCTGCAATCACACCATCTACCAGGGCTACAAAGTAAATAGCGCGGGGTTTGGCAAAAACTACGGACAAATGATCGGTAGCAGCATCCGCGAATGCGGTACCGGGTTTATTGGCACCGAATTCCGTGAGCGTACTTCTGACTATGTGTGCAATGGTAGCGTCGTCTTCCGGCTGAATGGGTCTGATAGTGATCATGCCGGCAAATTACATTATTTGCCGAACACATCTTTCAGGGCACGTTTGGCAGCATGATAACCACACATGCCATGTACGCCGCCACCGGGAGGAGTGGATGAGGAACATATATATAAACCTTTGGCGGATGTCCGGTAAGGAGAGGAACGTAATGCCGGCCGGGTGAAAAGCTGGGCAAGGTCCATGATCCCGCCATTGATGTCTCCCCCAATGTAATTGGCATTATATGCTTCCATATCTGCCGTGTTCATCACGTGTTTGGATAGGATGGTATCCCTGAAGCCGGGCGCAAAACGTTCTACCTGGTTTTCGATAATACCCGTCATGTCCTTAACAGAACCATTGGGTACATGGCAATAGGCCCAGGCTACCTGTTTGCCGGATGGTGCGCGGGAAGTATCAAAGAGGCTTTGTTGTGCCAGCAATACAAATGGTTTCTCTGCATGCCGGCCATTGGAAGATTGCTGCTCCGATAATCTGATCTCTTCCAGTGTGCTGCCCAGGTGTACCGTGCCGGCGGCTCTGCATTCAGGGGCTTTGAAAGGGATGGGTTGGTCCAGTGCCCAGTCTATTTTAAATACGCCCATACCGTAACGGTATTTTTCCAGCTGCCATTTATAAATAGAAGAGAAGCGGTGCCCTGCAATCTGCAGGAGTTGTTTGGGTGTTACATCAAACAATACGGTATGGGAAGAAGGTAATTGATCTAAAGAACGTATGTATTGGTCCACTTCGATCCTGCCGCCGATGGACAGGAAATAGGAAGCGAGTGCATTGGCGATGGATTGCGCACCACCTTTGGGAATGGGCCATCCCTGCCGGTGCCCTGCAATCATTAAAGCCAGTGCAATGGCAGAAGTGGAAGTATTCGTTAAAGGTTGTATGGCATGTGCTGCCATGCCTGCCCACAAGCCACGGGCTTTTTGTGTTTTGAACCGTTTGGCCAGGAAGGTGGCGGAGGTTAATGCTTTCAGGCCAAAGCGTGCCATGGCAAATGGATGTGCAGGGAAATGCAGGGGGCCTAATGCATCGTCCGCTATCAGCGGCCAGTCTTTCACCAGCGGCGTGATCAGTTGTTTATAACTTTGTGCATCCTCTCCCAGCAGGCGGGCAGTGTCTTCAATAGAATGCTGTAATACTGCGGCAGTTCCATCGTCGAAAGGATGGGCAGCATCAATGGGAGATTGAATGAATTGTAACCCGTGATCTTTCAGGGGAAGAGCGGAAAAGAAAGGAGAGCTGAGCGCCATGGGATGAATGGCAGAACAAACGTCGTGCACAAAACCCGGCAGGGTCAGCTCCTTAGAGCGTAAGCCACCGCCGATGGTACTTTTACCTTCTATCAGCAAAACGGCCAGGCCGGCCTGTTGTAAAGTAATGGCGGCTGCAAGCCCGTTTGGTCCTGCGCCTACAACAATTGCGTCATAATCCCTTTTCTCCATACTATTTCCATTTTTCCGGTTTGAACAATACCTGTCCGTCTCTTTTTATTATCCAGGCCGTTACGGGGTTGAGGTGATAACCTCCCATATCTTTACCCCTTGCGGCTACGAGTTGTTTTAAAGTAGGCTGGCTATAGCCGGTTTCGTCTATAGCCCTGCTCATGATCTCTGTTTCGCTCCCATCCCAGTGCCAAAGATACCGGAAAGCTACGTGTGCTTTATCCAGTACCGGCTCCTGTAATTTTGCCAGGTACCAGTTCTTCCCGGCATCTGTACTGATCTCTACGGCTGTTATTTTACCGCGGCCACTCCAGGCAATTCCTCTTATCTCCACCCATCCTTTTTCCAGTTGTACAGGATAGGCGGGGAAAGTAATGATGGAACGGGCATCCATATCAAAACTGAACTGGCGGATCTTGCCATCTTTGATCTCTTCTGTGTATTTGGATGTTTCTTCACGGGTCATGAACGGCTGATCTGATAATTCAATGCGCCTGATCCATTTCACATTGGTGTTCCCTTCCCAGCCCGGGAGGAATAACCTTGCAGGATAACCCTGCTGCGGGCGGAGGGCTTCTCCATTTTGCCCATAGGCGATCATGGCATCGTCCCAGCCTTTCTTTACGGGAATACTACGCGTCATCACGGCAGCATCCGAGCCTTCTGCAAGAAACCAGGTGGCTTTAGGATGTACGCCTACTTCCCGGAAAAGTGTGGAAAGCATTACGCCTGTCCATTCACTCTGGCTGGTTAAGCCGCAGATCTCCTGGGGCGTCATTTTCTCTTTACCCGATCTGAAGTTACCGGAACATTCCAGAAAAGCAATGCGGGACACGGAAGGAAATCTTTTCAGGTCTGCCAGTTTAAAGATCATGGGTTTGTCTACCATGCCATGGATCAGTAGTTCATAGCGATGCGGATCAATGGCAGGCACTCCTCCGTGATGCCGTTCAAAATGAAGGTCCGAAGGAGTGATGGTGCCGAAGAGGTCCTGCAGCGGCGTGCGGGAGGAAGTATCTGAAGTGATCTTCAGCGGTTGCTCGAAGGGAGAACGTGTACCTATTTCCCCTGGAGGTGGACCGGGTTTTTTTGTAGGGTCCGCAGTTTGCACGGGTACCAGTTGCCCGGAAGCTATCTTCATAAAGGCCAGTGAAGCTGCTGCTGCGGCTCCTGCCAATAATGTGCGGCGTTTGATCTTCTTTTCTTCCATATGTGCTTACTTTACCTCCGGCCCGCCCTGCCTGTCGTCATTCACAAAATGTTTACGTGCGGGCATTACGATAGCAGGAAGAGTGCGTTTATTCATCTCCGTAGTGGAATCAATGATCTTGTTGGCATGTAACAAAAAGGCGGTGATGCTGTATACTTCACTATCCGTTAAAGAACCTGGCTGGTTATATGGCATGGCCCTGCGCGTATAGTCGAACAGGGTAGTGGCATAAGGCCAATAGTTGCCGATGGTTTTTGCCCTGGTGGTATCATCTATAGCGCCTACCAGTACATTGTAGGGTCCTTCAATACCTGTTTTGCCATGGCAGAGCGCACATTTTGCAGCATAGATCTCCCTGCCGGTACGAACGGTGCCGCTGCCTTCCGGCAAACCCGTTCCATCCGGGCGAACATCTATGTCCCATGCCTTGATCTCTGCGGCAGTGGCTGCCCTGCCCAGGTTGAAACGTACGGGTTCATTACATGCCGCAAATGCGAAAACGATCAATAAGTATCTCAATATTTTCCGGCTTTTAAACTGCTTTCAGACAGGGCATATTTCCTTTGCACTTTATCCAGCACTACATAAATGGAATCTTTGTTTTCATTGATGCCATGCAGGATGATCCTGTTACCATCTTTTGTATCGTATTGCAGGATCATGCGGTTCCTTTTTTCATTGTTCTTTGCGGTGGCAAACTCCCTGTTCCTGCGGGTGGAAGCAGCGCGTGGATCTATCCTGTTCACTTCATCCTGCCATACTTCCTTAGGGATCCAGTTATCCGTTAATGCAGCAGTAGCGGTAAGGCTGCTATCTGCTTTCAGGTTACGGGCTGTTCCGCCATCTCCGCCTACGCCTGCTGCGCGGTTCCTGCGTTCGGGGTTTGCTTTGAATTTATCCTGGAGGTATAATACATGGTTCTTTGGATCTGCATAGTAATGGAAAACCCGTTGGCCTCCACCTACACCCGCCACTTCAAATGTCCTGTTGAGGTCTCTTTGCGGATCGCCGCCGCCATTGGATAGATCGAGGAATACCGGGCGGTTCACGCGGAAGGTGAAAGTGGTCCAGTCTTCAAAAGTGGCTTCCTGCCAGCGCACGGAATCCAAAGGAGAATAAGGGATCACCTGGTTATTGAGCCGGAATTCCGTTACGGTGTAATTACCGCGTAATTCTTTTTCTCCGGCAACGGATGGTTGTTTATAAGGGTCGTACAGGAAGTTGATCAATTGAAGGTAGAAGAACCAGCCGAGGAAAATAAAGAGGGTTGCTGCTTTGATCCCAAAGCGGGTGTATTTTTTCCATCCGGAGAAATCAGGATAGAAGTTAACGGGAACGGTATAACGTTCCAGGATGAGCAGGTTGTATAATTTAGGCAGATCATTTATCAGCAGGAAGGCGGCCAGTAATACAAAGTAACTGCTGTATACGTGTACACCACCATCGTATGCAAAGTTCACATACACAATATCCCCCAATGCAGCGAATAACAGGATGGCGCCGAGCGTGGTGGTTTTTCTGAAGAGTAATAATGAACCTGCTGTTATTTCAACAACACCGGCAAAGATCTGGTACCAGGGCACAATGCCTACAGACAGCCAGTATATTTTCTGCGCAGTAAGATCACCAAAGTTGGTGTTGAGGATACCGAGGGAAGGGTAGGGCATTTGTACCGGCAGTAATTTAGTGAAGCCGAAACCTATGATACCGATCCCTGCCCTGTAACGTACTATCGCCCGCAGCCAGTAATAGAGCACATTGTATTCTTCCCGTTCTGTTTTTCTCCATTGCACAATGGCGGTCCAGAGGAAACCTCCGGCTATGGCAATGATGGCGGTGGTGATCCAGTTGGCATAACCCAGGAGATTACTGCCAAAGATGCTATCACCAAATAAGTTGATGCCGGAACCAAAGCGGGCAATATCATAGAGATCACGGTAATGCAGATGCGTCCAGTCTATATTCAGTACCAGCTTGTACCATTCCGTACTGTTGGGAATGCAGATGGCAATGAAGAATATAAATGCTATCCGGAAGAGCACTTTGTGCCATGGTTTCCAGGTATCCACCGGGGTTGTTGTGGTGGTAGTACGGGCATCCTGTTCAAGGACAGTTTCAATAACTGACATAGTAATAGATTTATAGTTTGATAGATTTCCTGCGGCCTTCGCGGGCCACTTCTTCCAGCAACCATTTTTTAGGGACCTTGTCCAGCACCACATAAAGTGAGTCATTGCTGAGCAAGAGCTTTGAATCATTCAGCCTGCTGTAATGCAGTACCAATTGTTCTCCTTTGTAGTGTTTGTTTTTATTATGAAGTGTGAGTATCTGTTTGAGTGTGTCCACATCATAACTATAATAGTGCCTGCCGGCGGTGCCTTCCAGTTCATAGGTCCTGTTGTTTTCCGGGGCAGATACGCTTTCTGTATTATTGGAATCAATGATCACGGGGCGGTTGGAACGGATGCTGATGGTGGCCCATTTTTCAAACACCACATCCTGCCATCGGACGGGATCTGTTTTGGAATAGGGCAGTGTATCCTGGTTCCTGCTGAACTGTGTAACATTGTAGATCCCTTCAGTACCTGTTAAACCTGCGGTGGTTGGGAACTGGTAGGTTTGGCTCATGGAGAGCTTAAAGGCATAAGCGGGTACAAAGAAAAAGATAACGAATGATTTCAATGCCAGCCTGCCATAACGCTGCCAGTTCTTTGTGAGTGTTACATGGAAGCGGTTGGGGAAAGCAGGCTTTTGCAGGATGAGTAACTGAAACAGCCGCTTGATATCAAAGCTGAGTACAAAGAGTGCCAATGTGATCAGGTATAAGCTGTATACCTGTTCGCCACCTTCATAAGCAATGTTGGACATAAACACATTCCCTGTAAAGATCAATACAATAAAGGCGCCTACGCTGGCTGTTTTCCTGTATAGTAATAACCCGCCGGTAATGATCTCCACGAGGCCCAGGAAAGACTGATAGTCCGGCACGATGCCGAGGCTCAGTGAGAATAACTTCCACCTTGTATAATCACCATAGTAGGTATTGAGGTTACTGAGAGAAGGGTACGGCGCCTGCAGCGGGTAGAATTTCAGAAAGCCATAGGCAAATAATGCAATGGCCAGCCGGTAACGCAGGGCTACCCGTATCCAGTAATAGAGGCGGTCATATGAAATACGTTTATCACGGTCTATGTAAGTCCAGATGGCAGTGCCAACCAGTGCAACCAATGCTATGATCCCCCAGGCAGAAAAATACGGCGGGTGATAATGCGCTATGTTGAAGATATCTCCATAATGCAACACCGTCCAGTTAACGGAAGAAAAGTACGCGGGGTCTAATGGTACAACCTGCAGCAGGAAGTAAATGAAGAAGAACCGAAAGAAGATCTTCTCCCGGTTGTTCCACTCCACGGCGGGAGTTGTGTGATGTAGTTCAGGCATATGCAAAAGCTTTTACTGTTTAATAACCATCGTTTGGTTCAAGGGCAGGATCTATGGTCAGTTCATTGGCCGGAATAGGCAGCACATATCGTTTGGCATCTGTAAGGTTCAGTACAGTTGCTGCCCTGCCGGTTCTGATAAGATCGTACCAGCGGTGTGGTTCAAAAACAAATTCCACTCTCCTTTCATTTTCAATGGCCAGCAACAGGTCTGCTTTAGTAGCTGCGGTGCTGGCTGTAAGACCTGCCCTGTCGCGCACGGCATCCAGGTCTTGTTTGGCCTCAATGTTTTTTTCCAGGTTGGCGCGTGCTTCTGCCCTGATCAGGTATAATTCTGCAATCCGGATAAGATAGGCAGGATCGGTGGCAGGGCTGCGGTAGTATAGATTTGCGTACCAGAGCCCTGCCGAGGTTTTGGCTAAGAGGGTGTTCCGTGTACCGCCAATGAGCGGGTCATTTAATAAAGCGATCACGGCATTGTTGGGAGCAATCTGGCGTGTACCACCATTAGCAGGTGGCTGCCATTGACTCCTGTGCGCACTGGTATAAGTAGCACTGTAGGATAATTCGAATACGGATTCTTTTGTGGCCACTGCACTGGCTGGTGTAAAGAAAGAATTGAAAGGTTTCAGCAACTGGTAATTGGTAGTGTTGCTGATCACTTTAGCCGCGTAATTTTCTGCCAGTGCCCATTCTTTCTGATAGAGGTGAAAACGCGCACGTAAAGCCCACACGGTTTCTTTGTTCACTCTAACGGGGTTCTGTACGGTGGGTAATGCCAGTAAAGGTTCTGCTGCTTCAAGGTCTGCCAGTACCTGTGCATAGGTTTGTGCCAGTGTGCTGCGTTTTATTCCTTTTTTATCAGCTGCTGAAGTGGTAGGTGTAAGTACGATCTGTACACCACCCCATGTACGGGCAAGATCAAAATAAGCCAGTGCGCGAATGAAACGTGCTTCACCGATCAGTTGATCACGCTCTGCAGCAGTAAGCGATGCGTCCTTTAGTTCAGGCACCTTCACGATCACATTGTTGGCTTTATTGATAGTGGCATAAATGGCCACCCATACAGCAGCAACGGTAGCATTATCTGCTTTTACCTTGTGATCAATGAATTGCTGTACGATAGATTGTGAGCCCGTCCATTGAATATTATCGCCGGAGAGATAACCTACAGACTGAAAGGAGTTACCATAATAACCATCCGATGCCAGTCCTCTGTACACACCGCGTAAAGCCGCCTGTGCAGATGCTTTGTCAACAATTGCCACATCATCGGGGATGGAATCCTTTGGTTTTACTTCCAGGAATTTGTTGCAGGAAGTGAGTGTTGCAAGCAGGAGTATATATTGTAGTGTTTTCATGGTTATTACAGTGTTACGTTAAGGCCAAATTGAAAGGAGCGGGGCTGTGGTGGTGTACCGATATCAAGGCCCTGGATGTTCTGGTTACTGCTCACATTCAGTTCGGGATCTGGTCCGGAATAATTGGTTAATGTGAAGAGGTTGCTGGCGGTGAAATAAACACGCACGTTTTGCAGTTTGGGGATCTTTGGCAGCTTGTAACCAAGTGTGAGCGTACGCAGTTTCAGGAATGAACCATCTTCCAGGAAGCGGCTGTTCTGCTCCAGTGTATAGTTATTGCCGAAAGCGGTGAGGCGTGGTACATCTGTTATGTCACCCGGTTTCTGCCATCTCCTGAGCTGGTTGGCAAAGAGTACCCGGTTCGCATCGCGTGTTCCGCCACCTTCTCCGAAGAAACGGTTCAGGTTGAAGATATCATTCCCATATTGGTAGCTGATCAGTACGCTGAGGTCAAAACCTTTCCAGGAGAGCGTATTGTTCAATCCGCCAAAGAATTCAGGCGCAGCATTTCCCAGGATCTGCCGGTCTGCCACATTGATGCTGCCATCTTTTACCACATCTTCAAATACGGCATTCCCTGTTTGCGGATCTACATACAACTGTTTGTATAACCAGAAGGAATAGAGTGAATATCCTTCCTGGATGCGCACCCAATCCCTGCTGTATTGATTAATGGGGATAGGTAGTTTTTCTACCCTGTTCACATTCCGTGAAATATTGAAACTGCTGGTCCAGCGGAAGTGGCGCGACTTTACATTCACGGAATTAATGGATAGTTCAAATCCTTTATTACTGATCTCACCTGCATTGGCATAGTAAGAAGTATAACCGGTGATAGCGGAAACAGGTAATTGCAACAGATTGTCCGTTGTATATTTTGAATAGACATTGAATTCAATACCCAGGCGGTCTTTTAAAAGGCCGAGATCAATACCGGCATTGAGTTGCCTTGTTTTTTCCCATTGCAGATCAGGGTTGGCCAGTTGCTGTGGTGCCGTACCGGGTTTATCTCCACTGCTGTTATCAGGATAGCCGGCGCCACCGGTCCAGTTTCCCTGGGCTGCGAAATTGTTGATACCGTTCTGATTACCGGTAAGCCCAGCGCTGACCCTTACCTTCAGGTCGCTGATAGCATCCAGTCCTTTCAGGAAAGGTTCTTCTTTCAGGCGCCAGCCAGCTCCGAGAGCAGGAAAGTAACCGAACTTCCTGTTCTCTCCGAAGCGGGAAGAGCCGTCTGCGCGGATGGTGAATTCCAGAAAATATTTATCAGCATAACTATAATCTATCCTTGAAAAGAAGGAAGTGAGGTTGTATTTCGTCCAGGTTTGAGAAGCAGTTCTGGTAGCTGCGGCAGAAATGAGGGTGAAGGCATTGCCCGGGAAACCGGAGCCTTGCGCAAAAGTGCTTTTAGTGATATTGCTCTGGATGGTATTACCGACAAGAATGCCAAGGTCATGTTTACGGCCAAACGTTGTACGGTAAGAAAGTGTTTGCTCATTGATCCAGGTACTGTTCTGTGTGATATTGGAAGTAGCAAGGCCATTAGTGGGTGCTGCGCCTAACTGCATCTGGTCGTTCCAGTATTCTGATTCATCATAATTGTTATAGTCCAGGCTCCAGCTGCTGCGGAATTTTAAACCGGGAAGCAGTTCAGCATCCACATAAAGATTACCGATATAGCGAAGGCTTGTGGTGTTCACATTGTAGTTGTCGATCAGTACCTGCAGGTTGTCGAACCCGGCCCAGCGTGCAGGCGTGCCATCTGCATTCACTTCCGGCAGGTAGGTGGGCGTATGGAGGGCTGATTGCAGCATGCCACCTGCAGGGCCATCACCTGTTCTGCCCTGGTTCCTGTAGGAACGGGTAAGGCCATTGCTCACACCTACCTGTACCTTGCTATTGAGCTTATGGTCCACATTCAGGCGGAAGCTTCCACGGTTAAAGCCCAGTGGTTTTACAATAGCTTCCTGGTCCGTATAACTTGCGCCAATGAAATATTTTGTGTTGGCACCACCACCGCTGAGAGCAACATTATAGTTGCTGATCCTTGCTGTGCGGAATAATTTACTGAGGCGGTCGTATGTTTTCTGCTCTTCCGGTAAACCTCTGCCTCCCTGGCTGACAGGGCGGAATGGAGGTAGCGCATATTTTGTTTTATCTGCGGCGCTGGTAGCATCTGCGAGTGAGTTAGCGTAGAACTCATTGATGAGTGTAGCATGCTCAGGGCCTGTAGTGAGGTCCCATAGTTCCGCTGCTTTTGCCCAGCCGGTTGAATAGCTAACGCTAACGGTTGGTTTAGAATTGAAGTTGCCGCGTTTAGTGGTAATGATCACTACACCATTTGCTCCTCGGGCACCATAGATAGCAGTGGCACTGGCATCTTTCAGGATCTCTATATGCTGGATATCATCCGGGTTGATGTCTGCAATGGGAGAAGTAGCACGGCCGCCGCTGTTAACGGTTTGCAGGCTGGTATTGTTGATGAACACACCATCTACGATGTATAAGGGATCATTGCTGGCATTAATGGAAGTAGTGCCGCGCACGCGTACAAAAGCACCATCGCCGGGGATGCCGGTATTGGAATTGATCTGTACACCGGAAGCTTTTCCCTGCAGTTGTTCATTGAAACCAGCCACCGGAATATCTTTCACTTCCGCAGCATTGATGGAAGAGATGGCGCTTGTCAATGTCTTTCTTTTTTGTGTACCATATCCTACCACTACAATTTCATCGATCGTGCGATTGCCCGGTTGGAGGGAGATCTGTGCATTGGCTGCACTGATCTTCACATCCCGGCTTTGATAGCCAACAAGACTAACAAACAGCACATATTCTTTTGCTGTACCGGGGATGGTGTATTTACCATCTGCGTCAGATACGATCTCTGTGTTAGAACCTTTTATAAAGATGCTGACGCCCGCCAGGGGTTGTTTGCTAACGGCATCTGTAACAGTGCCGCTCAGTGTCGGGGCTTGCTGCGCCCAGCTGTACGAGCTGATAAACAGGAGAAGAACATAAAACTGTTTCATAAAATAGATTACTGGTTGGAAGAAAGCAGCGGCCTGGGGAAACACGGAGGCCTCACCAGTGGCTTGCTATGATGCAGGAATAAAATGGGTACGGATGTTACGGCCGTATCAGCAGCAACAACTAAAACGCATGGGGGAATATAATGTATGCATTGCCACCATGGGTTGGATTGAACATGTGTGTAAAGGTTTCATCCCGATTGATTTTACGAAACGCCTTTGATAAGGATCTGCTGCTGGTGGTGGACAGTTACCTTACATTCAGGAGTGGTTTTTTAATACGTTGGCCTATTAGTCTACTAAAACTGTAGACAAAATAAAGGATTTATATCCTATTCTCCAAGTGTTCAGGAAAAAAACTATTTCAGGGTATCTGCAATGGCTTGTAAACCAGGCAACAGTTCCGCCTGGTCCCAGGACATTCCCAGGGCAATCCTGATATGATCTGTATGATCTGTGACGGAGAATCCTGCTCCGGGAGGAATGTCAATATTCATTTCCTTCCATTGATCTGCCAAAGCAGGGTCTGCTTTCAGCCAGATATGATAGGAGCTGGGAAAGGTTTTGTAGGAAAGGCCATTAAAGATCTGCCCGATCTTTTCCTGTAAGGTCTGTGCGGCCTGCTGTTTGTCCCGGATGATCCCTTTCAGCAGTTCTCCTTTCATCAGGTAAAGACTGAAATCGGTAAAAAGCTGGGAGGTGCCGCTGGAAGTAAGTTGTACAAGGTTTTCGATACCCTGCAGCAGTCCTTTTGGTGCTGCAAGATAGGCTGCACGCAACATGGGGTTGAAGGGTTTGGACATACTATGCACATGCATGGTACGCTCCGGTAAGATAGTGAGGAAAGAAGGCGGAGGATCAGGATGCAGGAAGCGGTAGGCATCGTCTTCGAGGATATATACATCTTCATACGCCCTTACTACTTCTGCAATGGCCTGCCGCCTGCTTAAAGACATGACGTTACAGGTGGGATTGTGGATAGTAGGTTGCAGGTAGATGAGTTTACTTTTACCGGTTTTAAGATGTGCTGCCAATGCTTCCGGCAGCATGCCTTCTTCATCCGTGGTGATGATATGGAACTGGTAATTCATACCGGCCGCGCCCATTTTAAAACCGGGGAAGGTAGTAGGTTCTATGGCAATATGTTCCGTAATGCTCCTGAAGAAAGAGAGTACACAAAAGAGTGCATTGTTGCCACTGGGCAGGGAAATAAGGTCTGAATGTTCCGGTGCCGCGCGCAACCAGTTAAATACGATCGCTTCGCCGGATGCGTCCAGTGATTGATAAGGTACATGCAGCAATTTGCTGGCAAGGGAAGGGTTAATGTTACTGCAGTATTCTTTGAATACATCCATTTCCCGGGGAATGGAAGGGTAGTTTACACGTAAATTAAGCATACCCTGAAGGTAGGAAAAATGTTTAATCTTCCAGTGAACGGTGGTATTGCATCAGTATACCTGTGAGTGCAGCAAACACCGCAAGCAGCAATAATATGGCAGTAAGCGCTATGATCATGATCGGTTGTTTTTCCAGCGGCGGTGGCTCCACAGCCAGTACTCAGGAGATCTGCGGATGTCCTGTTCCAGGAATTCGGAAAATGTTTTAGTGATCGCATGTTCGGGCGTTGCAGCAGCCTGGTCTGTGATCAATGAGAAAGAGATCTCCCAATGAGAGGAGGCGTCTCTTTTATTTATCACGGCATACACCACTACTGCATCCAGTTTTTTGGCGATCCGCTCTGCTCCTGTAATAACATTGGTAGGCTGATGAAGGAAGTCCATGGTGAAGCGGTTTTCCTGCGAAGGCGATTGGTCTGATACAAAGATGTAAGCACCCGGCCGTTGCCTGTTGGCATGCATGTACCGCACCACTTTATCCATGGATAATAATTTTAAACCGAAGCGGGAGCGGAGCTTGCGCATGATCCTGTCGAACAGCCTGTTGGATAAAGGTTTGAATACGGCGTGTACATCAAATGAAAGATAAGAAGGGAGGATATTGGCATATTCCCAGTTCCCATAATGCCCTAACATAATGATGATGTTCCGTTGCTGTGCATGATAATGCTCCAGCAAAGCGGCATTATTCACCTGCACGCGTTTCTTCATCTGTTTTTCAGAAAGCAGTACCATTTCCAGCCATTCCAGGAACATATGACTGAAATACCGGTAGAACCGGCCGGCAATATGATTGATCTCTTCGTATGATCTCTCCGGGAAAGAGCGGGCCAGGTTTTGCATTACTACTGCGAATCGGTAGCGCAGGATGGTATGAAAAAGAAAATAGAGCATGCTGTATGTTAAATAAAGTACAAAGTACCCCGGATGCAGGGGGTAATCAGGAAATATACCGTTATAGAAGTATACAACGCAAATTTGAGGAATGATGAACGGGAAATGTTGCGGGATCGGGATTAAAGTTTGCGTAAAATAAATTAATTATGGAAGTAGTGTTCAGGAACAGTGCCCGTGAGGTGTTGCACAAAGACAAATTATTGCTCAACAGGGAGGAATTAATGGATTGCTCCGCCTGGGAAGCCGTTCAGGAAGAACGGAAGCCTTTCTGGGACCTGCGTTTCCGCCAGTTTTATTCAGATGGTATCCATATTGGTTATTGTAATGGTGATGTGCATCAGGAGCTGCATGTTTCTACAGTTGAACAGGCACCCATGCCCTGCATTGCTTTTTTGCAGCAGGGGGATATTGTGACCATGGCGCATGGGGAAGAGCAACCACAACACTTCACTTCAGGTGAACATAATATTTTATTGAATGCTTATACAACGGCAGCAACAGTATATAAAAAGCAGCAGGACCTGAAGGTGTTTGTGCTCAGCTTTCTGCCGGAGCGATTCCTGGCGCTGGCAGAGAATACCAGCCCGGTAATGGAAGCACTGGCGGAATATGTTGCGGGTAAAAAGCCCTCTTTTCATAAAGACTGTCAAAATCTTCCTTTAACGCCAAAGATGCATATGCTGATAGAAAGCATGAAGGCCTGTGGCTACCGGGGCGGGTTGCGTAAGCTTTTTCTGCAATCGAAAGCGCTGGAACTGCTGGCATTGCAATGCGCGCAACTGGAAGAAAGGGAGAAACGGCCGGTGCCTGGGGCGAAATTATTCCCGGAAGATATCAGGAAGGTACACCAGGCCCGGGAGATCCTGCTGCATGATCTGCAGCATCCGCCTTCCATGTCAGTACTGGCCCGGCAATCAGGCCTGAATACTTTTAAGCTGAAAGCCGGGTTTAAACATGTTTTTGGGAACACGGTTTTTGGGTACCTGAAAGATCACCGGCTGGAGCAGGCCAGGAATATGATCCGGGAGGGAGACAGAACGGTAACGGCGGTAGCTTATGAAACAGGGTATAGTACCCTGCAGCACTTTAGTAATGAGTTTAAGAAGAAATACGGGCTGAGCCCGAAAGAAGTAAAAGGGAGCAGATTGTAATTATCCCATACGCTTTTACTACGGGATGGATACGGGATGGCCCCGGGATTGATACGGGATTGGTACGGGATCACTGCGCAATTTATTGGGATTTCACAATTTTCTGCAAGATCAGCTGCTCTACCTTTGCATAATGGCAAAGCAAACAGGTCCGGTAAAAATAACAGGTACTATTGAAAACATCTGTTTTTATAAAATGGGTGATGGGTACTATGTCCGTTTGAAAAGCTCTTTAACCGGTAAACGGGTAAAGAAGGATCCCCGGTTCAAAAGAACAATGGAATTTGCTTCTTTTTTAAGTACAGCTTCAAAGATCGCTTCTGAGATCTACTGCATTATGCCCAAGCAGCGTGGCCTGTACCGCAGGATAGTGGGTATGGCCATGCAACTGCTTAAGCTGGGAATTGAAAGAGAGGAAACAATGCTGCAATTGCAGGAAATACTGGCCGCGGCATCGTTGAAAGAAACTGCGGCGCAATTGAATGAAACCGCAGCACAATTGGAAGGACCCGCAGCGCAATTGGAAAAATCTGCAGCACAATTGGAAGGACCCGCAGCGCAATTGGAAGAACCTGCTGCTCCTTTAGAACCGGAACAAGGGCCTGCCAAACTCCATAGAAGGCCAGGGAATATTGGCCATCACAACCAGGAACACGATCAATGTGAAAATAAACCAGGTCCGGAACTTAACTGCCGGAAGCAACATTTTTCCCGCCCGCTTTTTTCCTGTATTGCATATTATCACAGCTATGAACATAGAAAGCGGATGCCGCAACGTAAAAAAGGTAATGCCCGGATCAGCGGTGATACCTTTCATGTTATGATATAAGATATAGGTAGTGATAGGGCTGGTAACAAAGAAGAGCACCAGGCCTGTTATACCCTGTATGCCCAGCATCCCGCTGTAAAATGCAAACAGCTTCCCGTGCTTGTCCGAAAAGGGTCTTTTAGCCAACCAGCCGTATAAACTAATGAATAAGGTGGCCAGCAATAATAACATCACCGGCCAGCGCAGCCAGGAGTGGAGAAATAATGTGATCTGGTAAAACATCTGGTCTTTTATTTTACAGGCAAAACTCCTTCGGAATTTTATATTTACTTTTATACCATACGGAGCATGTTTTATACTAAACGGATTCTTTTATGATCGTAAGTGTTTATGATGCTAAAGGGCGTGCGGGGAAAGTTAACCAGGGAACAACGGCGGCTGTGATCGATCAGACGCAGGTTATTGAGAGAAGGAATAAGATAAAATTCCCTTTTGGCGATGCGGAAATGGTACAGCTGTCCTTTGCAGGTATCTTTGTAAAGTATGGGGATATTGCATTGCGTGAGCAGATCAACCTGCATATGGATATGGGAGATGAACCTTCTGTGGTAGAATTACATTTCACCTTATCCGGCTATGGCTTCCTGCAGAATGAAAGGAACGGCGACAGGTACGATTTTGTAGAGAACTTCTGCAATATGCATTACCTGCCACAGTTCACAGGTGCCGGGGAGTACGCTAAGGATACACGGTACCGTTTCTTTGAAGTGCACTTCACCACCGATGCATTCCTGGCACTGGCACAGAACAGCTCTCCGCTGCTGATGGACCTTGCTAACAGAATATCTACTGACAGTAAGATAGATGTCAGCAAGGAAAATATGCCTATTACCATGGCCATGCATCAGTGCATCCAGGATATTATGCATTGCCAGTTCAGCGGTGGTTTGAAGATGATGTACCTGCAATCCAAATGTATTGAACTGCTGGCATTACAGGCACAGGCATATGAAACCCTTACCGGCAAAACACCTTTCTCTTCCAGTATAACAGCGGACGATATTGAACGGATCCGTTATGCGCAATCCTATTTAATTCAACATTCCTTACAACCCCCATCTCTCATGGAACTTTCCCGCATTGCAGGGATCAATGAGTTTAAATTGAAGAGAGGATTCAAAGAAGTTTTTAATAATACCGTGTTTGGATACCTGGCAGATCATAAGCTGAATGAGGCCAGGGAAATGTTGTTATACCGGCAGCTGCCCATCAAAGAAGTGGCGGATCAGTTGGGATATTCCTCCGTGCAGCATTTCAGCAAAGCTTTTAAGAAGAAGTTCGGCGTTGCGCCCGGGCAGGCAAAGGGTTGATATTCGAAATTTATTGCAGAGAAATAGATCATATGGAAACAAACAAACATTATCCTTTTACATTAAGGAAAAACGATGACGTGTATAGCGTATCCGCAGACCTGGAAAGTGATGACCTGTATAACAGGTACTATACTTTCTTTAAAAAGCATGACTATGAAGGAAATGGTTACTGCTGGGAAGGACATATTACACAGATATTGGAAAAACTAGACGAAGACCTGTTGTCTGAAATAGAATTTGATCCTGAAGCCGGCGGTTTTTATGCTTATTTCCCCTCAGCAGAAGCACAGTTGAAATTTGCGAATTTGCTTTCTCCTATATTTTCGGATATGGATACATTGGAGGAATGGGTGTTGCAGGCAGACAGGGATAGGGTAGATGATTAGTCTGGCAGGAATTTTGGGGCCTGTTTTATTATGAACCCTGTCATCCAACATAAATTCACCGCAGACCCTACTGTTGTTAACCATAACGGCACAGTATATCTGTATACCGGCCACGATGAAGCGCCGGAAGGTTCGCAGGAATATGTGATGAAGGATTGGTTGTGCTTTTCTTCCACAGATCTGCAGAACTGGAAGGAGCACCCCAGCCCCTTAAAAGCCACTGACTTTTCCTGGGCTAAGGGAGATGCATATGCTTCAAAGGTGATCCATCATGATCAGAAGTTTTACTGGTATGCAGCAGTAACCCATGCCACTATAGAAGGCAAAGCCATTGGTGTAGCACAGGCAGATAACCCGGCAGGCCCTTTTGCCGATGCACGCGGTACTGCATTGATCACTCCTACGGATATTATTAACGGCAGCAATTTTGATCCTACAGTACTATTGGATGATGATGGCAGGGCCTACATCTTCTGGGGCAAACAGCAATGTTATTATGCAGAGCTGAAAAAGAACATGATAGCATTGCAAAGCCCTGTCAGAACTATTGAGTTGCCGGAATTCCAGGAAGGCGCGCATATCCACAAAAGGAACGGCTGGTATTATTTGTGCTACGGGTATGGTTTTCCTGAAAAAGTGGCTTATATGATGAGCCGCAGCATCCATGGCCCATGGGAGTTCAAAGGCATCCTTAATGAAATTGCCGGTAATTGTGAAACCAACAGACCTGCTATTCTCGATTTTCAGGGCGAAACTTACTTCTTCTATCATAATGGAGGTCTTGAAAAGGGGGATAGCCATCACCGCTCGGTATGTATTGATGTATTACATTACAATGAGGATGATACCATGCAACGCGTGATCATGACGTCTGAAGGAATTGCACCGGTCAGCAGCGCATAATATTTAAGCAGTTGAGTGATTGGTAAAGCTATCACCAGGCCGCTCAGGGTTGCACACATCAGACTAAATCAGTGAAGACCAATTTCAGGATCAAAAGATCACGATAGATGAAGTACCGGATAGTCAATATACCCCTTATCTCCTCCCTCATAAAAGGTTTCTTTATTGGCAACCGCTAAAGGTGCATTGTGCCTGAAACGTTCCACCAGGTCAGGGTTGGAAATAAAGGGCCTGCCAAAAGCGATAAGATCAGCTAAACCTTCCTGTAAGATGGCCTCTGCGGAATCGGCTGTGTAATCACCTGCCAGGATCAGCAGGTTGTGGAAACGTTGACGCACATCCTGTATGTATGCCCTGGATATAGAGGAAGCCTGGCTGGAGAGATGGATGTAAAGGATATCCATTTCCCGCAAAGCATCTGTGATATACCGGTGCGTAGCTTCTTCTTCTTCATAAGCCGGCAGATCATTCAGGATAGCAAATGGTGAAAGCCTCACACCGGTACGTTCTTTACCGATAGCTGCTGCCACACCTTCCATGATCTCTAACAGAAAGCGGCTGCGGTTAGCAATGCTGCCTCCGTATTGATCTGTTCTTTGATTGGTATGGGGGTGAAGGAATTGTTCAGGAAGAAAACCATGTGCGCCATGTATTTCCACGCCGTCAAAACCTACTTCTATAGCAGTGATGGCGGCCTGTATATGTGCTTTTATCATGTCTTGCGCACCGGCGGTGCTCAGGGCTTCCGGTTGTGTGGCAGGTAAATGGATACCTCCCGGCGTACGTATGATCGCTGCTGCTGTAATGGCAGAAGGTGCTACTAACGGAACACCTCCTTCCTGGTTCAGCGGATGCCCTATACGGCCTGTATGTACCAGCTGAATAAAGATCTTTCCGTTCCTGGCATGCACTTCCTCCACTACCTTTTTCCAAGCTGCCTGCTGCGTTGTATTATAAATGCCCGGTGCATGGAGATAACCAACTCCATTTGCCGCAACAGCGGTGTTCTCTGCAATGATCAAACCTGCGCCGGCCCTTTGCCCGTAATATACAGGTACGGAATTACCCGGGATGCCATTCTCTGACCGCCGCCTGCTCATAGGAGCCATTACCACGCGGTTGCGCAAAGTAATGGAAGGTGTAATGAGGGAAGACAGCAGCTTTTCTTTTAAACTCATGTGCTATTTGTTTTTGGTCCTCAAAATTACGCGGTGCCCCCATGGCGGAACAGTGATAAAGAAGGGTTTGTTTTGTAATTTTACAGGTATGGAGCATAAAGCGTTACACCAGCCATTTGAGTTGTATGTGTCAGATATGGACTGCTGGCATGAACGGCCCCTGATCTATCATTTCTTTGAGATCGTGCAGATCCTGGAAGGGGAGGGCACCCGGGAGGTGAACCGCAACCGGTTCCCTTATCAGAAGGGAAGCATCTTTCTTTTTACGCCGCTGGACTGCCGGGGATTTGATATTTCCATCCCCACACGTTTCTGTTCCATCCGTTTCTCAGAAGTTTTCCTGGCACAGTTCAAAAATGCACAAGACCGGGAAAGGATCACGCAATGGCTCAAACAACTCGAACACATCTTTGCACATCATAACCGTTTCCAGGAACTGCTGATCAAAAGGCCGGGAGACTGTAAGATGATCGCTGCGCTTATAGGGAATATGGTACAGGAATACGAGGGAAAGCAATCTTACCACGAAGAGAACCTGCAGCATTTTGTAACCCTGATCCTGAACATCCTGGCACGTAACATAGAGGATGCGGAAACAACAGCTACCGGGCTGGATCCGGAACCACTGATCAACAGGATGCTGGTGCATATCCGCCGGCATATCAATGAGCCCGATAAGCTACGGGTGGAGCATCTGGCTGCGAGCTTTAACCTCTCCGCTAATTATGTGGGGGAATATTTCAGGAAGTTCACGGGAGAAAGCCTGCAACATTACATTACACAGTATAAAATAAAACTGGTGCAGCAACGGCTGGCATACAGTACATTAACGATTGGCCAGATAGCAGATGAACTGGGCTTTACGGATGAAAGCCATCTGAGCAGGCAGTTCAAAAAGCATAATGGTATTAGCCCGGTTGAGTACAGGAGGAATATGAGTCAACGGAACTGAATCATCCTATGTTGTCCTTAGCGGGGCATTTACATTGAATTTAATGCAAAGCTGCTTCGATGTGCTTTTGCATCACTTCGTTCCCGGGGTATTCTGTAATTTGCTGTTTGAGTACTCCTTTCTTATCAAATACCAGGTAAGTGGGGATATTGCTAAAATTGAAACTGTCTAACAGATACTTCCACTCTTTTGAAGTCAAGTAATACTGTTCCCCTCCGATGCCTTGTATATGCCTTTCCCATAATTTCCTCGGCGATGAGGGCTCACCTATATAAATAAATGCAACATCTTTATTGGCGAACTGTTTTTTTAAGTCCCGGGATTCTCTCATGGCTTCAAGGCAAGGGGCACACCACGTTGCCCAGAAGTCAACAATAACGGCTTTTCCTTTGTATTTGGAAATAATAGCGCTCATCAATTCTTCAGGAGATACATCCGGAGTATTGTTGACCACTACCGTTTCCTTTGACCGTGCCAGTTGCATGATTTCCTGGTTCTTTCGCAGGAGGATCTTCTCCAGATCGGCTCCCTTGTAATAGTTCTTGATGTTTTCAATCTGCTTTACTGTCAATGGTTTTAGTTCAGTATCATATTGCATCGCATAGGCATTGCCTATGAGCATATCATAAAACAGGCCTTGATCCGATCCGATCAGGTGTGCCAAAATCCCTTTTACATTTTTTATCCATTCAGGAATGGGCGTATCCTGGATACGGGGAAGATCTAACGTACTATTTTGCAGTAACTTCTGCGTAAAGTCCGGATAAGAAAAGCAATACAGGTTTAGGGGATTATCCAGGTCAAGATCTTTAAGGAATGAATAATCCTGGCGGACAGGAATTTTTATCTCTGAACTATCTGGCATCTTATGATCGTTCGTATTACTGTAGTTTAAAACCATTTCATCGTAGTAATCAAATACGTGCCCGTAATACATCGCCAGAGAAAAATCCTTGAATACAATCTCCTTCATCTTGTCAGATAAAAAGGGCGGCTTGTTCAGAATGGCCCGCCTTTCCTGTAAAACGTTATTTGCATGATCGATAAAAATACTAAATGCTTTATTATACAGGGCCTCTCTTGGTTTACCAGATCTATATCGCTGCATTTCGCCAAATTTGGTTACGCCCCAGATAAGTTCTTCTTCAGTGAATCCGGCATTATCGTTGGTCTTTAATTTATTAATAGTTCCATCATCGGAATAACTGAAGGTTATTATACTGTTCTGCCCGTTTTTTAGTGGAACAGTAACTAAGTGTTCCATATTTAAATCCGTGGTTACGGCACACATACTAAGATTTGTTTCAGTGTTTAACTTCAATGCGAAACGTCCTTTTGAATCGAGCAGGGTTGTATACCGCTTATTTTCACCGGTAAATGGTTGAGGAATTGTTAACCATACCCATACACTATCTTTCTTAAGTTTTTCCGGGATAGTTACTTCTCCGCTTATACTAACAGTGCCGGCCTGCAGAACAGGAAGACCGGATTGGGCATAAGCAGTCAGGGGAAGGATAAATAACAGGATGGTGTAGGGTAGCTTTGACTTAAGTAATAACATAACGTTGATTAATGCAGTAATTGTAAAATTCAATTTAACCTTTTTTATTAACTAAAACGCAGGTTATTATACAGGCTTTACCTGTGCCTTTGCCACAGAAATATCCCTAAACCGTCCTGTACTGTCCTGTTTCCTTTCGTAAGTGTTACATTTACACTAATTTTGATGTAAGCTTGCAGGGTATTATATTTGATGGGTCAATCAACCAGAAAAAAAGGACAGTTCCTTTAAAAATGATCTTTTCCGAAAATTGTTTTTTGGTAATTATTTTTCCTAAGTTTACTTGAATAAAAGCCGCTGTTCATTTGTCCAGTCTACCTTATACTGATCAATTCTCTCTACAGGAGATGGCTGCCGGAAGCGAAGATGCTTTCTGCCGGCTTTTTGATCATTACTGGAACAGGGTGTATTCTTCTGCACTGGTATTGACAAAGTCATCACAGATGGCGCAGGACGTTGCGCAGGAAGTATTCCTTCAGTTATGGCAAAACAGGGAAAAGGCTACAGACATCCAAAAGCTGGATGGTTTCCTTTTCATCAGTGCCCGTAACCTGATCTTTAAAAAGATGAGCCGGTTAAAGCTGGAGGAAGCTTATCAGCATTATCTTACCTATCAGGCAAGGGTTGAATCGGGAGATACTTCTGTGTCTGCGGAATTCAAGGAACTGCAAACCCTGGTGGAACTAGGGATCAGCCAGTTGCCCCCACAGCAGCAAAAAGCTTTCCGCCTTAGCCGGGAAAGGGGCCTCAGCCATGAGGAGATCAGTCACCAGATGGGTGTTAGCCGTGCGGCTGTAAAAGATTATATTGTACGTTCCCTCGCTTTCCTTAGAAAATACCTCCGGGAGCATGCCTTACTGGCTACCGCGCTCCTTTCCAGGTTCCTTTAAAATATTTTTTTAATCCGGCACTTCCTTTTGTGCCTTTCAGTGGTCTTCATATTACAGGAGCTATTCATTATGCATGCAGATCTGAAAAATTTACTGGAAAAATACCTGGCGGGCGAGTTATCCGCAGAGGAATTCCGTACGCTATGGTCTGCACTCCGGGAACCGGGCAGCCGGCAAACCTGGGAGGCATTCATGAAAGAGGTATGGGATGATCCGCGTTATCATCAGTTGGAGAACAACGACGCTAAAGATGTCGTACTGGAAAAGCTAAAACCTGTTTTAAAAGATGTTCCCCGCAAACGGGTGTCTTTTATGAACAGGCGTACCTGGTGGGCTGCTGCCGCCAGTTTATTACTCCTTACAACCGGGGTTGCTTATTTCTTACAGCCTAAAAAACCCGTCCAGCTGGCTTCCACGCCATCGGCCCCCATTAAAAAAAATGAGGTGATGCCGGGAGGAGATAAAGCCATACTCACGCTGGCAGATGGTACCACCATTACGCTGGACAGTGCATCCAATGGTATGCTGAGCCAGCAGGGTAATACCAAAGTGGTGAAACTGGCCAATGGTAAACTGGTATATAGTACTTCCGGTGCCGCTACATCAGAAATAATGTATAATACCATGCGTACGCCACGTGGCGGCCAATACCGGATCACTTTACCGGATGGTACACAGGTATGGCTGAATGCAGCTTCTTCCATTACTTATCCTACCGCATTTTCCGGAGGGGAAAGGATGGTGAAAGTAACGGGGGAGGCATATTTTGAAGTAGCGCCGCTGGAACATAAAACTCCTTTCAGAGTAAAGATCATGTCCGGGGAAGGGGAGGAAAAGGCACAGGTAACAGTGCTGGGAACGCATTTCAATATCAATGCATATGATAATGAGGGGGATGTCAAAACCACCTTGCTGGAAGGTTCCGTGAAAATAACGAAAGAAAACTTCAGCATAAACCTGAAACCCGGCCAGCAGGCGCAGATCAGGCAGAAAATAGAGATCGTGGAGCCGGATGACCTGGAAGAGATAACGGCATGGAAGGAAGGGTATTTTAAATTCAATGAAGCCGACATCGGCAGCATACTGCGGCAGGCTGAAAGATGGTACGACATTACCGTTAGTTATCCGAACGGTGTACCGAAAGACCTTTTCAGCGGGTCATTACCAAGGCATGTGAGCCTTACGAAATTCCTGGAAATACTAGTATATAGTGATATAAATGCCAAAATCAAAGAAAGAACAGTCATTATAAATCCTTAACACAAACAACCTAACAGAATTAATCATCGGATTCAGGAAAAAGGCCGGAAGTATGAGGGTACAACCGGCCGGATGCTTGCGTCTGCGTATCAATCAATTTGCTAACTGTTGAAACGGGCAAAACCCAAACAAACCACGAAGTTATGAAATTAAGATTTACGAATTCCACAAGGTCTAAGGGCCTCCGCGGTCTGTTGCAATTCAGGCTGTGGCCTACCGGAAAAATTCTTCTGATCATGAAGCTAACGGCCATCCTGCTCTTTATTACGTGCCTCCAGGTGAGCGCAGAGGGATATAGCCAGCAGATCACCATTAACATTAAAAATGGTTCGCTGGAAAAGGTGTTTGCACAAATAGGGAAACAAAGTGGCTATCACTTCTTCTTCAACCAGCGGTTGATGAAAGATGCCAAAAAAGTTTCCCTGCAATTGAAGGACGCCTCTTTTAAAGAAGCGCTGGAAGCATGCTTCCAGGATCAGCCTTTTAATTATGTAATTGTTGAACAAACAGTAGTGGTGCGTAAAAAGGATGAGCCGGCACCTGTAGTGCATGCTACACCACCGCCACTAATACTGATAAAAGGAAGAGTGACCAGCGAAACGGGAGAGCCTTTACCCGGCGCAACCGTTAGATTGAAGAACAGTACCAAAGGTGCTACCACGGATGCCAAAGGAGAGTTTTCCTTTACCCTGCCAGATGGCACGGAAGTGGAATTGGAGGTAACTATGCTCGGCTATAAGACCATCACGCTAAAACCAGAGAACCTGAACAATGTTATTATCGCCCTCAAAGAAGAATCCACCACGCTGGAGAACTTTGTGGTGATAGGGTATGGGACTGCAAAGCGTAAAGACTTCACAGGATCTGTGAGTTCTGTGAGAATGGAGAATTCGCCCATGGCATCGCTGCCTAACCTGAATGCACTGGAGTCATTAAAAGGAAATGTACCCGGTTTGAGCATTGGTGCCAGCAATACTGCCGGAGATCAACCGGAAATGCTATTACGCGGGAGGAACTCTATCAGTGGCGATAATAATCCTCTGATCGTGCTGGATGGAACAGTGTTCCTGGGCAGCCTTGGAGACATTAATCCAAATGACATTGCCAGTTTTGATATCCTCAAAGATGCTACATCTGCGGCTGCATATGGTTCCCGTTCCGCTAATGGAGTAATTGCCATTACCACTAAAAAGGGCCGTTCCGGCAAACCATCTATTGCTTTCAACACATCAACAGGGATACAAACCTGGCAACGCAGGCCGGTGATGATGAAAGGAGAAGAATGGTTAGAAGTAGTGAATGCACGTAATAAATATACACCTGGTTCTACCAACTGGCTGAAACCGGGAGAAATAGCTAACAGGAATGCCGGAAAAGAAACCAATTGGCTGGATGAGGTTACCCGTACAGGGTTGATCCAAAGTTACCAGGCTGCTGTTTCGGGTGCCACGTCCACTGTGAACTATTACCTTTCTTCTTCCTTTGATCAAAACAAAAGTATTATAGTAGGAGATGATTTTAAAAGGATCTCTGTATTGGCAAAGCTGAATGCAAACATTACTTCCTGGCTGGAAATAGGTGTAGACGGAGGTTTTTCCAGGAGGGATTATTCCGGTATCCCGGCTGATATTGGAAGCGCACAAACAATGTCTCCATACGGCGTGATGTTCCGCGACGACCAGGGAAACCTGGAAAAGTATCCTTACACCCAATCTGCTGTTAATCCTTTATGGGGTGTAAATGATGGCACGCGCGACAACAAGGATATCAGAAATAACTACCGCCTCAATTCTCATCTTGTATTAAAAGCACCATGGGTAAAAGGCCTTAGTTACAGGTTAAATTATTTGCTGAATCAGGACAGGAACCAGGCCGGGGATTTTACCTATGAATCTAATTTTATTGCGGAAGGAGAAGGCATTGCCCGTTATTCCCCTGCAGCCATCCAGGGATTTTTAGCCCGTGCTACAGGGAATATCAATAACAATAGTACTTACAGTTATGTAATAGATAATATCCTGAACTACAAGCAGGATTTTGGCAAACATAGCGTCGATTTTACAGCTGTGGCTACAAGGGATTACCGGAGATATGAAATGACGAGGGCAACAGGAACGGACTTTGCCGCTAATGGTAATACTGCACTGGGCGTGAACGGCCTCTCTAAAGCTACGGTACAGCGAATAGAGATGAACGGCGAGGAAAGGGCCAATATTGGTTATCTGGGCCGGTTAAGTTATTCCTATAATGATAAATATTTCTTCACCGGTTCTTATCGCCGGGATGGGGCTTCTGTGTTTGGTGCGAATAACAAATGGGCGAACTTTTCTGCCGCCGGTATTGCATGGAGGATCTCTAATGAAGAATTCATGAAAGGAATTAAGTCCCTGAACAGTCTGAAGCTGAAACTTTCCTGGGGTCAGAACGGGAACCAGAGCGGAGCTCCTTATAGCACACTCTCTACCATTGCCAATGGTACTTCAGGCGGGGTAAGGTATCAATTCACAAATACCGGTAGCGCTATTCAATATGGCCTCTTTCAGAATGCATTGGGTAACTCAAATCTGGGTTGGGAAAAAACGGCTGCATGGAACGCCGGTTTTGAATCTGCCTGGTTAGATGAAAGGTTATTTGTAGATGTAGACCTGTACAGCTCACAAACCACCGACCAGATATTCGTCCGCAACATTCCGGTAATGACAGGTTTCAAGAATATGAGAACTTCCATGGGCCAGGTGAATAATAAGGGGATTGAAGTAACGGTAAGATCAGTGAATGTAAGGGAGAGTAGCTGGGGCTGGAACACTTCGCTTACTTTCTGGATGAACCGGAACCGCGTTGTTAGTTTGTATGGAGATGATCTGAATAAAGATGGTAAAGAAGACGATGACCTGGCGAATAATTTATTTATCGGGTATCCGCTTGATCCGATCTTTGGATATGAACAGATCGGTATTGTGCAGGCGGATGATGCGGAATATATCGCTTTAACAGGTGCTGCTCCCGGTGCCCCTAAATACAGGGATATTGATAAACAGCCTGGTATCAGTGCCGGCGACCGTAAGATCCTGGGAAATGAGAACGAGAATTTCAGGATGAGCATGAGCAACAACTTTAATTATAAAAACTTTGATCTCTATGTAATGATCTCGGGTACGTTTGGCGGCAATGGCTATTTTATGAGAGCTAACCAGGCAGCTTACATTACTGCAGGTACGGGTCGTTTTAATGATAATATGACGTCCAAGCCTTATTGGACCCCGGAGAACAAAAGTAACGTATATCCATCTGCCTACTTTGCAGGGGACGGGCGTTTCCTGGGATTGCAATCACGTGGATTTGTAAGAGTGCAGGACATTGTACTGTCTTACAAGGTGAATGCAGGGCTGTTAAAAAGGCTGCATGTTAACACTGCGAAATTCTTTTTAAGTGCAAAAAATGTGGCCACTTTTACTAACTGGCATGGCGGAGATCCGGAAGAAGGTGTAACGGTAAGGCAAAATATCTTCCCCGTACCATCCTCTTATTCCTTTGGCGCCAACATCAGTTTCTAATCCAATTCAACGAGTTTAACATGAAAAAGATCATTCATCATCATTATACTACCTGGGCATTGTTGCTATTGTTGTCTGGGATCGTAAGCTGTAAATCCGATAAGGATTTCCTTATGGAAAAACCGACCACCTTCTACACGGTTGAAAATGCCTACTCCACTTCTGCCCAGATAGACCAGTCACTAATAGCCATCTATTCCCAGCTGCGGGACCTTTGGGCAAACCCTGCTGAAGAAGGCTGGATCTTTGTGTTCCGTGGAAACGGAACGGATATGTACGATGTGGCCAGTATCAGAAGAGGATCTACTTTCAATAACTATGGCCTCATCAATCCGGATAACGGTACTTTCTTTAATTTTTACAGCACCTGGTACCAATTGATCGCCAAAGCCAACCTGGCGATATGGGCGGCAGACCTTCCTCAGATCTCATGGGCTACGCCGGCTGATAAGGCTTATGCTTTAGCGCAGGCCAGGTTCTTCCGCGCATTTGCCTACCGTAACCTGGGAGAGATCTTTGGTGGTGTACCTATTGTAACACAACCAACCACTGTGCCACAGTATAATTTTAAAAGATCTACCCGCGTAGAAACTTACCAGTTTGCTATTGATGAACTGCTGGCTGTTGAAAACGACCTTCCTGTTACAACAACCGCAGGCGGCCGTTTAGTAAGAGGCGCCGCACAGCATAACCTTTGCGAGCTCTATCTTGCCCTGGGTACACAACTGGCAGCAGAGGCAAAAACAACAGAAGCCAATGCTGCATTTGCACAATCCATCGCTTATGGCAACAAGGTGATAGACGGTGGTACCTTCTCCCTGATGAAGAACCGCTTTGGTGCAAGAAGTACAGAAGCGCAGGGTAATGTGTACTGGGACCTTTTCCAGGAAAAGAACGTGAACTATCAGGATGGTAATAAAGAATGCATCTGGGCCATACAGATCGATTATGCAGCGTATAGAGCAGAAGATGGTAAATCCAAACTCCCTTATTCCCGTACTTATAGTCCTGTTTTCCGTGATGGTGCCAAAGACCACCTCACCGGAACAGCAGAGAATGTAGGAGGAAGGGGGATTGCTCAGATGATACCTACCATGTACACCCGCGATGACATATATGCGGGGCAATGGGCAACAGATATGCGCAATTCAGATATCGTATTCCGCAGGAACTTTATCGGCAACGTGCCTTCTTCTCCTTACTTCGGTCAGGTTGTTCCCTGGAACGTGATGTATAACGGCAGTGCGGACCCGGTAACTAATATGAACAACAGAAGCCTTTGCTATCCTGTATCCTGCAAGATCGCCACAGATAAGTACACTGGGATAGCTGATGGAGAGAACATGAGCAATCTGTTCAGGGACGATTATTTTATCCGCCTGTCTGAAACCATCCTCCTGCGTGCGGAAGCCAAACAACGCAGCGGAAATAAACAAGGGGCGGCTGACGACGTGAATTTGCTGAGGGACCGTGCTGCCTGTACATACAGAGTAACGGCGGCGGATATGGATGATAACTTCAATCTTATTCTGGACGAACGTGCCCGTGAACTGGTGTATGAGGAGTGCCGCTGGAATACTTTGCTGCGGATGGGTGGAACCATTGCAGTTGACCGTATTAAAAAATACGCATACTGGCCTGAAGCAAAGGCAACACTTACTTTCAATTATAACCTGTGGCCTATCCCGCAAACCGTCATCGATACCAATAAAGATGAGAAGCTGGAGCAAAATCCGGGCTGGCAGCGATAATCTTTTTTTATATTGTAATAAGAAAGCCAGGAGATCATTCCCGGCTTTCTTATCATTTTATACTATTACCATGCGCAGGAAGATCCTTTTTACACTCTTTATCATTATTAGTTCAGTACAAAGTTATGCCCAGCAGGCTGCTCCTGAGGGATTGATGTGTGATCTGCTGGCTTATACAGATCAACAGTATGTGAATGGGTATCCTGTGCAACCGGTCAGGAATTTTTCCGGCGGGCAGTATGTTCGCATCGCGAACCGCCAGCCTGCTTTCAGCTGGGCTATTGGCGGAGCGCCGGTACAACAGACGGCTTACAGGATACTGGTTTCGGACAACCCGGAAAACCAGGGGAATGTATGGGACTCCAAAAAAGTAACATCCGCACAGTCTGCCGGAGTTGTATATGCCGGTAAAGCATTGCAGCCGAACACGACCTATTACTGGATGGTACAGATCTGGGATGAAAAGGACAAAGAGAGCAGATTTTCTACGCCTGCTGTATTTTTTACGGATTCCGTGATGGTAGATTATGCTACGGCAAAATATCCTTTGCAGAAAACAGATCAGTTCCCGGTGTCTGTTCATGCCGGCCGCATAGATTTTGGTAAAGCGGCTTTCGGGCAGTTGAAATTACGCCTGTCTGCCAAAGGAGATGGAGATACCGTAACAGTGCATTTGGGTGAAGTAATAAATGCAGATGGCAGTATTAACCGGAAACCAGGAGGCAGTATGCGTTACCAGGCATACCGTTTGCCTTTGCGTGCAGGCACGCATACATACCAGGTATACATCAGGCCGGATATGCGCAACACCGGCGCACAGGCTATCAAGATGCCGGCTTATATCGGAGAGGTATTGCCTTTCAGGTATTGCGAGGTGGAAGGATATGCAGGTACTTTACAAGCTACCGATGTTATCCGCTCCGCAGTGAATTATCCTTTTAATGATGCGGCAGCTGAGTTTCAAAGTGCTGATACTATCCTGAATGCAGTATGGGATATATGTAAATACAGCATGAAGGCCACTTCCTTTGCCGGTGTTTTTGTTGATGGCGACAGGGAGCGTATCCCTTATGAGGCCGATGCTTATATCAACCAGTTGGGATATTATGCTACAGACCGGGAGTATAGCCTGGCCCGTAGTTCACATGAATACCTCCTGTATCATGCCACCTGGCCCACAGAGTGGATCCTGCAATCTGTATTAATGGCCTATAACGATTACCTCTATACGGGCGATATCCGTTCTGCCCGGTATAATTATACAACGCTGAAAGCAAAGCTGCTGATGGCACTGGAAGATTCCAGCGGACTGATCAGTACCCGCACGGGCAGGCAAACCACGGAACTCCTGCAATCTATTCACTTTAATGGTAAGGAGCTGAGGGATATTGTAGACTGGCCGCATAAAGGCATCTTAGGATTGGGTAATGAAGAAGGCGGTGAAACAGATGGTTTCGTGTTCACCAATCATAACGCTGTAGTGAATGCATACTATTATAAAGCATTACGCGATATGCAGGTAATGGCCGCCGCCTTGGGTAACAAAGCAGATGAAAGTATGTTGGCCGCACGTGCAGAGCAGGTGAAAAAAGCATTCCGCAAATTGTTCTGGGACACAAAACGAAAAGTAGTACTGGATGGAAGCGGTACCACACACGCTTCCCTGCATGCCAATATGTTCGCGTTGGTTTTCGGATTAGTGGAAGAGCAGCACCGGAAAGCAGTAGGCGATTTCATCCGCTCCCGTGGCATGGCTTGCAGTGTGTATGGCAGCCAGTTCCTGATGGATGCGGTGTATGATGCAGGAGATGATCAATACGGACTTTCCCTCTTGAATTCACAGGCATTACGCAGCTGGTATAACATGATCCGTGCCGGCAGCACTATAACCATGGAAGCATGGGACAACAAATACAAACCTAACCAGGACTGGAACCACGCATGGGGCGCCGTGCCTGCCAATATCATTCCCCGTAAGCTGATGGGCATAGAGCCGGTGGCGCCGGGATGGACTGCATGCAGGATAAAACCACAGCTGGGTGATCTGCCCTGGGCTAAAATAAAAGTACCCACTATCAAAGGAAACATCCTTGCAGCATATGAACAATCTCCCGGCAGGCTGGTGATGAAGATCACCATCCCTTCCAATACTACTGCACAGGTAGTATTACCTGCAAAACTTACACAGCAAAAGTTCACCGTTCTGATGGATGGTAAGGCTATCAAACCTTCCGGCTCCAAAGGCGCATATTTTCTCCCGGATGTGCGTGGTGAACATGAAATAATCATTAACCAGGAAAGATGAAAAAATTACTGATATGGGGAGCAGCTCTTTGCTGCTTCATTAACGGATGCACCAATAGCAAAAATATAACAGAAGCACAGGGCGATCTTGCCATGGGATTCATGAATCCCCCGGATGAAGCAAAACCCCGGGTATTCTGGTGGTGGCTGGAAGGCTACCAGACAAAAGAAGGCATTTTAGCAGACCTCGTTGCAATGAAAGAAGCAGGGATCAAAGGTGCGATCATTTTTGATGCAGGCTCTTCTTCTTACAATAAAATGGAAAAAACAGAAAGCGGTCCCATATTCCTGGGGCCGGAATGGAAAGCACTTTTCCACTATGCCTGCGATGTGGCAGACAGTCTGAACCTGGAGATCAGCCTGAATATTGGCAGCGGCTGGAATGACGGCGGACCATGGGTTACGCCGGAGCTGGCATCCAAAAAACTGGTATGGAGCGATACCATGGTCCAGGGGCCGCGGAAATTAAGTATGAACTTACCCATGCCGGGTAAACTGGATAAGTCCCGGTATTATAAACCTATTGCGGTACTGGCTGTGAAACTGAATGAGAACAGTGCGCAGATCAAACCGCTGGAGAATATGGATATCAAAGCGGTGCATAGTATCTATTCCATCCCCATGACTAAAAACGGATTGGGGTACGACTGGAACCTCTTCATGAAAGAAGAAGCCTCTCCGCCACATGAAGCCAATGCTTCTTTGGATAATGTTATAGACGTAAGCAGTTATGTAGATGCACAAGGCAATATCAACTGGGATGTGCCAGCTGGTAATTACCAGATCATGCGGTTCGGTTATAGCGGCACCGGTATTGAAGTATCCACCCATAGTCCGGGTGGTGGTGGTCTCGCCATTGACTACATGAGCAAAGAAGCCATGGACGTACAGTATGAGAAAGTGGTCACCGCATTGATCAAAGATCATAAGAACGCCAGCCTCAAATACCTGCATGACGATAGCTGGGAACTCGGCGCTTCCAACTGGACACCTGCTTTCACAGAAGCATTTCAGCAACAGAATGGCTATGATATCAAAAAGTACCTGCCCATATTAACCGGGAAGATCATTGAAAGCAGGGATGTTTCCAATCGTTTCCTCTATGATTTCAGAAGAACGATCGCTGATGTGATCTGGGAAAATCACTATAAACGATTTGACGAACTGGCGAAGAAGGACGGCATGGCCCTGCACTCAGAAAGTGGCGGCCCGCATCCTGCCCCCATCGATGCTTTGAAGAACCTGGGCCTGAACGCAATCCCCATGGGAGAGTTCTGGATCAGGGCAAAAACACATAGGGTGGAGGACTTCCGCCGCATCTTTATCAAACAACCCGCTGCCGCCGCACACATTTACGGCAAACGTTTTGTGCAGGCAGAAGGCCCTACCAGCATCGGACCACATTGGGAAGAGGATTTCGCATTTATGAAACCTACCCTGGACAGGGCTTATTGCGAAGGCTTGAACCGCCTGGTGATCCATACTTTCACCCATTCTCCTAAAAGTGCAGGTTTACCGGGTAATGAATATTTTGCCGGCACACACTTTAATCAGAATGTAACCTGGTGGAAACAGGCGCCTGCCTTCCTGAAATGGAACAGCCGGGTATCTTACATGCTTTCACGTGGGCTGTTTGTAGGGGATGTATGTTATTACTACGGTGATAACGTTCCCAACCAGGTGCCCCTGAAACATATTCATCCTGAACTGGGAGAAGGATATGATTATGATGTATGTAATACGGAAGTGATCCTTACCCGTATGAAAGTAGCAGATGGAAAGATCGTACTGCCGGATGGCATGCGTTATGAAGTACTGGCTTTACCGGATTGGAAAGTGGTGAATGCAGATGTGATGGTGAAGCTGGCGCAACTGGTGAAAGACGGCGCTACGATCGTTGGCCCTAAACCACTGACTACGGTAGGATTGAAAGACAGGGCAGCAGGAGAGCAAAAGGTAAAAGAGTTGTCCGCAGCATTGTGGGGCGATATTAATGGTACCACTATTACGGAGCATACTTATGGAAAGGGAAAAGTGGTATTTGGTAAAACCATCCGCCAGGTATTGCAGGATAAAGGCAAGGGGCCGGATTTTGCTTACCAGAGCCGCAAACCGGGAGCATTGATCGATTACATTCACCGTACCACTCCGGATGCAGAGATCTATTATGTTGTGAACAGGAACGAACGCCCTGAATATATCCATACCACCTTCCGTGTAGATGGTAAGGTACCGGAGTTATGGAATCCTGATAAAGGTACTATCATTCCGCAAAAGGTATATGCTACCAAAGGCCAGACGGTAGAACTGCCTTTGTTCTTAGATCCTTTCGGTTCAGTGTTTGTGGTATTCCGGAAAAACAGTACAGGCGATCACGCCAGTATTCCTGCATTGCCGATGGATACTTTTGATATAGATCCTTCTTTGGGCACACCGGAAAATGTAGCGGTTACCGGCCCCTGGACAGTGAACTTTGCGAAGGAATGGGGTGGCCCGGAAAGCACGGTATTCAATCAACTGATCTCCTGGACGGACCATACCGATCCCGGCATTAAATATTACTCCGGTACCGCAGTATATCACCAGGCATTCACCGTGAGCGCAGCACAATTACAGAAGAAGGTATTCCTTGATCTGGGTGAAATGTACAACCTCGCAGAAGTGATCATCAATGGAAAACATACCGGCGTTTGGTGGACCCATCCGTTCAGGGGAGATATTTCTGCCTATGTGAAAGAAGGGCAGAATACACTAGAGCTGCGGGTAGTGAACCTCTGGCCCAACAGGATCATTGGTGATAATTACCTGCCTGCGGACAAGCGGTTCACTAAAACGAATGTGAAGAAGTTTGATAAGGATTATCCTTTAAGGAAATCCGGATTGATCGGGCCGGTGCGGTTGCAGTTTTATGCGTTAGACTAATTTAAACTTACGCTCAGAAATATAAGGCACTATTTCATAAGGCATATCATGTTTGGTCATCCCCAATTCTTTTGGGGATGGCCCAACAAATGAAGTGCTGGAGCCTTTAAGATAAAAGTTGCCACGGTGATCTATTTCCGCGATGGTATAGATTGGGTCTTTGTAAGGCACGGTATATTTTATCCAGGGATATTTTTCATCTACTTCCCTGCTATAGCGTACACGCGCATAATCATCTCCCAGCCATTGGTAGGACATGCTGTTGATCTGCACATAAAAGATACCATTGATCTCATTTACATAATCCAGGTGATGGTGGCCGCTGAACACCAGTTGAACTTTCTTCGCGCGTTCTAAGATCAGTCTTATCTGTGTGGCATTTTCTATACCTCCCATATCATTATCCAAACCCTGATGGCAGCAGACAATCGTTGGCAGAGTAGTGGTTGCAAGGTCTTTCTCCAGCCAGTCCTGCTGTTCAATACCAATGTAGCGGGCATACCCGGGAGGTCTGTCTTTAGAAGGATTCTTTTCGTTCCCGTTCAATATCACAAAGTGATAACCATTTTGATCAAATGAATAGTAAGCGCCGTTTGCTTTCCAGTAAGCTATCACCTGTTCGTGTGTGAACCCGCCATCATTATCATGATTGCCTATTACATGGTATTTAGGGCCAGGAAAGCTGTTCCATATATTCAGGAAAGGAAGGTTCTTTTCATAAGGGCGGCAGAAATCTCCCAGTTGGATAATGAAATCCACCTGTTGCGTTTTCATGTCATCTATAAAGGTTTTCAAACGCGCCTCTCCATCGTGCATAATATCCTGGTGTACATCTGTGCAGATGCCAAACCTGATCTTAGCCTTACGTTGCACTGGCATGGCGGCCAGTTGGTTGAGCGGCGTAAGCGCAAGACTGCCCAATGCAATACTTTGCAGGAAGTTCCGCCTGTTTTGATGCTGCATACAAACAAATAGTTTTAAAGATTTGTATAAATATACTAAACTATTGTTTACAAATTCTTAAAATCTTTTTATCTATATAAAAGGTGCCAAACGGGATCATGCAGGCCAGTAAAACCTTCCAGGTAGTGTGTTTGAACTTCCATTCCTGTTCTACACCTACACTCAGGGTGTTAAAGATAAACAGCAGGAACAGGGCGCCATGGATACCACCCATGATGCTGGTGGCGGCAGGGTAATGGTAGATATACTTCAAAGGCATGGCCACAAACAGCAGGAGCAAAAGGGACATACCTTCCAGGAATCCGATGATCCGTAATCTTCCGATATTGGTTTTAAGCAGTTGGTACATGATTAGAATGATCTGAAATATGGTCTGTGAGAAAAAGGTGAAAATGGCCAGGGGATAGCAATGAGGATGATGAATAGGGCGATGGAGAACCAGATCAGCATGGTGCGGAATTTCTGTTTGCTGAAAGGTTTTCGTTTGGATAAGCCGGAGCCAATAGTAATAAGCACAATGGCAACGATCATCAGGCTGATGTGGATGATGCTGAAGAAGCTGAGTTCCATGCTTTGCAACGTATGTTCCAACGGAGCACCTGTAAAAGGGCTTTTAAAATATAATATAAACCCCAGTATTAATTGAATATGTGCAATAGTAGCTGTCCAGTGACGGATAGAATTATCCGTTCGGGTAAATGGTTTATTTCCCGTATACCCGCTCCAGGCACGGTAAATAGAAAGCACAAGGCTGATCAGCACTAACCAGCGGAATAAAGAATGTAAGTGCAGTAATATCTGGTACATGCTGCAAATATATATCTAAAACATACCGATTGGTATGTTTTAGGGAAAAAAATTATTGAAGGAGATAAAGTGGGAGAATTTTTATTGGAGGAGGGAAGTGATCGTGCTGTTGCTGGGAGGGTGTGCTTTCAATTTTTATTTAGGCGGTGAGTTATGCTTCAATGCTTATTGAAGACTGGCAAGGTACCGTTTCAGTTCTTTCAGATATACAGTGTAACTGTCCTTCCCGTAAAGCTTTCCGAGGTTGCGGATACCGCCGTAGCCGGACATAATGAAGAAAGCAGTTTGTGTAGCATTCACGTCCTTTCTTATCTTGCCTGTGGCCTTTCCGTTCTTTATAGTCAGTTCAATGGCTTCCTGCCATTGTGTGGCCAGCTTTGAAAGTGCTTTATTGAAAGTGCTGTTCAGGGGAGACATTTCTTCTATCAGGTTAATAGCAGGGCAACCGTATTTGGGGATCAGGTGCGGGTTCTCTACCAGCAGGCCCTTCATCATCTTATATATTTCCTGCACCGGATTTTCCGCTTTAGTGAGTGGCAATACCATGGCGGCATACATGGCCGGGTGCATCACCTCTTGTATCATGGCCAGCCCCATATCATCCTTATTTTTAAAATGATAAAAGAAAGCCCCTTTGGTAACTGCTGTTTTTATAAGGATGTCGTCTATACTCGTGGCCTGGTAGCCATTTGCATAGACCAGCTCAAATGCTTTTTGCAGGATTGTTAACCGGGTTGCAGCGGCTTTGGACATAAAGTACTAATTGGTATGTAGTGACAAATGTATTAAAAATGATTATAGGGATTAGCTTCCTGCTAATAAATTATATTTGTTCCAACGCCAGCTATATGTCTAAAAGAAATAAGATACCCCTTCATTCACTTGGGAACAATACATTAGGTATTGAAGTGAAGCAGTTGACAGAAGTGGGAGAAGAAGAAACATCATTCATCAATCATATACACCGGGATGATCACTATATTTTCCTTTTCCATAAGAAAGGGCATACCCATATGATCATAGATTTTAAAGAAGTGGAAGCCAGTGGAAGAGGCGTTTTCTGCATCCTTCCGGGACAGGTGCATTATGGTATTTCCATGAAAGATACCCTGGCCTGGTTCCTGGCGGTAGACGGGGCTTTAGTTCAGGAGCAGTTCCGTACTGTTTTTGAAGAGCGCAGCGGTCTGCTGAACATTTCCCTGGCAGCGGCAGAGAGGCTGGAGACCTGTTTCTTTGTACTCAGGGGATTATGCCAGGAGCCCGATCAGTTACTGGTGACGCGTTCCATGACGGATGTAGTGATCGGTTTGTTCGCGGGCATCTTTTCGGCTGCGGAAGAAAGCAGGGATGATGCGCATTCCAGAACAACCATTATCACCCGCCAGTTTAAAGGTTTGCTGAAAGGTAACTTCAGAGAAATGAAACGGCCTTCTGCTTATGCGGAGGCATTAAATATATCCCCCTCTTATTTAAACGAAGCGGTGAAGTTAACTACCGGTCTTCCGGTGAGCCACTGGATCCAGGAGGAGATCATGATGGAGGCGAAGCGGTTGTTGTTCTATACAAACAATACTGTTAAACAGATCGCAGATGATCTGGGTTTTGAAGATCATACTTATTTCAGCAGGGTCTTTAATCGTTCGGAAGGAATGCCTCCGCTGGCTTTCCGGAAGAATTACCGCAAATAGTCCAATCTTTCCTTTTATTCCGCTATTGCTATGTCTTTCATTTCTCGCGTGCTTTGCAGCTAAATTAGCTATATGCCAAGAATGCCTAAATGGATGGGAGATGCAGTGGAGAGCCTGATGGCGTCTAAGTTCCTGACGGTAACAGTTACACAGGTGGAATACCTAAGCCCGGAAGTGAAACGCGTTTGTTTTACGGGAGATCTGTCCAGGGCGGATTTTGATGCAGGGTATGCAGTCACCTTCAGGGTGAGCGCATTGGATCACAGGGATTATACACCTGTTATATTTACAAAGGATACCTGTGAGATCATTTTTCATATTCACGGAAATGGACCGGGAAGCGCTTTTGCAGATGGTTTGCAAGTGGGAGATACAACAAAGATGGTGATCCCCAGGGGTAGGAAGCTATATCGGGAAGGCGTGGAGAATTTCTTCTTTGGGGATGAATCTTCTATTGGCACACTTAAAGCGATTATGCAGGAAGTGCCTTGTACGGGTATCCTCGAATTGGATGAAGCTAATTTCCGGGTGCCGGAGAAGTTGGGGATGCAGGTGGATGTTGTGCGTAAAGGTGATAATGCTTTTGCAGTGGTTAAAGAAAAGGCTGCTTATGTACTTACAGGGAATGGGGAGTCTATACAATCGTTCCGGAAGTTGTTAAAGGAAAGAGGTGTCAATAGTAGCCAGATCATCACGAAGGCTTACTGGATACCGGGGAAGAAAGGGCTTTAGGTGTGAACACCAATGTTCTTTGATTCGGAAACCTGCTTTTCTGATCTGGAAAGGGGTTTACCTTTTAGTCAGGAAACTTAGTGTAATACTTTCTAATCTGTAGGCTTGCTGCGGTTTACCCTCTGATCCCGAACCTGCTTTAATATGCTTTTTGATCTGGAAAGTGATTTACCTTGCTCAGGAAACTTAATGTAATACTTTTTATCACCTGGCAGCTGATGGTAATTTACTCCTCCTTCTTTCGTTGCGTGATCTGCATAAATATCAGCGCCAGGTCCGTTGCAAACATGTATCGCTTTTTGCATCTATCTGGTAATATTCCAGTCCGAACTTCATAAAATATCCGGAAGCGTGGAATGGCGCTTCCGGATATTTTATGCTTCGGGTGTTGCTGCGAATGGCTCTTTTACCAGGTGCTTTTCAATGCGTATACTGTCATTTTCTTTAACTGCGCATCGCCGCCTTTTACAGACAGGGACAATGTTTGCTTACTGGTATCAATGTTCACATTCACCGGCATGAACAACAATCCATCCGCGGTGAATAATTCTACTCCTATACGGTCTACATATAAGATCAGATCAAGTTTGCCATTCACTAATGGGGCATTGGCATTTACGCCATTGATCTGTAACTGCTGTTTGCTTACATCGTACACTACCGGGAGGCCGTGAATATCCAGTGTTATTTCTTTGGCTTTTCCGGGTTCAATGGTAGTCCTTATTTCCAGTAGTTCCGCATGGATGCCGGAGAGTGGATTTGCACCGCCTTCTTTCAGTCGTGTTGGTTTAACAGTGAGGGTTTTCTCCCGGATACTTTCCAGTTCCTTTACCGGTGTGCGGGTTAGCCTAAGGCCCTGGGCAGTCCTTACCAGCTTTAATTCCAGGGGGATGCTCATGGCCTGGTTAAAGTTCATGTCCTCTTTATTGGTATGTGTTCTCCACCAGCCAATCTCTATACGTCTGCCTTTGGGTTCGTTGTTAAAGGTCTGGGAGGCATAGAAGTCTCTGCCATGCTGGCCATTTAGTCTTTCTATTTCCGGTTTGAAAGTGATGCCATCGAATGTGCCGATGGCGTACTCGCTATTGGCTGCGATGAGGATCCATTTCTTTTCCGAGGGATGGCCTTCTACCGGGAGTTCAAAGAACTCCGGGCATTCAAAGAGGTAACGGTCGTTGCCGATACCGCCGGGGACAACGCTGGATTTTGTCCAGTTCTTCAGATCGGGAGAAGTGAGGAATTGCATGCTGTGCTGTTCTTTCTCTCTTTCCACATATAATACCATTACCCATTTTTTGGTGGGCTCATGCCAGATCACTTTGGGATCGCGGTTATCTTTATTGATGCGGTGTACAACTGTGCGGTCCAGCTTTTTAAATGTTCTGCCATCGTTGCTCCAGGCAAGGCCCTGGCCCCAGGAGCCTGCACCTGTGAAGAACATTACCATGGCGCCTTTGCCCAGGCCGCTGGTGTTGAAGCTGTCTACAACGGCACTGCCGCTGAACATGGTGCCGAATTTATCAGGATGGAGGGCATCGCCTATTTCTTTCCAGTGCAGCATGTCTTTACTTACGGCATGGCCCCAGGTCATATTTCCCCATTCCCTGCCGTATGGATTATGTTGGAAGAAGAGATGGTATTCCCCGTTGAAATAGACCATGCCGTTTGGATCATTCGTCCAGCCGCGTTTGGGAGAGAAATGAAACTGACCGCGCAGTTTTTCTTTGTAGAGGGGGAGGGCGTTTTTGTCTTCATCGCTTTGTTTTACAGTAAAATTCCCTTTCCATTTATCTATGCGGAATTCAATGTCCTGGCCTTTCCAGGCGCTGATATCCAGGTAGGCTAACCAGTCTGGTTCTCCTTCTGCCAGTTCTATGTTGAGATAACGTTCCTTCTCTCCATCTATCCAGAGTTCCACATTGTGTTTGGCGGCCCCGTTCTTTACCGGCAGGACCAGGTACTTTTGAGCGGCTTTGAATACAGTGCTGAATTCCTGCGCGTGCGCAGTTTGGAAAAATGTTGAGAGGCATACTAATGCTGTCCAAAAGATCTTCATGATGTACAATTTAATAAATACCGGCGTGATTGTTTTGCATTTTTGCTGATAGTAATAATACCGGCGTGTTCATTTTTGCTAATAGAAAGGATCACCATCCCGCATTTTGCTGATAAAGCCCGCGGCTGTAATTGATCTGGTTTAAAGGTATCGGCAGGTATTCGTCCCTGTTCTTTTTAAAGAAGGCATCGTTGAGGTGGGCAGACCTTGTTTTTTCCACCGTAAAATATTTGTTGATGTATTCTGCTGCAATTCCCCAGCGCACAAGATCAAAGAAATGATATCCTTCCGTTGCAAATTCCAGCCGGCGTTCCCAACGGAGCGCCTGCCTTGCAAAAGCTTGCGTCCAGGTGCAATTAATGCCGGGCTGGTAAGTAGCTATTTTGTAATTAGCGGAGGGAGTACCATCTGCTTGTTTCAGGCGGGCGGTGCTGTTTCCGGAACGGGTACGCAGATCGTTGATGAGTGTGAGTGCTTCATTCTGCCTGCCCAGTTCTATCAGTGCTTCTGCTTTGAATAACAATACATCTGCATAACGGATCACATCCCAGTTCTTGGAGCTGGACATAAATGGCGGGATCTTCTGGAAGGAGGGATCATCCGGTGCCACTGCTTCTTTCAAGCTGGCAAATGCATCATATACTTCCGGCGCACGTGCCCATGAACGCAGAAAGATGAAGTTCGTTTTGTATTTGAATGGCTTACCCGGAATAGCTACCGTGTGGCTCAGCCGGGGATCGAAAGAACTGGTCATATAATCACCTGATTCTGCCACATCTGT
The DNA here is from genome assembly GCF_900129465.1 of Chitinophaga niabensis. Taxonomy (NCBI): domain Bacteria; kingdom Pseudomonadati; phylum Bacteroidota; class Chitinophagia; order Chitinophagales; family Chitinophagaceae; genus Chitinophaga; species Chitinophaga niabensis. Next base: position 72,690 of record NZ_FSRA01000002.1, on the reverse strand, counting down.
ATTATTATAAGTATCAAACAGGGGAAGGCCGTTCGCATCCGTTTTGAATGCATTGATCAGGTCATGACTGGGAACATGGAACCCGCAGCAGCCAAACTCGGTGTTCATCGGGTAGTTCAGCGCATGGCCATAATCCAGTCTGCCTTTCGGCGTGCCATCATCTTTTGAATATTGAATAGCAAATACAGATTCTTTGCTGTTCTCAAAAGGCGTGAGGAAGTTGTTGCCATAATCTGCATTTGGAATGTATTTACCGGAGATGATAATATCATCGCAGAGCTTATTCGCTTCTGTGAGCAGTGCTGTGTTAATGCTGGTCACATTATTTGTTTCGTCCTGTATATAAGCCTGGTATAACAGTGTTTTAGCCAGGTAGGCTTTTGCAGACAATTGATTGGCACGCCCTGCTTCAGGCTGTGTTTCCGGCAGGTTGGCTACAGCTGCACGGAAGTCGTCTGCTATTTTGGTCCAAAGGGCATCATTGGAATAAGTTTTATTAGAGATGGTATCATACACGTTCTTGGGTGCATTTTCATCTATGTACGGAACATATTTGAAGAGGATCTTTAACAGGAAATAGAAGTGCCCTCTCAGAAAGCGCAACTCTCCCTGGCGTTTCTTTTTATCAGGGAAAACGGCTTCGTCAATAGCATTCACCCGGCGCAGCGCATCATTGGCGCGTGCGATACCTACATATAAACGGAACCAGAGTTCATCCGTTAATCCATTGTCTGCCCTGTTGAGCGAGAATGTTTCCAATAAGTGGAACTCTGTAATATCGCCTGGGCCATCGCCACCTTTATAGGCATCTCCGCCACGCACACTGCCATAGGGCCAGAGGCTGGTGTAGGGAGAAGTATAATGATCATTGCCGAGAGAAGAATAAGCCGCGATCACGAGTTTGTTTACATTCTCCGGTGTGTTCAGGTCATTGTCTGATACAACGCCCTGCGGTGTTTCATCCAGTATCCGTTTGCAGGATGCCGTGATCAGCAATACGGAGAGGATGAGGAATATGATATTTTTCATGGAATGCATTATTTAGAATGATACGTTGAAGCCAGCAGTGACGATAGCAGGAATTGGGAAGGATGTACCCGGTGCTTCCGGATCGGCTGCTGTGAACCCTTTGCTCTTTATGGTGATCAGGTTGCTGCCTTGCAGGAATACCCGGGCAGTTTGTACACCCACATTGCGCAAAGCATTTTTCAGGTTATAACCTAACTGGATATTCCGGAGTTTCATGTAAGAGCCGTTCTCAAAGAAATAAGTAGAAGAACGCCCTTCGTTATTCCTGTTCACCAATGTGAGTGCAGGGATGGTAGAACCTGCATTGGCGGGCGTCCATGCACTGAGGGTCCTGTTTCCCCAGTTGCTGCCTACCCAAAGGGAAGAAAAGTCAGTGAAGGTTTTGAAGGTGTTGTTCACATCAATGCCTTGTACCCCTTGCAGGAAAAAGCTGAGATCGAAATTCTTGTAGGACAGTTCAACATTGAGCCCATACAGGAAATCAGGGTTGCCATCTGCAATGAAATCCCGGTCTTTATCGTCTATGATCTTATCTCCGTTGAGATCGCGGTAGCGGATCCTTCCGAGTCCTTTACCAACCTGGGCAGGAGATTCGTCCAGTTCTTTTTGGGTAGTGAATAGACCGTCTGCGATGTAACCGAAAGAAGAATTGATAGAACGGCCCAGGATGGTTTTGTCTGTTCCGTTACCGGGGTAAGAAGTTAAGACCTGTTTGGGCAGGTAAGTTACCTTGTTCTTGTAAGTAGAGAAGTTGCCGGTAACGGTAAAGTGCAGGTCTTTGGTAATATTGCCATTGTAAGAAAGCAATACTTCCCATCCTTTGTTCTGCATGGAAGCTCCATTGAACCAGTAGTTACCACCTTCTCCCTGTACTGCCAGGTAACCCGGACTGATCAGTATATCGGATGTTTTTTTGATAAAGTAATCTACAGAACCGGTGAGGCGGTTTTCCAGCAAGCCGAAGTCCAGGCCAAAGTTTGCTTCTTCAGTCCCTTCCCATCTTAATGAATCGTTCCCCTGCTGGATGCGCGTGAAGCCTGAGGGTAATTGTCCTGAGCCGCTGCCGCCAATATCATAAGCGCTGCCATTGTCGAATCCCCAGGTGGGATCTACACCATAGATGGAAGCATACAGGGCATAGGTAGCATTGTTGGCTATTTCCTGGTTGCCGGACCTACCCCAGCCATATCTGAGTTTCAGGTCAGATATGGTGTGTTGCTTTTTCATGAAGGCTTCTTCGCTGATCCGCCATCCCAGGGAGAAAGCAGGGAAGGTACCATAACGGTACTCTTTACCGAAGCGGGAAGAGCCATCCCTGCGAAGGGTGGCAGAAGCCAGGTAGCGATCTGCATAGGCATAGTTGATCTTGCCGAAATAGGATAACAGCGCATAACCTGAACCTCCCCCGCCATTGTCTTTATTGGAAGAGCCGGCATCGAGGTAAGCGTAATCTATGTTTTCCAGTGCATATCCCTGCCTGGATGCGTAGAACGACTGGTTCATATATTTGATCTGCTCATGCCCCACCAGGAATTCAAAGCGGTGTTTATCCAGTTCCAGCTTATAGTTGAGGGTGTTCTGCCAGAGCCAGTTGCCATCATAACCCTGGTTAGTGGATGTTTGATTGGAGGGGTCGGAAAGAAAACCGGAAACGTAGGATTTACGGAGTGTACGCTGGTAGTTGCCATTGTAGTCAACACCCACACTGCTCCTGAAATGAAGGTCAGGCAGGATATCTACCTCCGCGTAAACATTACCGAATACACGGTAAAAATGGTTGAGGTTTTGCTTATTGTCTTCAATGAGGCGAACGGGATTGTGGCGGTCTGTCATGCCAGGTGCCGGGCCTCCCCATCCTCCGGTAACTGTATGCACGGGTACAACAGGTTGCTGTACCAATGAGGTGAACAATACATCTCCGATAGGGATCAGGGTATTGCGGATATAGGAGAAGTTGAGGTTCTCGCCGATCTTGAGTTTGTTCTTAAAGAAGCTGTAATCTGAATTCAGGCGGGCCGTGATCTTTTTGTTATTGGATTCTTTCACGATGCCCTTGTTATCATAATACCCCAGCGAAAACAAAGCGCTTCCCCTTTCGCTGCCGGTGCTTACAGATACATTGTACTGCTGGATAACAGCTGTTTGTTCAATCTGATCATACCAGTAAGTATCAGCAGGGCGCATGGTTTTGGCGCCGTCGATAAATTCAGGGTAGATGATCTTATTGAGTACGGGATTGTTGTAGTCGCCATTCCAGTCGTATTGATAGATCTGGTTATTGTTGGGATTTGTTCTGTCGTTCACAGCGGCCTGCCAGTAGGCTCTGCCACGGCCATCTGCATTCAGTGTTTTTTGCTTGGTGGTATAATCCTGCGTGGAAACGGAAGCGTCAAAATCTACACGGGTAAAACCTTTACGTGCTTTTTTGGTGGTGACGATGATCACACCGTTTGCTGCGCGGGAGCCATAGATCGTAGCAGAAGAGGCGTCTTTTAATACCTGTATGGAAGCAATATCATCCTGGTTCAATTCCTGTAATCCTCTTTTGGTGGGTACACCATCGATCACATAGAGGGGATCGTTGTTGCCCAGTGTACCTATTCCCCTGATGCGTACGGTAGCACCTCCTGAAGGAGAACCATCAGTGGTAATGAATACGCCGGGTACCCTTCCCTGCAAGGCTTTTACGGGATTTCCGAGCGGAACATCTTTAATCGCTTCCACATCTACAACAGATACGGCGCCGGTGAGGTCTGCTTTCTTTTGGGCCTGGTAGCCGGTAACCACTACTTCATTAAGGTTGCTGGCATCGCGGTCCATTTCAACGATGATATTTCCGCTGGCAGGTACTTTGGCAGTGAATACTTTCATTCCAATATAGGAGAAAGTAAGGTTTTCATTTGTGGATGAGAGGATAGAGAATTTGCCTGTGCTGTCTGTGATCACTGCGGTGGAAGGACTTTGTACGCTAACACCGGGGAGCGGGATGCCGGTGTTTTTTTCTGTGACGGTACCCGTCACTTTTTTTTGTTGCGCAGAACTGCTGAGCACTATCAGCAGAAGTGCCATCATTGTAATACTGTATTTCATAATACTACGTGGTTTTAATGTGAAATGGAATCCACTTCTTTGATATCATAATCCGGCATTGCGCCTTTGTAGGTTGTGATGGTTGCTGCCAACCGGTTGGCGAAATCGAGCATTGCTGCTGGTGCTGCTTTGTCTATTGTTTTGGAGATGATGGCGGCGAGGAAAGCATCTCCGCTGCCTACAGTGTCTGTTACGGGTACTTTATAACCCGGATGTGTATACGATTGGCCATTCAGGTGTAATTGCGCACCATTTGCTCCCATGGTAACGATCATATTGCGGATCCCGAATTTATCCCGGATAAGGGATACGCGGTCTGCTGTATTGTTGTAACTACCATACCAGTTGGTGACCAGTTCCAGTTCGTCAATATTCAGTTTAAGGATATCGGCATATTGCAAAAGCGATTCAATGAGGGGGCGGCTGAAATGTGGCGTACGCAGATTGATGTCCAGTACTTTGGTATGTGCCAATTCCAGCAACCGGAAAAGAGTATTGCGGGAAGTAGCATGGCGGGCACTGAGACTGCCAAACACAAAATACTCCGCCTGTTTCACCAATGCCTCCGTGGTATCGTCTGCAATGATATGGTCCCATGCAGCGGGGGAAACAATGTCGTACGACATATCCCCATTGGGATGTTGTGTTGCTTTTACAATGCCTGTTGGTACTGCTTCATCGGTTTGAATATATTTTGTGTTCAGGCCTTTGCTTTGCAATACTTTCATCAGTTCATCCCCTCTTTCATCTTTGCCTATGCGGCTGATCATGGCAGGGCTTTTTCCCAGCCTGTGCAGCTGATAGGCAACATTCATGGGTGCTCCGCCAGGTTGTGGTCCGGAAGGGAGCAGGTCCCATAATATTTCTCCATAACAAACGATACCGTGGTCCATGATCTTAGTATTAATGCATGATAAGTGTGCCTTCCAGCTGTTCCAGTGATTTGCCTTTTGTTTCGGGCATGATCTTCCATACAAACAGCAATTGCAATACCATCATTACACAGAAGAATAGAAAAGTGTTGCCGCCACCCAGGCTTTCTGTCAACATAGGAAAAATGAAAGCGATCAAAGCAGCCATTACCCAATGCGTCATACTCCCCAGCGTTTGACCTTTTGCCCTTACCTGGTTGGGGAAGATCTCAGAAATGAACACCCAGATCACAGCTCCCTGGGAGAAAGCAAAGAACGCAATATATACCAGCAGGAAAATGGTGACCATAAATCCATTGAACTCATTTAGGTAAAAAGCGCGGGATACCAGGCCAAGGGTAATGATCAGCCCGAGGGAACCGATCAGCATTAGCGTACGTCTGCCAACCCTGTCAATAAAACTGAGGGCCAGCAGGGTGAAAAGGAAGTTCACAAAACCGATCCCTACGCTGGAGAGCAGGGAAGATTGTTTGCCAAGCCCCGTCATTTCAAAGATCCGGGGCGCGTAATAGATGATGGCATTGATCCCGGATACCTGGTTGAAAATGGCAAACGTAATAGCCAGGAAAACAGGGAAACGGTTCTTCCGGGAAAAGAGGGCTTCGCTTTGGTGTTCATTTTGTACATCGTTACGGATAGCATACAGCTCTTCTTCATAACCGCTGGGATTGATCACTTTTAAGGTTTCCCGGGCTTCTGCTATCTGCCCTTTTCTCAGGATCAGCCAGCGGGGGCTTTCCGGAACAAAACGTAATAATACCAGGAACAGGAGGGAAGGGAAGGCCTGTACGCCCATCATCCAGCGCCAGGAACTTTCACTTTCCTGGCCAATCAGGTAATTGGAAAGATAGGAGATGAGGATGCCCAGCACAATATTGAACTGGAAAAGTGCTACCAGTTTTCCTCTTGAAGCAGCAGGCGATATCTCGGAAATATAAATGGGGGCTGTTACAGAAGATGCGCCCACACCAATACCTCCCAGGAAACGGAAAAGCAGGAAAACCGGCCAGCCGGTAGCCAGCGCAGTACCTAATGAAGAAAAGAGATATAAGATGGCAATCAGGATCAGTGTTCTTTTCCTGCCCAGTTTTTCAGAAGGCAGGCTGCCCAGCATGGAACCTATGATAGTTCCGATCAGGGCAATGGAAACGGTGAGGCCATGTTCAAAGCCATTCAGTTGCCAGTATTGTTGAATAGATTGTTCAGCGCCGGAAATAACTGCTGTATCAAAGCCGAATAGAAAACCGCCAAGGGCTACCGTAATACTCCAGAAGAAAACTTTGTTTTTCATATAACGTGTTGTGGGAATTTCCTCCAACTTACGCGCCCTTTAAGGGGAAAACCTGCTGCTCCGTTTCAATCACTTCTGAAATTGTATCAATTTTACATTTTGCTGTATTTCAAGCCGTTAAGGTGGATATTTTTTTGAAGGTTTTTGATTTTGTACCCCGTATTTTCATTTTTGGATCAAATATCCCGGGATCGGGGAGCGTTATGCTACAGGATAATGAAAGAAAATTCTACATTGAGGGTATAATTCCACTGATCTTCCAAATAAACACGCGAAGAAATGAGAACGCTGGTAATATTAACCTTTCTGGCCGGCATTTTCGCAGGCTGCCGGCCTACGCCTGCTCCCCGTCATTTCAGGATCGGCTTCTCCCAATGTGGGGATGCAGACCATTGGAGAAAATCCATGCTGGCAGAAATGCAGCGGGAACTTTCTTTCCATCCGGGCATGGAGCTGATCTATAAACAGGCGGATGATAACAGCGATGTACAGGTAAAACAGGTAAAGGAACTACTGGCGGAAGGCATCGACCTGCTCATTATTTCCCCGAATGAGGCCAGTCCGCTTACACCTGTAGTGGAAGAGGTATATAATAAAGGCATCCCGGTGATTGTGGTAGACAGGAAAATTGCTTCTACGAAATACACCAATTATATAGGCGCAGATAATTACGAGATAGGAAAGATAGCGGGGGAATATGTGGCAGGTTTGCTGAAAGGGAAAGGGAATGTGATAGAAGTGGTAGGTCTTCCGGCATCGTCACCTGCCATTGAAAGAAGACGGGGTTTCCAGGATGGATTAAGCAGGTACCCCGGCGTGCAGATCTTAGCGCAGGTGCATGGAGATTGGGTAAAGCAGAAATCGGAGGCAGCTCTGAATAAGATCAGCGCCAGCCTGCCATTAGCAGACCTGATCTTTGCGCATAATGATGTAATGGCATTGGGGGCAAGGGAGGCCTGCCTGAAAGCCGGTGTTCAACATACCCGGATCATTGGAGTGGATGCTTTATCCGGGAAAGGCGGTGGTTTGGAAATGGTGTCCGGCGGTTTGCTTACTGCATCTTTATTATATCCTACCGGTGGAACGGAAGCTATTCGTAATGCGCTGCATATCCTGCAACATCAGTCCCTTCCCAAAGAAACCTTCCTGCAAACGCTGGTGGTAGATTCCACCAATGTGCGGATGATGGCTTTGCAATCAGATAAGATCCTGAACCAGCAAAAGGACATAGAACTGCAGCAGCAGATGCTGGCAGAACAGAAAAGAGTGTACAACAGTCAGCGGACCATGTTGTATATACTGGGCATCACCCTGGCGGCTGCGCTGATCTTTGCCAGCCTGTTATGGTATTCCCGCAACCTGAACCAGAAGATCAATAAAAAGCTGGCCCTGCAGAATGATGAGATCAGCCGTCAGAGTAAACAACTCATGGAAATGAGTGCGGAAGCGGCCAAAGCCAATGAAGCACGCATCGATTTCTTCACCAATATTTCCCATGAAATAAGAACACCGTTGACACTGATCATAGGGCCACTGGATGAAATGCTGCAACACTCAAAACTACAGGGGGCAGACAGGCAGCAACTCTCCCTTGTTCGCAGGAATGCTAACCGCTTGTTGCACCTGGTGAACCAGCTGATAGATTTCCGCAAACTGGAATTCAGTAAGATGCAGGTGAAAGCCTCAGAGAATGACCTGGTGCAGTTCAGTAATGAGATCATTGAGATCTTTCAGCAGATAGCGCGGAAGAGAAGGATCGATTGCCGGCTGGTGACTTCGGAAAGAAGATTGCCGGTTTGGATGGATACAGGTATGATGGATAAAGTGTTATTCAATCTATTGTCCAACGCCTTCAAGTTTACGATGGACAATGGTTCCATTACGGTTATCCTGGAAAAGAAGGATGGGCAGGCTTTGATCAGGGTGCAGGATACCGGTATCGGGATGTCTCCCGAAGTGATGCAGCATGCCTTTGATATCTTTTACCAGGGAGATGTGGATAATCACAAGGGATCGGGGTTGGGGCTGGCGCTTTGTAAAGAACTGGTGCAGCTGCATCATGGTACTATTACTGCCAGCAGCGAAAAACATAAGGGTACAGTATTCACCGTGGCGTTGCCTTTGGGGAAAGAGCATTTCCGGTTGGAAGAGCTGGCTATTACGGCAAGCAAAGAAGAAGAGCAGGAGTTCTATATGGCGGACCTTATGCCTGTAACCGATCTGCCGGAAGAGCAGGAGGTGCAGGAGAAAAAAGGAGTACTGCTATTGGTAGAAGATAACCCAGAGATGCGGAGCTTTATCAAATACCGTTTGTCTAATGAATATGAAGTGCTGGAAGCAGAGAACGGGCAGCAGGGATTGCAGCTGGCTTTTGAGTACCTGCCGGATGGTATTATCTGTGATGTAATGATGCCGGTGAAAGACGGGCATGCTTTGCTGAAGGAGATCAAAACGGATGTACGCACAGCTCATATCCCTGTTATATTATTAACCGCCCTGACTTCCGCAGAGCAACAGGTGGAAGGATTGCAGAATAAAGCGGATGCTTACATCACCAAACCCTTCGACTTTAAAATACTGCGGCATACCCTGAACAGTCTGCTGGTGAACAGGAATCAGCTGAAGGAGCATTTTACGGCAGATATTCCTGCGGGGTTAAGAGGTACTCTATCCCGTAAGTCTGATCTTCGTTTTGTATCCGAATTTACTTCTATAGTAGAAAGTAATATCGGGAATGAAGAGTTTTCCATTGAGAATATCTACAAGCAGATGAATATTTCCAAAGTGCAGTTGTACCGGAAAGTAAAAGCGCTGATCGGTACGAATATCAATGAATATATCCTCAATACCCGGTTGCAGAAAGCGCGGTATTTTCTGCAGCATGAAGATATCTCAGTGGCGGAGGTGGCGTATAGAACAGGATTTTCCTCGCCGGCTTATTTTTCAACGGTGTTCAAATATAAGCTGGGAGTTTCTCCTACTGCGTTCAAGGGGAAGCGCTGAGTGTAATGTGAGCAGGATTTCTTGCCAGCTTATTTTCAGTATAAGCTGAGGCCTACTGCGTTTAATAAGAAGCGCTGAGTGTAATGTGAGCAGGATTTTCCTCGCCAGCTTATTTTTCAATATAAGCTGGGAGTTTTTCCTACTGCATTCAAGGAGTTTATTCAGCAGCGCCTTTCTTTTTCGCTGCTTTGGCTTTGGCTGGTTTCGCTGCTTTAGCTTTGGCAGTTGCGCTTTTAGCCGCCTTAGCCTTCTTGGTTTTTGCTGTTTTAGCCTTGGCAGGTTTTGCAGTTTTCACTTTGGGCGTTGCGCTTTTAGCTGCACTGGCTTTTGCAGTTTTGCTTTTTGCGGCTTTGGCTTTAGCGGATTTTATAGCGGCAGGTTTTGCCGTTTTGGCTTTTGCAGGAGTGGCTGTTTTTTCAGTTTTCTTTTCAGCCCCTGCTGCTAATACTTTACTCGCTTTTTTTACATGGCGGTTGAATTTCTTTTCCCCAACAGTTTCTTTCAGATCAGTAAAAGTAGTTTGGAGCGTGGTGGCAATCTGCTCACGTAATGCATGCTTCTTAACCTTAACAGGTTCTTTCTTGGACTTGGCCATTATTCATTTATCGTTTAGTGAAGGACTGTAAATTTAACAATAACATAATATACCCAATGTTAAGTTTTGGCACAAATCCTCAGTTGATACCTTGTGAAATGAAGTGAAATGATTTGAAACAGTTCCTGCAAAATGCCCCATAAAAAACGGCCTGAATAGTTATATTTAACCCATGCATCGTTTTTGTTTAATATTGATCGTGTTGCTGGCAGGTGTTTTAAGTGTGAGCGCGCAGGCTCCCCGTCATTACATCTGTTACCGCACGACCGGCACAACTTTAGACTGGCAAAACATCCCCTGGACAGAAGATTTCCTGGATATAGAAGGCACCGCCAAACCCAATCCGCTCTACCGTACCCGCGTGAAAATGCAATGGGATGATACCTGCCTCTATATACTGGCAGAACTGGAAGAACCACATATCCGGGCCACCCTCCGTCAAAGAGATACCATCATCTTCCATGACAACGACTTTGAAGTGTTCATTGACCCGGACGGGGACACCCATCAATATTACGAGATAGAGATCAACGCCCTCAATACGGTAATGGACCTGTTCATGGTAAAACCCTACCGCAACGGCGGGCAGGCTATGATCAACTGGGATGCAAAAGGGCTGCGAACAGCAGTACGGTTCAATGGTACCTTGAATAACCCGGCAGACAAGGATACCTCCTGGACAGTGGAAATGGCCATCCCTTTCAGGGCACTGGCTTTCTATGGCCGCCGCTCCCCGGTACAGGATGGCAGTACCTGGCGGATCAACTTCTCCCGAGTGCAATGGCAAATGGATATTGTGGAAGGGCAGTATGTTAAACGGCCCCATACACCTGAATATAATTGGGTATGGTCCCCACAGGGCATGATCAATATGCATGCACCTGAGCGCTGGGGGTATCTTCAATTCAGCGTGCAGCGCCCCGGTGTTTTCAAAGAACCAGTAACAACTGCAGCAGTGAATGAGCTATGGGATATCTATTACCGCCAGAAGCAATATTGGGAACAACATAGATCGTATGCAAAAAATACGGAGGCATTAGGCATCAATTCCGCCGCCGTTATAGAAGGCACTACTTTACAATTTTCGGCATCCATCCGGGAAGCCGGTTACATTATCATTATTAACCAGGAAGGAAAAATCACATCTCGCCATGAATAAACGCGACTTCATGAAATCGCTGGGGCTGGGAAGCCTCGCATTCATTCAACCTGCCACGCTGATCTCATCGGTTCCTGTTCCACCTAAAAAGGTGCAGCACAGGGTATGGATCAACCCCGATCATAAGGACACTGCTGCTGAATTGAAACAGCGCTACCAGGAATATAAACAGGCAGGGATTGGTGTGATCTATTTTGAAGAAGACAGTCCCCTGCATTTCAAAACCGCTAAAGAAGCCGGCATTGCTGCCCATCGCTGGTTCTGGACCATGAACAGAGGTGATAAGGACCTGCTGGCAAACCATCCGGAATGGTATTCGCAGAACAGGAAAGGGGAGTCCTGTGCTACACATCCGCCCTATGTTGGGTACTATCGTTTCCTTTGCCCGAATAAGGAAGGGGTGGTGGAACATTTGAAGAAACAGGCGGAAGAGATCTTGTCAAAAGACTATGTAGATGGCCTTCATCTTGATTATATCCGTTTTGTAGATGTAATACTGCCGGTGAACCTCTGGGAGAACTATAAAATTGACCAGTCGCGTGAGTTGCCGGAATACGATTTCTGCTATTGCGAAACCTGCCGCAGTAAATATAAAACCGCCTATGGCATAGATCCTTTAGAAATAGAATATCCTGATCAAAGCCCTTCCTGGCGTAAGTTCCGATACGACAGTATCACCAATGTGGTCCGCAACATGTCCGCCGTAGCGCATCAGCATAAAAAGCCCATTACGGCAGCCGTATTTCCCACACCGGAGATCGCAAAACGTATTGTTCGGCAGGATTGGGTGAACTGGCCTTTGGATGCCGTTTGTCCCATGATCTATCATGGTTTCTACCGGGAAAGTGTGCAATGGATAGGTGATGCGGTATCGGAGGGTGTGAAGGCCTTACGTGGGAGTTTTCCGCTCTACGCAGGACTGTACCTCCCGGATTTTAAGGGGGATGATGAACAGGTCCGCCAGGGTATTAAGCTGGCCCTGGAGAATGGGGCCGCCGGGGTGTCTATCTTTGGGAAACTGACCCCTTCCTTATTGAATGTATTAAGGAGTACTGTATCTTGAGCCTATGTCAAGCCTATGTGAAGCATTATTAAGGTTATCTTCCCCTATGTTATGGCTCCTCTTTCTGGCGGAGAATGCAGCTATTACATTCCTCGTGTTATATACCGGGCGGTTAGTGCAGGGGAGGCCTTATGTTTATACACGTAGGGAATGGGGCATTTGTGCTGTCACGAATATGTTGAACACGGTAGTAACCTATGCGGGTTTCTGGATGTGGAAGGAGGGATGGATCACTATCACGATGAACATTTCATGGAAGGTGATCACAGATTTCCTGCTCCTGTTCTTTGCCATGGACCTGCTGATGTTTGTATTTCACTTCATCATTCACAAAACCTTTCTCTTTAAAATAGTTCACCAACTACACCACGAGGCTGTACACCCGAAACCAATAGATCTTTTTATATTACATCCTGTTGAAACAATGGCTTTTGGAGGAATGTGGCTGGCTTTATTGCTGCTCTACCCTTTCAATATATATGCCATTGTGATCTACCTGGTGGTAAATGTGGTGTTCGGGCTAACAGGTCACTTAGGGATGGAGCCATTGCCGGCAGCAGTTCGCAACCTCCCTGTAGTGAGGTACCTGGGTACTTCTACTTTCCATCATGATCACCACCAGGATGTACAATATAACTTTGGTTTTTACACCAGTATCTGGGACCGGTTGTTCGGAACGCATAAGCATTAAAGCGAAGGCATGGAAAATTACAGCGTAGTCATTATTATCCTGGCTGTTATGATCGGGTTGTCTGCCATTGCGGACAAGGTCAGGCTGCCATATCCTATTTTACTGATCAGTGCAGGGATTGCAGTGGGTTTTATTCCTGCGTGGCCGAACATAGAACTGAATGCTGAAGTGATCCTCCTGATCTTCCTTCCTCCTTTATTATACGACGCTGCTTTCAATATCTCCTTCCGGCAATTCCGGACGAACATTAATACCATCAGTACTTTAGCGATCTCGCTGGTGTTTATAACGGCAACGGGTATAGCGGTTACAGCCCATTACCTGATCCCCGGGATGACCTGGCCCCTGTCTTTTGTATTGGGGGCTATCCTTTCTGCTACAGATGCTGTGGCGGCGATGAGTATTACGAAGGGGCTGGGGCTTTCGCACAAAACCAATACTATCCTGGAAGGGGAGAGCCTGGTGAATGATGCCTCTGCCCTGGTGGCTTACCGGTTTGCGGTGGCGGCTGTTACGGGTACTGCTTTTGTATTCTGGAAGGCTACACTGGAATTTGTGATCTTAATGGCAGGCGGTTTTTTAGTGGGCTTTTTTATGGCGAAGCTACTGGGAAAGGTGTTGCAGTATGTGCATCGAAATTATCTTGTTACCATCAGCTTCATGTTGCTGATGCCATTTGTTACCTACCTGGTAGCAGAAGAAATGCATGTATCCGGGGTGATCGCAGTAGTAATACTGGGCCTGGGTATTTCGCGGTTCAGCAGGAAATTATTACCGGATGGTTTACGGCAGCAGAGTAAGTCTTTCTGGGATGTGATCATCTTTTTGCTGAACGGATTGATCTTTATCCTCATCGGCCTTCAATTTCCTTATGTAGCCAAAAGCCTGGAAAGGGACCAGATCCTCCTGTATATCGGTTATGGTTTTATTATTACGATAGTGGCTTTGGTGATCCGGGTGGCGCGGGTATTTGGGCAACGGGTCAACCTGGAACGGGCTTTTAAAAAGGGGAAGGGGCGCATCACAGAACATGCCCTGCTGGATTTTAAAAACAGCCTGATCATTAGCTGGTCCGGTATGCGGGGAATTGTTTCCCTGGCTATCGCTATCGGGTTGCCGGTAACTTTGAAAGATGGAAGTCCGTTTCCGCAGCGGGCGGCCATTATATTTATTTCCATTGTGGTGGTTTTGTTTACGCTCATAGGGCAGGGGCTTACTTTACCCTGGCTGGTGAGGAAGTTGAATACAGAGGAAAAGAAAACTGTTTAACCTGCTTTTTTTAAAAAATAATATAGCATTAACCCCTGTTAGTGCATTTGTTAGCCCTTTTATTAACGTTTATTAATCCTTTATTAATCCTCTCCTGCTTACTTAGCATTACGTTATGTAAATCATAAAAATGATACAAATGAGAAAGTATGGAGCCTGGGTATTCCTGGTGGCAGCGCTTAGCCTGTTTGCCTGGAAATGTAAGGTGTCTCAGCAGGCGCAAATTGTTCAACGGGATGGATCAGGGAAGATCGTTGTTAACCCGCATCCAAACCCTGCCTACCTCTCTGTAAAGGAAAGTATGGAATCCATTCAGCTTCCTCCCGGCTATAAATTACAACTGGTGGCCAGCGAGCCGATGATCAAAGAACCGGTGGCCATTGCCTGGGATGGCAATGCGAGGATGTATGTGGCAGAAATGCGCACGTATATGCAGGATATTAATGGTACGGGTGAAAATGAGCCGGTCTGCCGCATCTCCCTGCTGGAGGATACGAACGGGGACGGGGCGATGGATAAATCTTCGGTATTTATCGACAACCTGGTGCTGCCCCGCATGATGTTATGCATCGGGCATAAACTACTGGTGAATGAAACTTTTACTTACGATATTTACAGTTACGAAGATACAAATGGCGATGGCGTAGCGGACCGGAAAGAACCTGTTTATAAAAACCCCAGGGCAGACACGCGCAACCTGGAACACCAGAAAAGCGGGCTGGTATGGAATATGGACAACTGGATCTATGTGAGCTGCGACCCTGTGCGTTACCGTTATACCAAAGGGAAGTTAGTGGCAGATACACTCACCAACTCCCCCGGCGGGCAATGGGGCTTGGCCAATGATGATTATGGCCGCATGTATTTCTCCAGCGCAGGTGCGGAAATTCCGGCACTGGGTTTTCAGATCAACCCGGCTTATGGTTTGTATAATCCGAAAGACCAGTACGACCAGGAGTTCCTGGCGGTATGGCCCATCATTGTTACCCCCGATGTACAAGGCGGCATGAACCGCTTACGCCCTGATACTACCCTGAATCATTTTACAGCAGGTTGCGGGCAATCCGTTTTCCGGGGAGATGCATTACCCGCAGACCTTAAAGGTGATCTCATCATCTGTGAGCCGGTGGGAAGGCTGATCCGCAGAGCGAAAGTTTCTACCAGTGAAGGGAAGGTGACGCTGCGGAATGCTTATGAGAAAGAAGAGTTCATGGCGTCCTATGATATGAATTTCCGCCCGGTGAACAGTACTACAGGGCCGGATGGCTGTTTATACATTGTAGATATGCATCGCGGCATTATCCAGGAAGCCACCTGGACGAAAGAGGGGAGCTTCCTCCGGCCACGCATCCTTCAAAAAGGATTGGAAAAGAATATCGGGCGAGGACGGATCTATCGTTTGGTGCATGATGGATATAAACCGGGACCTAAACCCCGGCTGCTGGATAAGCCTGCCAGTGCTTTGCTAACCTACCTCGATCATCCCAATGGATGGTGGCGGGAGAATGCGCAAAAAGAGATCATTGTTTCAGGAGATCAATCCGTGGTGCCTGCTTTGCGGCAAATGGCGGTAAGCAAAACAAACAGTCATCTTGCGCGTATACACGCTTTATGGACATTGGAAGGTTTGGCTGCCATTGATAAACCTACGCTCTTTGCTGCGATGGATGATAATGATCCGCAGGTAAGGAAAGCTGCGGTATGGATCAGTGAATCGCTGCTGAAACAAAATGATGAACAGGTGCTCGATAAACTGGCGGAACTGAAAAGCGATACTTCTTCCCTGGTGCAGGTGCAGCTGGCTTTAACAATAGGGCAGAGCAAAATGGAGGGAGCACGTTATGTGGAAGGTCGTTTGAAAGCATATTCTCAATATCCGGGTGTATTGGATGGTGTGAGCAATAGCCTGGAAGTAGCAAAGAATACAAAACTTTTTGGTGGCAGACTGGCGAATATGCCGGCGGCGCATCGCAACCTGATCCTGAATGGTGCGAATATCTATAAGCAGTTATGTTCTACCTGTCATGGCCCGGATGGTAAAGGTTTGTCGGTGGGGGATGCTGCTGCAGCAGCGCCTCCTTTTGTAGGTTCCAAAAGAGTGGATGGAGATAAAGTAGCGATGATCCTCATTATGATGAACGGGCTCTCGGGGCCTGTTGATGGAAAAAATTACCCGGATGTGATGGCGCCTTTCGGCGCTACGAATAATGATGAATGGGTAGCTTCCGTGTTAAGTTATATCCGCTACAATTACGGGAAAAGTAAAACGCCGGTGGTGGATGTGGAAAGTGTGAAACAGGTAAGGGCAAAAACTTCCGCAAGAAATACTTTCTGGACGATCGCAGAATTAGAGAATATTAAATAACGCATTAGCATGAATTTTAAGAGCATTATCACTTGCGCACTTATGGCTATATCCGGTGTGGCAAGGGCACAATCACTTACTTCTTATGTAGACCCTCATATTGGTTCCGGTGGTCACGGCCATGTATTTGTTGGTGCCAGTGTTCCTTTCGGGGCTATACAGCCCGGCCCCACCAATATTTTCAAGGGATGGGATTGGGATTCAGGATATAATTATGGCGATAGCATCCTCATTGGCTTTGCGCACCTGCATTTGAATGGTACCGGTATCGGCGACCTAGGAGATATACTCGTGATGCCGTACACAGGAGATATTAAAACGGATAAGGGAACAGAGAAGGAACATAGAACAGGTTATGCTTCCTTATATTCTCATCAGCAGGAAAAAGTAAAGCCCGGTTATTACAGTGTGCTGCTGCAGGATTACAACATCTTTGCGGAGTTGACCGCTACAACACGTGTGGGCTTTCACCGGTATAAGTTCCCCGGTGGCAAAACGGCAAGGGTGATCGTTGATCTGAAAGAAGGTACGCAGGATAAAGCCGCAGAAACTTTTATTGAGCAGGTGGATGAACATACTTTTAAAGGGCATCGTTTTTCTACGGGCTGGGCTAAGGATCAACGCGTGTACTTTGCTATCCGTACTTCCCTTCCCGTTAAGCAGTTCACTGTTTA
This sequence comes from Chitinophaga niabensis, assembly GCF_900129465.1. NCBI lineage: Bacteria > Pseudomonadati > Bacteroidota > Chitinophagia > Chitinophagales > Chitinophagaceae > Chitinophaga > Chitinophaga niabensis. The sequence goes on along the minus strand of NZ_FSRA01000002.1, from coordinate 55,529 downwards.
TAATAAGGAAAAAGGATTGATGAGCTTTGATGAAACTACCAGGCAGCTACAGATGAAGGTAAGCGTATCTTCCGTAAGCGCAGACAATGCACTGGCTAATATTGCGGCAGAAGTGCCCGGCTGGGATTTTGATGCTGTGGCTAAAAGCGCGGATGAACAATGGAATAAAGAGTTGTCAAAGATCAAAGTGGAAACGAAGGATGTAAAGAGCAAGCGCATCTTTTATACTTCGCTCTATCATACCATGATCAACCCTTCCGTGTACAGTGATCATAATGGCGATTACCGCGGGCCGGATAAAAAGGTATATGAGAAAGCACCTTATACCAGCTATACGATCTTTTCCATGTGGGATACCTATCGTGCGGCGCATCCTTTGTATACGATCATAGATACAGAAAGAGCAGCAGACATGATCCGCACCATGTTGTCTATTTACGAACAGCAGGGCAAACTGCCTATCTGGCATCTGTATGGCTATGAAACAGGCACTATGGTGGGCATCAGTAGTTTGCAGATCATTGCCGAAGCTTACCTGAAAGGAATAAAAGGGCTCGATGCCACTAAATTGTTCGAAGCCATGAAAGCTACGGCTAACACAGATTATCGCGGCCTTGATTATGTGAGGGACCTTAAGCCGATCCCTGCGGATAAAGTACGGGAATCAGTGGCAAGGGGTTTGGAGTATGCGATCAGTGATGCGAGCATTGCTGAGATGGCAAAGAAAATGAACCGCCAGGAAGACTATAAGTATTTCAGCAAAAGGGCTTCTAATTATCAATTGTATTTTGACCCTGCTACCAGGTTCTTCAGGGCGAAACTTTCCGATGGTTCTTTCAAACCGGATTTTGATCCTATGCGTGCGCCGGACCATGATTACACGGAGGGCAATGCATGGCAGTATCTCTGGCTGGTGCCATACGACGTTCCGGGGCTTTCAAAACTCTTAGGGGGTGATGCTGCTTTTGCCAGTAAACTGGATAGCTTCTTTTCCCTTAAAATGAAAGCAGATATAGACCTGGCAGACCTTACAGGATTGATCGGGCAATATGCGCATGGAAATGAACCGGGCCATCATATTCCGTACCTCTATGCTTTTGTGGGGCAGCAATGGAAAGTAGCGGAAAAAACGCGATACATCATGAAGGAATTCTATCATGATCAGCCGGATGGTATTGTAGGGAATGAGGATTGCGGACAGATGTCTGCCTGGAATGTATTTTCTTCTTTAGGTTTTTACCCGGTGTATCCTGCTGCTGGTGTATATGTGATCGGCAGCCCCTCTGTTGATAAAGGAACGATACATACTTCCTCCGGGAAAGATTTTGTGATAGAAGTAGTAAATAACAGCCCGGAGAATATCTATATACAGAAGATAGAGCTAAATGGAAAGGCTTATACCAAAAGTTATCTCCTGCATACAGACCTGATGAAAGGAGGGAAGATAAAGATGTTCATGGGTGCGCAGCCCAATTATAATTTCGGAAAATTAAAAGCAGACAGACCATGAAAAAATATTTCTTTGGATTGATCGTACTGGTAGCATTAGCTGGTTATAGAACAGATGAAAAGTATAAACCGGATCCCCATACCCTGGATAAGAAAGTGATGTTCGGTTACCAGGGCTGGTTTGGCACCCCTAATGATGGTTCTGGCCTGGGTTACTGGAAACACTGGTTCCGCAACAAACCTGATTCCGGTTTTGCCACTTTTGATTTCTGGCCGGATATGCGGGAGTATCCTGCAAATACACAGGAAGCCACTAATATGAAATACGCAGATGGTTCGCCAGCTAAAGTATATTCCGCTTATCACTACGGTGTGGTAGACCTTCATTTCAAATGGCTGCAGGAGCACGACCTGGACGGTGTGTTTCAGCAACGCTTTGTAACGGAACTGAAGGGCAGGGCCTCTCTGAAGCATTTTACCCAGGTGGTGAGGAATGTGAAACAGGCGAGCGAAAAATATGAGCGGGTGTACTGCATCATGTATGATATCTCCGGTGCAGGGGAGCAATGGAAAGAGATCATTGAACGGGATTGGAAATACCTGGTGGATTCACTGGAAATTACCAAAGGCAAGTCTTATCTTCATCATGAAGGCCGGCCGCTGGTAGCTATCTGGGGGCTTGGTTTTGATCATACTACTTTTGCTTCTGCGGCAGAAACAGATTCTTTGCTGGAGTGGTTTCATAAAAGTGCTCCCAAAAAATACCAGGCAACCATCATGGGTGGGGTGAACAATAACTGGCTGCATCATCAGAATGAATGGAAGCCGGTGTATGATAAACTGGATGTGATCAGCCCATGGTCTGTAGGGCGTTATAAAGATCATGCAGGGGCGGATAAATTCAGGGATACGGCTGTGGTGCCAGACCTGGCTTATTGTAAAAAGAACAGGATCGATTATATGCCGGTGATATGGCCTGGGTTTTCATGGTATAACCTGCGGAATGGCAGAACACCTTTTAATCAGATACCCCGGAATGGTGGAAACTTCTACTGGCATCAATCTTATAATGTGATCAGTGCTGGTGCGAATATGGTGTACATTGCCATGTATGATGAAGTGGATGAAGGAACGGCCATGTATAAACTGGCGCCTACGGCAGCAGAGAAGCCGGTAAGTGCAAAATATCTTTCGCTGGACCAGGATGGTATTGCTTTGCCGCCGGATTGGTATCTTCGTTTGGCCGGGGCTACCAGTCAGATCGTTCGTGGAAAGGCCGCCAATGTTTCTACTATTCCCGTTAAACCGTAAAACTGATGTTCAGAAAATTGATCGGATTATTATTGATCTCCAGCTGTGCCTTTGCGCAGCATAAGTTATGGTACAACGCACCTGCGGGTACTGTTTGGGAAGCGGCATTGCCATTGGGGAATGGGCGCCTCGCCGCTATGGTGTATGGTAACCCTGCTTCAGAACTGATCCGGTTAAATGAATCCACTATCTGGAGCGGAGGGCCTAACCGCAATGATAATCCTGATGCGCTGGCTGCTTTACCGGAAGTGAGGAAGCTGATCTTTGAAGGGAAACACAAAGAAGCCGGTAAGCTGGCCACGGAGAAGATGCAATCAAAGATCCATGGCATGAAGTATCAGCCGGCAGGAGATCTGAAACTGGATTTTCCGGGGCACAATATATTTGAAAACTATTACCGGGAGCTGGACCTTGAAAGCGCAACAGCAAAAACAACCTATCGGGTGAATGGAGTGCAATACACACGAAGTGTATTTGCCACCGTACCGGGGCAGGTGATCATTGTGCGGCTGACAGCTGATAAGCCCGGTAGTATTAGCTTCATAGCATCACTTGCAACGGAGCATAAACCATCTGCTGTTTCAGTGACAGGGAATGATGAATTGATTATGACCGGTACATCGGGTAGCAAAGATGGTGTGGCAGGAAAGGTAAAATTCCGCACGCTGGCAAAAGTACGTGCGGAGGGTGGAAGTGTTAAACCAGCCGGCAATGCAGTAAGTATTACAAATGCGAATGCGGTAACGATCTATATTTCTATTGCCACCAATTTTGTGAATTATAATGATGTTAGCGCGGATGAAGGTAAACGTGCGGCAGCTTACCTGTCAAAGGCGTTACAGCAGAATTATGCTGCTTTGCTGAAGGCGCATGTAGCGGCATATCAGAAATATTTCAACAGGGTGAAACTGGACCTTGGCAGCACAGATTCCACGAAGAACCCTACGAATGTGCGGCTGAGGGATTTTGCCAATGGGAATGATCCGCAGTTTGCCTCCCTGTATTTTCAGTTTGGCCGTTATCTGCTGATCTCTGCCTCTCAGCCCGGAGGGCAACCTGCAAATTTGCAGGGGATCTGGAATGATAAGATGGACCCGCCATGGGGGAGTAAATACACCATCAATATCAATACGGAAATGAATTACTGGCCGGCAGAGGAAACTAACCTTACTGAAATGCATGAACCACTGGTAAAGATGGTGCAGGAATTATCCGTAACAGGGCAGGGTACTGCGAAAACGATGTATGGTGCCCGTGGATGGGTAACACATCACAATACAGACCTCTGGCGTATATCAGGGCCGGTAGATCCTATCTTTTATGCAATGTGGCCAATGGGTGGTGCATGGCTGAGCAGGCATACCTGGGAGAAGTTCAGTTACAGCGGCGATAAAAAATACCTGCAAACAGTTTATCCTGCTTTAAAAGGAGCCTCGCAATTCTATCTCGATTATCTTATAGAAGAACCTTTGCATAAATGGCTGGTAGTAGCGCCTTCCATTTCTCCGGAGAATGCCCCGAAAGCCCGTCCGGGGGTTTCTATAGCGGCAGGTGTTACCATGGATAATCAGATAGTGTTCGATCTGTTCACCAATACTATTCGTGCAGCAGAAGTATTACAGGTGGATAAAGAAATGGTGGAGGAAATGAAAGCTGCGCGTAAAAGATTACCACCTATGCAGGTAGGCCAGCATGGCCAGTTGCAGGAGTGGCTGGAAGATCTGGATAACCCGGATGATAAACACCGGCATGTATCTCATTTATTCGGCTTACATCCCGGGAACCTGATATCAGCTTACCGCACACCGGAATTATTTCAGGCTGTGCGTAATTCGCTGATCCAGCGGGGAGATATATCTACCGGTTGGTCTATGGGCTGGAAGGTGAACCTTTGGGCAAGATTACTGGATGGGGATCATGCCTATCAGCTTATCCGTAACCAGTTAACGCCGACGGGATTGAATAAAGGAGAGAACAGTGGCGGCGGTACTTATGATAACCTGTTCGATGCACATCCTCCTTTTCAGATAGATGGTAATTTTGGTTGTACGGCAGGCATTGCGGAAATGCTGGTGCAGAGCCACGATGGAGCGATTCATCTGTTGCCTGCTTTGCCCCGGCAATGGCAAAATGGGAGTGTGAGTGGTTTGCGTACGCGTGGAGGATTTGAGATAAAGGAATTGGTGTGGAAGAATGGGCAGGTAGAAAAGCTGGTGATAAGATCAACGCTGGGAGGTAATTGCCGTTTGCGTGTACCGAATGCACTAAAAGGTTTGAAGGCAATAGTAAAAGAAGAAAATCCTAATCCTTTCTTTGCGGTAGAAAATATTCCGCAGCCAATTATTTCCAGCAAGGCGAAACTTTCACCGCTTGTTTTGAAGGAGACTATATTATATGATGTGTTTACCCAACCGGGTAAAACCTATACTTTTTCCAATTAAGGAGATAATAGGATGCAATTGCTCAACGCTATACTTTTTCCAGCTAAGCATAATATGATGTGTTTACCCAAGCAGGTAAAACCTATACTTTTTCCAACTAAGGAGATAATACGATGCTATTGCTCAGTGTTATATTTTTCCAGCTAAGCATAATATGATGTGGTTATCCAACCGGGTAAGATGTATACTTTTTCCAACTAAAGGCATCGCCCCAACGCCTGTAAATACTCATCCTGTTGTAAAACGCAGGCATACAATCATTTAGCTCCAACCCCTTCTTACTTCCCTTTAAAGGCGGTTTAATTCTATTTAAATACTTTACATTTTGTTAACGCAGTTAACTAGTAACTTCTGGCTATTAGGGCTTTCTTTGCATTGAAATCAGGCGTTTGGGCTTACTTAGGGACAAATATGTCAAAAAGTGCATTAAAAATGCTTTTTTGGTATGTTTAATTATGTTTAATAATGTTTTATATTTGGGCTACTAGATTGTCAGAGGACCAGTCATCTCCCACGACCTCCTTTTGACATTACGGCTCATACCAAAGGGGCCCGGACCACTAATGAAAAAAACTGAACAACATGCGTGCAAAAATCTACTATTCCATTATGAAGGAGGGGCGTGTCCTTCTATTCTTATGTCTACTCCTCTGTGCCGCATCTGCATTTAGCCAGACAGCCACAGAGCGCAAGATCAGCGGAAACGTTACGGATGAAAGCGGCTTGGCGCTTCCCGGAGTTTCCGTATCAGTTAAAGGATCCCGCACTGGTACTTCTACCGGCAACGACGGTTCCTATTCCATCAACGCAGCAAAAGGTACCACCTTATTATTCCGCTTTATCGGATTTGAAGAGCAACAGGTCGTAACAGGAGAGGCATCTGTTTTGAATGTTCGTCTTAAACCCTCTTCCAGTTCACTGAATGAAGTAGTGGTAGTGAGTTACGGTACACAAACCAACCGTTCCGTAACAGGTTCTATCGCTACGATCAAAGCAGCTACCATGGAGGATTATCCGGTAGCACAATTCACACAACAGTTACAGGGTAAACTGGCGGGTGTACAGATCAATGCAGCCAACGGTCAGCCCGGCAGAGGTATGGAAGTAAGGATCCGGGGAGCAGCTTCACTGACTGCCGGTAACTCTCCATTGTATGTAATTGATGGTATTCCTATTACGGGCAGCATCAATAATATTAACCCTGCAGAGATTGAAACATTTACGGTATTGAAAGATGCATCTGCCAGTGCATTGTACGGTTCCCGTGCAGCAAATGGCGTGGTATTGATCACTACCAAGCATGCCAAACCCGGAGAGTCTAAAATTCAACTGAGCGCTAATTATGGTATTCAGGCTGTACCTCAGCGTGGCAGGCCGGATATGATGAACGCGCGTGAGTTTGCAGAATTCCAGAATGAATTCTACCAGGACAGGGTGAAGTATGAAAACTATACCGGCGCATTGAACCCGGTGTATGCCAATCCGGAACGTTATGGAGAAGGTACTAACTGGTTCGACTATATGATGCGTGAGGCCGCTATCCAGGATTACAATGTAACGATCTCTACAGCTAAAGAAAATTCTTCTTCCACCATCGTAGCCGGATTTTTTAACCAGGAAGGTGTGATGAAGAACACAGATGTAAAACGTTTCTCCCTGCGTATGAACCAGGATTTTTCCCTGAGCAGCAAAGTGAAAGTAGGATTTGGTTTAGCTCCCAGCTACAGGATAGATCACAATGCACGGATCAATTCAGAAGGGGTAGGCCAGTTGCTGAGCGCTGCCGTGAAATCATCTCCTTTAATTTCCCCGGTGGATGCAAATGGTGAGATGCCTTATTCTTCTTCCTCACCGGGCATGATCGCCAACACCAATCCCTACAAGATCCTGATGTTGACGAAGGATGATTATAAAACCACCAGGCTGCTGGGCAATGCTTATTTCAATTATGAATTTTTAACAGGCCTGACCCTGAAAACAAGCATAGCGCTGGACCTTGGCAGCGAAAGCCGTAACCGCTTCATTCCTAAATCAATTTCCGGTGCAGCAGCTCCCGGCCAAACAACGTCAACCACAGAAGCTACAGGTACTTATTCTTCCGTTAATAACTATTCCTGGACGGCAGATGCGAACCTGAACTATGTAAAAACATTTGCAAAAGATCATAACCTCGAACTGCTGGCTGGTTACTCCGTACAGAAATTTGAATCCGGCAGCGGGTCTGTGAACGGCACCAACTTCCCCAATGATGAAATTCCTTACCTGAACCAGGCTACCTTGATCTCTTCCGGTTCCAGCAGCGCGTATGCCTATTCGCTGTTGTCTGTATTAGGTCGTGTTAACTATAACTACAAAGGAAAGTATCTCCTGGAAGCCGCGATGCGGCAGGATGGGTCTTCCCGCTTCGGTAAAGCCAGCAAATACGGGTTCTTCCCTTCTGTTTCTGTAGGATGGGTACTGAGTGATGAAGCCTTCATGAAAAGCATTCCCGTGATCAATCTCCTGAAGCTGCGTGCCAGCTATGGTGTAACGGGTAATAATGATATCGGTAACTATAAATTCATCTCCGGCATCGGCAACTATAATTATGTGTTTAATAACACATTGGTATCCGGCCAGAGCATCAGTTCCCTGGAGAACTCAGAACTGGCCTGGGAGCGCAATAAATCCTTTGATATAGGGTTAGACCTTTCCGTGCTCAACAACAGGATCTCCTTTACTTACGACTACTATCACAAGCTAACGGATGGTTTATTGTATGATACACCTATTCCCCGAGCATCCGGTTTTACTGCTATTGCATATAACGTAGGTGCCTTTAAAATGTGGGGGCATGAGTTCACGATCAATACGGTGAACCTTACCGGTAAACTGAAATGGAATTCGAACTTTAATATTTCCTTCGATAAGAACCAGGTAGTGAAACTGGTAAGTCCGGGTTATATAGACAGGAGTGCAAGTGTGAACTCCGGCTACTATCGTAACCAGGAAGGATATCCTTTGGGGATGTTCTATGGTTATATCAATGATGGGATCTACCTGACGCAACACGACCTGGATAACCAGGCTGTTCAACCTACTTCCCGTATCGGTACCGTAAGATATAAAGATGTGAAGGCAGATGGGGTGATCGATGTGGGTGACCGTACTTTCATCGGTAATCCTAATCCTGATTTCATTTTCGGATTCACGAACACTTTCGAGTATAAGAAGTTCGACCTGGCTATTTCCATGTCAGGCTCTGTAGGGAACGACATTTTCAATGCCACGCATCAGTATACAGAAAACCTGGATGGCGCATTCAATATTGCGAAGTCTGCCAAGAACCGCTGGCGTTCACCGGAAAATCCGGGTAATGGTTATTACACCAGTACCTACACTGGTACAACTGGTCCATGGAGAGCTGCACAGAGCCTGTTCATCGAAGATGGTTCTCATCTGACAGTAAAGAACATCACGCTGGGTTATAACTGCCCTGTAAGAGGATTGCTGATGAAGAATATCCGTTTATATGCGTCTATCCAGCAGGCATTTGTACTCACTAACTATTCCGGCCTGAATCCGGAAGTAAGCCTGGAAGGGGAAGCTTCTTCCGGTAAAGGTATTGGTATCGACGAATGGGCTTATCCTATTCCGCGTACTTTTTCTTTTGGCCTGACAGCTACCTTTAAATAACATCAGTTCATTTCAATTATCCATAGATATGAAAAGGATACTTAGCTTTTTCAGCATATTAACGATACTTATTTCTTCCTGTAACAGTGCATTCCTGGACCTTACGCCGGAAGACCAGGTTTCCTCTGCTTCTTTCTTTAGAACAGAAGAACAATTCCGGTCGGCATTGGCTACAGCTTATCAGCCCCTCAGGGATGTGATCAGTTATGACTATTATGGCGCAGAGATGCGTTCTGATAATACACATTATGAGTTCTATTCTATTGACAGGGGGCCTGCTTACCTGGAAAGGGAGAACATTGCAGACTTCCTGGATGTAAGCACCAACTCTTATACCAACAACCTGTACTACCAGCCTTACAAAGGTATTTCCCGTTGTAATATTGTGCTGGACAGGATTGCGGCATCTTCTTTATCTGATGCTGCAAAGGCAGATATTGAAGGCCAGGCGAAATTCCTGCGTGCCTGGTATTATTTTAAACTGGTAAGGTATTTTGGCGGCGTGCCTTTATTCCTGAAAGAAGTGCGCACGCGGGAAGAGTCTTACCTGACCCGTTCAACAGCAGACCAGGTATATGCCAGCATTATTGCAGATGCAAAAGATGCTATCACAAAACTGGCCAACCCTGTATTCCCGCAAAGTGGCGTTGCCACCAAGGGAGCTGCTACCATGCTGCTCGCAGAAGTGTATATGACGCAAAAGAATTACCCGGAAGCAGAGCCTTTACTGAGAAACATCCTCACCATGGGTTACTCTTTGCTGCCTGTATATGCGGATGTGTTTAAGACGGCTAACAAGAACAGCCGGGAATCGATCTTTGAAGTGCAGTACCTGCAAGGTAACCAGGGGCAGCAGAGTAACTTCATTTATATATTTCTGCCTAAATGTACCAATACCACCGTTCTTACGGGTGTGGCTACCAATAACACCAGCTCTGCCGGTGGTGGATGGAATACGCCTACAAAGGATATGATCAATGCGTATGAAGCAGGGGATAAACGGAAGGATGCTTCTATTGCTGTTGCGGAAGGCAGTTATAACGCGAGCCTTGTTTTTACACCTACTGCGCTGAAAAGCATAGTGAACTATGTTCCGCCAGCCGGAAAGATCGGGGTGCCTTTCATTAAGAAATACCTGAACCCGCACACCGTTGCGAATAACACAAACGATAACTGGCCTGTGTACCGTTATGCAGATGCATTACTGTTGCTGGCAGAATGTTTGAATGAAAGGAACAAAGCAGGAGAGGCTTTGCCTTACTTAACCGAAGTGCGCGACAGGGCTTTTGGTGCAGGTGTTTCTCCTGTTACCACAACAGATCAGGCATTGCTGAGGGATATCATCGCACATGAAAGAAGGGTAGAGCTGGCATTTGAGAATCACCGCTGGCACGACCTGGTGCGGACGGACAAAGCTATTGCTGTGATGACGGCACATGCTGTTGCCCTGAAAGCTGAATTCCCTTACCTGCCTGCTAATTCTTACCAGATAGATAAGAACAAACTGTTATTCCCGATACCATTCAATGAGCGGAGCTTAAACCCGGCATTGACGCAGAATGATGGATACACTAACTAAAGATGGAATTTGGAAAGTAAGCATGCCATAAGTTTTACTGCAAAAGCTGCCTGTTTTTTACAGGCAGCTTTTGCAGTTATTTTCCTTTTGAGTGGATGTGATCATCCTTTCCGGAAAGGAGAAGGGGAGATGTTGTATAAGGTCCTGACAGATAAGGGTGGGCAACATATAGGGATAGATGATTTTGTGTCATTTTCTTATATTGAAGAATCGGAGGATGGGCAGGTGATCTCCAGGTCTGAGGATTTTGATGACAGGCCTGCTTTGATGTTCCGGGAGCGGTCCAGGTTTAAAGGGGATCTTTTTGCTGCACTGGGATTATTAGGTGAAGGAGATGAGGGTGTGTTCAGGATTAAACATTCAATATACAAGGTGAAGGTCCATCAGGTGATCACCCGTGGAAAACTGGATGATCGTTCTTTCAGCAATAAAATTGAGGAACTGAGGGCTGCGGAAAATATTAAAGCGCGTGACCGGGAAGCATCCAGGGTAGCGGATTTTGTTGCAGCAAATCAGGTGAGGGAAGGAACTGTTGCTGGATTGCAATATAAAGTGCTGAAAGAAGGAGCGGGCAAAAAGGCTTTGCCCGGAGATACGATAGAAGTGAATTATACCGCCAGTTACCTGGGCGGTAAAGTTTTTGAAACTACGGATAGCCAGGTTGCGAAGAAAGCGGAGATATATAATCCGCTATTGCCGTACAAACCTATGGCAGTAACTATTTCAGGAGGTACTCATTTATCAGGGTTTGAGCAGGCCATGTTGCTGTTCCCGAAAGGAACGGAAGCGTTGTTAGTGATCCCCTCCGCGTTAGCATATGGGGTAGCCGGAAAAGGGGCCATTCTCCCATATACACCTATAGCCTGTACAATAAGCATATCAGATATTAAATTCCAACGTAATGATGATTAAAAGACTATTTTTTTTGCTACTGTTCACCGTTCATGTTTCGGGGGTATCAGCCGCCTTTGTTGTAAAGGAGTTGACCTGCGACTATAAAGTGAATCCCCTGGGGATCGGTCACCTAAAGCCGCAGCTTAGCTGGATACTGGTTTCCTCAGATAAGAATGTATTACAATCTGCCTATGAGATAAAAGTGAAAGAAGGTGGGCGTGCGGTATGGGAAACGGGAAAAGTGAACTCGGCGCAATCTGTGCATATTCCTTATGAAGGAGAGGCATTGCAGTCCGGGAAAAAGTATTCCTGGCAGGTAAGGGTATGGGATGATAAGGGCAAGGCGTCTAACTGGAGTGAAGTGAATACCTGGGAAATGGGTTTGCTCGCTTCTGCTGACTGGCGCGCGAAATGGATTGAAGCGAAAGATACCACAGGTGGTAAGGTGGGCCCTGCACCAATGTTCCGTAAGAACTTTACCGTCTCCAAACCCGTGAAGAGCGCCCGTTTATATATAACGGCGCATGGTTTGTATGAAGCTAACCTGAATGGCAAAAGAGTAGGGGTGGATTATTTCAGGCCAGGATGGACCAGCCGTAAACGTTTACAGTACCAGACCTATGATGTGGCTGCTTTGCTGCAAAAGGGCCAGAACGCAGCAGTTGTAACAGTGGGCGATGGCTGGTACAGGGGCAATCTTGAATTCAATAATAAACGGAATACTTATGGTAAGGAAGTGGGCCTGCTGTTTCAGCTGGTAGTGACTTATGCAGATGGTAGTACGGAGCAGATCAATTCAGATGGAACCTGGGAGTCGAGTTTTGATGGGCCTGTTCTGGCTTCCGATATTTATAATGGAGAAACATATGATGCGCGGAAAGGAATTCCTTCCGTTTGGGATGGAGTGCGTGTGGTGGATATCCCTAAAGATAACCTCGTAGCGGAAACAGGTCCTGCTGTAACTATGCACGAAAATTTCCAGCCGGTTAAAATGATCACAACGCCTAAAGGTGAGGCGGTAGCAGATTTCGGGCAAAACCTTGTTGGCTGGGTGAGACTGCGTGTGAAAGGTAAAGCAGGAGACACCGTGGTATTGCATCATGCGGAAGTGCTGGATAAAGAAGGCAACTTTTATACAGATAACCTGAGAGGCGCGAAGCAGGAGAACAGGTTTATCCTGAAGGGTGGAGAGGTTGAAGTGCTGGAACCACATTTTACTTTCCAGGGATTCCGGTACGTAAGGGTTTCCGGCGTAATGCCTGAACAACTAACAGCCATTGCACTGTATTCTGATATGAGGCCGGCTGGCAAATTTGAATGTTCTAATCCTTTGATCAATCAATTGCAGCATAATATTCAATGGGGCCAGAAAGGAAATTTCCTGGATGTTCCTACTGATTGCCCGCAGCGGGATGAACGGCTTGGCTGGACAGGGGATGCACAAGTGTTCTTCAATACTGCTGCATACAATATGGATGTGGCGGGCTTCTTTACCAAATGGCTGAAAGACCTCCGGGTAGACCAGCATAAGAATGGCAACGTACCTGTGGTGATCCCCGATGTAAGAACGCCTAAGAATGCAGGTTCTGCCGGATGGGGAGATGTGGCTACCATTATACCCTGGAACTTTTATGTAACCTATGGTGATAAACAATTGTTGCAGGAACAGTACCAGAGCATGAAGGCATGGGTAAACTATATCCGCAGCATCAGTAAAGATCATCTCTGGAACAGCGGCCCGCATTATGGCGACTGGCTCTTCTATATCCCTAATGATGATAAGGATGGGAAGGCTGCGATCACGGATAAATTTTTAATCGCGCAGGCTTTCTATGCTGCTTCCACACAGAACCTCATTAATGCTGCAAGGGTTTTAGGCCATGATGCGGATGTGAAAGAATATACCGCTTTACTGGATACCGTGAAGAAAGCGTTCCTGTATGAATATGTTGCTCCCAGTGGCAGATTGGTGTCCAGTTCGCAAACGGCGTATGTGCTGGCATTGAACTTTGATCTGTTGCCGGAGGAGCTGCGTGCTTCTGCTGCAAAACGGCTTGTGGATAATATTGCTGCATATGGGAATCACCTCACTACCGGGTTTTTGGGTACACCTTATCTCTGCCATGTACTCACGCGGTTTGGATATAATGATGTAGCGTATAAATTATTGCTGCAGGATACCTATCCTTCCTGGTTGTATCCTGTAAAGAAAGGTGCCACTACCATATGGGAGAGATGGGACGGCATCAAACAGGATGGTTCTTTCCAGAATGTGGGCATGAACTCTTTTAATCACTATGCCTATGGTGCTATCGGCGACTGGATGTATAAAGTGGTGGCAGGCATCAATCCACAGGTGGGATATAAACATATTGTGATTGCTCCTAAACCCGGTGGCGGGCTTACTACAGCCAGCGGGTCTTACAAAACATTGTATGGAGAAGTGAAATCTGCCTGGAGCATAGCAGGAGGTGTTATTAAGGTAGATATCACCATCCCCTGTAACACTACTGCAACTATTACTTTACCCGGTAAAGATGAGCAGCTGGCAGTTGGTTCAGGTGTTTATCATTACGAATATGCTTTTGCCCAATAGCGGACAATCCGCTGCAGTGAGTGACACAACGGCGGCTGATAGTATTACTATCGCCGGCTACATAAATCTTTAAAAATGGATAGAAGAAAATTTATCACAACGGTAGGTCTTGGTGTTAGTGCGGGATTCCTGAGCACTGGTAATGCTTTTGCGATCATGGCAGGCAATGATATGCGGCAGTTATTTGTGAACCCTCCTGATAGTGCAAGGCCGGGTTGTTACTGGTGGTGGTTCAATGGGCTCGTGAGTAAAGAAGGATTAACAAGAGACCTGGAAGAGTTCAGGGATAAAGGGATCGGGAATGTGTTACTCGTAAATTCTGCGGGTGGATTAGGTGGCGTGCAAATGCCTCTTGGTGCAAAATTCCTTTCCGATGAATGGAAGGAATTATTCAAACATGCCATCAGGGAAGCGAAACGATTGAATATTGATGTGGGGGTAAACCTATGCTCCGGCTGGGCAATGGGTGGCCCATGGATCACACCTGAAGTGGCAGGGCGCTGGGTGCTGCAATCAGAAATTACAGTTGTGGGGCCACAGCAATTCTCTGCTGCGCTGCCGTTGCCCGGTAACCGTTCCGGTTATGATCATGTATTTAATCCCCCGGGATTTAAAGATTATATAGACCTGCCATTGGAAAAGCTGGACTATCGCGATACTGCTGTGGTGGCTTTCCCGAGTAGCACTAAAATAGATGGCGAACGTGCAAAGCTCATCCCTGCTAAAACCAACCGTAAGGATGCCAGTAATTTCATCCGGCAAAAAGACCTGATGGAACCGGTGTTAGATTATTGGGAAACTTCTCCTTCAGATAAACCAGTGCCGGTTGCAAAGGTGATAGACCTTACTGCAAAAATGCGCGCGGATGGGCACCTGGAATGGGAAGTGCCTGCAGGTTCCTGGACCATTGTGCGGACAGGTCATAGAATGACCGGCTCCCGGTTAATGATTGCACAACCGGAGGCGGATGGCTTATCTGTTGGCTGGTTAAGTAGTGAAGGGGTAGATATACAATTTGAACATCTTGGAAAAGTATTGCTGGAACTGGCTGGATCAGTAAAGGGGAATACATTGAGATATTTCTGTGATGATAGTTTCGAAGATGGCTTTCCCAACTGGACGGCTAAGATCCTGGAGAAATTTTCTTTCTATAGAGGATATGATGCGCGTCCTTATTTACCAGTGATAGCAGGGTACATTATTACTTCCGCGGAAGTTTCTGATCGCTTTTTGCATGACTATCGCAAAACGGTTGCGGACTGTATGGCGGATGGGCATTACAAACGTTTTGCAGAGTTATGCCATGAGCATGGATTGAAAGTGCAGAATGAATCTGCAGGGCCAAGCCGTTCCGGTACGATGTGTATGGATGGTTTGAAGAACCTTGGCCGCAGTGATCAGCCGATGGGAGAATTCTGGCTGGGGCTTCGGCATGATGAACCTGGTGGATTGGATGATAATTTAGGATATGGAGTTTCCCGTTTAGAAAATGGACAGAATAAAGTGACGAAGATGGCAGCTTCTGCCGGGCATATTTATGGGAAGAAAATAATTCCTGCGGAATCGTTCACCACAATGCGGCACTGGAATGATTATCCCGGTAATTTAAAACAGGCAGCAGACAGGGCTTATTGCGAAGGGATCAATCGTTTGGTGATCCATACTTCCACTTCTACCCGTCCGGAAGATGGAAAGCCGGGTTATGAATATGGTGCAGGTACACACTTTAATCCCAATGTTACCTGGTGGGATAAATCAGGTGGTTTCCTTTCTTATATGGCCCGCTGCCAGCATCTTTTGCAGGAAGGTATGTTTGTTGCGGATGTGCTGTACTATAATGGTGATTGGGCACCCAATATTGTAATGCCGAAACATATTGATCCTTCTCTTGGCTTTGGATATGATTATGATGTTTGTAATGAAGAAGTATTACTTACCCGTTTGGCAGTTAAGAACGGGCGGCTTGTTTTACCGGATGGTATGAGTTACCGTTTGCTGGTTTTACCTGAAACGGTGCGTATGCCTGTAGCTGTAGTGACGCGCCTCAAACAGCTTGTGCTGGAAGGTGCAACCATTGTTGGGCCTAAGCCTTCGATGGATCCTGGTTTGAAGGATTATCCCTCCTGTGATACTACCGTGAGCCGTATCGCTGCTGAGGTTTGGGGTAATTGTGATGGAGCGGATGTGACTTCTCATAAATATGGTAAAGGCCGTGTTTTCTGGAATAAACCTTTGCGGGATATTCTCATGCTCGATGGTGTTGCGCCGGATTTTTCACATGATAGTCCTTATGCTTTTATTGATTTCATTCATCGTTCTACAGATGAAGGAGAAGTTTATTTCTTAGCGAACCGTAATAACAGGATAGAGAAATTAGCCTGTCAATTCAGGGCCAGTGGTAAACCCGAGATATGGGACCCTGTATCCGGAGAAACCCGCGGAGCTGCATTCTCCATTGCCGGTGGAAGAGTATCTGTGCCTATGGAGTTTGAAGCGTTCCAGTCTTTCTTTGTAGTATTCCCGAAACGCAGCAGTTCATTGAAGGCGGAGCCTTTCCCTTCTTTTGCTCCTGTGCAGGAGATCAAAGGTGCCTGGAAAGTGAAGTTTGATACGGCATGGGGCGGACCTGCGTCTGTAGAGTTTCCTTCTTTGCAGGATTGGACGAAGCGGCCTGAGACCGGGATCAAATATTATTCCGGTACAGCCATTTATGTGAAAGAGATCACCGTTGCTGCCACGGGACGTTTATTCCTTGATCTTGGTGTTGTGAAGAATATTGCTTCCTTGAAATTGAACGGCAAGTCATTAGGCATTGTGTGGACGGCCCCCTGGAGAGTGGAAATAACTTCTGCCGTTAAACCGGGTACCAACCTGCTGGAGATAGAAGTAGTGAACCTCTGGCCTAACCGGCTGATCGGTGATGCTGCTTTACCTGCAGAACAACGTTTAACCCGTACCAATATTCCATTTAAAAGTGATGCGCCATTGTTATCCTCCGGATTACTTGGCCCTGTAACTATTAATCAATATTTATGAGACACGCATTTTTTTTAGCTGCACTGGCTTTGGCCGGTTGTGGAAAGAAGAGCGCTGATGCCGGCCCCGGGCCAGTGACACCGCCGGAAAATTTTGAAACAGAACTGAACACACCGGGAACTGCGGCAACTACAGCTCCGGGGGATTTCACCATCGTAGTGTTGCCTGATACCCAGTATTACCTTGGCCAGCCGCAATTAGGTGGAACGCCTGCGATGTTCAATGCACAGATCAGCTGGATCAAAAATAACCAGGTGGCGGAAAACATTGCTTACGTTGCGCATCTTGGAGATATATCAGAACATGGAGATAATCCCAACTATGCTGCAACTGAATGGAAACTGGCCAGGGATGCTATATATGGACTGGAAAACCCTGTCAGTATTCCTTATGGTTTAGCTGTGGGGAATCATGATCAGTATCCTGCCGGTAATCCGCTGACATCTACCACCAACTATTACAATAAATATTTTGGTGTGAAACATTATGAAGGCCGCCCTTATTACGGAGGGAACTATGGAGGGAATAATGATAGTCATTATGACCTGTTCAGTGCCGGCGGTATGGATTTTATTGTGATCTACCTTGAGTTTGATGATCAGCTGGTAAATGCAGGCGCGATGAATAACTGGGCGTATGATCTGCTGGGTGTGTATGCTTCACGGAAAGCTATCATCGTGAGCCATTCTATTATGGGCAATAACCCTGTGGCCGGATCTAACAGCACTCGCGGGAATTTCAGTGGACAGGGTTCCTCTATTTATGAGCGGTTGAAATACCGGTCGAATATTGTGATGATGATCAACGGGCATCATGGGGACAACGGGGAAGGTTATCGCGCAGATACATTTGAAGGGCATACGATCCATACCTTTTTATCTGATTACCAGAGCCGCCCGAATGGCGGCGGCGGGATGATGCGGTTGTATAAATTCGCTGTGGCCAGTAGAGAGATCAGGGTAAAGACGTTCTCTCCGGTTACGGGAGTAGCGGAGAGGGATGGGGATAGTGAGTTTACGGTGGCATTTTAACCGTTTTGCAACGGATTTTATCCTTTTCTGAAAAGTGTACCGAATGTTTTTATTTTAGTAGGCACAGTACTACAGTAAATTCAAACGTTATGGTACACTTCTTCAAACGGGCAGTGACCAGCTGCCTGTTGTTATCTTCTTTACTTGTGAATGCGCAGGAAGTGAGCTTGTCTTCTTTATTACGGGAGATGTCGTCCCGGAAGGCGCTGGCTTCTTTTCCCAATTACCTTTCTTTACAGGCTAGTAGTTATAACCGGGCCTCTGTTTCTCCTGACAGTGCGGGATGGTTTGCAGATAGTGATGGTACCGGTTTCATCCGGCAGGAGGGGAATGAATGGGTGGTGATGGAACATCAGGGCCCTGGTGCTATCACAAAAATGTGGGCGCCTTATTTTTATTACGGCGGGCTGGATGACCTTGAAGGCCCCATGATCAATATCTACCTCGATGGGCAGCTCGTGATCAGCGAGAATTTCTTTAAACTTATTACAGGCAGAGGCTCTGTTCCTCCGCCGTTTGCAGCTGTTACAGCAAGGGCCGGGAATAGTTACCTGCCTGTTCCGTTTGCCAAAAGCTGTAAGATCACTTTTAATAAAAAGCCTTTTTACAATATCATTAATTATCGCGGGTATCCCTCTTCTGTTAAAGTAAAGACGTTTACGAAAGCACAACTGGTGAATGCGCTGGATGAAATGGATTCCGTTTCGCGTGTGCTTCATTCTGTTTATAGTACAGGGGAGCTGATAAGCGGTAACAAAGAAATACAGATTAAGAAAGGGGGCGCTATCCATCAATTAGAGATCATGCTTGATCCTCACCTGATGAATGCAGATCCTTCTTTGTTGCGTTCCACCATCCTGGTTGCTGAATTTGATGGTGAGCAAACGATATGGGCGCCGCTGGGGGATTTTTTCGGCAGTGCCAATGCATTAAATCCTTTTCAAACCTGGACGCGAACAGTGAATGCGCTTGGCCAGATGATATGTACCTGGGTGATGCCGTTTAAGTCTTCTGCAAAAATTTATCTTACTGGTGCCGGAGCACATGTTACTAAATTGGCTGTGAAGTACCAGCCTTATGTATGGAATGAACGTTCCATGCATTTCCATGCCAGTTGGTTGAGTGATGAAATACTTGCAGGATCTTCGTTTAAGGACATGAATTTTATTGATATCAGGGGGAAAGGTGTGATAGTGGGAGATGCTATTACGGTATTGAACCCTGATCTTGGCTGGTGGGGAGAAGGGGATGAAAAGATCTATGTGGATAATGCCAGGTTCCCTACGCATTTCGGGACGGGCACAGAAGATTATTATGGCTGGGCTGGCGGAGAGAACCCCACCAAGGATGACGTGTTCTCCCACCCTTACCTGGCGAATATAGCAGTGGGCACTGCTACCAAAACAAGGCAGAATGTTCGCGGATTTAATATCTGCACACGGGTGCGGGCTTTGGATGCGATACCTTTCACCAGGCGCCTGGTGTTTGATATGGAGGCTTCGCCCGGGGTTGATATCAGGAATGCCTGGGATTTCCTGGGTTATTCAGCTATGGTGTACTGGTATGCCTTGCCGGGAGCGGTTTCTAACCGCGGAACTTTACCAGTTAAACCTATTATGACGCTAAGAGAGATTGATAGTTTGTCTTCTTCTGTGCGGAGGAAATAGACTTACTTTGAAAGGAGCGCTTTTGCTTTTTGTTCGATAAGATCTGAGATCATGCCTTTAAAGAAAGACAGGGCAAAAGGCAATTCACCTGTAATGGCAACATGATCAGGGTTTACCTGTAAGGTACCGGAAACATCAAATCCCTTTGCTGAAAAATTAAAATTACAGTCATTTCCTACCCATTCTTCGTCAACATGGGATATGATGTCCTTTTGTTCTTCTTTCAGATTGCTCAATAATTTTTGTATACGTTGCATCGCTTCTTCTTTGGAAAGCTGATGTGGTACTTGTAATGCTATACTGGACATTATGTATTTAATTAAGTATCAAGATGGTGCGTTTCAACGCATCCGGCAAATATACGTTTCTTTCTTCTTACCGGCATTTGATCTATTTAGCAAAAATACTAAAATATTTAGTATTTTTGCTAATAACCAGTATTAGACATGACCAGTGGGAAAGCAGATATTATCGCTGCTTTGCAGAAGGAGATCCTTTCCCTGCAAGGCTATAAAGCAGAAGGCGATACGGCTGTGGTGAATGTTGGGTTAGAACCCATCACCCGCTCCTTTCCCAATGCCATATTTCCCACAGGTACCATTCATGAATTGCTGACCGAAGCGCCTGAGCATACTGCTGCATCAGGTGGTTTTATGGCGGCCCTGCTTTCTTCATTGATGCAGCAAGGAGGGGTTTGCTTATGGACCAGCACCTCGCGAAGGTTTTTTCCTCCTGCATTGAAAGCATTTGGTGTGGAACCGGACAGATTTATTTTTATTGATCTTCACCGGGAAAGAGATGTACTCTGGACTATCGAAGAATGTTTAAAATGCCGGGGGCTGGTGGCTGTTATCGCCGACCTGGCAGAGATCAGTTTCACACAATCCCGGCGGCTGCAGCTGGCAGCAGAGCAAAGTAATGTAACGGCCTTTATCCTGCGTACAAATCCCAGGAAATTAAACCAGATAGCCAGCACTGCCCAATGGCGGATCAAACCTTTGCCCAGTCAACTGGAAGAAGGTTTACCGGGTGTTGGGTTCCCCCGCTGGAAAGTAGAATTGCTGAAAGTGCGTAACGGGCAGCCCGGGAAATGGGAGCTTGAATGGTCATTTGACCAGTTTAAAGTATTACCGGAACATGTTGACACTGTAACATCTGATCCTCCAAAAAGAAAAGCAGGATAAGATGGGGAAGAGATATGTTGCAATATGGTTCCGTCACCTGGTGACGGACTGGATAACCCGCCGCCAGCCTGAATTAAAGGAGATCCCTTTTGTTTTTGCAGCCACTGTGCATGGGCGTATTGAGATCACCGCCGCCAATAAGATTGCGGAAGCGCAGAATATAGTGCCCGGTATGCGGGTAGCAGATGCAAAAGCTGTTTTACCTTCTCTGAAAGTATTGGATAACAGGCCTGGTCTCGAACAAAAATTGCTGAAAGTGCTGGGAGAATGGTGTATCCGTTATACACCCGTTGTAGCAGTAGACCTGCCTGATGGCCTTATGCTGGATGTGAGCGGCTGCGCTCATCTCTGGGGAGGTGAACATGATTATTTAAAAGAGATCCTCACAAAACTCAGTACATCTGGTTATGATGCACGTGTTGCCATGGCCGATACCATTGGAGCAGCCTGGGCAATTGCGCATTATGGCAATGTATATCCTATTATAGCCGGGGGAGAACAAACAGCCGCATTGCTGCCACTTCATCCAGCTGCGCTCCGGCTGGACCCGCCCATATTATTACGCCTGCATAAACTGGGATTTCATAAGATAGCCAGCTTTGCCAATATGCCGCGTTCGGTGTTGCGGAGGCGTTTTGGAGATCCATTGCTTACAAGACTGGCGCAGGCACTGGGGCAGGAAGAGGAATTTATTCAACCTATCCATATTATCTCTCCTTACCAGGAACGTTTGAACTGCCTGGAGCCGATCCGGACTGCTGCAGGGATAGAGATCGCTATCCAACGTTTACTGGAAATGATCTGCAAACGCCTGGAAACTGAAGGAAAGGGATTGAGAACAGCAGTGCTCAAATGTTACCGGGTAGATAATAAAATTGTAGAAGCAGCGATCGGCACAAACCGCGCTTCACATAATGCGTCCCATCTTTTTAAACTCTTTGAACTAAAAATAGCTTCGATAGAACCTGCGCTGGGTATTGAGCTTTTTGTGCTTGAAGTAACAAAGGCCGAAGATGTGGAACAGCAGCAGGAAAAACTATGGGCGGCCACTCCGGGGCTGGAAGAAGCAGGCATTGCAGAATTACTGGACCGTATTGCGGGTAAAGTAGGAGCAGATAGCATCCGGCGCTTTTTACCAGCGGAACATTACTGGCCGGAACGATCTGTAAAGTTAGCCTCTTCTATGCAGGATAAACCGGAAAGTGGATGGCGTTTAGACAGGCCGCGCCCTGTTATGTTATTGCCAACACCGGAAGCAATTGAAGTAACAGCACCTATTCCTGATTATCCTCCCATGCTTTTCAGGTATAGGGGAAAATTACATCAGATCAAAAAAGCAGACGGTCCTGAACGTATAGAGCGGGAATGGTGGCTGGATGGTGGAGAACACAGGGACTATTACATGGTGGAAGATGAATCCGGCCAGCGTTACTGGTTATTCCGTTCGGGGCACTATACTGCGGATCATCGTTATCAGTGGTTCATACACGGATTTTTTGCGTAATGAGTTATACAGAATTACAGATCACCAGCAATTTCAGTTTTCTACGGGGCGCATCGCATCCTGAAGAACTGGTATTACAGGCAGTGGAGTATGGTTATGATGCGATCGCTATTACCGACCGTAACAGTTTTGCCGGCATCGTGCGCGGGCATGCTGCTGCAAAAGAAAACGGCATCCGCATCATTCCTGCATGCAGGCTGGACCTATTAGATGGCCCCAGCCTTTTAGCTTATCCCACAGATCAACCTGCATATAGCAGGCTTTCCACATTGCTCACAATTGGTAATCTTCGTGCAGAAAAAGGTGAGTGCTATTTATACAGGAAGGATGTATATGCGCACAGCAAGGGAATGAAATTCATTGTAGTGCCACCAGCCACGCTCAATGCGCAGTTTGACTTTGATGATGATTTTAAATATGCCTTGCAGGAGTATTATGAAGCAATAGGTAACCACCTGTATTTAGGGGCAAACAGATCGTATGACGGAGATGATCAGAAAAAAATATACCGGCTTTCCCGCCTTGGAGAGAAGATGAACATTCCGATGGTAGCCACGAACGATGTGTACTATCATGTTCCATCCCGGCGCGAATTGCAGGATGTGCTCACCTGTGTACGGGAAAAATGTACGATCCATAATGCAGGATACCTGTTGCACAGCAATGCGGAGCGATACCTGAAACCGATAGATGAGATGCGGCGTTTGTTCATGAGATATCCTGATGCTATCCGCCGTAGCCAGGAGATTGCGGAGATGTGCCAGTTTTCGCTGGATAGCCTTAAGTATATATACCCGGAAGAGCTTACATCTGAAGGCCGAACGCCACAGGAGGAACTTACCTACCTTGCCTGGCAGGGCGCAAAGGAGCATTTCGGAGATGAGGTCCCGGAGAAAATTTCTACCGCTATCCATTATGAGTTGGCGTTCATAGAGGAGAAGAACTATGCTTCTTATTTCCTGACAGTGCATGATATTGTAAGATTTGCCCGGCAGCAGAATATCCTGTGCCAGGGCCGTGGTTCTGCCGCAAACTCTACCATTTGTTTTTGTCTTGGTATTACTGCCGTTAACCCAACAAAATTTGATCTGCTGTTTGAACGGTTTATATCATCCGCCAGGAATGAACCACCGGATATTGATGTGGACTTTGAACATGAGCGGCGCGAAGAAGTGATCCAGTATATTTATGAGAAGTATGGCCGCGATCGTGCAGCTATTGTTGCTACCGTTACGCAGCAACGCCATAAAGGCTCCATCAGGGATGTGGGGAAAGCGATGGGTTTATCCGTAGATATTATAGAACGTTTAAGCGGCGCATGGCATTTTACGGATGAGGGCTTGGATGAACCACGTATCGTAGAGCAGGGGCTGGACCCTACTGATCCGCATCTGCGCAAAGTGCTGGAACTATCAGAACAAATGCTGGGTTTCCCAAGACAGTTGGGGCAGCATACCGGTGGCTTTGTGATCACAAGAGGAAAACTTACTGACCTGTGCCCGATCATGAATGCTCGTATGGAAAACAGAACGAGTATAGAATGGAATAAGGATGATATTGATGTACTTGGATTTTTGAAAATAGATGTACTGGCATTGGGTATGTTAACCTGCATCCGAAAAGCGTTTGATCTGGCAAAGCAGCATTATGGCCTGAACCTTACGCTGGCCAATATTCCACAGGATGACCCCAGGGTGTACGAGATGATCAGTCATGCTGATACACTTGGTGTATTCCAGATCGAGAGCAGGGCGCAGATGTCTATGCTTCCCCGGTTACGTCCTAAAAATTTTTATGACCTGGTGATAGAAGTGGCCATTGTACGACCGGGACCTATTCAGGGAGATATGGTACATCCTTACCTGAAGCGGCGTAATGGAGAAGAAGTTGTTACTTATCCTTCCAAGGAATTGGAAGAGATCCTTAACCGGACATTAGGGGTACCATTATTCCAGGAACAGGCGATGAAGATTGCCATCGTGGCTGCAGGGTTCACGCCGGCAGAAGCAGATGAATTGCGGCGAAGCATGGCTACATTCAAAGCACATGGCCAGGTAACTAAGTTTCAGAAAAAATTAGTGGACGGCATGGTGGCAAAAGGATATGAGGAAGCCTTTGCACGCCGCGTTTTCCGTCAATTGGAAGGCTTTGGTAGTTACGGTTTCCCGGAAAGCCATGCTGCCAGTTTTGCGTTGCTGGTATATATCAGCTCCTGGCTTAAATGTTTTTATCCTGATGTATTTGCCGCAGCATTATTGAACAGTATGCCCATGGGCTTTTATCAACCGGCGCAGATTGTGATAGATGCGCGTAAACATGGCGTAACCGTAATGCCGGTAGATGTGAACTGTTCCATGTGGGATAATACGCTGGAAGAACATTCCCGTGCCTTACGCCTTGGATTCCGGCAGGTGAACGGACTGAAAGATGAAGATATGCAGGTGCTGATAGCACATCGCGGAACAGGATATACAAGTGTGACTGCATTACGGGAAGCCGGTGTATCAGAAACAGCGCTGGAAAAACTGGCGGATGCAGATGCCTTTCGTTCGATGGCGCTGGATCGCAGACAGGCATTATGGGAAGTGACGGCTTTGCACGACAGGCCGGTTGAGATGTTTGCAGGGCAATCAGTTAAAGAGGTGCAGGTTTCCCTGCCATTCATGACAGATGCAGAGCATGTGATCCAGGATTATGCGGCCACCACTTTATCCCTGAAAGCTCATCCTGTAAGTTTTGTGCGTGAGAAATTAAAGTTGCTGCATGTATTGACCACCCAGGAAACGAGTGAAGTAAAAGACGGTACCATTGTAAAAGTAGCCGGATTGGTGCTGGTGCGGCAAAGGCCGGGAACAGCCAGCGGAGTATGTTTTATTACGATTGAAGATGAAACCAGTTTTTCTAACCTGGTAGTATTTGAGGCATTGTTTGAGAAGTACCGCAAAGAGATCCTGCAATCCAGGCTGCTGATGGTAGAAGGCAAAGTGCAGCGGGAAGGAGAGGTGGTGCATGTGATCGTTCAGCAATGTTTCAATCTTACGAAACTATTGCGCGGGCTTACCATTCCGGAGAACGACGAGCAGCCGGTGATCAAAGATGTGTTCTATAAGGGAAGGAATTTTAAATAATATTAATTCATTGCCCTGCGACTATTATGGATCATCTGGTGCGTTTTCCAGGCATCCAGCAAATAAACATTCCTTTCCTGCAATGCCCTGAATGCCTCAATTGCGCTGGCCATTTTTGAAAGATATTCCCTGTCTTCTGCATCCAGCATACGGGGAGCGTAGCTGCTCTTTTTACCTGTCTGGTCTTTCAGGAAATTAAGCAGCGTATCTGTATCCTGTACAAACTGCTGCATATCCTCTTCCATTTGCATGATGCCTTTCACACTGATGCTGCGATGTTTGTCCGTCAGCTTGGCTATGGTTGGCAGCAGCGTTTTCTGGTGATAGATGTTTGTGAGGCTGTGGTATTCCTGGAGCTTTTTAGCAAGGAGGCTGTTGTTCCTTGACAGGGGATGTGCTTCCCACCAGTCTCCTGCATCGTTTAATGTTTGGAGGAGTTCTGAGGCTGCGGGAAGATCCTGCCGTTTTATCTTTTTGGAGATTTTAGTAATGTATTGGCTGAGACTATGTTCCTTGCTGCTCCATTCCAATACTTTTTTCAGGTTGTCGTCTCCGGCATAAGATTTATAGATCAGTGTGCCGTGTTGCTCAAGAGACTTGAAAGGAAAGAAGGTAAATCCTTCGCAGAACTTCATCTGTAATTCGGTGTCGGTAAATGATGGCATGGTCCTTCGTTTTTATCAGTATAGGTGGTTATCAAAGATAAATTGCCAGGCGGGGTGGGTGATACCCCAAAAGTGGTACAACAGCAGTAAACAACAATTAGTTGCGTTGTATGTTTGTGTTATTTATGAGTTGTTTCTTTTATATACGGTGTTAATAGAGTTTTAGTTGCCTTTTAATCTTATTACTACTCCTTCGTCTCCATCGAGGCTGATCGTGCCGCTGACGGTGTAGCCTTCCAATTCAGGGGATGTAGCTATTTCAATTACGCCATTGAAATTCGATTTGAAGTAACAGGGTCTGTGGGTGAGGTTAAGGACAATCAGGAATCCAGGGCCATTTTCGTCCTTCCTGATGTATGCGATCATTTGATTATCTGAA
The DNA here is from genome assembly GCF_900129465.1 of Chitinophaga niabensis. Taxonomy (NCBI): domain Bacteria; kingdom Pseudomonadati; phylum Bacteroidota; class Chitinophagia; order Chitinophagales; family Chitinophagaceae; genus Chitinophaga; species Chitinophaga niabensis. Next base: position 28,990 of record NZ_FSRA01000002.1, on the reverse strand, counting down.
TGAACGGATATGTAGTTCCCTGTTTCTAAGGCGGGTTCTGTTTTTCTTATAGTTATTAGTTTTTTATAGAGGTTTAGTGTTGAATGCGGGTTGTTCTTTTGTTCCTGGACGTTCACGCGGGCATATGCTTTATCTAATCTTAGCCATGGGGTACTTTCCGAGAAGCCTGCGTTTTTAGTATTATCCCATTGCATAGGTGTGCGTGAGGGATCTCTGCTGAGGTTTTTATCCGGCATGTTCAGCCCTTGCGGATCTTTTATTTCGTTGAAAGGGATGGCTACATCGCGCATGCCTATTTCATCTCCGTAATAAATGGTGGGTGTGCCACGTAGCGTTAGTAGCAGCATTGCGGCTATTAACGCCTGCTCTGCACCAACACGGCTGGCGATGCGTGGTCTGTCGTGGTTGCTGAGCACCCAGTTTGGCCAACTTTGAGCAGGTAATGCCCCTTCATAATGATCTATAGTGGTGGCAATTTGCGTGGCATCCCAGGGGAGTGACAGCAGGAGGAAGTTAAAGGGAAGATGAGCGCCCTTGTTATCTACGCCATAATACACCATCAGTTCTTTGATGGGAAGGTATACTTCTGCTATCAGTACACGGTCACCTTCATATTCTTCCAGTACACTTCTCATTTTGCGTGTGATGTCCTGTACTTCGGGCTGGTCTGTGGAATACACAGGCAACAGCTGGTCGTAATCCGGCATGTACCGTGTGTAATCAGGATTTGGTGGATTATTCCTCAGTTGTTCATCTTTGAAAATGAACCAGAGTACATCTACCCTGAATCCGTCTATTCCTTTGTTCAGCCAGAAACGCATTACGTTGAACATCGCTTCCTGTACTTCCGGGTTTCTCCAGTTGAGGTCCGGTTGTTCTTTGAGGAAGGCGTGGTAGTAATATTGTTGGGTAAGTTCATCCCATTCCCAGGCATTACCGCCGAATACGCTGAGCCAGTTGTTCGGGATTGTATCCTGCCAGATGTACCAGTTGCGTTTGGGGTTGTCTCTGGAAGAGCGGGATTCCAGGAACCAGGGATGTTCGTTGGATGTATGATTGGGGACGAGGTCCAACAGCAGTTTTATGCCTCTTTGGTGGGCTGCGTCTATTAATGCCTCGAGGTCTTCCAGGTTGCCGAAGATCTCATGCACGCCTGTATAATCACTTACATCGTAGCCAAAATCAGCCATGGGAGAGGGGAAGATGGGAGAGAGCCATATGGCATCAATGCCCAGCCACTGGAGATGATCCAGGCGGTTGAGGATGCCCTGGAGGTCACCGACGCCGTCTCCGTTACTGTCCTGATAGGAGCGGGGGTATATTTGGTAGATGATGGCTTTTTGCCACCAGGGGGTGTGTTGGTTTTCCATATAGGGTAGAGTACAAGATTTCTGCCAGAATTGACGACTGTCGACAATTTTTGGTGTTTACATATAGAAGTTGCTTTATGTCGATCTGTCTTTGCAGATCCGTTTTCTTCGGTTAAAATTGACATTAAACATAATAAGATCCGATGAAGAAAACGATTATTAATCCGGTCATAAAGGACGAAATAACTTTCACACAAACTGCCGCCGAAACTAACGGGCGCATCAGCACATTAGTTGTAAAGCTGATGCCTGGCGGGGGAACACCTATGCATTATCATAAGAATTTTTCAGAGACCTTCGTAGTTACTGAAGGAGAATTAACGCTCTACTTGAAGAATATGGTGGTGAAGTTGCTGCCAGGCCAGAAATTTATAATAGAAAAAGGGCAGGCGCACCGTTTTGCCAATGAGTTTGGTGCCCCGGTAGTTTTCACTACCATTGTACAACCAGGATTTAGTGGATTTGAAAATGCGCTCTGCATCTTGTACGGTCTGGCGAGGGATAAACGAACAAATGGCAAAGGAATACCGCTGAGCTTATTAGATCTGGCCGTTGTTACACGAATGAGTGATATGCACCAACCTGGTGCCCTGGCATTATTGTCGCCATTACTTATCTTTTTCAATATTCTTGCGCGGATCGGGAAAGTAGACAAGAAGCTTATAGCGAAATATTGTTTAAATGCTGAATGAAACTTTAGTTATCAAAAAGGCCTGCTCAACTTTTGTTGGCAGGCTTTTTTAGTTTTGGGATAACAGTTTTAGCTGCTTTAGTGCATTGTTTTTTCTGCCTGGATATGTAATTTTAGCTCAACGTCCGGTAGGATATAAAGTTCAGCTTTGGGATCACTAAAACTTGTCATTCCCCATTTAAGGCGGTTGATGCTAAATGTTGCCTCTACTGAAATCCTGTCTCCTTCATGTATTACACTAGCTATAAAATTGATAGGGTGTGTCTGGCCGATCATGGAAAAATCACCTACTACTGTAACCTGGTTGGAATCAGGTTTTTGCTCGCCCTCATAGAGCACGTTATTAATACGAAAACTTGCTTCCGGGTGCTGTGCAAGGTTAAAGAAATCAGGGCTTTTTAAATGATTGATAAGCTCGTTCTTCGCGGGCTCAGGAAGATCGGTATTGATAATACTGGCGATGGGGATTACAAATTGACCACTGGTTATATTTCCTTCGCCATTGGTTTCGAAAGAGCCGGTTACCTGGAATGTTCCCTTATGAAAATGTGTAGGAGCTGAGCCTTTCCATTCCACGACAGAACGGTTTTCAACGATCCGGAATGTTTTGTTTGCCTTGGGTTGATTGGATGAGCAGGCAGCAAATACAACTAAGAGTGATATATAGAGATATAAAATTGCTTTCATTTTTAGATATATTGATTTAAATAAAACTTACTTTATACCGGTCGGTGATTACATTGATCATCTGTTTTAAAATATCCTCTGGCGGTGCTATTGAGGGGATAGCGATTTGGGGGATCCCTTCGATCGGGCTGCTGAATTCTATGAAATAATTCCAGAGTGTGCCCGGAGTTATCAGGTTAATGATCGTTGCTTTTTCTGTGAGGATACGAAACGAGTGAGGAACATTCCTGGGTGCAAATAATGCTTCACCTGGGTTAAGCACGGTTGCTGAACCGGCAACGCTTACCGATACCTGGCCTTCTACGACATAAAAAGATTCATCTTCATTGTTGTGGATGTGGGCTGGGGGTTCTGCACCTTGGGGTAAAGTGAGTTCCAGCAATGCCAGAGCATTACCGGTTTGATCGGGAGCAATAAGTGTTCTGAAATATCCACCCTGATAGCTCCTGAATTGGTCTTTTTGTAAATCCATATAAGGTCTGTTTAAGTTTGAGAGTGCAAGTTTGGTGGTATTCTCCGGGCTATACAAATTTGATCGACATATGGCGGATTTTGTCGTTGTAATGTTGTTTTGGGAGGTAAAGGGATTATAGATTGCCAGTTGGCTGGTCGAATATTCTGGCGCATGCCTGCTTGTAGTTACGGCCGATGGGGATTTTATTTCCTGCTATAACAATATAATTGGGATGGTAACTTTCAATGTAATCAATGGGAATGATATAAGAACGGTGAATCCGCATGAACTCACTTATAGGAAGCAGCTTTTCTACTACACTGATCTTTTGTTTAGTGATCAGTACTTTTTCGGTAGTGATCACTTTTATATAATCCTTTACACTTTCAATCCATAATATGTCTTGCGTATTGACCTTTATTAAACGGCGATCTATCCGCAGATACAGAAAATGATTTGCCGGTTCTATTGGTGCAGGCTTAAGTTCCTGTGTGTCTGTCCGGTTCTTATCACCGTTAATAAACTGCATTACCTTATCGATTGCCCGCAGGAACCGATTCAAGGGAATGGGTTTTACCAGGTAATCAATGGCATTTAGATCGAATCCGTCAAGTGCATATTCCTGGTAGGCAGTTGTGAATATGACCAGTGGAGGAGATTTGAGGCTGCGTACAAGATCTGTTCCTGAAAGCCCCGGCATTTTTATATCCAGGAAGATCAAATCTATTTTGGTGTTTTGAATAAGCTGGAAAGCCTGAATAGCATTGTTGCAGGTTGCTACAATTTCTATCCCGGGAACATTAGCAGCATATCGCTTTATGATATCCACCGCATGAGGCTCGTCGTCTACTATCAGTGTTCTAATGGTCATGGCTTTATTAATTGGACCTTCAATTCGGTGATGAAGCAGTCTTCTTCATCGTACCATTTAAAAGTGTGCATTTCCGGATATAGTAATTTCAGTCTTTTCTCCACATTAGTCATTCCTATATGGGCATTGGATCGCTTTTGATATGCAACAGCCTGTTCAGGTTTGCTATTGCTGATCTTCACTATCAGATCAACTGACGAAGCATAGATTTCGATGTTAATCCACGGAGCGTCCACCGTTTCCGCTGCTCCATGTTTAAACGCATTTTCCACGAGGGGGAGCATCAGCAATGGGGAAATCTCCTGATCACCGGCGTTGTTACGAATATTCACATTTAATTCCAGGCGTTCCTCATAGCGGAGCTTTTCCAGTCTGATGTAATCGTTTAGTACTTCAAGATCCCTTTTCAGCAGTACTTTGTCAGCAGAGCATTCGTACAGTACATATCGGAGGATATTGGAAATGCCCAGTATGATTTCGGGTGTTTGAGGTGCATTGTCCAGAGAGAGCGCATAAAGGTTGTTCAGGGCATTGAAAAGGAAATGAGGGTGTAACTGTGCTTTTAAGAAATTCAGTTCAGCCTGGAGGGCTGCCTGTTTCCGTTCTTGCCACATAATGAACATCCGAAGCGTTACGCAGATCCAGATGACAGAATTGCTGCGTTCTATTGCATTAACAAAATCAAACCGGTTGTTTAATTGCTCCCAGAGTGAGTGGTTCATCTTGCTCCAGGTAAAGTTTGCGTCCTGTGCTTTATAAAATTTGTAGATATAAGGATCAGAAATGAAAACCTCCGTGACCCTGTACAGGGTGGCGATGAATATCATCGTTGCTAAAACGGCAAAAAATGCCTGTATATACCTGCCGCGAAAGAAAAAACGAGGCAGGATAAAGTAGGTGATCAGATAGAAATAGCACATATGCACAGGCAAAAGGATCAGGATCACTTTTGTGCCAAGATTGAAGCTGTCGAACGCCGTGCCGTAAATAAACGTAAGAAGGCTGAATGCGATCAGCCAATACAACAAGTGCTTAAATATCGGGTAGTCTCTCAACAAGTTTCCTTTTTATACAGATTACAAAGTTAGTATTTGGTACCTATGGTATGGAGATACGTAGACGAACATACGCTTTCGTCGATGAATGACCATTTAAAAATACGCAGCTTTGGGGCAAAATCAAAGGCAGACCCAATTTGAGCCTGCCTTTTTGGGGTTTTCTTTTGTCTAAGCCTTTCTTCTTATCTTAAAACTTCCTGAAATCTGTTTGCTTCTGTTTGTACAGCTGGACTCCCGCGTGTATACGGTTGCCGTAAAATCACCTTCAATGAAACCGGCGATATTACCATAGTTGGTAATATTTAGTTTACCTTTTCCATAACGGGGTGTACTTTCATTGCAGTTATAATAGGTACCCAGCCATATTACACTTGGCTGGTTGGAAACAGATAGCTGGAGGCTGAAATTCCCAGCAGCCACTGCACTTCCCTGGTCATAACTACCGGGTTTTGCTTCATTTAACCAAAGACTTACGCCACCAGAGAGCCCTGTGCCTATAATATTTGTGGTTGTTCCTATCAATGCTCCGTCGATTGAAAGTGCGATATGTGAGCTGCCATCAAATTCCCAGATAAAATATTCTTCCGGTACCAGCTGAATAGGAACTTGCACGATAACTAAACCAGTATTGCCCGGCCTGTCGGGATGGCGTTTGTTGACCATGTTTTTTATATTAACGCCAACGGCTATTGTTGCCGGGGCTGGTATGCTGGCAGGAGCGGTATAAACTACAACGTTTGATGAAGGATTATCAACTTTCCCGGCACCATTGATAAACCATCCACCAATGTTTTTAACCGGCACGGGGCCACCCGGAGCGAGGAGAGCATCATTATCTGTGGAGTGAATTGTACTTATATCATCATAATGAACTTCCAGCTTTGTATTTTCATTAGCGGAAAGGGTGGATTCCCCTCTAACCTTAATGTAAAAGATCCGCTCCAGCGTCCAGTCGCTAAAATGCCTGGTGCTGACCGACAGAATCCTGTTGGACTTGTCTATATCTGTAAGAATAACCCTTCTCCAATATCCTTCGGCATCCTGATATGCTATGTAAAGATCGTTTTCTGTTGTTCCAATAAGGTTTTCATCTGTGTATTTGAAGCTGATCCTCACATCCTTTTGAAAGTTCACATTTTCAGGGCCAAGGCGGTAAACTGTTCCGGTTGCAGACTGAAGAGTACTGGTTACCGGCTGTATGCTAAGATTGACTTCGGAGGTTAAAGCTCCGGCAGGGATTTCAATTTTTATATTCCCGTCCGGCGATTGGATAATACCACCTGATGGACCTATTATTTGAGTTGTTGCAATTCCCGCTGCGGTGCCATGTTCTGTGGGTATGGGCTTTTTTTCGGGATTTGATCCCTGGTTGCTCTTTTTACAGGAAAAAAGCGAGAGGGCGATCAACAGGATCATCCTGTTTAAATTTTGTTTGTTCATGATGGCAAATGTCATCGATGAATTTCAGACAAAAAACCAATGTCGCCGTACGGCAGCCTTCATAGATGGAAAACGGATTGTGATGCTTAGTGTAAACGAAAGATCGATGTATTTTGCTGGATATGGAGATGTGAACATAAAAGGCTATTCATTGAATAGCCTTTTATGTTGGTGCCCAAAACGGGAGGGTAATTTAACCAATTTCAGCTAATATTCTGAGCTTATAATTGGTTGTTTAAAATATCATTAAGGGATCTTTTGAAGATGCTGACGAGCAGGAGATTAAATTAAAGGCCAATATTAAACCTGCTATTAGTATTATGTTTCCTGGCGTTTTCATAATTATAGTGTTAAATTGAAAATGTCAGCTGCTCAATGCCAGGCAGCGTTGCGGTGCCTCCTGTTCAGCGTATATTTCCCTTGCGGAAATTACTTCCAACTGATAGTCAGATCTTTTAACTCCACCTCAAAATGGCCTGAAGAAGGGTCAAAGAACTTAAGAGGAACTATTTTTAAAATTTTTGCTGCCGGTAGTACCTTTGATAATCTGATCACTGTTTTAAGCGGAACATCGGTATAGAGATCATTACTATTATCCTGAGTACCAAGTGATATCCTGTCACTTCTGTACTCATTACCTTCAATATCTATAGCTTTGGCAGGATCGAATAGAATGCGCCTGTTAGCAGCATGATTAACCAAGGTTAAGATTAAATTAACTGTTTGGTCTTTTGTATTTCCCTCACATTTTATCAGGTTGAAATCAATTTTGTCGGTAGTAACAGTTTTAGTTGGCGTATTAATTTGTAATGATTTCTTAAGATACTCATTTTCTTTTTTCAAATCGTCACAATTAGTTTGAGCTTTTGAAACCTGGCAGATTATTAAAAAAATGGCCAGCACAGAAAAAATGGTTTTCATAAACGGCAATTAAAAGGTTAAACAAATGCAATGCCTTAAGGCTAGTTAACGAACTGAATATAAGAATAAATATTCATTTAGAGGCTTTTAAAGTACATGCTTTAGCTGATCAGAAGGAATAATCGTTCTAAGTTGGTATTTGACAATGGTGGCCACGCTTTAAAGGGATTTATATTAATAACGGTATTTGGAATAGCCAGGTTTTACATCAGGTAAAAATTTAAAATAAAAAAGGCATCAACGGGAGCCAATGCCTTTTCATTCTCTTGAAGCTTCTGCTTCATAGTACCCCTAAAGGGACAATTATCTAACCGATTGATCCGCGATTTGATTACTTTTTGCAATTTTCGGGAATGAGTGACCCTTTTTACCGATGACCGAGAATAGCGGAATTAGACCACTATAAGGCTATCACTAAGCTTAAATTAATTCCATCATTTTCTAAGTCAGCGGCCGATGGGATAGAAATTTGGTTGCTAATCGGCCAATCCATCTTTCAGGATCATCTACCGTAAATGCGTTTTTGCAGATTTTCCCATCGATATAGAATCAGGAAAACATTAATAGGCCGTCCTGACGATTATAGTCGTTGCCTGTTTTCGGGATTATAGTTCGCCCAATTGATATTTTCAATTGGGCGAACAACCTAATGCGTCCAATTATAAGAATTGTTGATAAAGGCACCATCTACTCAAATAGAAGAAAAGAGCCGGGATGGAACTATTATGGTATGCCACACATACATATATCAACTAATAAAGTCTTGTCGCCAAGTTTTCGAGCCAGTCCAGAACCTCAACATCAGATTCCACATATTGTTTTAAATCACTTCCTTGTATTAGAACAATATGAGCACCATCTTGGGACGATCGCTTAATAGCAGACTCTACCTCCGAAGAAAATCCCATATAAGAGATGAAAAAACTTAATTTGATCACTGATTTATGGTTCCTTAATTTCCCCTCAAAATCCCTGAATTCACTAGCTCCTACTTTCTTAGACCAATTTTTACACTCAGCAAAAATAAGAGGACTACCAAACGCCATCCAAAAAGGCCGATTAATGTTATTTCTTAATACCAGATCTATTTCCTCATCACCCAGCGATATTCTGGTACTAGTTACATGAAAGCCATTGACATTAGAAAAAATATTGCTCATAAGCTCTTCCAAAATTTTTCCCTTCAAATCATTTGAAGCTTTTCTGTCGGCCATTGTAGCTAGAGTTTCTTTGACATGCATTTTTAAATGTATGTTCCTTGCAGTAACATCCTTCTCTATAACTGTTCTCAAAAGACTGCCATAGAGGTTCAGCTTATTGACTAATCTCTTGGTAAGACGCTCATGAAGGCCTTCTATTTCATGGTCATAGTGGATTATTCCAGAGAGGTTCAAATCAATTGTAGTTTCAGGTGGATGTCCTTCTAAAAGCAACTTGATATCCATCGCAGAGATAACTTCATCAAAATTCCAATTCTGGTTATTTCTATTTGTGAATAATCCGGCAATTAACAAAATCCATGGAGGCAGCCCAAGATATCTATCCAGTAAAAAATAGTCGAAATTATTTTGCATTCTTCTGTGTTCATACTTCTTCAGCGTATATTTTTCCCCATCTTTTGATTTAACTATGGAAGTCTTCTCACCAGACTCGGCCAGTAACATAGGTACATAAAAGGCTTTGAAATCCTTCAACTGATCCGACTTGCTTAGCTTTGAAAGACCATTTAAATAGTTTCTAATATAATCTTTCTGGATTTCATCTTCCCAATCAGTATGATTAGTTGTAACATGATATTCCAATAGATTAGCAAAATTCTCATACAATTCATCGTAATAACTGGCATAGACTTTTTCCATTATTTGCCAATCAAATCCATCTTTGCTAAAACGTTCCAAGGCCTTACCGCATGTAGAAGTATAGCCAATTTTTTTGTATGTAAGCATCGCTTTGCCAGCTGGCTCTTTATAGAAAGAATCCTCGGCAAAAAGAAATTGCAAAAAAGCCGGTGGACCATACTCCCAGGCCCGAACCTGTGCTCCTATTTTAAGAAAGCATTTCTCCAAGTTGTTTTAATGTTTGTTAATACTACTAATTTACCCAAACGTCGCCAAATAAGACGATTTTATACCTGAAGTTTTTAATAGTAAGTTCTTTGAATAAAAGAAAGTGCGGAGATCTGACTCAATTCCTCATAGATAATGTATTGAAAAATTGTAATTCTCTTCGAAAGAGAAACGGATTAAAAAATATTCGAAGTAAATCTTATCTATAATGAAAGGTTGTTTGAACATCCTATATATTCCACTTTGATAAGGAGATTTTATGAGTGGAGTGTGGGATCACTTCCGTTTGATCCATGTGGCAAGGGCCTGATGAAACCTTTCGTGTATTAATAACGATCCACTGGCACTTAAACAAGATGAGAAATTGTTATCGGTCGAGTCTGGATTGGCAAATCTAATTGCTTAGACGGTAATAAATATTCCCCCAACAAAATGATGAACAGAATTATTTAAATGTTTCTGCTCAATCATCCGTATGAACTTCAAAAAGATACATTTTGTTAAACATACCGTACGAGACTTTGCGGCATGTTATTTTGTTGAAAATCAATTGTTAAGTAGAAAAGTTATTTATATAGGTTTTCCGATTGATTAGTTGGGATATTTATTAGGCTTGATGTATAGTTAGTAAAAAACAAAAGAGTTGTCAGAAATGACAACTCTTTTGTTTCCCTTAGTACCGCGTACGGGAATCGAACCCGTCATTCCTCCGTGAAAGGGAGGCGTCTTAACCGCTTGACCAACGCGGCGTACCCTTGTTTTGGGATTGCAAAGGTATAATCTCCTGTCTATTTTCCAAAATAAATTTACTTAACCCAAATATCTATTGATTAATCCCCGCCAAGACTGTAATTTCGCAATTCAATTTTTTCATCTACAAACTACAGTGTAAAATGGGAACTTCTCTCAAAATTGGTATTAATGGTTTCGGTCGGATCGGCCGCTTGGTTTACCGCCAAATTTACAATATGCCAGGAATCGACGTGGTGGCTATCAATGACCTTACCAGCCCCGCTGTTTTAGCGCATTTGCTGAAATACGACTCTGCACAAGGTAGATTTGGACAGGAAGTGAAGCATAGCGATAACTCTATCTCTGTAAACGGAGAAGAGGTTAAAATATACGCGCAGAAGGATCCTAGTCAAATTCCCTGGAAAGACCATGGTATTGATGTGGTGATCGAATGCACCGGTTTCTTTGCAGATAAAGATAAAGCTGAAGCCCACATCAAAGCTGGTGCTAAACGCGTTGTGATCTCTGCTCCCGCCACCGGCGACCTGAAAACAGTGGTTTTCAACGTGAATCATGATATCCTGGACGGTAGCGAAACGGTTATCTCCTGCGCATCCTGCACTACCAACTGCCTCGCTCCGATGGCTAAGGTGCTGAATGATAAATACGGTATCGTAACTGGTCTGATGACCACTATCCACGCTTACACGAACGATCAGAACACCCTGGATGCCCCACATCCAAAAGGTGACCTGCGCCGCGCCCGCGCTGCTGCAGCGAACATCGTTCCTAACAGTACTGGTGCTGCTAAGGCTATCGGCCTGGTGCTCCCGGAACTGAAAGGTAAGCTGGACGGTAGCGCACAACGTGTTCCAACCATCACCGGTTCCTTAACTGAACTCACTACCATCCTCAGCAAAAAGGTAACTGTTGAAGAGATCAATGCCGCCATGAAGGCTGCTGCGAACGAATCTTACGGCTACACTGAAGACGAGATCGTGAGCACAGACATCATCGGTATCAACTATGGCTCCCTGTTCGACGCTACCCAAACAAGGGTACTCACCCAGGGCGATATCCAACTCGTGAAAACCGTTTCCTGGTACGATAACGAAATGAGCTATGTGTCTCAGCTTGTACGTACTGTGAAGCATTTTGCCGGTCTGATCAGCAAATAAGCGATTCGCATTATATAATTTTACCAACCCTCCGCGAAACGCTGTCCCAGCGGTACACGGAGGGTTTTTTTCTTACCTTTCCTAAAATCCTCCCTTCATGAGTAAGTTCTCTGATCATAATTTCAAGGGCCAGAAAGCCTTGATCCGCGTAGATTTCAACGTGCCGCTGAACGATCAATTCGAGATCACGGACGATACCCGCATGACCGCAGCAGTACCTACTATCAAAAAGATACTGAAAGACGGCGGCGCTGTGATCCTCATGAGCCATCTCGGCCGCCCGAAAGACGGACCTACCAATAAATACTCGCTTAAACACCTGGTTTTTCACCTGATCAGCCTGCTGGACGGTACTACCGTGAAATTTGCGGAAGACTGCATCGGCGAAACTGCTGAAAAAGCTGCGCTCAACCTGCAAATGGGAGAGGTGCTGCTGCTGGAAAACCTCCGTTTCTATAAAGAAGAAGAAAAAGGCGATCGTGCTTTTGCAGAGAAGCTCTCCAAATTGGGCGATGTATATGTGAACGATGCTTTCGGTACCGCTCACCGCGCTCACGCTTCCACAGCCATTATCGCTGATTTTTACCCGGCGGACAAGAAGATGTTCGGATTGCTCATGGAAGCTGAAACCATTAGCGCAGAAAAAGTATTACACAGTGCTGAAAAGCCTTTCACGGCTATTCTCGGGGGAGCAAAGGTGAGCGACAAGATCCTCATCATCGAAAACCTTATGAACAAAGCCAACAATATCATCATTGGTGGCGGGATGGCTTACACCTTCCTGAAAGCACAAGGCAAAGAGATCGGGAACTCCCTCGTGGAAAATGACAAGCTGGACCTCGCGAATGAACTCCTGGCCAAAGCAAAATCCCTGGGTGTGCAATTGCTGATCCCTGAAGATTCTATTGCAGCTGATAAGTTTGCAGCAGATGCCAATACACAACTGGTTTCTAATGATAATATCCCTGCCGGCTGGATGGGATTGGATATCGGGGCGAAATCCATCGCTAAGTTCAGTGAAGTGATCGCTGCTTCTAAAACCATTTTATGGAACGGGCCAATGGGCGTTTTTGAAATGGAAGCATTCCAGGGTGGTACAAAAGCCATCGCAGACGCCATTGTGAAGGCCACTGAAAATGGTGCTTTCTCCCTTGTTGGTGGCGGAGATTCTGTAGCGGCAGTGAATAAATTCGGTTTAGCAGAGAAAGTTAGCTATGTGTCCACCGGCGGTGGCGCTATGCTGGAATACTTTGAAGGAAAAGAATTGCCAGGTATTGCGGCTATCAAGAAATAAAGCATAAAAAAGCCGCAGTAAGTACTGCGGCTTTTTTTATTTTTTACTCATCTCAGCAAAATACTGGTGGAAGTAAGGGATGGTTTCAATTCCCTTGTAGAAATTCTCCAGTCCGTACTTCTCATTCGGCGAGTGTAAGTTATCACTGTCTAAGCCAAAGCCCATCAGCACTGTCTTTAACCCCAGTGTTTTCTCAAACAATGCCACGATAGGAATACTTCCGCCTCCCCGTACAGGGATAGGATCTTTTCCGAAAGTAGTGGCAATGGCTTTGCTGGCTGCTTTGAAGGCGATATTGTCTGTTGGCGTAACATAAGGAGAACCACCATGGTGAGCCGTTACAGATACTTTTACAGATTTAGGCGCGATCTTTTCGAAATGTGCTTTGAAAAGATCTGAGATAGCTACCCAATCCTGGCCTGGTACCAGGCGCATGGAGATCTTGGCAAATGCTTTTCCGGGTAATACGGTTTTGGCACCTTCGCCGGTATAACCTCCCCAGATACCATTCACTTCTAAAGTTGGGCGGATGCCGGTCCTTTCGATCGTGGTGTATCCTTTTTCGCCCCAAAGTTCATCTACGCCGAGGTCTTTTTTGTATTCGGCCTCATCGAAGGGGGCTTTGTTCAGGCTTTCCCTTTCTGCCACGCTCAATTCCTGTACGCCATTATAGAAGCCTGGAATGGTGATGTGGTTATTTTCATCATGCAGGGAAGCGATCATTTTGGCGAGTATGGTGGCCGGATTGGCAACTGCTCCGCCATACACGCCACTGTGCAGGTCGCGGTTGGCACCGGTTACAGCAACTTCCATATAGGCCAGGCCACGGAGACCGGTGTCTATGGAAGGATTGTCCATACTGATCATGGAGGTGTCCGAGATCAGTACCACGTCTGCTTTCAGGCGTTCTTTATTGTTTTCCAGGAAAACGCCCAGGTTATTGGAACCCACTTCTTCCTCTCCTTCTATCATGAATTTGATATTGCAGGGGAGGGTGTTGGTTTTGTTCATGGTTTCAAAAGCCTTCACGTGCATGTAGAACTGGCCTTTATCATCGGCAGAACCACGTGCATAGATCTTTCCGTCCTTGATCACAGGCTCAAAGGGAGGGCTGGTCCAGAGGTCAAGGGGATCAGGAGGTTGCACATCATAGTGGCCATATACCAATACAGTAGGGAGGGAAGGGTCGATGATCTTTTCTCCGTATACAATGGGATGGCCTGCTGTCGGGCAAACTTCCACTTTGTCTGCCCCTGCGTCTGTTAATCTTTGTTTCACCGCCTCGGCGCAGCGCTTCGTATCCTCATTGTGTCGGGAATCCGCACTAACAGAGGGGATTCGCAACAGGTCCAGTAACTCGTTCAGGAAACGGTCTTTGTTCTGTGCCTGGTAATCTTTCCAAACTTGCATGATTGAGCAATTAAACGTTCACAATGGACGCAATTTAAAGGTAACGGGTGAGTTCAGCAAAAAAAGCCCACAGAGGGCGCTGCATTTTTATGGATACCATCTATAAACAAAAAAAGAGGCTGCATCCTTTTACGGATACAACCTCTTCACCTATGAAAAATGATTTTATGAGATCAATTTCTGCCTGAGCAGGAATTCCAGCTTTTCGTTCACGTCCAGCAGCTTTTCTGTCAGCTCCCGGTTCTCTTTCCGCAGGGCATATACTTCGTATGCCTTTTCTATATTATGCCGTAACTCCTCGTCGTTCCAGGGTTTAGAGAAATATTTATAAACCTGGCCTTTGTTGATGGCATCTATCACTGCATTGATATCTGCATATCCTGTAAGGAGAATGCGGATAGGCTCCGGGTATTTAGCAAGTATCGATTCGAAGAACTCAATACCTGTCATCCTCGGCATACGCTGATCCGATATGATGATGTGAAATTCATGATCTTCCAGCAGTTTGTAAGCATCGTCAGCGGATTCTGCCGTTTGAACGGTGTAAATCCTCCTGAATGATGCCTTAAATGCATTCAGGTTATGTATTTCATCATCGATATAGAGGATGTGAATGTGTTGTGCACTCATTATAACGCAGTAGACTAAATGTAAGTTAATAAAAATAAGTGAGTTAGCAACGACAGAAACCGCCGTAACTATAAATCAAAAAACACAAGCTTGCATTCCCAATTGCCGGTATAATTGATGCACTCATACCCGGAATTCGATTTCAAACATAGATATTTTTTGTTATTCACCTTTTACTTTTTGGTTCACCGCCGCTACTTAATTCGTAAACGGCAGGACTTTCCGGTTTACCGCTAAACTAATTGAACCATGTTTTGCGCTTTCCGTTATTTCATGTAGGTTTGACTACACCCGTAACCTAACATTATTATTTAAAAAAGATAGAATATGAAAACAGGAATCATTGTTGTCATCGTCCTGGTACTACTGGGCTTTTTTGGTTGCAGCAAGTACAATGGATTAGTAGCAAAGGATGAAACGGTGCAAAAGGCTTGGGGAAATGTGGAAACGCAATACCAGCGCAGGGCTGACTTAATTGACAACCTCGTGAACACGGTAAAGGGATCTGCCAAATTTGAACAGGAAACACTCACCAAAGTAATTGAAGCCCGCTCAAAAGCTTCCTCCGTTCAGATCAATGCCAATGACCTGACCCCCGAAAAAGTACAACAATTCCAGGCAGCGCAAGGTGAATTGACCGGAGCGCTCAGTCGTTTACTCGTTACCGTTGAAAAATATCCTGAATTGCGTACCACAGAGCAGTTCCAGACGCTGATGGCGCAAATAGAAGGAACGGAGAACCGGATCTCGGTTGCCCGGAACGATTTTAACGGCGCCGTAAACGAGTTTAACAGCAGTGTACGTACTTTCCCGAATAATATTATTGCCGGCCTGGGTGGATTTAAGGCAAAAGGCTACTTCCAGGCAGATAAGGGTGCTGAAAAAGCACCTAAAGTGCAGTTCTAGATAATTTAAAGGGTTATTCATCACGGAATCAGGTGTTTCGGGACGGATAACCCTTATTTGACTATTTCCTTTGATATGAAACTATTTTCTTTTAAAAAGAAGGAGCTTTTCTCGGAAGAGGAAAAAAACAGGGTGGTGAATGCCATCCGTCACGCGGAAAGGCTGACTTCCGGAGAGATTCGGTTATTTGTGGAAAGCCGCTGCGAATATGTTGATCCTATGGACCGTGCCCGGGAAGCATTCGTGTCCCTGGGAATGGATAAAACCAAACAACGTAATGGGGTACTCCTTTATATAGCCATGCTGGACCATCAGTTCGCTATCCTGGGAGACCAGGGTATACATGAAAAGGTAGGACCGGATTTCTGGCAACAGGAAGCCCTCCTTTTAAAAAGACATTTTTCCTCTAACAAGATCGTGGAAGGCATAGAAGTGTGTGTGAAGGAGATCGGAGAATCCCTGTATCATTATTTCCCTTATGAATCCGGCGATCAGAACGAACTGCCGGATGATATCATTTTCGGGAAATAAGTAGCAATGATTCATAAGCAACAAACAATGAAGTTTACTCGCTGGTTATTATTATGGGGACTGATCCTGGTTGGTACAAGTGTATTTGCACAAAATATCAGCATCCCTCCTAAACCTAATCCGCCCCGGCTGGTTAACGATTACGCAGGCGTACTCGTTAAATCTGAAGTGGATGAGCTGGAAAGGAAGCTGGTGGCGTACAACGACAGTACCTCCACAGAGATTGCCATCGTACTGGTTAAATCAGTAGGTGATTATGATATTGCGGAAGTAACCCTCAAGATCTTACGGGACTGGGGGATCGGATCAAAAAAGAATAACGGGGTATTGATCTTTGCTGCCATCAACGACAGGCGTGTAAGGATTGAAACCGGTTATGGGATGGAAGGTGCTGTACCCGATGCAGTAGCCTTTGGCATTATTGACAAAGTTATTAAACCAAACTTCCGGGCAGAACATTATTACCAGGGCCTGGACGAAGCGGTAGATGATATTATTGCAGCAGCAGCCGGAGAATACAAAGGTGTTCCACGCTCTAAACGTGGCCCCAGTGGCGGTAATGTGATCGGCGTCATTATCTTTATTTTGATCCTGGTCTTTATTATTGGCCGTGGTGGCGGAGGCGGAAGAGGTGGTGGACGTGTAATGAGCCGCAGAGGCGACAGTATCTTTGGGGGCATCCTTGGAGGTATGATCGGTAGCAGCCTTGGTGGCGGTGGTGGATTTGGCGGCGGCGGCGGAGGCTGGTCCGGCGGAGGTGGCGGCGGCGGCTTTGGTGGCTTCGGCGGCGGTTCCGGTGGTGGCGGTGGTGCAAGCGGCAGTTGGTAAAAAGATCCTTTTCGAATTATCAATTATCGGGAGAGGATCATCATCATTCTTGTATAATTGATAATTCGATCATTATGATATTGCATGTATTGAATGGGGATGCGACCCGTACGATCTTTGAGAATGCCGGCATTGCCGGTGATGTGATGGTTTGGCGGGAAATGCTTTGTGAAGGCAAAGCCCCGGCAACTCATAATATGTCCCGCTTTTTTGAAGAAAGGGCTGCATTCCTGCAGCAGGAATATGGGATTGATCAGAAAGCCTATCTTTCAGACGTTGATCATGAATACCAGCTGCTGAATAATGCCGCTGCCTACGAAGAGATTGTTCTCTGGTTTGAATTTGACCTCTTTTGCCAGGTGAACTTATTATTTGTGCTGTATTACCTGCAGCAACTCAAAGCTCCCCTTCCTCCTATCAGTATCGTACAATTAGATAAACACCCGGAAGTACCCAATTTCCGTGGCATAGGGATGCTTAAATCCAAACACCTGCCTCCCTTATTTGAAAAAAGAGTGTATGTACAGGAAGAAGACTGGCAACTGGCCAATGCTGCCTGGGAGGCTTACAGCCAGGAAGACCCATTGGCGTTAGAACAGCTCAGCCGCCGTTCCAGTACACACTTACCTTATCTTAGCAATGCCCTGCAGGCCCATCTGCAAAGATTGCCCGGCTCCTCCAATGGTCTTAATGCCGTTGAACATTTCTTCCTGGACAGGCTGGCCCTGGGAAAACTCCGGGAGCGTGACCTCTACTATCAATTCTGGGATGAACTGAAGATCTATGGCTTTGGGGATTTTCAACTGGATATTTACACCCAGCGCCTTCAAAGAGCGGGTGTGGTGAAAAGAGAAGATGAAATGCTGAGCCTTACCGGTTTAGGGGAAGAAGTGCTCCATAATGAAGAAAACTACCTGTCTTTTGCCTCCCAGCAGAACATCTGGATCGGGGGAATTCCCTTAGATCATACACCCTGGCGGTGGGATGAGGAAGAAGGAAGGGTTATCCGCTCCTCAGGCAACTAATTGCTGCAATGGCTCGTACTAAGTTGAAAACGAGCGCTTATGAAAAACATACATTCTTTGGTGTTTATCACCATGGGCTTATTCTGTCTGCTGGCGATCGCCTGTAAAAAAGATAAGGATGATAACCTATACACTGTTACAAATGCCCCCATGTCCGGAGCACAGGAGAACCCCGCTGTCACTACAACCGGTTCCGGAAGTTTTGATGCCACATATAATCCTGACACTAAGCAGTTCACCATCACCGTGCGCTGGCAAAACCTGAGTGGTAATGCAACGCTCATGCATATTCACGGGCCTGCCGCAAGAGGTACTAATATAGGGGTGATACAAAATTTCGCTACGTTATTTACGCCCACCCCGGCAGGAAGTTTTACCACGAGTTTTGTCATCAACGGAACTACCCAAACGCAGGAGGATCTGTTAGCTGGTAAATGGTATGTGAATATCCATACCGCAGCTAACGGTGGCGGAGAGATCCGTGGGCAGATAGAATTGGTCTACTAGACCAGGAAGCAGTGAACATGCAACATCCGCCAACCGCCATTCCGATGTCGTGGCGGGCAGAAGCGGGCTCTTGTAGCCCGCTTTTTGTTTAGCAGGATGTTGCAGTGGCTGTATAGCCCTGCTTCTGGCAGGCCTGGTTTAGCCGAGTAAGCAGGCCGGTGTTTTCTGGTGCCCGCCTTTCTTTTACTGCAGGATGTTTCAGTGGCTATATAGCGCTGCTTCTGGCAGGCCTGGTTTAACCGAAGGTTTTCAGTGAGCAGGCCTGTGTTAGTCACTTTTCTTTTGATGCGCTACGCTCTTAACCCCAGGTCTCCAATAAAAACCTGATCCAGTTTTTGTGCAGGATGTTGTTGATATCTTCTTCCTTATATCCGCGCGCTTTTAAGATAGCAGGCAGTTTTTGCAGGCCGGCGATGCTTTCCAGGTCGTGAGGAGATTGTTCTGTTCCAAATGCACCATCCAGGTCAGAACCGATGGCAGCATGTTTGCTGTTACCTGCAATCTGGCAAATGCGATCAATATGATCTGCTACATGTTGAAGAGAAACACCTGTTCCGGCAGGCGTACTTACACCACGTTCCCAGCCAGGGATCAGCATCCATGCATCAAAAGCAGTACCTATTACAGCACCACGCTCAATCAGGATGGAGAATTGTTCATCTGAGAACTGGCGGTTATGAGGCACCAGCGCTCTGCTGTTATGATGACTGGCCCATACAGGACCGGAGAAATGATCCATGGCTTCATAGAAACTTTCATCGCAAAGATGTGTAGCATCGAGGATAATGCCTAAGCGTTCCATTTCTGTGAGTAATGCACGTCCTTTGGTACCTAAGCCACCATTCGAATCTGTGCCGTATGCATAAACACCCGGGCCATAGTGAGCAGGGCCGATAGCACGTAAACCAGATGCGTAGGCTTTTTCAACACAGGCCAGTTCAAAGAAAGAATCAGCGCCTTCCAGGCTCAATATAAAACCAACCGGGAGGGAGCTTGTGTCAGTGGCGTTTTCCCAGAGTTTGAGATGTTCTGTTAATTGTGCGGCATTGGTGATCTGTTTCATTTCACCTCTTGCCTCCATGGCCTGGTACCATGCCAGCTGGCCCTGGGTCTGTGCCCATGCCTGTTCCTGTGAATGCCAGCCCGGCAAAGGATTATCCAGCCCTACATATCTTGCGATCTGCGTAGCCACGCAGATGCCTACACGACCTTTGCGCATTTCAGGTAAAGACACGGTGCCATTTCCGCGGTCTGGTTTATCATTCATATTTTTTTCCCGATCGCGTATGGCTTGCAGGGATTTAGTCAGGTCGCGGTTCCACTCCAGTGCATTCATGCTAAGATCCAGGTGCGCGTCGAAGATTAAAGGTTGCATAGGTGATTTATTAGAAAGGATTATTTTAGTTCAGTAAGCGGCGGCCGCGGGCGATAGTCCAGGTATCTGTATGGGCGCCGTTTTCAATGATCTGTGCTTCGTTATACAATGCCACTGTAGGGCAAACATGCCACGGTGTGCCGTATAAGATATCACCTACTTTAAACTGTGCAGCCAGCGGTGTTTTCAGTACCAGGTGTTCTTCACTTTGAGAGATCACTTCGTATTCCGGCAAGTCTTTAAAGAAAACCCTTTTGGTAATGGGATTTTCTGCGGATACGGCTTTGTGCCCCAGGTCCAAAGTAAGATGGCCTTCCCGTGGTTTGGAGATCACTCGTGCGAGCAGTAATGCTGCAGGAATGAAATCCTGCTCAGGTAAGGAGCTGCCATAACCTTCGTCCCATAAGATACAGGTGCCCGGGCTGCAGATCACCTCTTTGCGTTTGGCATGAATGGGAAAAGTAGGCGTACCACCGGCAATGATCTCCGGCTTATCCATCTTTTCCGCTAAAGCGGCTACTGGCAGGAACGCTGCATTACATTGTTCCGTGCGGATGCCAAGATCGGATTCCCGCAGGTGACCATCATATGCATGCAGGCCCCGGCAAAGAATATTGGGCAGTTGCCGTAATTGCTCATAAAGCGCGAAAGCCGCTTCAGGTGCAATTCCTGTGCGATGCATACCATTGTCGATGTCTATGTATACTTCTGCCGTTTGCGGCTGGAAGAGATCGTTTAATAATTGAGCAGATGTAAGATTATCTACCAAAGAGGCGAAGCGGGTATCCGGATATTTACGGGCCAGTTTTACGAAGCTCTCAGCTGTGGGAGAGTTTAGCTGGTAGGCCACCACAATGTCTTTGGCGCCGGCTTCTGCTAACATATTAGCTTCTGCAAAGGTGGCACATTTAAAACGGGTGATGCCCTTTGCCAGTTGCATGGTGATAACCGGTCCCATTTTATGGGTTTTGACGTGAGGCATCAACCTGGCTGTGCCTCCGGCCATCTCAATCATCTTATTGATATTCTCTGCGACTTTTTCCTTGTAAACCAGCAGGGCCGGGGAGGCGATGGTGGCGGTATCTTTTATCTGATGCCAGGATGATATCCCTTCTTTGGTCATCTCTTAATTTTGCCTTAAAGTTATCCAATAAATTGATGTAATACCAACACTCCGATCAATCCACATACAGAAACAATGGTTTCCATTACGGACCATGTTGCAAAAGTTTGTTTCAGTGTGAGGTTGAAATATTCTTTGAACAGCCAGAAGCCGCCATCATTCACATGAGAGAACATGAGGCTGCCGGCTCCGATGGATAATACCATCAGTTCAGGATGTACAGCCTGGTCTTTAATTAAGGGCAATAAAATTCCTACCGTGGTTAAACCTGCTACAGTAGCAGATCCTACGCATACCCTGATAACAGCTGCGATGATCCAGCCCAATACCAATGGTGAAACGGGAAGGCCTTTGAGGGCTTCACCGATGTAAACATTGATGCCGCCATCTTTGATCACCTGCATGAAAACACCGGCCCCTGCAATGATCAGCATGATAGGTGCTACGTCTTTGAAAGCTGTTTCGATAGATTTCATGAGGGTTTTCATGGATTGCCGGCGGCGGATGCCTAAAAAGTAGATGGCCACCAGTACAGAAAGCAGCATGGCAATATTGGGGTCGCCAATTACACCAACCAGCAGATGCATGAAAGTACCGGCTTGTAAAACCGGGTCCAGTAAAGTAGTGATGGTTAGCAGGATCAATGGGAGCAGGGCGGTAGCCAGGCTGATGCCCAGGCCGGGTAGTTCTGCATCTGGTTTGAAGGAGATGTTCAGCAGGCCCTGTTCCGGGGTGACCTGCATTTTTTTCAGTGTTCTGCCGAATAATGGCCCGGCCAGTGTAATGGTAGGGATGGCAATGATGAGGCCGTATAATAAAGTTTTTCCCATGTCTGCTCCTAATTGCTGGCTGATAGCTACAGGAGACGGATGTGGGGGAAGAAAGCCATGAGCGGTAGACAGTGCAGAGATCATGGGAATACCCAGGTACAACATGGGTAAACGGGTAGAGATACCCGTTGCGAAAATAAGGGGTACTACTACTACGAAACCCGCAGTATAGAACATGGGGATACCTACCAGCAATCCGGCAAGGGCCATTCCCCATTGGATATGTTTAATGCCGAAGATCTTTACCATGGAAGAGGTGATCTGTTGGGCTGCGCCACTGTCCGCTACCAATTTTCCCAACATGGCGCCGAAACCCAGGATGGTTACAAGGGAACCAAGAGTGGAGCCAATTCCGCCGGCTATGGATTTGCCTATTGCCGGACCTGTCATCTTACAGGCTAAAGCAAGCAGGATGCTGACCACCAGGAAGGAAATGAAGGTATCCAGTTTTACCCATACAATGAGTACGATCAGGATGAGGATAGCTGCTGTGACGAGAATTAAGGGTGATATCATGGGCTGCAGAGGTGGAATTTATAAAGGTTTTCTCAAGATAGGGAAAAGTGGGTCGAATTTCAAAGGACGGCACAGCATACCCCTGTTTCAGTACAATGAAAGTACCTTCTTCCTATATCCCTATATCGCTGAAGGCGCATTCCTATAGCACTCTTATAGCATTCCTATATCGTTTCGATATACCTATGTGCCTACAATGCTATAGGAATGCTATAGGAGCGATATAGGAATGATATAAGAATACAGTGCTATGGCACTGATTATGAATGGGTTTGGGACGTTTAGGGGCAAAAAAAGAGGCAGTCCCTTCAGAACTGCCTCTCAATAGCGAACTAATCGTTGAAGTGAGTGACACAACGGCGGCTGATAGTATGGCCGCCGCCGGCTACCCCGTTTTACTCTTCTTTCGTATTCTCTTTGATCTTTTGCGCAGCCTGCTGGATGTATGCTGCCTGCTTATTCAGCGCGGCTTTGGCATCTCCGCTAGCGGTGGCGGCTTTCTCCTGTTTCTTTTTGGCCATGGGCGTGAGCAGGTTGATAATGTAATTGTTCACCCAGCTGTTATTGAAATTCTCAACAACGGCAACCACTTCGTCGATGCCTTTGGTTACTATCTGCGTATCGTCCACGCTGCCGAGGATATTGAGGTACATGATGGCGGCGCCGATCTTATCCTGGCCGGTGGATTCTTCCAGTTTCTGTGCAAAGAAAGGTACATCGCTTACATCCCCGTTTTTGGCATAAACACTGGCAATACCACTACCCAACAGGCCCCGGGCGTCTTTTTCCATGGACTTAGCCAATTGGTAAGCCTTTTTAATGTCCAGTTCCGCCAAAGCATTGAGTGCTGTGCCTTCTACGAGGTAAGAGCGATCTTTTAATGCGCCTTCGAAGAGGGAAGTGTATTGAACATCTTTCAGGCGGCCCAGTTGTTTGATAGCAGCTGCGCGTACCTGGGAGTGTGCATCAGATTTTGCGAGGTCTGTAAGGATGGGCAGGGCAGCGGTTTTTATGTCGTTGTTGTCCAATTTCAGGCCACCGATGGCGAGGGAGCGGAGGCCTTCGTATTTGTCTTTCAGTGCGGCAATTACCGTAGCACGGGCTGCGGGATTGCTGGTTTGCTGTTTCAGACAGGCCTCTATGGCTTCTCTGCGATCGAGGTAATTGGGTGCGTTCTTGTATTGGAACACATAGGTACCCAGGTCACGACGGTCTGTTTTTTTAACGATCAGCACTTTATCTGCATCGATGTTGATGAAGTCAGGCTTAGCGCTAACGGGGAAAGAGAAAGTGTTTTCTTTTTCCGTTACGCGCACGTTGTGGCGTTCTTTTTTGCCACCTGCGTATACATCAATAGCGATGGGGAGGTCCCATACTTTATCGCCTTTCTGGGAGATGATCACTTTTGCGGTGCCGGACTGGCTATAATCATAATTGATGTCCAGCGTGGGATAACCTTCGCCAAAGTACCATTGGTTGAAGAACCAGTTCATATCCTGGCCGGTTACTTCTTCCATGGCAAGACGGAGCTGGTGGGCTTCTGTTGATTTGAAGGCATTCTGTTTCAGGTAGAGATTGAGGGCTTTGAAGAAGGCTTCGTCGCCCACGTAATTACGGAGCATGTTCAGGATGCGGCCACCTTTCTGGTAGGTGATGGCATCAAACATGTTCTCTTTATCGTGATAATGGAAACGTACGAGGTGGTGATCTCCCTGGTATTCGGCAGATTCCATGTAATTGTTCATAGCGCTGTAGGCATGTTCATCGGCTGCATCTTTACCGAATTTATGCTCAAACCAGAGGTATTCACTGTAATCTGCAAAAGATTCATTCATGGTGAGGTTGCTCCAGGATTCACAGGTGGCGAGGTCGCCAAACCAGTGGTGGAACAGTTCATGTGCGATCACGGCTTCCCCCTGGCGATCGTCATCGTCCAGCAGTTCGCGGTCTGTTTTCTGGAGGAAATCGCCGTGGATAGTGGCAGTGGTGTTTTCCATTGCGCCTGAAACATAATCCCGTACAATGATCTGTGAGTATTTCACCCAGGGGTAATCATATCCGAGGATCTTGGAGTAGAAGGTCATCATTTCAGGCGTGTTGCCGAAAATAGCTTTGGCGTGAGGGGCGTATTCCTTTTCCACGTAGTAATTCACTTCTTTTCCGCGCCATTGGTCCTTTATAACAGCAAAATCACCTACGGCCATCATGAAGAGGTAGGGAGCGTGGGGGAGTTCCATCCGCCAGGTATCCGTACGGGTGCCGTCTGCATTGGGTTTCTGGCTAACCAGTTTACCATTGGAGAGGGAAACGTACTTCTTATCCACCGTCATGCTGATCTCGGAAGTGGTTTTCTGATTGGTTTTGTCGATCGTAGGGAACCATACGGAAGAAGATTCTGTTTCGCCCTGCGTCCAGATCTGGATGGGCTTTTTAGGATCTTTGCCATCCGGGTTGATGAAATAGAGGCCTTTGGCATCAGTGATCGCTGCGCTGCCTTTTACCTCTGCTTCGTCCGGTTTAGCAGTGTATTCAACAAAAACAGTATAAGATTCGCTGCTTTTGTACGTTTTATTGAGTTTCAGGCGGAGTTCTTTGCCATCATATTCATATTTGAGGGGGCTGGTCTTGGCAGTTTTCAGCATGGCCTCGCTGGGAAATTTCAGTACAGCGGCGCCACTGGTCTGAACCAGGGAAACCTGTTTGATATCCATGCCTTTTGCATCGAGCGTAAGGCTATCCGTGGGATAAAAGTGCGGCTGGAGGGTGATCCAGGCCTTTCCGTTGAGTTGGCGCTTAGCATAATCAAAACGTACATCCAGCTTGGTGTGAACGAGGTTGTTGATCTTAGTGGGAGATGAGCGGTAGATCTGTAGTGCCGGGTCTTCTTTCGACTGCTCGCCGGATTGAGCCAGCACAGGGGCGCAAAGCCCTATGACAGCGAATCCTGCCAGCAAAATGCTGAATGTGTTCTTGAGTTGCAGATGCATGAATTGTTGTTTAAGACAAAAATAGGCCCTCCCCATGAGGGCAGGGGTCAAATTTAAACAAATGGCCCAAATACAACGCAAGCGGTTAAAATTGTTATTTTTGTAGCACCAGGACAGGTTATTTATGATCAAAGCAACAGTTAACGGCACCCAGCCGTTTGAGATAACCCCGGCCGGAGATGGTTCCGGCGGTGTAGAATGTAACGGGAAGCAAACAAACTGGAGCGCGGTGGCACTGCCTTCCGGTGGATTCAGCATCTTAATGGACGGGAAAAGTTTTGTAGCACAGGTGGTGAAAACAGACCGGGATACCAAAACGCTTACCTTTCAGGTTGCGCAGGCACTGTATGAAGTGGCCCTGGAGGAACCAATGGACCGTTTACTGGCATCCATGGGCATCAGCGAAGCTTCTTCCCGGAAAGTGAATGATATTAAGGCACCCATGCCGGGGATGGTACTGAAAGTGTTGGTGAGTCCTGGCCAGGCTATCCATAAAGGAGACCCCGTGCTGATCCTGGAGGCCATGAAAATGGAGAATGTGTTCAAAGCAACAGTGGATGCCGTGGTGAAAGAAGTGAAAGTAACGGAGCGCACAGCCGTTGAGAAAGGAGAGGTTTTAATTGTGCTGGAATAATATTTGTTAGAAGAAGCATTATGGATCGATTCAAATTGAAATTATTATACCTGTTCTGTTGCCTGCTGGTGAGTTCTGGCCTGGCAGCGCAGGATGCGTCGTATTTCGTGTACATTCAGCACGAGAAGCAGCTGCCC
Source organism: Chitinophaga niabensis (assembly GCF_900129465.1). Classification (NCBI taxonomy): domain Bacteria; kingdom Pseudomonadati; phylum Bacteroidota; class Chitinophagia; order Chitinophagales; family Chitinophagaceae; genus Chitinophaga; species Chitinophaga niabensis. The sequence continues at coordinate 2,789 of NZ_FSRA01000002.1, read as the reverse complement.
TTTTATGTAAAGCTGGAGGGGAAAATGCTGAGTTCTTCCGTGAAAGGATATGTGATCCTGCCTAAATTGCCCCAGGGCAAAGTACCTGTTACCATTGGTTTTCCGAAAAGCGAAGCACCTGAGCAATCTTATGTGCTGCGGCTGACGGGGCAGCGGGATTATGGGTTTTTGCTGAAGAATACAGGAGACAATGATTACGCGTTGTATGATCTTCAAACATTTGCTACGCTGAAATCCGGTGGCGGCGCGCCTTTGCAGGAAAATGTAACGGTTACCCGTATTTCCAGCGAAGGGTCTACAGCGGAACAGAAAGAACTGATCAATAATGTGCAGGCGGATGTGGAAGCGGCGCTGGCTAAAAAGGCCGATACTGTTATCCCTAAGAAGAAAGGCAGTTTTGCGGAGGCTTTGGACAGGGTGGTAACAGACGACCGTCCCGAGGATATGCCGCTGGAAGCTCCGAAACCTAAACCGGTTCCGGTTGTGGTAGCTGCTGATCCTGCTCCTGTAGTAGAAAATGTTGCGCCGGTTGCGACAAAAAAACCGAAAGGCAGGAAGAACCGTAAAGAGCGGGAAGCTTTGACGGAAGAAGAACAGCATTTGTTAAGCAGTGTAATGGAAGATGAGAAGAAAGCAGCGGCTGATGAGGCGGTTGCGGCTACAGGGGGTGATTCTATTGTGGCGGGTGGTTCTGCTGTAACAATGGTTGATTCTGCGGTGGCGGTTGTAACAGATGAATCTTCAGAAGCAACGCCGGTGAAGAAAGAGCGTAAACCAAAGAAGAAGAAAGGGCAGACTGAGCCTGAGTTTATAGACTTTGATAAAACTTCATCCGCTGCTGCGCCTGTTGCGGAGAAAGCAGCGGAAGCAGTAACAGAGAATGTTGCCCAGGAAGAAGGGTTGAGTGCAAAAGATCAACGGGATGCCAAACGTCAGAAGCGTAAGGAAGAAAGAGCAGCGGCAGAGCGGGCTGCATTTGTGAAGGATAGCATTGCGAATGCTGAATTCAATGCACCGGTGACTGTTGAGGAAAAGAAGCCAACGATAAAAATGGTGAACTCGGATTGTGAGAAGATCCTGGAAGTAGATGCATTCCGCAAGCTGCTGCGTACAATGAATGGCAAGAAGAGCGATGAAGATATGGTGGATGCTTTCAGGAAAGGCACACGTTCCGTTTGTGTGAGCACAGAACAGATCCGTGCGCTGACACAGTTAATTGCTACGGAAGAGAATAGGTATCAATTACTGGATGCAGCTTATGCAAGAACGTACGACACGCAGAACTTTGCTACCCTGAGCGATCTGCTGAAGGAGGATTACTATAAGGGCCGCTTTAAAGCGATGATCAAGCGATAATTCCATGTACATCATATATATGGCAAATGGTGAATGACAGACGTTGTTCACCATTTGTCGTTTTAAATTTCTTTACTTTCGCGCATCATGGCCAGGTATTTTTTAGAAGTAGCTTATATGGGAGCACGTTACAGTGGCTTCCAGGTGCAGGATAACGGGATCACCGTACAATCTGAGATAGATCGTGCGGTGGGGTTGCTGATGCGGGAAAAGATCATTACAACTGGTTCCAGCAGAACGGATGCGGGAGTGCATGCACGGCAGAATTTCCTGCATTTTGATACCGGTACTGCGTTGCATCCGCAGTTCCGGTATAAGGTGAATGCTATACTGCCACCGGATATTGTATTGAAGGGGGTGTACCCGGTGCCGGATGATCTGCATAGTCGTTTTGCGGCCACGGGTCGTGCATATGAGTATACTTTATATACGTATAAGGATCCTTTTCTGCGGGATCGCGGATATTTTTATCCGTATCGTATGGACATGGGATTGTTGCAGGAAGCGGCGGGGATCCTTAAGGAGTATACAGACTTCAGTACGTTCTCTAAGAGGAATACGCAGGTGAAGACCTATAACTGCAATATATATACATCACAATGGACGCGGGAGGAAGGGCGTATAGTCTATAACGTGAGTGCGAACCGTTTTCTGCGGGGCATGGTAAGAGGCTTGGTGGGCACGATGTTGCGGGTGGGGCGTGGTAAGTTGACGTTGGAGGAATTCAGGGCTGCGATAGAAAGTAAGGATTGCACGCAGGCAGATTTTGCGGTGCCGCCGGAGGGTTTGTGTTTGATGAAGGTGATGTACCCGGAGGGGACCTTTGATGCTGGAAGTCTTTCTGAGTAAGGGTTTCATTCCTCTTCAAAAAAATAGATAAAATTTCTTTTCAAAACATTTGGAAGTAACGGAAAAAAGTATCTACCTTTGCATCCCGCTAACGACGGAAAACGCATAGTTCTTTGCACGATTTTCTTCCTCTCACTTGGGTTTCAAAGCCTTAACAGTATTGGTTTTCCGGAGTTACTTAATCAGAAGAAAGATTAAAATATTTCCGCAGAAAAATTTGGAAGAGAATTAAAACTCAGCTACCTTTGCACTCCCATCGAAACGGGGTGATCAAAAAGTTCTTCAAAAAGTAATAAAGAGATGAGGGCGCAAGGCCAGGAGGATCGGATCCTTATCATCTGCAAATTAGATCAAACGGACAACAGTAAGTGTTGACCAGGTCGAATAAGGTCTTTGAAAGTTTGGAAACAACAGCACTAAGTTACCAGCAATGGTAACGAAGTAAATACAGGTAATGTTAGCGAAAACATTAATAATTGAAACGTCTGATTTCGAGAGAAATTAGTCAGCTCAAACAACTTCTTTACAATGGAGAGTTTGATCCTGGCTCAGGATGAACGCTAGCGGCAGGCCTAATACATGCA